>DASXAF010000035.1:0-64135 GCA_036406955.1 Casimicrobiaceae bacterium
ACGCCGGCAAGCTCCGCCGCGACCGCGGCAAAGCCCGTCATACTGAGGATCATCGGGCAAATCCGGCGATAGGCGCTGGATTCAGCATGCTTTCCAGCTTTACTTTGCTGCGCGGCATCGGGACAATGTATGCGTTATCGGGCCCTCACGCAAGGCGAATTCGCGTAACTGGCACGCGATTTGCGGTGCGGAAGTCCACACCTTAAGTCCGGTGCCCGTCTCTGATCCTGCAATGCCCGTCACGAACCAAGCCCTGCCCGGCGGCTACCAGCTGCTCAACTACCGGATCGATCGCCAGATCAGCCGGGGCGGGTTCTCGATCGTCTATCGCGCCTTCGACGAGACCGGCGCGCCGGTGGCGATCAAGGAATACCTGCCGTCCTCGCTGGTGCTGCGCACCGAGGGCGACATCGTGCGCGCGTCCTCGGCGGAGAACCTGACGTCGTTCCGCTACGGCATGAAGTGCTTCTTCGAGGAAGGCCGCGCGCTCGCCAAGATCAATCACCCGAACGTCGTGCGCGTGTTGAACTTCTTCCGCGCCAACGAGACGGTGTACATGGTCATGCGCTACGAGCGCGGCCGCACGCTGCAGCAGCAGATCCAGATGCGCCAGGACCAGATGTCCGAGCGCTTCGTGCGCCACGTGTTCATGCACCTGCTGAACGGGCTGCGCGAGGTGCACACGCACAAGCTGCTGCACCTTGACATCAAGCCCGCGAACATCTACCTGCGCACCGACGGCAGCCCCGTGCTGCTCGACTTCGGCGCCGCGCGCCAGACGCTCACGTCGAATCGTCCCAAGCTCGCGCCGATGTACACGCCGGGTTTCGCCGCGCCCGAGCAGTATCGCGAGCCGGACCGTCTCGGCCCGTGGACCGACGTGTACGGCACGGGCGCCTCGATGTTCGCGTGCCTCGCCGCGTTCGCGCCGCAGGCGGCCGACGCCCGCCTGCAGGAGGATCATCTCGTCTCCGCGAAGAAGATCTGGTCCGGGCAGTACTCCGACAACATCCTGGAGGTGATCGACTGGTGCCTGCGACTCGATCCGCTCGAGCGCCCGCAAAGCGTGTTCGCGCTGCAACGCGCGATCCGCGACATCCCGCCCAAGAAGCGCAAGCTCACGTTCATGGGCAACCTCAAGCGCGTCCTGTTCTCCGAGCTCGGGGCGTGAACGGGCAGCGCTGAACAAGAAGCACGACAAACTGCACTACCGGCGCCCGCGCCGGGACGCGACAAGGTGCCATGCGGTTCACGATCTTCCAGGAATCTCGCAAGGGCTCGCGCAAGGTCAACCAGGACCGCATCGCGTACACCTACGGCCGCGACACGCTGCTGCTGGTGGTCGCCGACGGCATGGGCGGGCACGCCGGCGGCGAGATCGCCGCGCAGATCGCCGTGCGCCTCTTCATCGAGCGCTTCCAGCAGGAGGCGAAGCCCGTCCTGCGCAATCCGCTCAAGTTCCTGCAGGAGACGATGCTGCGCGCGCATGCCGCGCTCGGCTCGTACGCCAACCAGTTCTCCATGCTCGAGACGCCGCGCACGACGTGCGTCGCCGTCATCGTGCAGGCCAATCATGCGTACTGGGCGCACGTCGGCGATTCACGCTTCTACCTGTTCCGCCAGGGCACGCTGATCGGCGCGACCAAGGACCATTCGAAGGTGCAGTACCTGGTCGACCAAGGCGTCATCGCACCCGAGGAGATCGCCGCGCATCCGGACCGCAACAAGATCTTCAGCTGTCTCGGCGGCCTGGTGGACCCGGTGATCGACCTGTCCAAGCGCACTGCGCTGCGCAACGGTGACATCCTCGTGCTCTGCACGGACGGCCTGTGGAGCGTCATGCCGCAGGGCGAGGTCGCGACCATGCTCACGTCCACCCCAATCCTGAAGACTGCCCCGCAGATGCTGCGCGAAGCGGAGCAGCGCGGCGGCCAGGACGGCGACAACCTGTCCGCCATCGTCGTGCGCTGGGGGCCCGAGACGCTCACCGACGAGCCGTCGACGACGATCACCGAGACGCTGGGCCTCGGCGAATTCCAGACGCAGCTCGATCGCACGCTGACGCTCACCGACCGCAAGGGCCAGCAACGCGACCTGACCGACGACGAGATCGAGAGGGCGATCCTGGAGATCCAGTCGACCATTCAGAAATATCGCAGGTGAGTGGCTGCAGCGAACGAGGGATCGGGGGCGAGCTCAGGGGAACGGTTGCCGATGTGCGACGTATGCACGAAAATGCGAAGTGATGGCGGGCTGTCGTTGTAAGTGGCACACGCACGGCGCTCCCTCGCCCCCGAGCACCCGCAACCAGCCCCTCGCCGCTAGCGCCGGATGAAGATCACCGCGATTGGCCACGCATCGATCCTGATCGAGGCGCACGGCTCGACGCTGCTGTCCGATCCGTGGTGGCGGGGCCCGTGCTTCGGCGCGCAATGGTGGATCCATCCGCGGCCGTTTCTCGAGGCCCTGGACGGGCGGCGCATCGACTATCTGTACATCTCGCACGGTCATCACGATCACCTTCATCCGGGCACGCTACGCACGCTGCGCGAACGCGTGGGCAAGGTCCTCGTGTCCGCGCACATCGGCATCGCGCCGTCGCTTCGATCGCTGGGATTCGAGGTGCTCGAGCTGAAGGATGAAGAGGAGGCCGCGCTCGGCGGCATCGCGGTGCGCATCATGCGCACCCATGGCGACGACACCCTCATGGCGGTGAGCGACGGCACCGAGGTGTGCCTCAACCTCAACGACGCGCTGCACTCCGCGCCGCGCGACGTGCAGGATCAGTTCGTCGCGCGGCTCGCGAAGCTCTATCCGCGAATCGACTACGTGTTCTGCGGCTACGGGGTCGCGTCGCATTTTCCCAATTGCTACGAGATTCCCGGCAAGGACCGCGAGGCGACGGCGGCGCGGCGCCAGGCGCATTTCAACCGAAGCTGGGCGGGGCTCGTCGCGAGCCTTGCGCCGCGCTTCGGCTTTCCTTTCGCGGCCGACGTGGTGTTCCTGCAGAAGGATCTTTTCTGGGTGAACGAGCCGACGCACAACGCCGAGCGGCCGACCCGGACGTTCGAGCGGCTCTTTCCCGCCTCGGCTTCGCGGGTCATGGACATCGCGCCCGGCTTCAGCATCGAGGGCGGCAGAGTGCTCAATGGCGTATTTCGCGAGCCCGTATCCGCGCGTGCCCTCGAGGAAGGCTATCCGGAAGAGATCGCGCGCGCCAATCGCGGCTCGCCGTCCGATGCCGGCGAGCTCGACGAGGTGCTCGCCCTGATCCGCGCGAACCTCGAGTCGTGCCGGGCGTACCTCGAAGGGCATCCCCGGGATTACCGTTTCCTGATCGAGCTGCAGGGAACGACGAGCGGCATCGTCGTGGAAAAGCGCGCGACGCGCGTGAGCGTCGATATCGCGTCGAGCGAAACCCGCGAAGGGTTCGACCTCGTCTATCGAACGCGCCTGCCTTATCTCCGGTGGGTCTTCACGATGCCGTATGGCGACGAGCTGCTGTTCGTGGGATCGGGAGGCACCTTCCGGTACGCCAGTCGGGAGCTCGCGTTGCAAAATATCCACCGCGAGCTGAAGGTGCTGTTGACGCCGCGCGAGCGCGCCCTGCCGGCACGGCCGGAGCCGCCGAATCGTGCGCTCACGACCGTCAAGCGCGCGATCAAGCGCGCCATCGGCAAGGACGACATCGATCTTTACGACCTCGCGGCGTGGACGGTGTGGCAGGATGCACGCGAAGCGTCCGCGCAGTGAGCGAGGCAGGTCCATGCGTCTACTGATCCTCGATACCGAAACCACCGGCCTCGACCCCAAGCTCGGCCATCGCATCATCGAGGTTGCCGCGGTGGAGCTGGTCGACCGGCGCCCGACCGGGCGCCACCTGCACTATCACATCGACCCGCAGCGCGACGTCGACGCCGCGGCCACCGAAGTGCACGGCCTGACCTGGGACGACTTGAAGGGCAAGCCGCGGTTCGCCGAGATCGCGGCCGAGCTGGCGGATTTCGCGCGCGGCGCGCAGTGGATCATCCACAACGCGCCGTTCGACGTCGCGTTCCTCGACTTCGAGCTCGAGCTCGCGGGCTTGCCGCCGAGCGCCGCGCTGTATACGGGCCTCGTCGACACGTTCGCGCTCGCCAAGGAGACGTTTCCCGGCAAGCGCAACGGCCTCGACGCGCTGTGCGAGCGCTTCGGCGTCAACAATGCGCACCGCACGCTGCACGGCGCGCTGCTCGACGCGCGCCTGCTCGCCGACGTGTATCTCGCGATGACGCGCGGCCAGGAATCGCTGACGATCGACATCGTCGTGCCGAGCGCCGTCGTGGCCGTGGCGCCGTTCGGCACCGATCTGCGCGACGGGGCGCGGCCGCCGCTGATCGTCATCGAGCCGTCGGCCGAGGAGCTCGCCGAGCACGAGGCGTACCTCGCGGCGCTCGACCGCGAGTCCAAGGGCCGGTGCGTGTGGCTCGCCGCGACGGCGGCGGCGTTGCAGTGAGGCACGCGGGACGATGAAGATCCGCCGCCAACGTCCCGCCAGAACGACGACCAGCGGCGACCATCCGGGTGTCGCGTTCGCCGGTCCACGCCTGGTGCAGGAGACGCGCGGGGCGCTCCGCACCGTCACGTCGGCGTCACGAACGGGCGTGACAGTGTCGCCTCCGGCGGCGGTCGTGCCGCTGCGCCATCCCATGCTCGCGTCCGGCACGCTCGAAGCGCACGACACTTCGCTCATCAATCGCGAGCTGTCGCTGCTCGCGTTCCAGCGGCGCGTGCTCGCGCTCGCCGAGGACCCGGCGATCCCGCTGCTCGAGCGGCTGCGCTTCCTCACCATCGTGGGCAGCAATCTCGACGAGTTCTTCGAGATTCGCGTCGCGGGACTGAAGGAGCAGTTGCGCGCCAAAGTCCCTGCCACCGGCATGACGCTGCCGCAGATGCGCGCCGCGCTCACCGAGATCGCCAAGGTCGCGCATGCGCTGGTCGATGAGCAGTACCGCGTGCTCAACCAGCAGCTCTTTCCGGCGCTCGCACACCACGGCGTGCGCCTGGTGCGTGCCGCCGATCGCTCGCCGCCCGAGCGCGCATGGATCGCCGACTTCTTCCAGCGGGAAGTGCGGCCGCTGCTCACGCCGATCGGGCTCGATTCGGCGCATCCGTTCCCGCAGATCGTCAACAAGAGCCTGAACTTCATCGTCGAGCTGTCCGGTCTCGACGCGTTCGGGCGCCTCACCACGATCGCAGTGGTGAAGGCGCCGCGCGTGCTGCCGCGCGTGATCAAGATGCCGCCGGAGATCGCCGGCTCCGATCACGAGTTCCTGCTGCTCTCGTCGGTGATCCATGCGCATCTCGCGGACCTGTTCCCGGGGCGCGAGATCGTCGCGTACTCGCAGTTCCGCGTCACGCGCGACGCCGACCTGTGGATCGACGAGGAGGAGGTGAAGAACCTGCGCCAGGCGCTGCAGGGCGAGCTCAAGGACCGGCAGTTCGGCCTGCCGCTGCGACTCGAAGTCGCGGCCAACTGCCCGGACCACCTCGCGCAATTCCTGCTCACGCAGTTCGAGCTCGGCCCGGACGACCTGTATCGCTGCGACGGCCCGGTGAACGTGTCGCGCCTGACGGCGCTGATCGAGCAGGTCGACGTCGAGCCGCTCGAGTACGCGCCATTCCTGCCCGGCCTGCCGGACCGGCTGCAGGGCGAGACCGACATCCTCGCCGCGATGCGCCGCAACGACATCCTGCTCCACCATCCGTATCAATCGTTCGAGCCGGTGGTGGAGTTCATCCGGCGCGCAGCCGACGATCCGGACGTCGTCGCGATCAAGCAGACGGTGTATCGCACCGGCGTCAATTCGGTGCTCATGGAAGCGCTGATCCAGGCGGCCGAGCGCGGCAAGGAAGTCACCGTCGTGGTCGAGCTGATGGCGCGCTTCGACGAGGAAGCGAACATCAACTGGGCCGAGCGCCTCGAGCGCGCCGGCGCGCAGGTGGTCTACGGCGTGTTCGGGTTCAAGACGCACGCCAAGCTCGCGCTGATCCTGCGGCGCGAGCGCGACGCCGCCGGCAAGGCGCGCCTCGCGGCGTATGCGCACCTCGGCACCGGCAACTACCATCCGCGCACGACGCGCGAATACACCGACTTCGGTCTGCTGACGGCCGACCCGGACCTCTGCGCCGACGTCGACGAGGTGTTCCGCCACATCACGAGCCTCTCGAAGTCGGGGCGAATGAAGCGCATGATGCTCGCGCCCTTCACGATGCACCGGCGGGTGATCGAGATGATCCGGCGCGAGGCGCGCAACGCGAAGGAGGGCAAGCCGGCGCGCATCAAGGCGAAGATGAACGCGCTCACCGACGAAGGCGTGATCCGCGCCCTGCACGCGGCGTCGCAGGCCGGCGTCGAGATCGACCTCATCGTGCGCGGCGCATGCGCGCTGCGCCCCGGTGTGCCCGGGATATCCGACAACATCCGCGTGCGGTCGATCCTCGGCCGCTTCCTCGAGCACCACCGCATCTGGTCCTTCGACAACGCCGGCGACCCCGAAGTGTGGCTCGCGTCGGCGGACTGGATGGGTCGTAACCTCTTCCGGCGCATCGAGGTCGCCTTTCCGATCCACGACCCGGTGCTCAAGCGCCGCGTCGTCGACGAAGGGCTCGACACGTATCTCGCCGACAACGCCGACGCGTGGCAGCTCGCGGCGGACGGCACCTGGACGCGCATGGTCACGGCGTCGCGCGAAAAGCGCATGTCGGCGCAGGCGCAGCTCCTCGATCGCCTGCGCGATCGCGCGCTTGCGCGGTAGCGCATCGGCCACGCGACGTCGAAGCGGAACACGCGTGGACCTGATCCTGTGGCGTCACTGCGAAGCCGAGCCCGGCGAGCCCGACCTCGGCAGGCGTCTCACGCCCAAGGGCCAGAAGCAGGCCGAGCGCATGGCCGAATGGCTCGAGCGCCACCTGCCCGACAGCTGCCGCATTCTCGTGTCGCCCGCCGATCGCGCGCAGCAGACGGCCCAGGCGTTGCCGCGCCGCTTTCGAACCGTGCCGGATCTCGGTCCCGGCGCGTCGGTGCGCGCGGTCCTCGACGCCGCGAACTGGCCCGACTCGCGCGAGAGCGTGCTGATCGTGGGACATCAGCCGACGCTCGGCATGGTCGCGTCGTTCCTGCTGTCGGGCGACGAAGCGTACTGGTCGATCCGCAAAGGCGCGGTGTGGTGGCTCTCGAACCGCGCGCGCGAGACGGGCGCGAGCGTGCAGCTCCGCGCGGCGATCAGCCCGGATTTTCTGTGATTGTCGTTCCCGCGAACGCGGGAACCCAGCGGCTTTCACGCGGACGACACTGGATCCCTGCTTTCGCAGGGACGACGATCATTGACACTGCTTCTCTGCTTTCGCACGGACGACGATCATTTCATCGCCTTCCACGCGTAGCCCTGCGCGATCCATTCGTCGCGCTCCCGCGCGAGCAGGTGCTCGGTGAGCGGATGCGCGGCGAGCCAGCGACGCGACACGCCGAAGCGTATCGACTTGCCGAGATGCAGCGCCACGCGCGGCGCGTCGATCGCGCGGCGTGCATGATGAAACAGCACCGCGAGGCGCAGCACGAGGAGCTGCGCACGGAGCTCGTCGTCGTCCAGCACGGGCGCCATCTTCGCGAGGCGGCCGCGGCAGCCGAGCACCAGCAGCGCGAGCCGGTGCTGTTCCTGCGCCGAGAAACCCGGCATGTCCGCGTTGTCGAGGATGTACGCGCCGTGCCTGTGGAACGCCGTGTGCGACACCGTGTACCCGACCTCGTGCAGCATGCCCGCCCACGCCAGGCGCTGCACCGACGCGGCGCTTGCGTCCGGCGCGGCCTGCGCGTAGAGGCCGCGCGCCATCGCGGCCACGCGCTCCGCGTGCGGACGGTCGACGTGATAGCGCCCGGTGAAGCGCTCGACCGTCGCGTCGCGCGCGTCGCGATGCACGGTTCGGCCGAGCAGATCGTAGAGCACGCCGAGCCGCAGCGCGCCGCCGACCGGGTTGATGCGCGGAACATCGAGCTCCGCGAGCGCGGCCAGCATGATCGCGAAGCCGCCCGCGAGCACGGGGGCGCGTGCGGGCTTGAGTCCCGCGAGGCGCAGGCGATCGACGTGGCGGGCGGCGATCATGCGCTTGCGCAAGCGATCGAGGCCCTCGCGCGTGATGCCGGCCGCGGACAGGCCGTTCTGCTCGAGGATCTCGGCCAGCGCGAGCGCCGTGCCCGACGAGGCGTACGCGTCGCGCCAATGCGCGCGCTTGAAGTCGCCGGCGATCGCGGCGAGCTCCGCGCGCGCGTGCATCCCGGCTTCGGCGAACGCGTGCGCGCGCAGGTTGCCGTCGGCGAAGAAGCGCTGCGTCATGCCGACGCAGCCGAGGTTGAGCGACTCCAGGCGCTCGGGTGCGAGCCCGCGGCCGATGATGAGCTCGGTGGATCCGCCGCCGATGTCGATCACCAGGCGCGGCTCGCTCGATGCAGGCAGCACGTGCGCCACGCCGAGATAGATCAGCCGTGCTTCCTCGTGGCCGGAGATGACGTCGATGGGAAAGCCGAGGACCGCTTCGGCGCGCGCGAGGAACTCGCCGGCGTCGCGCGCCACGCGAAACGTGTTGGTGGCGACCGCGCGCACCGCCGAAGGATGCAGGCCGCGCAGCCGCTCGCCGAAGCGCGCGAGGCACGCAAGCGCCGCGCGGCGGGTCGGCGCGCTCAACCGTCCGCGTCCGTCGAGGCCCGCGCCCACGCGCAAGTTCTCCCGCCAGGTGTCGAGCCGGAAGATCTGGTCGCCCTCCACGCGCCCGAGCTCGAGGCGAAAGCTGTTGGAGCCCATGTCGACGACGGCGAGCGTCGCCGGCGCGGTTGGAGCGGGACGGCGGCGCATGGCGCGGAGACTGTACGCTATAGGGGCCATGCCCATCGACTACCTCCAGAAGATCCTCACCGCGCGCGTCTACGACGTCGCGGTCGAGACGCCGCTGGAGACGGCCGCGACGCTGTCGCGCCGCCTCGGCAACCGCGTGCTGCTGAAGCGCGAGGACCAGCAGCCCGTGTTCTCGTTCAAGCTGCGCGGCGCGTACAACAAGATGGTGCACTTGCCGGCCGAGGCGCGCGCGCGGGGCGTGATCGCGGCGTCGGCGGGAAACCACGCGCAGGGCGTGGCGCTCGCGGCCGAGCGGCTGAACTGCGCGGCCACGATCGTGATGCCGGTGACCACGCCGCACATCAAGATCGCCGCAGTCGAGGCGCGCGGCGCGCGCGTGGTGCTTCACGGCGATTCGTATTCCGACGCGTACGAGCAGGCGCTCGCGCTGCAAAGGGAGACCGGCGCGACTTTCGTGCATCCGTACGACGACCCCGACGTGATCGCGGGACAGGGCACCATCGGCATGGAGATCCTTCACCAGTGGCAGGCGCCGCTCGACGCGATCTTCGTGGCGATCGGCGGCGGCGGGCTGATCGGCGGGGTTGCGGCCTACGTCAAGCGCGTGCGGCCGGAGGTGCGGATCATCGGAGTGCAGCCCGAGGACTCGGATGCGATGGCGCGATCGCTGGAAAGCGGCCGGCGCGTCACGCTGGCGCACGTGGGCCTCTTCGCCGACGGCGTCGCGGTGAAGCAGGTCGGCAAGGAGACGTTCCGTCTCGCGCGCGCCTACGTCGACGAAGTGATCCGCGTCGACACCGACGCCACCTGCGCGGCGCTGAAGGACGTCTTCGAGGACACGCGCTCGATCCTCGAGCCCGCGGGCGCGCTCGCGATCGCCGGCGTGAAGGCGTACGTCGAGCGCGAGCGCGTGAGCGATCGCACCTTCTGCGCGATCGCGTGCGGCGCGAACATGAACTTCGATCGCCTGCGCTTCGTCGCCGAGCGTGCCGAAGTGGGCGAGCGGCGCGAGGCGATCCTCGCCGTCACGATCCCCGAGCGGCCGGGAAGCTTCCGCGAGTTCTGCGCGCTGCTCGGCAAGCGCTCCATCACCGAGTTCAACTACCGCTACGCCGATCCGGCGCTCGCGCATCTGTTCGTCGGCATCGAAGTGGCCGACCGCGGCGAGACCGAGCAGCTCCTCGCTTCGCTCAAGCGCGCGAAGATCGACGCCTTCGATCTGACCGACAACGAGATGGCGAAGCTCCACGTGCGCCATCTCGTCGGCGGGCATGCGCCGGCCGCCGAGCACGAGATCCTCTACCGCTTCGAGTTTCCCGAGCGACCGGGCGCGCTCATGCAGTTCCTCGACAGCATGAGCGCGGGCTGGAACATCAGCCTGTTCCACTATCGCAATCACGGGGCGGATTACGGCCGCGTGCTGGTCGGCATGCAGGTTCCGCCCTCCGACAAGGGCGAATTCCGCCGTTTCCTCGATCGTCTCGGCTACGACTACGTCGAGGAAACCGGCAACCCGGCGTATCGGATGTTCCTGGGTAGATGACGTCGTTCCCGCGAAAGTGACGGCATCGGCCGTCATCCCTGCGAAAGCAGGGACCCAGTGTCGTTGCAGTCAACGTCGCCGGGTTCCCGCCTTCGCGGGAACGACGAGTTGCAACCGCCCCTTTGCGGCACCCCTTGCCGCGCAACGGCAGCGCGGAGGCGCGAAAACTTGCCGCAGTGTTGCTTTTTCAGCCTTTTTCCCGGCCAGCCCTCGTTCCGGCAAGGTTTATGCTCTGTCCACCCCGCTTGTGCCATGGCAGACTCGGCGCGGGCTCAAAGCCGCGAGCGAGTGACGCGGCAGGATCCAGAGCGTGAGGGGCAAATTGGCCGACGGCAATGCGTTGCAGGGCGTGAAGGTCATGGTGATCGACGATTCGAACACCATCCGGCGTAGCGCCGAGATCTTCCTGTTGCAGGCCGGCTGCACGGTCATCCTCGCCGAGGATGGCTTCGACGCGCTCGCCAAGATCGCCGATCACCAGCCCGACCTGGTGTTCGTCGACATCATGATGCCCCGCCTCGACGGCTACCAGACCTGCGCCTTGATCAAGAAGAACGCCAAGTTCCGCGACACGCCGGTCATCATGCTGTCGTCCAAGGACGGCCTCTTCGACCGCGCGCGCGGCCGCATGGTCGGCTCCGACCAGTACCTCACCAAGCCGTTCACCAAGGAAAGCCTGCTGAAGGCGGTGGCCGCCCACGTGCGGGCGGCGGCGTAGCGGACGCCGAGGGGCGTGAATGGACACGAAAGGGCCATGACGAAGCCGGTCACTGCGCGCACGCTGGTCACCGAGGTCGACGGCCCGCGCGGCGAATCGGCAACGAGGGTGACGATGGGCATTCGCAAGATCCTGATAGTCGACGACTCGCCGACCGAGCGGCACGTTCTCAACGACCTTCTGACGAAGGCCGGCTTCGAGGTCGTGACCAGCGACAACGGCGAGGACGCGATCATCAAGTCGAAGCAGGTCAAGCCGGACCTGATCCTGATGGACGTGGTCATGCCGGGCCTCAACGGCTTCCAGGCCACGCGTGCGATCAGCCGCGATCCCGACACGCGTGCGATCCCGATCATCCTGTGCACCTCGAAGAGCCAGGAGACCGACAAGATCTGGGGCCTGCGCCAGGGTGCGCGCGACTACGTCGTCAAGCCCGTCGATCGCGACGAGCTCCTCGGCAAGATCAACGCGCTCGCCTGACGCCCACCGGTTGCCTTTGCCATGGCCCGCGCCGCCAAGCTCGACCTCCGCACGTTCCAGCAGGAGCTGTCCACGCGACTCGCGGCCAAGACCGCGGCGCAGGTCGAGTCCTCGCGCCTCGGCCTTTCCTGCGCGGGCGAGCGCTGGCTCATCCGTCTCGCCGACGCGAGCGAGGTGATCGCGCTGCCGACCGTCGTGTCGGTGCCGCTCACGCGCGCATGGTTCATGGGGGTCGCCAACATCCGCGGCAACCTCTACAGCGTCATCGACTTCTCCGTTTTCCTCGGACACGAGCCCGCGCCGCTCTCCGGCATGACGCGCCTGATCGTGTTCGGGCCGCGCGCCGGCGACCTCAACGCCGGCATCGTGGTCAACCGCGTGCTGGGCCTGCGCAACGTGAGCGAGCTCGCACCGGCCGCGCCGCCGGTCGGCAAGCCGGACTGGTACGCCCAGCGGTGGATGGACGGCGACGGCAACGCCTGGCAGGAGATCGACCTCGCCAGGCTCGCGCGCGACCCTGCATTCCTGCAGGTCGGCGCGTAGCACAGAAAGAACGGGGAGGCTTCCAATGGCACTCAAGCTGCCCAAGCTCTTCGGCGAGAAGCCCGTGCCGCTCGCCGAAGACGACTTCGACATTCCGACGACACAGGTGAAGATGGGCGTCACCGCGCCCGCCGGCTACGATCCGCTCGCCTCCGTGTCGATCATGGAGCAACTGCGCACGGCCCAGGCGAGCGCGGCGGCGCCGCGCAAGCTGCCCGTCATCGGCGGGCTGCCGATGGTCAAGCAGGAGCAGGTGCTCGGCGGCCTGCTGATACTGTTCCTCGCGCTGGCGGCGCTCATGTGGTGGCTCGACGGGCGCATCGCGAGCCAGCAGGCGGCGCAGGGCGCGACCGCGACGGAAATGCAGATGCTCTCGCAGCGCCTCGCGCGCGGCTCGGCGCTCGCCGCGCAAGGCCAGCAGTCCGCATTCGCAGCCGTGCGCAACAGCCGCGATCGCTTCAAGGCCGACTTCGAGGCGCTGGTCAACGGCGGCACGGTGCGCGGCGTCGGCGTCGACCTCGAGCACGATCCCTCGATCATCACGCAGCTCGACGCCGTGAAGGTGCGCTGGGAGCGCGTGGACGGCGCGGCCCAGCGGCTCACCTCCAACGAGCAGAGCCTCACGTCGCTCGCCAAGGGCCTCGACGTCATCAATCAAGGCAACAGCGCGCTGCTCGAGCTGGCGCAGCAGGCATCCGCGCAGATGGCGCAGAGCGGCGCGAGCCTGCGCGAGCTCGAGTACGCCAACCAGCTCGCCGTGCTGTCGCAGCGCATCGCGAAGAACGCGAACTCGCTCGCGTCTTCCGACGAGATCGACCCCGAGGTCGCGTTCCTGCTCGGCAAGGACACCGGCACGTTCCGCGACGTCCTGGCGGGCCTTCTGAAGGGCTCCGAGGCGCTGCGCCTGCCCGGCGTGCGCGGCGAGGACGTGCGCAGCTCGCTCACCGAGCTCTCGAAGCGCTTCGTGACTTACGAGGCGGGCGTCAACGCGATCCTGTCGAACATGCCGCGGCTGGTCGTCGCGAAGCAGGCGGCGCGCAGCATCAACAACGAATCCGAAGGCCTGCTGAACGACACGATCAAGCTCGCCGACCAGTACGGCAGCGCCTCGGCCACGCGCACGATCACGGCGATCGCCGCCATCGTGTTCGTCGCGCTGGCGCTGGCGTGCCTGCTGCTGTTCGGCAAGCTGCTGCGCGACGACGCGCGGGCGCGCGCGTCGGAGAGCGAGCAGGAGAACAAGCGCAACCAGGAGGCGATCCTGCGGTTGCTGAACGAGATGGGCAACCTCGCCGACGGCGACCTCACGGTGCAGGCGTCGGTCACCGAGGACGTCACGGGGGCCATCGCCGACTCGATCAACTTCACGATCGAGGAGCTCCGCACGCTGGTGAAAGGCATCAACTCGGCGACCGACCAGGTGACCAAGGCCACGCAGGAGACGCAGGCGATCTCGAACCGCCTGTACGAGGCCTCGCAGCGCCAGAACCGCGAGATCCAGCAGGCCTCCGCGTCGGTTCTCGCGATGGCGGAGTCGATCAACGAGGTCGCGCAAAGCGCGGCGCAGTCGGCGCGAGTCGCGGAAACGCAGCTCTCCGCCGCGGAGAAGGGCGGCCACGCGGTGCAGAACCAGATCGCGGGCATGAACGACATCCGCACGCAGATCCAGGAGACGTCGAAGCGCATCAAGCGGCTCGGCGAATCGTCGCTGGAAATCGGCGAGATCGTCGAGCTGATCTCGGACATCACGGAGCAGACCAACGTGCTCGCGCTGAACGCCGCGATCCAGGCCGCGTCGGCCGGCGAAGCCGGGCGCGGCTTCACGGTGGTTGCCGAGGAAGTGCAGCGCCTCGCCGAACGCTCCGCCGAGGCGACCAAGCAGATCGAGGCGATCGTGAAGACCATTCAGGCCGACACGCAGGATGCCGTGGCGGCGATGGAAAAGTCCACCGTCGGCGTGGTGGAAGGCGCCAAGCTGTCGGACGCCGCGGGTCAGGCGCTCGCCGAGATCCAGCGCGTGTCGCGCGAGCTCGCCGAGCTGATCGGACGCATCTCGACTCAGACGCAGATGCAGTCGACGTCGGTGACCGAGGTCACGCGCGGCATGCAGGGCATCCTCAAGATCACCGAGGAGACGACCGAGGGCACGAAGCAGACCAACGTGTCGATCGGCCAGCTCACCAAGCTCGCGGCCGAGCTGCGCTCGTCGGTCGCAGGCTTCAAGGTGTAACCGATGCCTGATTCCACCGACTTCGACCTGGGACCGCTGTCCTGGGTCCAGGGCGAGATCGACCAGGCGCTCGGGCGCGGCCTGGACGCGCTCGCGCTCCACCGCGACAGCGGCGACGGTGCTGCGCTCAAGCACGCGCGCGCGCACATCCACCAGGCCGCAGGCGCGATCCAGATGGTCGGGCTCGATGCCGTGGTGGCGTTCACCGACGAGATCGAGCGGCAGCTCACGCGCCTCGACGACGCGGAGGGCACGGAGCGCACGGCCACGCTCGCCGCGGTGGATCGCGCATGCCGCAAGCTTCGCATCTTCCTCGACGAGCTCACCAACGGCGTCGCGCCGGTCCCGCTCAAGCTCTTCCCCGAATACGAAGCGATGCAAAGCGCGCGCGGCATCAAGGCCGCCGCGCCGACCGATCTGTTCTATCCGGACCTGTCGGCACGCCCGCCGCGCATCACGCCGCGCGAGATCGTTCCGGCCAACAAGCTGCCGTCGCACCTGATCAAGCAGCGGCGCCTGTATCAGCGCGGCCTGCTCGGATGGCTGCGCGGCGACGAAGACGGCGGCAGGACGATGCGCGATGCCATCGCCGGCATCGAGGACGTGACCACGCAGTCGGGCCTGCGCGCGTTCTGGTGGACGGTCGGCGCGCTGTTCGAGGCGATGGTCGAGAAGGGCCTCGAGCCCGGATTCGGCGTCAAGCAGCTCGCCGCGCGCATCGACCTGCAGATTCGCCGCGTCGCGGAAGGCAGCGCCAAGGTCGCCGATCGGCTGCGCCGGGAAGTGCTCTATTACGTCGCGATCGCCGCGCCCGTCGCGCCGCAGGTGCAGGCCGTGCAGCGCGCGTTCAGGCTCGGGGGCCTCATCCCGTCGGCACAAGTGCTCTCGGCCGACGTCGTGCGCATCCAGCCGCTGCTGCGCGAAGCGCGCGAGCAGCTCGCCGGCGCGAAGGACGCGTGGCTCAAGGCCGCATCGGGCCGCGCCGAGAACCTGCCCAAGCTCAAGCAGACGCTCGCGTCGGTGCACAACAAGGCAGCCGAGATCAAGCACGGCGCGTTGATGAAGCTCACCGCCGCGCTGGTCGAGCGCCTGGACAAGATGCCCGCGTCCGGCGTGTCCGAGCCGCTCGCGATGGAGTACGCGACCGCGCTGCTGCTCGCCGAGAGCGCCTTCGAGAACTACACCAGCCTGTCGGCCGATTTCCCGAAGCAGGTCGACGCCATGCTCGCGCGCCTCGATGCCGCGCGCGCGGGCCGCGCCGCGGCCGCGAGCGGGCCGATGCTCGACGAGATGAGCAAGCGCGCGCAGGAGCGCGTGCTGCTCGCGCAAGTCGGCCGGGAGATCCAGGCCAACCTGCGCCACATGGAGCAGGTGCTCGACGCGTTCTTCCGCGACCAGGGCAAGCGCGCGGAGCTCGCGACGCTCACCAAGGACAGCGCACAGATCCGCGGTGCGCTGCGCATGCTCGGCCTCGACGACGCCGGACGCCTCCTGGAGCTTTGCCAGGAGCAGATCGACGCGTACGCGAGCGAGGACACTCCGGTCAACAACGACGATCTCGAGCTCCTCGCCGAATCGCTGTCGGGGCTGGGTTTCTACATCGAGGCGGTCGAGCAGCAGCGTCCCGATCGCGAGCGGCTGATCGCGCCGCTGCTCGCCAAGCGCCTCGGCGAAGCGCCGGCGCAACCGGCCGCGCAGTCCGATTCGGTCGAATCGGCGGTCGCCGAATTGCGCGCGCAGCTTCCCGAGATCGTCGCGGAGGTGCATCGCGCGCCGGCCGATGCCGCGGCCCGCGAGCGCCTCGAGCAAAAGCTGACCGGCCTGCGCGACGATGCCGAATTGATCGGCGACGCGGACCTGGTGACGCAAGCCGACGCCGCGTTGAAGCAGCTCGAGTCGGGCGGCACCGCCGCGCTTGCAGCGGCGGTCGAGCAGATCGCCGACACGGGAGCCGCGCCTGCGCCCGAGATCTCCGAAGAGACGCAGCGCCTGCTCGACACCGACGCGAGCCAGCTCGACGCGGAGCTCCTCGAGATCTATCTCACCGAAGCCGCCGAGGTGCTCGACGCCATCGCCGACAATCGCGCTGCGCTGGAGCGCAACGCGGGCGATCGCGAGGCCCTCGCCGTGGTGCGGCGCCAGTTCCATACGCTGAAGGGCAGCGGCCGCATGGTCGGGCTCACGCAGCTCGGCGACGTCGCGTACGAGGTCGAGAAGATCCACAATCGCCTGCTGGAAGAGGATCGGCCCGTCACGCCTGCGGTCATCGCGATGATCGCGACGGCCGAAGCCGACTTCCGCCGCTGGGTCGACGCGTTGCAGAGCGTGCGGCGCGTGCAGGCCGATCCCGCGCCGATCGAAGCCGCGATTCGCGCCGTGGAAGTGGAGCTCGGCGGCGGCGCCGCCGTGCGCGCCGCGCCGCAAAAGCCCCTGGCGATCGCGCCGCCTCCGCCGCCCGCGCCACCTAAGCCGCGCGCGCCCGACCTGGAGATCGTCGACCTGCCCGAGCTCGGTGCGGCGGTCGACGACCTGCCCCACGTGGCAACCGAAGAGGAACCGTACGACGAGACGATCGACGTCGCGCTGCCCACGCTGACGGAGCCGGGCAAGCCGGTGCTGCGCGTGGTCGCGGACAACACGCAGCCGCCCGCGCCGCCATTCAGCCCGCCGCCGCGCGCGCCGTCGCTGACGCTCGCCGAGCCCGTGCACACGCCGTCACGCGGTGCGCGAGATGCCTCCACGCCGCCGGCGCCGTCCGCGCGCGAAGCGGCCGCGGAGGAACCGGTCGAGCCCGAGCCTGCGTCGTCCCACACCGAGCCTGCCCCTCCCGAGCCCGAGCCTGAAGACGTCGTCGTCGGCGGCGTCACGCTGTCGCAGTCGCTGTGGAAGATCCTCTGCGACGAAGCGGAGCAGCATCTCGCCACGCTCGCGCACGAGCTTTCGCTGCTGCAGTTCGACTCGCGCTACGTGCCGTCCGAAGCGATGGTGCGCGCGAGCCATACGCTCTGCGGCATCCATCGCACCGGCGGCTTCCCGCTGATCGCCGGCACGGCGAAGGCCCTCGAGCAGGCGCTGCTCGCGCTGCAGCAGCACGGTGCGCCGCTGCCGAGCGCTGCGCAGCCGGTGCTCGCGCGCGCGATTGCCGGGCTCAGCGAATTCGCGACGCGCGTGCGCGCGCGTTTCGGCTTCATGAGCGCACACGAGCAGGAAGGCGCCGAGATCCAGCGCGAGCTCGAAGCGCTGCGACAGGACGCCATGCTCGCGGAACCGGTGGATGCCGAAACCGTCGCGGCGCAGGAAGCCGACCGCGAGGAGGCACAGCCACCGCAGGAGGATCCCGTCGCTCCCGCGGAAGCGGGGACCGAGGGTCCTGATGAGAGCCACTGGGTCCCTGCTTCCGCAGGGACGACGGCTGCGCCGTCGCTTTCGCAGGAACGACAAGCAGTCGAGCCTCACCACGCGCCGCGCATTGCGCCGCTGCCGCCGCTGCGCGCAGTGCCTCCCATCGCGCCGGCGGAGATCACCCTGCCGAAGCCGGTGGAGGCCGAGCGCGACACGCTGCTCGCCCTGCACGACGAAGTCGACGAGACCGTTCTGTCGATCTTCCTGGAGGAAGCCGGCGACCTGTTTCCACAGGCCGGCGAGCAGGTGCGTGCGTGGCGCCGCAATCCGGGCGATGCGAGCGTTGCGCAGCAACTGCGCCGCACGCTGCACACGTTCAAGGGCAGCGCGCGCATGGCAGGCGCGATGCGCCTCGGCGAGCTCACGCACCGCATGGAATCGCGGCTCATGGACGGCGAGTCGCTCGCCGAAGCGACGCCGGAGCTCTTCGAAGCGCTCGACACGGATCTCGACCACGTCAGCTACGTGCTCGACGCGCTGCGCGCCGGACGAACCAACGTGCCGCTGCCATGGCTCGTGGCGTCGGCCGGGCAGGAGCAAGCGGCGCCTTCCGAACCCCATGCCGCCGGGCAAGCCGTCGCCGCTGCGGCGGCGCCTGCCGCGGCAGCGCCCGTTGCGCCGGCGCGCGGCGAGCCCGCGACCGAAGTCGAAACCGCGCACGCGGCGATGCTGCGGGTGCGCGCCGACACGGTCGATCGCCTGGTGAACGAAGCCGGCGAAGTCGCGATCGCGCGTGCGCGCGTCGAAGGCGAGCTGCGTGCGCTGAAGGCGAACCTCCTCGAGCTGACCAGCAGCGTCATCCGGCTGCGCAGCCAGGTGCGCGAGATCGAGCTGCAGGCCGAGACGCAGATCCAGTCGCGCATGTCGGCGCTGTCGTCGACGCACGAGCAGTTCGATCCGCTGGAGCTCGATCGCTACACGCGCTTCCAGGAGCTCACGCGCTCGCTCGCCGAGGGCGTCAACGACGTGTCGACGGTGCAGCAATCGCTGCTGCGCAACCTCGACGACGCGGACGCCGCTCTGCTCGCGCAGGCGCGCCTGTCGCGGGACGTGCAGCAGCGCCTGTTCGCGATCCGCACGGTGCCCTTCGGCAGCCTGTCCGAGCGCCTGTATCGGATCATGCGCACCACCGCGCGCGAGCTCGACAAGCGCGCCAACCTCGAGATCCACGGCGCGCAAACGGAGCTCGACCGCTCGGTGCTGGAAAAGCTCGTCGGGCCGCTCGAGCACCTTCTGCGCAACTCGCTCGACCACGGCCTCGAATCGCGCGAAGCCCGGCAGAAGGCCGGCAAGGCGGAGACCGGCGAGATCAGCCTCACCGTGAAGCAGGTGGGCAACGAAATCCTGATCGAGCTCGCCGACGACGGCGCCGGCATCGACTTCGCGCGCGTGCGCGAGCGTGCGCGCAGCGTCGGCCTCGTCGCCGCCGACGCCGATCCAGGCGAGCAACAGCTCATCGAATGCCTGTTCCAGCCGGGCTTCTCGACGGCGTCGAAGGTCACGCAGATCTCCGGCCGCGGCATCGGCATGGACGTCGTGCGAAGCGAGATCGCGGCGCTCGGCGGGCGCGTCGAGGTGCAGTCCGCGCCCGGCAAAGGCACCCAGTTCGATCTCTACCTGCCGTTGACGCTCGCCGTCGCGCAGGCCGTGCTCGTGCGCGCCGGTGGGCGCCTGTGGGCGTTGCCGGCGCCGATGGTCGAGCAGGTGCAGCAGGTCAAGGGCGACGTGCTTCTTTCGCTCTATGTCGCCAGGGCGGTGCAATGGCAGGGCCGCGACTACCCGTTCCATTACCTGCCGCGGTTGCTCGGCGACATGTCGCACAATCCGGAGACGCTGCGCTACAACGCGGTGCTGCTGCTGCGCAGCGGGCAGGGGGTTGCCGCCGTCCACGTCGACGAGATGGTCGGCAACCAGGAAGTCGTGGTGAAGAACATCGGGCCCCAGCTCGCGCGCGTGTCCGGTATCTCGGGTGCGACGGTGCTCGGCACGGGCGAGATCGTGCTGATCATCAATCCGGTGCACCTCGCGCAGCGCGCGGACGTGGCGACGTTCGACCCGCACGCCGACGACCGCATCGCGCGCACCGAGCCCGCCCGCCCGGCGCGCGACCTGCGCCCGACCGTCATGATCGTCGACGACTCGCTCACCGTGCGCAAGATCACGAGCCGGCTCCTCGCGCGCGAAGGCTTCGACGTGCTCACCGCCAAGGACGGCGTGGACGCGCTGCAGGTGCTGACGGAGCACATGCCCGACGTGATCCTGCTCGACATCGAGATGCCGCGCATGGACGGCTTCGAGTTCACCAAGACGATCAAGGGCGATCCGAAGAACGCGCACATCCCGATCATCATGATCACCTCGCGCACGGCGGAGAAGCATCGCAACCACGCGGCCGAGCTCGGCGTCGACCTCTATCTCGGCAAGCCGTACCAGGAAGACGAGCTGCTGCGGCATTTGCGCGACATGCTGAACGTCACCGCGCCGCGCGGCTAGTCCAGGAACGGGGTCGGAGTCAGCTTCGGACAACGGGGTCAGAGTCAGTTTCGCGACACTGACTCCGACCCCGATCCGCGAGACTTACTCTGACCCCGTCGTGCGCAGCTCCTTCGGCTTGCGCACGATCGGCTCGCTGCCGATGCGCTCGTACTCCGCGATGACCTGTGCGCCGAAGAGCAGAACGATGGCGGCGATCTCCAGGCTGAGCAGCACCACGATCGCGGTGGTGAGCGAGCCGTACACGGTGCGGACCTGCGACAGCGTGGTGAAATACCACACGAGCACGTGGCGGGAGATCTCCCACAGCACCGCGGCGGCGACGCCGCCCACCAGCGCGTGCCGCCATGACAGGCGCCCCACCGGCATCACCAGGTAGATCGAGGACAGCAGCACGATCTCGCCGACCACGCCGATCAGGTAGAGCAGGAACGACGAGAGGCGCCCGAGCGACCATTCGTGCCCGATGAGCGCGATCGACGCCGAGGCGAGGTTCTCGAGCACGCTCGCGATGACGGTCACCACCAGCAGGCCCACGGCCAGGAGCAGGATGTAGAGATACGGCAGGAGCGCCGACATCACGAAATGGCGGCGGCGGATCGCGACGCGGTGAAAGAAGATCACGGACATCGCATTCTCGAGCACGGTGAAAGCGAGGGAGCTGAAGAACACGAGCGTGACCGCAAGCGGCCATCCGATCACCGCGCGATTGGCGATGAACAGGCGCACGTCCTCCATGAGCGGCCGGGACTCGCCGGGGACGACGAGCTCCAGGTAGCGCGCCACCGTTGCGAGCAGCTCGTCGGCGTCGACGACGTGCGACAGCACGATCACCAGCAGGATCGCCAGCGGCACGATCGACAAGAGCGTGTAGTACGCGACGCCGCCGGCGAGGAGCAGCCCCTGGTTGGCCTTGAAGGCCTTGCAGACCTGCATCATGAAGCCGAGCGGGTCGGCGGCGACCCTGCGGGCGGAGCGGGAGAACGCGAGCATCGGAGCGAACGCTCTCGAAATGACCCGCGTTCAGTCTACCCACTTCTCAGCGCCGCGCGGATGGGGCACAGTAATGGCTCCCCCGGCATTACCCCGTCCCAAGCATCCCCTTCCGATGCCGTCGCCGCGTCCCCGCTGTCATCCGGCCTGCCGTTCGGCGGTGACCGGAGCGCGGGCTCGGCGCGGCATCCGAGATCACGCGCGCCGGCATCGAGACGGCGCGAGCGTCACACCATGCGAGGAGGAACACGTCCATGGCGCATTTCACGACGGAACACATTCGTACTGTAGCGTTGGTAGGTGACGGCGCCGCGGGCAAGACCACGCTCGCCGAAGCGCTCCTCGCGCATGCCGGCGCGATCCAGCAGGCCGGAAGCGTGGAGCGCGGCACCACCGCGAGCGACTTCGATGCGCTGGAGAAGTCCTACCAGCATTCGCTGCGCGCGTCGCTCCTCCATTTCGAGACCGACGGCACGCGCGTCCATCTCGTCGACACGCCGGGATTCCCCGATTTCATCGGCCAATCGATCGGCGCGCTCGATGCCGTCGAGACCGCCGCGGTGGTGATCAACGCATCCACCGGCGTTCAGATGATCGCGAACCGCATGATGGAATGGGCCGGCAAGCGCGGGCTGTGCCGCCTGATCGTCATCAACAAGATCGATTCCGAGAACGTCGACCTTCCCGGCGTGCTGGCCGCGGCGCGCAACGCGTTCGGCAAGGAGTGCCTGCCGATCAACCTCCCGGCCGACGCGGGCAAGCGCGTGGTGGACTGCTTCTTCAACCCCTCCGGCGAGAGCGATTTCTCGTCGGTGGAGGAAGCGCATCGCGCGCTCGTCGACCAGGTGGTCGAGGTCGACGAGGACCTGATGTCGGTCTACCTCGAGCAGGGCGAGGTGGAGCCGGCGCAGCTCCACGCGCCGTTCGAGAAGGCGTTGCGCGAAGGGCATCTCGTGCCGGTCTGCTTCGTGAGCGCGCGCACCGGCGCGGGCGTGCGCGAGCTGATCGACATCCTGGTGAAGCTCGCGCCCAATCCGGCCGAAGGCAACCCGCCGCTGTTCTACAAGGGCGAAGGCGAGGCCGCCACGGAATTTCGCTCGGCCCCCGATTCCGCCAAGCACGTGCTCGCACACGTCTTCAAGGTGGTCGTCGATCCCTTCGTGGGCAAGCTCGGCGTGTTCCGGGTGCACCAGGGCACGATCACCAAGGACACGCAGCTCTTCGTCGGCGACGGCCGCAAGCCGTTCAAGGTGGGTCATCTGTTCATGCTGCAGGGCGCGAAATACATCGAGATCGACCATGCCGTGCCGGGCGACCTCGCGGCGGTGGCCAAGGTCGAGGAGATCACGTTCGACTGCGTGCTGCACGATTCGCACGACGAGGACCAGATCCACATGCGGCCGCTGGAGTTTCCCGTGCCGATGCACGGATTCGCGATCACGCCGAAGCGCCGCGGCGACGAGCAGCGCATCTCCGACGTGCTGCACAAGATGATGGCCGAGGACCCGACGCTGGTCGTCGAGCACGACCCCGCCGTGAACGAGACCGTGCTGCGCGGCCTCGGCGAGCTGCATCTGCGCTCCGTGTTCGAGCGCATGGCGAGCCAGTTCAAGCTCGAGGTGGAGACGCGGCCGCCGCGCGTGCCGTATCGCGAGACCATCACCGCGAAAGCGGAAGGCCATCACCGCCACAAGAAGCAGACCGGCGGTGCGGGCCAGTTCGGCGAGGTCTTCCTGCGCGTCGAGCCGTTGCCGCGCGGCACCGGCTTCGAATTCGTCGATCAGGTGAAGGGCGGTGCGATCCCGAACACGCTGATCCCCGCCGTGCAGAAGGGCGTCGAGCAGGTGCTGCACGCCGGGCCGGTCGCGGGCTTTCCGATGCAGGACGTACGCGTGACCGTGTTCGACGGCAAGTACCACCCGGTCGACTCCAAGGAAGTGGCCTTCGTGGCCGCGGGCCGCAAGGCGTTCCTCGACGCGATCGGGAAGGCGAGGCCCATCGTGCTCGAGCCGATCGTGGGCGTCGAGATCAATTGCCCCTCCAACTCGATGGGCGACGTGACGGGCGACCTGTCGTCGCGTCGCGGCCAGGTGACCGGCACGCAAACGCTGCCGGCCGGCATGCTGGCCGTGAACGGGCTTGCGCCGCTGTCGGAGCTCGACGGCTACGCCGCGCGGCTGAAATCGATGACCGGCGGCCACGGCGCGTGGACCATGTCGCTGTCGCACTACGAGCAGGCGCCGCCGAACCTGCAGCAGCAGCTCGCCACCGACTACGCGAAGCATCGGAAGCACGAGGAGGAGTAGCGGACTGTCGCCCCTGCGCGAGCAGGGGCCCGGCGACTTTGGCAGAACGACGCTGGGTCCCCGCGTACGCGGGGACGACGTCGCTGCTATCGCACCTCCAGCTCCCCCGCGTACGCGGGGACGACGTCGCTGCTATCGCACCTTCAGCTCGTCGAACACCCGCTCGACGTTCGGCTGCTTCTTCACGAGCTCCACCAGGGCCCGCTCCTGGGAAGCGCTGCGCACGCAGCCCTGCAGCGTGACCCATTTGCGCATGGTCGTCACCCACACCGACGTGTTCGCGAACCGGCGGTCGCCTGCGATCGCGGCCCGCGCCTCCTCGTTGACCTCGGGATCGCGCCGGTACGCGCCGCCGGGCTCGCAGGTTCCATCCATGGCGCAGCGCGTGCCACGCTCGACGCGGACGTGCGCTTCGTGGCGCGCCTCGTCGGCGGTGAGCAGCGGCGGCGGCTGCTCGGGACAGCGCGCGTCCCCATCGGTCGCGCGCGCGAACGGATCGAGCTGCACGCGATCGTCGGCGGCGGAGGCCGCCACCGCAGTCGCGAGCGCGGCAACGAGCAGCAGGATGCGCATGCCGCCATTGTGCCGTCATTCCGCCGTGTCGCGCCACGCGAACGCCGGCCCCGGCCGCATGCGCAGGAGCCACGTCTCGAGGCCGCTCGACTCCGCCGCCGACAGGAGGGTGATGTCGTATTCGCCGACGGCATAGCGCGCCTCCACCGTGACGCCGAGCGCGTTCTCGCGAAAGTTCTGCATCGGCGCAGCCGCGGCGCGATCGAGCGCTGGGCGGCTCGCGAGCGCCTCGTGCCGTGCGAATGGATCGGCATCGAAACATTCGGTGAGCCGCGGCGCGCTGAATGCTTCGATGCGCTCGAACGTGTTGCGATCGCCGATGCGGATCTGCCCGCGCTCGAGCACCTGTGGAACGGGAACGACCCGTGCGAACGCGGAGGGATCGCCGCGGTAGTCGTTCAGCATCCCGATCACCGTGCGCTCGCCGTCGCGGACCAGGATGACCTGCGAGGCCTCGTTGTACAGCGTGGCGTCGGCCTTGCCGACGAAGAAGCCGCAGAAGGCGCCGACCCGCGTTGCAAGGATCGCGAGCGCGACCACGCGAGGTAGCGTACAAGCATGCCGTTCTCACGTGGGAAGACATGGCGTTGTGAACGCGGCCCGCCCGACTGCGGGGCTGGCCCGTGTCAAGCGTACTTTTCGTAACGCGCGCCGTGACAACCGTGCACCAGGGTCATGCGTTGTGCCTCCTGTAACCCGCCGCAAGGCGGGCGTCCCAAGGAGGATCCACGAATGAGAATGACGAAAACCCTGCTGGCCCTGGCCGCCATGGCTCTGGCCACCCAGGCCGCGGCGCAGGTCACCTTCTACGAAGGTGAAGGCTTTCGCGGGCACATGTTCTCGACCGACAAGCCGATCTGGAATTTCGAGCGCTACGGCTTCAACGACCGCGCCTCGTCGGTGATCGTCGACCGCGGCCGATGGGAAGTGTGCGACGACGCACACTTCCAGGGACGCTGCGTCGTGCTGCGCTCGGGCAGCTATCCCTCGCTCGCTGCGATGGGCCTGAACAACCGCGTGTCGTCGGTGCGTCCGGTGGGCCGCGAAGTGACGCGTGACGAGGCGCCGCCGCCGCAAGCCGTGCCGGTTTACGAATACCGGCGTCGTCCGGGCGAGCGGCTGTTCGAAGTGCCGGTCGAGTCCGTGCGTGCGGTCGTCGGGCCGCCGGAGCAGCGTTGCTGGGTCGAGCGCCAGCAGGTCGTGGCCCAGCGACCCGACGTCAACGTTCCGGGTGCCATCGCCGGCGCGGTGATCGGCGGCATCCTCGGACACCAGATCGGCGCGGGCAGCGGACGCGACGTCGCAACGGGCCTCGGCGTCGTCGGCGGCGCGGCTGTCGGCGCGAACATCGGACGCGGTGGCTCGCAGGTGGTCACGCAGGATGTGCACCGCTGCTCGGCGGTGCCGGGTTCGGCGCGGCCTGCGTACTGGGACGTCACGTACGCGTTTCGCGGTGTGTTGCATCGCGTGCAGGTGAGCGCGCCGCCGGGACCGACGATCTGGGTCAACGGCGCGGGTGAACCGCGCGGCTAGGTGCTGTCGAAGGCTGTGAACCGTTGCCGTGACATCGGGGCGCCGCGAGCGGCGCCGGGCGGCGCGTATAATGGTTCGGAGCGGCGTCAAATGCCCGATACCGTCAATCTGACGCACCACTTCCTCATCGCCATGCCGGCGATGGCGGATCCGCATTTCGCCAACTCACTCACATACGTGTGCGAGCACAGCAAGGACGGCGCGCTCGGCATTGTCGTGAACAAGCCGATCGACATGACGCTGTCGGCGCTGTTCGAGCAGATCGACATTCCGCTGTCCGACACCGATCTGCAGGAATCGCCCGTGCATTTCGGCGGCCCGGTGCAGGTGGATCGCGGCTTCGTGCTCCACCGGCCGCTCGGCAACTGGCAGTCGACGCTCGCCATCAGCGACGAAATGGGCCTCACCACGTCGAAGGACGTGCTGGAGGCGGTGGGTCGCGGCGAAGGCCCGAAGGACATGCTCGTGTCGCTGGGCTACGCCGGCTGGTCGGCGGGACAGCTCGAGCAGGAGCTCGCGCAAAACGCGTGGCTCACGGTCGAAGCCGACCCGAACCTGCTGTTCGCGATGCCCGCCGAGGCGCGCCTGCCCGCGGCGATGCGCCTCCTCGGCATCGATTTCTCGCGTCTGTCCGACGACGTCGGGCACGCGTGACCGGCCTTGACCGCACCCACGGACGCGACGCTGCTCGCGTTCGATTTCGGAGTGCGTCGCATCGGCGTGGCGATTGGAACGACGCGTCTCGGCACCGCGCGCCCCCTGACCACCATCGAGTCGCCGCGCAACGACGCGCGCTTTGCCGCGATCGATGCGCTGGTCGCCGAATGGCATCCGGACCGGCTGGTGGTCGGCCTTCCGGTGCACGCGGATGGCACGCCGCACGAGATGACCGCGCGTGCGCGTCGCTTCGCACGCCAGCTCGCCGCGCGCTACCGGGTGCCGGTGATGGAAGTGGACGAGCGCCATACCTCGGAGCTCGCCGCCGCCGAGCTGCGTGCGGCGGGTCGCGGCGGCCGCGAGCAGCGCGCGCTGCGCGATGCCGTCGCCGCGCAGATCATCCTGCAAGCGTATCTCGACACGCCGCATGACGACCGGCCTGCCTGACGCCGAAGCCGCGCTCGCCGAGCTCGCATCGCGCATGCGTCCGGCGGTGGCATACGACGCCGCGTTCGTCGGCATCTATTCCGGCGGTGCGTGGCTCGCCGAGCGGCTCGCAGGCATGATCCCGGGCGAGCATCCGCTCGGATTCATCGACGTGTCGTTCTATCGCGACGACTACGCGACCATGGGCCTCAAGGGCGGCACCAAGCGCAGCGAGATTCCCTTCGACGTGAACGGCGCGAGCATCGTGCTGATCGACGACGTGCTGTACACCGGCCGCAGCGTGCGCGCGGCCATCAACGAGCTGTTCGACTTCGGCCGGCCGGCGCGCATCGAGCTCGCCGTGCTGGTCGACCGCGGCGGGCGCGAGCTGCCCGTCGAAGCGACCTACGCCGGTGCGCGCCTCGCGGTTCCGCGCGACCGCAACGTGGTGCTGTCGCGCGACGCCGAGGGCAGGCTCTCGCTCGCGCTCGAGCCGTTCCGCACGGCCTGACCGCGCATGCCCACGCGCAACCCGCAGCTCAACGCCGACGGCGCGCTGACGCACCTGCTCACGCTCGAAGGCCTGCCGCCCGACGTCATCCGGCAGATCCTCGACACCGCGGTGCCGTTCGTGGGCATCGCCGAGCGCGAGGTGAAGAAGGTCCCGCTGTTGCGCGGCAAGGCGGTGTTCAACCTCTTCTTCGAGAACTCCACGCGCACGCGCACCACGTTCGAGATCGCGGCCAAGCGGCTGTCGGCGGACGTGATCAACCTCAACATCGGCGTGTCCTCGACGTCCAAGGGCGAGACGCTGCTCGACACGGTCGACAACCTGGTCGCGATGGACGCCGATCTCTTCGTCGTGCGTCACGCGCAATCGGGCGCGCCGCACCTCATCGCCTCGCATCTCATCGCGACGCGCAGGACGCACGTGCACGTGGTCAACGCGGGCGACGGGCGACACGCGCATCCGACGCAGGGCCTGCTCGATCTCTACACCATCCGCCACTACAAGGGCGATTTCTCCAACCTCACCGTGGCGATCGTGGGCGACGTGCTGCATTCGCGCGTGGCGCGCTCGCTCATCCACGGGCTCACCACGCTCGGCACCGCGGAGGTCCGCGTGATCGGCCCGCGAACGCTGCTGCCCGCAAGCGTCGAGTCGATGGGGGTGCACGTCTACGAGGACATGCGGCTCGGGCTCGCCGACTGCGACGTCGTCGTGATGCTGAGGCTGCAGAGCGAGCGCATGAAAGGCGCGCTGCTGCCTTCGGCGGGGGAGTACTTCAAGCACTACGGGCTCACGATGGACAAGCTCGCCGCGGCCAGGGAGGACGTGATCGTCATGCATCCCGGCCCGATGAACCGCGGCGTCGAGATCGACTCGGCGGTGGCCGACGGCGCGCGCTCGGTGATCCTGCCGCAGGTCACGTTCGGCATCGCCGTGCGCATGGCCGTCATGAGCATCCTGGCCGGCGCGTGAGCGCGGCGGGCGCAGCCGAGCCCCGAAGGGCCGGCGCCGCGCGATCGCGCGGAGGCCGACACGCCCGCGCTTGCATCGCCAAAGCGGTCGAGGAGGCCGAGCAATGAATCTCGAGATACGCAACGGTCGCGTCGTCGATCCGGCGAGCGGGCTCGATGCGAGCGCGTCGCTGTACGTGGCCGACGGCCGCATCGCGTCGGTGGGCGGGGCTCCGGCCGGATGGCGTGCCGAGCGCACGATCGATGCGACGGGACGCATCGTCGCGCCGGGGCTCGTCGATCTCGCCGCGCGCCTGCGCGAGCCGGGGCTCGAGCACAAGGCCACGCTCGAATCGGAGATGGAGGCCGCCATGGCGGGCGGCGTGACGAGCCTCGCCTGCCCGCCGGACACCGACCCGCCGCTCGACGAGCCCGGTCTGGTCGAGATGCTCAAGCACCGCGCACGCCTCATCAACCAGGCGCACGTGTATCCCATCGGTGCGCTGACCATCGGGCTCGCGGGCACGACGCTCACGGAGATGGGCGAGCTCGCCGAGGCGGGCTGCGTCGCGTTCTCGCAAGCGGACATGCCGCTGGTCGACACGCAGGTGCTGCTGCGCGCGATGCAGTACGCCGCGACGTTCGGTCATGCGGTGTGGCTGCGGCCGCAGGAGCCGCACCTGGCGCGCGGTGGCGTCGCGCACGAAGGCGAGGTGTCGACGCGGCTCGGCTTGGCCCCGATCCCCTCGATCGCGGAGACCATCGCGCTGTCGACGCTGTTCGCGCTCGTGCGCGAGACGCGCGTGCGGCTGCACCTGTGCCGGTTGTCGACCGCCGAAGGGGTCGCCATGGTGGCGGCCGCCAAGCAGGAAGGCCTGCCGGTGACGTGCGACGTCGCGGTGCATCATCTGCACCTCTGCGACGTGGACATCGGCTGGTTCGATTCCGCCGCGCACGTGATTCCGCCGCTGCGCGGCACGCGGGACCGCGCGGCGCTGCGCGCGGCTGTCGCGAACGGCACGATCGATGCTGTGTGCTCGGATCACACGCCGGTCGACGACGACGCGAAGCAGCTGCCCTTCGGCGAAGCTGAGGCCGGCGCGACGGGCCTCGAGCTGCTGCTGCCGTTGACGCTGAAATGGGCGGAGGAAGAGGGCGTCGATGCCGTTTCAGCGCTCGCCCGCATCACCTCGATTCCGGCCCGAGTGCTCGGCATCGAGGCCGGCACGCTGGCGGTCGGCGCGCCGGCCGATATCTGCATCCTCGATCCGCGTCACGCGTGGCGCGTCACGCCGACGGCCTTGCGCAGCCAGGGGAGGAACACGCCGTTCGCGGGTTACGAGCTCGTCGGCAAAGTCACGGCCACGATCGTCGGCGGAAGCGTTGTGTACGAGATTTGAGCGGCTCGCCGCTCGGTCGTCAGCGCGTGCTCCATGGGCACGACACCACCTGCCTTGTCGACAAGTTGCTCCGGCGCGACATCACATGCATGTGGGACATGGCGAAATCGCGGCGCGCTACCTGCCCTTCGGCACGCGCCCGATCAGGTAGAACTCGTCGTTGGGCCGCATGGAGATCAGGTTCGCCATGCGATTCGACAGCGCGAAGAATGCCGTGATGGCGCCGATGTCCCAGATGTCCTCGTCCGAGAAGCCGTGCTCGCGCAGCGCCGCGAAGTCGGCATCGTCGACCGCCTGGCTGCTCTGCGCGACCTTGAGCGCGAACGCGAGCATCGCCTTCTGGCGCGGCGTGATGTCCGCCTTGCGGTAGTTGACGGCGACCTGGTCGGCGACGAGCGGTTGCTTCGCGTACACGCGCAGGATCGCCCCGTGCGCGACCACGCAGTACAGGCAGTCGTTCGCACCGGACGTCGCGACGACGATCATCTCGCGCTCGGCCTTGCTGAGGCCGCCGTCCTTGAGCATCAGCGCGTCGTGATACGCGAAGAACGCCCGGAACTCGTCCGGGCGATGCGCGAGGGTGAGGAAGACGTTCGGGATGAAGCCGGCCTTGTCCTGCACTTCCAGCATGCGGGCGCGCAGGTCGTCGGGCAGGTCGGCAAGGTCGGGGACGGGATAGCGGCTGATCGACGGTGCAGTCATGGCTCGCTCGAACCTATTCCGCGGTGATGTTGGACGCCTTGATGACGCCGGCCCACTTCTGCGACTCGCGCTCGATGAACGCGGCGAAGTCGGCGGGCGTTCCCTTGCCGGGCTCCATGCCGAGCGCGCGAAAGCGCTCCCGCGTGTCCGGCGCATCGAGCACGAGCGCGATCTCGGCATTGAGCTTCGCGACGACGTCGCTCGACACGCCCGCAGGCGCCACGATGCCGTTCCACGCGCTGCCGAGGACCTGCGGATAACCGGCTTCGGCCATCGTCGGCACGTCGGGCAGGAGCGGGCTGCGCGCGTCGCTCGCGACGGCGAGCGCGCGCAGCTTGCCTGCGTTGATGTGCGGCAGCACCAGCGGCAGCACGCTGAACAGCATGTCGACCTGGCCCGCCATGACGTCCGTTGCAGCGGGACTGCCGCCCTTGTAGGGCACGTCGAGGATGTCGATGCCCGCCGACGCCTTCATGAGCTCCGTGAGCAGGTGCGGCACCGAGCCCGTCGACACGAGCGCCGCGGTGAGCTTGCCGGGCTCTGCCTTCGCGAGCTCGACCAGCGCGCGCATGGAGTGCACCGGCACGGACGGATTGACGACGAGCACGATCGGGCTGTCGTTGGCGAGGATGATCGGCGCGAGATCGCTGCGCGGGTCGTAGGGCAGGCTGCGATAGAGGCTTCGACCCACCGTGACGGGGCCCGGTGTCGCCATGCCGATCGTGTAGCCGTCGGGCGCAGCCTTCGCGATGAGGTCCGTGCCGATGTTGCCATTGGCGCCGGGGCGGTTCTCGACGACCACCGATTGGTTCAGCCGCTCGCCGAGCTTCTGTCCGATCCATCGCGCGGCGATGTCGGTGCCGCCGCCCGGCGGGTAAGGGACGATCAGGCGGATCGGCCTGCCGGGATAGGGCTGAGCCGTCGCGAGTTGCGCCGCGATCGCAAACATGAACGCAGCAAGCACCGCGGACACGCGCATCGGATCCTCCACGAATCGGATGGACGTGCACAGCATACGTCGTTTGGAGCGCGCCCGCCTGCACGTCGCGCACCCGCCGCGGTACCATCTCGTCGGACCCACGCGCACGAATCGAGGTGTGCCATGCGATATGCCGTTCTGCTCGTGGCATTGCTCGCCGGACTGCTCGCACACGAGGCGCGTGCGGACGACTATCCCTCGCGGCCGATCCACATCATCGTGTCCTATGCCCCCGGCGGCGGCACGGATCTCATCGCACGAGCGATCGGCCGCAAGCTCGGTGAGGCGCTCGGCCAGTCGGTCGTGGTCGAGAACCGCCCGGGCGCCGGCGGCAACATCGGAACGGAGGCCGTGGCGAAGGCCGCACCGGACGGATACACGCTGAGCCTCGTTCCGAGCTCGCACGCGATCGCGCCGCTGTTCTATCCCCAGCTCACGTTCGACGTGTTCAAGGATTTCACCTTCATCACGCTGGTGGCATCGGGACCCAACATACTCGTCGTCAATCCGGCCGTGCCGGTCGGATCCGTGCAGGACCTGATCGCGCTCGCGAAGCAGAAGCCCGGCGAGCTGACGTTCGCGTCTGCCGGCGTGGGCTCGAGCACGCATCTCTACGGCGAGTACTTCAACAGCGCGGCAGGCATCAAGGCGCTGCACGTGCCTTACAAGGGAAGCTCGCAAGCCGAGGCCGACGTGATCGCCGGCCGCATCGCCTACATGGTCGACAGCATTCCGTCGGCGCTACCGAAGGTGCAGGCGGGACAGGTGCGTGCGCTCGCGACCACGGGCAAGCGTCGCTTTCCCGCGCTGCCCGACCTGCCCACCGTCGAGGAATCGGGCGTGCCCTACGAGTCGATCTCGTGGTGGGGCCTGATCGGTCCCGCGCGGCTGCCGGCGCCGATCGTGGACAGGCTGTCGCGCGAAATGAGCCGCATCCTCGCGCAGGACGACATCAAGCAGTTCATCGTCACGCAAGGCGCGGAAGTGACGCCGAGCACGCCGGAGGCGTTCCTCGACCTGGTCCGGCACGACAACGCGCTCTACGGCGAGATCGTGCGCAACAACCACATCCAGCTCGAGCGCTGAGCCGCCGTCAGCCCTTCATCGCGCGCCGCGCGGTGGCCAGGAGCAGCTCGACGATGCCCATGTGCACCTCGATCGGCAGCCCGTCGACGGTGGGCTCGCACTTGCCGGTGTTGCCGTCGACCAGCCCGGCGCTCGCGGCGGCCTCGATGAGGCGCTTCTCGAGCGCCGGTGTGTGCAGCACCTCGGCCTTGCCCGTGAGCACGGCAAGCGCTGCCTGGATCGCATAGCAGCCCCAGTTCGACACACCCGCGGGAAGCAGCACGTCGGTCGCGAGCTCGGCGCAGAGGATTTCGCCGTGCGGCACGTATTGGTGAACCGCGTCGGCCACGGCGCCCATCCCGATCTCGTTCCCGCCGTCGCCCACGCCGATGGTCGGCACGCCGCGCTTCGCGGCCTCGCGCACGACGAAGTCGATCTTGGCGCGGCCTTCGCTGAAATCCTGTCCGAGCATGTTGTGGTACGTGCCGCGCGGCGTCATGCCGGCCCGCTCGACCGAGATGACGGCCTTGGGCCGGCATTCGTCGAGGACGCGCGCCGCCTCTGCGCGCGCGCCCGCGTCGTCGAGCGGAAATCCCTGCAGCACTGCCACGCCGCAGAAGCGCTTGTTGCTGGTTGCGCGCCTCGCCTGGTCCATGGTCACGCAGGCGAGCCCGCCCGCCTGAACCGTCGCGCCGATCGGCTCGACCAGCGACGTGTCGGTGATGACCACGGGAATGGCGTTGAAGGCGTAGCTCAGCGCGCGCGCGAGCGACGCGATGCCGACCGGCCCATCCGTTTCACCGATGCGGTTCGACACCCACGCGCGCGTGAGCGAGCCGGTGATGAGCACGACGCACTCGCCCGCGGCCAGGCCCATGAGCGGCCGCGCCGCGGCAGCGCACAGCTCCTCGTCGTTGCGCGCACGCGCGGGCCCGTAGAGCTTGTCCACGCCGCGATTGCCGATGTCGAGGTTCATGATGCGATCGACGAGATGCAGCATGACGTCTCCGTAGCTGGGGGACGGTCCATTGTACGTTCCCCCCTGCACGGCGCACCGGCTCGATCAACGCGCGCGCGTCGGCGGCTCCCGATCGAGTATCGCGAGCTCCCGGGGGCGGCGGCCGGCCATCAACGAGAGCACGCCGCCGATCAGCCGGCCGAAATGGTAGTTGCGTTGAATGGCGAGCGGAGCCTTCGCGGTCGGGATGCGCCGGAAGCCCCAGCGCGCGTAGTGCCGCGCGAACGCTGCGCCGGTGATCATCAGCACGCGCGTGCCGACCGGCGCGAGCAACGCGTCGATCATGCGCGCCGCGATGCCGCGTCCGCGCGCGTCGGGCCGCACGACCAGCGAGCCGAGCTCGCGCGAGCGGTCGGGATGCAGCCGCAGCTGCACGGCGCCGAGCAGCCCGCTGCCATCCATCGCGAGAATGAACCTGCGCCAGTCGAGGTTGGTCGGATTCAGGCGCTCGCTGCGCACGAGCGTCGTGATGGCGACCTCGTCGCTCTGCCTCGCATGGCGGATGTCGAATGCGTCGTCCAAGAGCGCCTCCCCGTTGCTGCAGCGAAGGCATGGCTTCGCCGGGCTGTGGAACGAAGTGGCCGCAGCCTAGCGGACGCGGGTGGCAGGCGTACTTCGCGCGATGCGCGGATCTGTTTCTTTTGTACGGTCAGATACGGGACCCGCGTCCCGCGCCGGCGTGCATCGCGACGGGCATGCGAGGCACCGGCGCGGGCGACATGTCGGCGGGTGGACGCGACATGTCGACCGGAGGACGCGACATGTCGACCGGCGGGCGCGACATGCCACCCGGGGGCGGCGAAGGGAAGCCCGGCGGGCGGACGCCACCGCGGTGGCGATGCACGTCATGCGGCGTGGTCGCGATGACGGCGATCGGGTATGCGAATGGAAACCACGTGGCGCAGCCGGCCCACGCACAGCCGTAGGGCGCGAACGCTGCCGCGTAGTCGGGTCCCTGGCCCGGCACCACGGTGACGTTGATGTTGTACTGCGGCGCCGGGGCGGGCGGCGAGTATGCGGGCGCCGGGGCATAGGGCACGGGTGGCGGTGCGTCGAACGCGGCCTGGGCCTTGTTCTCGAGCTCCGCGATGCGCCGGGTCAGCGTGTTGATCTCGTCCTGGCGTGCGGCTTCGCGGGCGGCGTCGGATTGCGCCTTCACCGCGGGATTCTCGCGCGTCACGCCGAGAATGCGCGCACCTTCGGGCGGCTTCAGGTTGCCGACGTTGACGTTGCCCTTGGCGTCGACCCACGTGTAGACGTCGGCGCCGGCGAGCGGCGAGGCGAGCAGGCCCGCGGCGAGCGCGGCGCCCGCCAGCATGGCCCTGCCTTCGCGATCGCGGCCCGGCGCCATGGCACTCACGGGTTCGGCGGCACGTAACCCGCAGGCATTTCGGCACCGGCACCGAAGAAGTGCTTTTCCATCTGCTCGGCGAGCCATTTGCGCGCGCGAGGGTCGGCCAGCGAAAGCCGATTCTCGTTGACCAGCATGGTCTGGTGCTTGAGCCATTGCTGCCAGGCTTCCTTGGACACGCTCTCGTAGAGGCGCCTGCCGAGCTCGCCGGGGTACGGCGGGAAGTCCAGGCCTTCGGCCTCTCGGCCCAGCTTGACGCATTTCACCATGCGCGCCATGCGCTTCCTCCAACCGGGGTCAGAGTACATTTTGCCCGATGGGGTCGGAGTGCGTTTCGAAGCACGTACTCTGACCCCGTTTCAGGCGTTGGACCGCGCAATTCTCACGCCGATCCCGCCTGCAGCGGCTTGCGGTAGACCAGCGACTTGCGCTGGTAATTGTAGAGCGCCTGCTTCTGCTGCGGCAGGTCGGCCACCGTGCCGCTGCGGAAGCCGCGCTCCAGGAACCAGTGCGCGGTGCGGGTGGTGAGCACGAAGATCTCGGCGAGCTTGAGCCGCCTCGCCCGTGATTCGATCTCACGCATCAGCGCCTCGCCGTAGCCTTCGCGCCGGAAATCGGGGTTGACCGCAAGGGCCGCGAGCTCGCCCAGGCGCTCCTCGGGGAATGCGTACAGCGCCGCGCAGCCAATGATGTGGTTGTCGTACTCGGCGACGACGAAGCGCTCGATCTCCGCCTCGAGCCGCTCCCGCGAGCGGCGCACCAGGACCCCCTGCTCCTCGAGCGGCTCGATGATGGCCAGAATGCCGCCGACGTCGTCGATGGTGGCGTTGCGGATGTGCGCGAGCGCCGTGGCGGCCACCATCGTGCCCACGCCGTCGCGCGTGAAGAGCTCGAGGAGCAACGCACCGTCGTGATGGCGGCTGATGAGATGGCCGCGCTTGACGCCGTTGTTGCACGCGCGCACCACCGCGGGAAGGTACAGGCGCACGTCCGGCGCCAGGCGATCGCGGTTCGCGAGCAGCGCCTCGGCATCGCGCGTCGAAAGGTCGGACAGGAGCTGGCGGCGGCTGTTGCGCACGCCGTCGGCGTCCATGAGGAAGATGAGCTTCGTCGCGCGCATGTGCACGGCGACCTGCGTGGCGACTTCCTCGACGGTCAGGTTGAAGATCTCGCCGGTCGGCGAATACCCGATGGGCGAGATCAACACGATGTCGCCGTCCTCGAGGCGCTGGTGGATCGCCTCGGTGTCGATGCGGCGCACCTCGCCGGTGAGCTGCATGTCGACGCCGTCGACGATGCCCATCGGCTTGGCGGTGAGGTAGTTGCCGCTCGACACGCGGTTGCGCGCCCCGGCCATGGGTGAATTCGCGAGACCGAGCGACAGCAGCGCCTCGATGCGCGCGCGCACCTGGCCCGCGGCCTCCAGCACGCAGTCCATCGCGTCGGCGTCGGTGACACGCACGCCGTGCGCGTAGCGGCTCTCGTAGGCCTGTTGCTTGAGGATCGCCTCGACCTGCGGGCGGCAGCCGTGCGCCACGACGAGGCGGATGCCGAGGCTGTGCAGGAGGTTCAGGTCGTGAACGACGCCGAGGAAGGAATCGTCGGCGACCACCTCGCCGCCGAACGCGATGACGAACGTCTGGCCGCGAAACGCGTGCACGTAGGGCGCGGCCGCGCGAATCCAGTGCACGAACGCCCGCATCGTCGCTGAGTGGGCGGGCGGCGTGTCGTCCGGGGCGCGAGGTGTGCGGGCCATGTGGCGTCGCGCGCGATTATAGACGCACCGCTATAATGACGCGTTTGCCGTGCGCGCGATTCGAGCGCACGTTCCGCATGGCTTCCCCGCTCCTCGCCAATCTCAATCCCGAGCAGCTCGCCGCCGTCACGCTCCCGCATGCCTCCGCGCTGATCCTCGCCGGCGCGGGCAGCGGCAAGACCCGGGTGCTGACCACGCGAATCGCCTGGCTGCTCGCCACCGGGCAGGCGAGCCCGCTGTCGATCCTCGCCGTGACCTTCACCAACAAGGCGGCCAAGGAGATGCTGACGCGCCTCTCGGCGCTGACGCCCATGCAGACGCGCGGCATGTGGATCGGGACGTTCCACGGGCTCTGCAACCGGATGCTGCGCGCGCATCACCGCGCCGCCCAGCTTCCCGCGGCGTTCCAGATCCTCGACACCCAGGACCAGCTCGCGCTGATCAAGCGCATCTACCGTGCGCACAACATCGACGACGAGCGCTATCCCGCACGGCAGCTCCAGTACTTCATCATGAACGCGAAGGAGCAGGGGCAGCGCCCGAACGCCGTGGAGGCGAGCGACGAGTTCACGCGAAGGCAGGTCGAGCACTATGCCCTGTACGACGCGACGTGCCGGCGCGAGGGCGCGGTCGACTTCGCCGAGCTGCTGCTGCGCAGCTATGAGCTGCTGCTCGCGACCGACGGCCTGCGCGAGCACTATCGCCGGCGCTTCTCGCACCTGCTGGTCGACGAGTTCCAGGACACGAACCTGTTGCAGTACAAGTGGCTGCGCCTCATCGCGGGCGCCGACACCGCGGTGTTCGCGGTGGGCGACGACGACCAGTCGATCTACGCGTTCCGCGGCGCGAACGTCGCCAACATGCAGAACTTCGAGCGGGACTTCTCGCGGCCCGACCGGCCGGTCCATCTCATCAAGCTCGAGCAGAACTACCGCTCGCACGGCACCATCCTCGACGCCGCCAACGCGCTCATCAAGAACAACCAGACGCGGCTCGGCAAGAACCTGTGGACCGAGGAAGACAAGGGCGAGCCGGTGCGGGCGTTCGTCGCCCCGACCGACCACGCCGAAGCCGCCTTCGTGGTCGACGCCGTGAAGAGCATCGCGGACGACGGCACCGCGCTCGACGCGATCGCGCTGCTCTATCGCAGCAATGCGCAGTCGCGCGTGCTCGAGCATGCGCTCTTCAACGCAGGGCTGCCGTATCGCGTCTACGGCGGCATGCGCTTTTTCGAGCGCGCGGAGATCAAGCACGCGCTCGCGTACCTCCGCCTCGTCGCCATGCCGGAGGACGACGGCGCGATGCTGCGCATCGTGAACTTCCCGCCGCGCGGCATCGGCGCGCGCACGCTCGAGCAGCTCCAGGACCAGGCGCGCGGCCAGGGCACGACGCTGTGGCAGGTCGCGTGCACCGGCGGGCTCGGCGGCAAGGCCGGCAGCAGCGTCGGCGCATTCGTTCGCCTCGTCGAGGGCATGCGCCAGGCCACGCGCGGGCTGCCGTTGTCCGAGGCGGTGGCGCACGTCATCGAAGCGTCCGGCCTCGTTGCGCATTACCGCCAGGAAAAGGACGGGCAGGAGCGCATCGAGAACCTCGAGGAGCTCGTCAACGCGGCCGCAGGCTTCGTGCGCGAAGCGGATCTCGCGGTCGACGCGCCGATCCGCGCATCCGCCTCCGAAGTGCCGGCCGACGCGGTGCTGTCGTTCGCCGATGCGGCGCCCGATCGGGCGCCGCCGCCCGTGGAGGCGCCGTCAGCCGAGGAGGGCGCGACCGACGCGCTGACAGCGTTCCTCGCGCACGCTGCGCTCGAAGCCGGCGACACCCAGGCCGCGGAAGGGCGCCCCGCGCTGCAGCTCATGACCGTGCACGCGGCGAAGGGGCTCGAGTTCCATACCGTCTTCGTGACCGGGCTCGAGGAGGGGCTCTTTCCGCACGAGAACAGCCTGAACGAGCTCGACGGCGTCGAGGAGGAGCGCCGCCTGATGTACGTCGCGATAACCCGCGCGCGGCGCAAGCTCTACCTCACGCACGCGCAAACGCGCATGCTGCATGGCCAGACCCGCTACAACATCGTGTCGCGCTTCTTCGACGAGATCCCCCGCGAGCTCGTGCAGTGGCTGTCGCCGCGCACGCATCGTGTCGCGCTCGACGTGGACGCCGCGGAGTGGGGCGCGATCCAGTCGGCGCCGCAGGCGACGCCACCTGCGCCGAGCTGGCGCATCGGGCAGAGCGTGCGACACGCCAAGTTCGGCGTGGGCGTGATCATCGACGCGGAAGGACGCGGCGACGACGCGCGCGTTCAGGTCAACTTTCGCGATGCCGGCGTCAAATGGCTCGCGCTGGAGTATGCGAAGCTCGAAAGGGCTTGATGCGTCGTCGCTGCGAAAGCAGGGGACCCGTGGCGTTCACCGACGCCGGATTCCCGCTTTCGCGGGAATGACGATCATGCTGCGCGCGCCGCCCGCTCCACCGGCGCAAGCGTCTCCCCGGAGTGGAACACGTCGCGATAGCTCACGTAGTCGGAGATCTGCAGCGTCGCGACGAAGAACGCCGTGTACGGAAGCAGGATGACCGCGGCGAGGAGCGGGTAGAGCGACTGCGGCGCGACCAGCGCGATCAGCAGGCTCAGCAACGACGGCACCACGGCGGCGAAGAAGAACACGGAGATGCCGTAGCGCAGCAGCGGCCGCCAGTTCGCGAGCGCGGCACGCAGGCTGGTGCGCAGCGCCGCCGGCACGCTCGCGTCCTGGAACACGACGAGCGCCGGTGCCCACCAGAGCGCAAGTATCGTCGGAAGCGCGCACAGCGCGCCGAACAGCATCCCGATCTGAACGCGCGGCTCCGCGAGCGTGTCCGCGAGGCGCTTCGCTGCCGCCTCCTGGTCGAGGTCCGCCGGCGCGGGGTCGAAGAAGATCTGCACCAGGCGGCCCCCGTCGACGAGCGACGTGGCGACGAACGCGAGCGCGATGCCGAGGAACAGCACCACCCCGAGCGGCACCAGCGCCCACAGGTTCGACCGGAAGCCCTGGAAGAGATGGCGCGGCGAAGGCTGCACCCCGCGCTCCTGGTTCCACGCCGCGGCAAGGAATCCCACGGCGAACACGGGCTTCATGATGACCGCCGCGAGCCCGCCCACGATCGGCACGAGCTTGATCGCCACCAGCACGACGTAGTAGCACAGGACCAGCAGCAGCCACGGCAGCCGCGCACGCCGGAACAGGGCATAGCTTTGTCGCAGCCAGTCGAATCCCCGCGGGCCTTCGTGGCGCGTGAAGACGATCTCGCGGGGAACGTCGTGCATGGGCGTGTCGAGCATGCTATGGCGGCCTGGAGGATTCGATGCGCTGGCACAGGATGCGTTCGAACTGCGCGGGGTCGTGCGCGTGCGTGAGCTCTCCCGGCCGGGGCAGGTAGAGATCGTACAGCCGCGACAGCCAGAACCGCAGCGCGGCCGCGCGAAGCAGCGTGGGCCACTGCGCGCGCTCGTCCGGCGTGAGCGGCCGCTCGGTTTCGTACGCGCGCACCAGCGATTCGCAGCGATGAGGATCGAGCGTGCCGGCCTCGTCCACCACGCACCAGTCGTTGGCCGTGATCGCGAGGTCGTAGGCGAGGAAGTCGGTCGCGGCGAAGCCGAAGTCGATGATGCCGGCCACGCGATGGTCGGCGAAGAGCACGTTGTCGCAGAACAGGTCGCCGTGGATCGCGCCCTTGGGCAGCTTCACCTTGCCGTAGCCCGTCTGGTGCTTGAGCTCGCAAGCGAGCAGGTCGCGTTGCCCGGGCGTGAGATACGGCTGCACCGCACGCGCAGCCTGTCGCCACCACGCCGGTCCGCGGCGATTGGTGAGGCGCGCACGATAGGCCTGCGACGCGAGATGCAGCCGCGCGAGCGCCGCGCCGACCGCCTCGCAGTGCGCGACCTCGGGATGCTCCACCGCGACGCCGTCGATCCGTGCGACGAGGCCCGCGGGCCGGCCGTTCAGCATCGAGAACAACGCGCCGGTGCGATCCGGCTCCGGCGCGGGCGCCTCGACTCCCGCGCGCGCGAGATGCGCCATGAGGTTCAGATAGAAGGGCAGCTCCTCGGCAGGCAGGCGCTCGTAGAGCGTCAGCACGTAGCGGCCCTTTTCGGTGGTGACGAAGTAGTTGGTGTTCTCGATGCCGGAGACGATCGGCGCCATGTCCACGAGGCCGCCCACGCTGTAGCGCGCGAGCCAGGCATCGAGCTGTTCGGGTGTGACGTTGGTGTAAACGGACATGGATCAGCGCGGCGCTCTGGCGGCGCCGGCCGGTCGGCGATGATGGCGAGATCAGCTCAGAACGAGAACAGCACCCACATCGGAACCTTCAGCGTCGGATCGAGGCTGTCGCGACGTATGTACGTGTTGCCGTTCTGATCGGGAATGAGGAAGTACGGGCGGCCTGCGCGGGGCGTGACCCTGATGTAGCGCAGCTCGCCGCGGATTCGAACTTCCTCCACGACCTGATCTTGGCGACGGATGACGGTGACCTGAGGCTCCAGATCGGGGTCGCCGGAGAGGTCCGGCGGCGGCGGCGGGGTGGGATCGACCTTGGGCGGCGGTGGCGTCTGCGCAAACGCAGCACCTGCGGCGAACAGCAGGACCGCGAGCAGGTTGGACGCGAGGCGCGGGACGTTCATGGTCGCTGACCACGTCGTTGATGAGCGATTCTACCAAACCGCGACCGGTCTCGCCGTAGGACAAGCGCGCGGCGGTCGGTCGGGCGAACGCGTACGTGCATTCGTGCAACAACGGGGTCGGAGTGCCGACTCTGACCCCGTCGTCATGTTCAAAGGTTGAGCATCTGCTCGCGCTCCTCGCGGGAAGGCTGGAAGCCGCGGTTCTCGTAGAAATCGAAAATGGCTTCCACGATTTCATCCGGGTCGTCGAGCACGCGCATGAGGTCGATGTCGCCCGGATCGACCATCTTCTCGCCCACGAGCTTGTCCTTGAGCCAGACGAGCAAGCCGCCCCAGAACTCCGACCCGACCAGGATGATCGGGATGCGGCGCGTCTTGCGCGTCTGCACCAGCGTGAGACATTCGGAGAGCTCGTCGAGCGTGCCGAATCCGCCGGGCAGCACGACGTACGCCGACGCGAAGCGCACGAACATCATCTTGCGCGCGAAGAAGTAGCGGAAGTTGATCGAGATGTCCTGGAACGGATTGCCGCCGGGCTCGTGCGGCAGGTAGATGTTCAAGCCGATCGCCGGCGAGCGGCCGACTTGCGCGCCTTCGTTGGCCGCCTGCATGAGCCCCGGGCCGCCGCCGGAGATCACCGCGAAGCCCGCATCGGAGAGCTTGCGCGCGATCGCGCGCGTCGTCTCGTAGTACTTGTGGCTCGCCTTGACGCGTGCGCTGCCGAACATGCTGACCGCGGGTCTTATGCCGCGCAGACGATCGGTTGCGAGCTGGAACTCTGCCATAATTCCCAGCACCCGCCACGCTTCCTTTCCGAGATCGGTGTAGACCGCCTGGGTGTCCACCAGCTCGGGAATCTTGTCGGTCTGCGGCAACATGCCTACGCTCGTCCTCGTCGATGGTTCGTCGTACCTGTATCGCGCCTATCACGCGCTACCGGACCTTCGCACGTCGCGCGGCGAGCCCACGGGAGCGCTGCGCGGCGTCGTGGCGATGTTGCGCCGAATGGTGGAGGACGTAAAGCCCGATTACTTCGCCGTCGTGTTCGACGCGCCCGGCAGAACGTTTCGCGACGACTGGTATCCGCAATACAAGGCCAACCGCACGGCCATGCCGGACGAGCTCGGCCTGCAGATCGAGCCGCTGCACGCGCTCGTGCGCGCGCACGGCTGGCCGCTGATCATGATCGAGGGTGTCGAGGCCGACGACGTGATCGGCACGCTCACGCGCGAAGCGCGCGAAGCGGGTGTCGACACGATCATCTCGACTTCCGACAAGGACCTCGCGCAGCTCGTCACGCAAGGCGTCAAGCTCGTCAACACGATGAGCAACGAGACGCTCGACGAAGCCGGCGTCGTGGCGAAGTTCGGCGTGAGGGCCGAGCAGGTGCTCGATCTGCTGACGCTCACCGGTGATTCGGTCGACAACATTCCCGGCGTGCCCAAGGTCGGCCCGAAGACCGCGGCGAAGTGGCTGCAGCAGTACGAGACGCTCGACAAGCTGCTCGAGGACGCCGCCTCGATCCCAGGCGTCGTCGGCGAGAACCTGCGCCAGACCGTCGAATGGCTGCCGCAGGGCAAGCGACTGCTCACGGTGCGAAGGGATTGCAGGCTGCCGATGTCGTACCGCGACCTCACGCTGCAGCAGCGCGACGACGCGAGGCTGCGCGAGATGTTCGATCGCTTCGAGTTCAAGCAGTGGATACGCGATCTCGGCACGCCGGGTCTGGCGGGCATCGCCCAGGCGCGCGAGCTGGCCGCCGAATCGAGCGCATCCGCGAGCCCTGCGCCGTCCGTCGACAGGCATTACGAGACGATCCTCGACGAAGCGCAGTGGCAGCGCTGGTGGCAGGACATCCAGGCCGCGGACCTCGTCGCCTTCAAGGCGTATGCCGCGCAGGACGAGCCGATGCGCGCGGAAATCGTCGGGCTCGCATTCGCGGTCGCGCCCGGGCGCGCCTGCTACGTGCCGCTCGCGCATCGCTACCCCGGCACGCCCGACCAGCTCGACCGCAGCGCGCTGCTCGCGCAGATCGCGCCGTGGCTGTGCGACCGTTCGCGCCGCAAGATCGGCGAGAACGTCAAGTTCGACGAGCACGCGCTCGCGAATCACGGCCTCGCGCTCGCGGGCGTCGCGCACGACGCCGAGCTCGAGTCGTACGTGCTCGAGTCGCACAAGCCGCACGACGTCGACAGCCTCGCGCTGCGCCATCTCGACATCGCCATGCTCAAGCTCGACGACGTCACGGGCCGGGGGGCGAAGCGCATCACCTTCGCCGACGTCGGCGTCGAGCGGGCGACCGAGTACGCGGCCGCCAACGCGGACGTGACGCTGCGCCTGCACGACAAGCTGTATCCGCAGATCGCCGCCGACGAAAAGCTGACCCGCATCTACGAGACGATCGAGCTTCCCGTGCGCGACGTCCTCTTCCGCATGGAGCGCACCGGCGTGCTGATCGAGGGCGCGCGGCTCGCCGCGCACGGAAGCACGCTGGGCGAACGGGTGGCTGCGCTGGAGCAGCAGGCGTTCGCCGAAGCGGGCTCGCCGTTCAACCTGGGCTCGCCGCGGCAGCTCTGCGAGATCCTGTTCGACCGCATGAAGCTGCCGGTGGTCAAGCGCACGGCGACCGGCCAGCCGTCGACCGACGAAGAGGTCCTGCAGGAGCTGGCGGCGAACTATCCGCTGCCCAAGCTGATCCTCGAGCATCGCGCACTGTCGAAGCTCAAGTCGACCTACACCGACAAGCTGCCGCAGATGGTCAACGGCGACACGGGACGCGTGCACACGACGTTCTCGCAGGCGACCGCGGTAACGGGGAGGCTCGCGTCGCTCGAGCCGAACCTGCAGAACATCCCGGTGCGCTCGGCCGAGGGCCGGCGCATTCGCGAAGCGTTCATCGCGCCGCCGGGCCACGTGCTGGTGTCGGCGGACTACTCGCAGATCGAGCTGCGCATCATGGCGCACCTGTCCGAGGATCCCGCGCTGCTGCGGGCGTTCCAGGAGGGCGCCGACATCCATCGCGCGACGGCCGCCGAGATATTCAGCGTCGCGCCGGGGGACGTCACCGCCCAGCAGCGCAGCTACATCAAGGCCGTCAATTTCGGCCTGATCTACGGCATGAGCGCCTTCGGCCTCGCCGCGCAGCTGAACATCGAGCGCTCGGCGGCGGCACAGTTCATCGACAAGTACTTCGCGCGCTATCCCGGCGTCGCGGCGTACATGCAGCGCACGCGCGAGCTCGCGCGCGCGCAAGGCTACGTGGAAACGGTGTTCGGCCGCCGGCTATGGCTGCCCGACATTCGCGCCGCGAGCGGCCCGCGCCGCTCGGCCGCCGAGCGCGCGGCGATCAACGCGCCGATGCAGGGCACCGCCGCCGACCTGATCAAGCTCGCGATGATCGAGGTGCAGCGCTGGATCGATCGCGAGCGCATCGGCACGCGCCTCGTGCTGCAGGTTCACGACGAGCTCGTGTTCGAGGTGCCCGAGGCCGAGCTGTCGCGCGTCGAGCGCGAGCTGCCGCCGTTGATGTCAGGCGTGGCGCAGCTGCGCGTGCCGCTCGTCGTGGACGTCGGCCACGGCGAGAACTGGGATGAGGCTCATTAGGCGAAGATGGTGCGCCACCCCGCGTAGCACGACCCCACGATCATCGGCGCGAGCACGAGCCAGCCGAGGCCGAGCGGGATCGACGCGAGGATCGCGAGGCCGACGTAGATGAGGCCGTAGATCGTCAACGCGCCGAGGTTGCGCCACGAGGCGGCGAAGCTCTTGCCGAGCGCGCGCAACGGCTCCTCGCGGTTCAGCACGACCAGCGCGGGCGCATACCAGTACGCCATCGCGATCAGCGCGACGCCGACCAGCGCGACGAGCAGCACGATCAGGAAGCCGACGCCGAGCGACCTCAGCACGTTGACGTCGATGTGCGCCGGGTCGAGCGCCGCAAGCGCCGCGAATCCGCCGACGCCGATCGCAACCACGCCGACCATCGCGCAGACCATCGTGAGGACGATGCTGGCCGCGAGCATCACGACGCCGAGCACGATCAGCGGCCCGAAGCGGCCGGAGCCGAAGCCGTCGAACAGATGCGCGATGCGCAGCGGCTCGCCGCGCGCGAGCGCGCTGCAGCCGAGCATGACGCCGCCCGCGAACACCGGCAGCAGCAGCGTCTGCGCGACATAGCCGATGAAGGGGATGACGAGCAGCACGAACATGATGACCAGCAGGATCAGCGTGATGCCGATCCACGTTCCGGGCGCGGCGGCGAACACGCGCCAGCCTTCGCCCCACCAGGACGCGCCGAAGCCGGCGGACAGGTGCCGCGGCTCGGGCGCATTGCCTTCTGCCGGCGGAACGGGGGCTTGCGGCGATTGCGGAGTGGCCATCGGTTGCCTCGGATGCGGCGGTGCGAGGCCGCGCGGCGGATTGTCCCGCAGCCGGCCGCAAAAGACGAGGGCTTGGAAACGAGGCGATCGAGCCCAACACTTCAGCGATCCGCTATCCTCTGGAGATGACCATGGCCGTGCGCCCCGTCGTGCAGCGCGTAGCCGCCACGCGCACCGTGGAGGGCGGCGGCTTCGTCGTGCGTCGGCCGTTTCCCACGCGCGAGCTCGCGCTCTTCGACCCGTTCCTGCTTCTCGACGAGATGGGTCCGGTCGACTACGCGCCGGGCCAGGCCGTCGGCGCTCCGGATCACCCGCATCGCGGCTTCGAGACGGTCACCTACCTTCTCGAAGGCGAGTTCGAGCACGAGGACTCCGCGGGCAACCGCGGGCGGCTCGCACCCGGCGACCTCCAGTGGATGACCGCCGGCCGCGGCGTGGTCCATTCGGAAATGCCGAGCGAGCGCGTGCGCCGCGACGGCGGGCGTGTCCATGGCTTCCAGGTGTGGGTCAACCTGCCGGCGCGCGACAAGATGACGGCTCCGCGCTATCAGGACGTGTCGCACGCGGACCTGCCGATCGCACGCACGCCCGATGGCCTCGTGACGGTCAAGGTCGTTGCCGGCAACGCGCTCGGCGTCGCGGCGCGCGTCGAAACGCGTACGCCGATCCTCTATTTCGACGTGACGATCGAGCCCGGCGGCGCCGTCGCGCTCGACGTGCCGAAGGACTTCAACGTCGCCGTGTACGTCTTCGACGGCGCCCTGCGCATCGCGGGCGGCGAACCGGCGCCGAGTGGAACGTTCGCGGTGCTGGGCGACGGCGACCAGGTCGCGCTTGCGTGCGCAAGCGATGCCCGGGCGCCGGCGCGCGCGCTCGTGCTCGGTGGCGTGCCGCTGCGCGAGCCGGTGGCGCGATACGGTCCGTTCGTCATGAACACGGACGCGGAGATCCACCAGGCCATCGACGACTTCCGCAGCGGTCGCTTCGGCGACATCGCGCGCTGATCTTTCCGCGACGCATGGACACCGCGCTCGCTCAACTGTCGCAGTACGGCGTATGGGTCGTGGGGCTCAACGTGCTGCTGCAGCAGCTCGGCCTTCCCATCCCGTCGGTCCCGACCATGATGGTCGCGGGCGCGCTCGCGAGCATGGCGCGTCTCAACGGCCCGGCCGCGTTCGCGCTTTCGGTGTGCGCGTCGCTCGTGGCCGACCTCGCGTGGTTCTGGGCGGGCCGGCGCTTCGGCTACCCGGTGCTGCGCTTTCTGTGCAAGGTGTCGCTGTCCCCGGACATGTGCGTGCGGCAGACCGAGGGCATCTTCGAGCGCTGGGGCTTCTACTCGGTCGTGCTGTCGAAGTTCGTGCCCGGCTTCTCGACCGTCGCGCCGCCCATCGCCGGCGCGCTGCGCATGCCGACCGCGTCGTTCGTCATGGCCTCCATCGCGAGCGCAGGGCTGTGGGTCGGGGTCGCGATGGGCGTCGGCTACCTCTTCGCCCCGCAGATCGAGCTCGTGCTCGCCTGGATGGCCGCGCACGTCGCCTTCGCCGCGCTTGCCGTTGCGGTCGTGGTCGCGGCGTACGTGATATTCAAGGCATGGCAGCGCTGGCGCCTCGCGCGCTTCGTCAACGCGGCGCTGATCGACATCGACGATCTGCGCGCGGCGCTCGAACGGGAGCCGCGTCCCTTCCTGGTCGACATCGGGTCGCGCCTCGCACAGCAGTCGCGTCCCCACATCCCCGGCGCGGCGCTGCTCGACCTCGAAGCGATGGCGCGCCTCGACGACTTTCCCGGCGATCGCGACATCGTCGTGTATTGCGCGTGCCCGAACGAGGCGTCGGCGAAGCGTGCCGCGCAGATCCTGCTCGGCCGGGGCTACACGCGCGTGCGCCCGCTGCGCGGAGGCCTCGATGCCTGGATGCGCGCGGGCCATCCCGTCGAGCAGGGCGCGACCGTGCGCTTCACGCCGCGCGCGTCGCGTTCCGCGGAAAAGACTCCCGCCTAGCTTACCGGCCGTCGCGCGCTCACGGCCTCGCGCAGGCGCGCGGCGAGCGCGGGCGGCGCGTCCTCGCGCACGAACCAGCGCAGGCGCGCCGTGTCGCCGACGCTCGCGAAGCGCATCGAGTGCATGAGATGGGTGACCTGCGGCAGATAGCGTGACGCGCGCTGCACGCGCACCACGAACGTCTTCTGTCCCGCCGGCGTCGCGAACAGCGCCTCGAGCAGGGCGCGTCCGTGACCGTCGCCGCGACGCGCGAACTCCAGGCCCGCGAGCCAGAGCTCGTAGCCCTGATCGAGCGCACGGAACAATCCGAACCCGACGGGCGGCATGCCGCTGTTGCGGTCGTCGGGCCAGAACACGTAGCCCGGCACGGCGACCGTGTCGATGCGGCCGGTGCGCGGATCGTGCTCGACGAAGTAGCCGGTGACGAGCGCGCGCTTGAGCTTCTCGAAGAAATCGACCGACTCGGGCGAGTCGGCGGCAAGCCCGCGATCGAAGCTGCCCTCGGCCGCGCCTTCGCGTATCAGCGCGCGCAGCACTGCGAGATGGCCGACGTGGGCGGGCTGCAGCATGGTGTCATCCCCTTGGTGGCACGACCCTACGCCCGTTCGGGGGCATGGCGGGCGGTCGCTCGACGGGCGGCGCAGCGGCCGCCGCGAGCGGTCGCTTCCGCAGGCAGCGCCGTCCGGCGCGGCTCCACGAAGGATGCACGTTTGGGCGGTATGCTGTGTGCCGCCGTCCCCCGTCGAGGAAACGTTTACTTGCAAATCCCCTGCCGCAACGGCTCGTCTCAGCGCCCTGAATCAGAACAAAGGCGGTCGCGCGCGACTCTCACCACCGGCCGCGGTGCGCCGCGGACCGTACACGACGACGCATAACATGCCCGCCGATCCTCCGACGACACCCGTGCTTCCCGACCCGGACGACGTTCCGCCACGGCCGCCGCGCCGGCGAAGCGCTGTCGCGGTCGTCGTGCTCGTGGTCGTCGCGCTGCTCGCGTTCGGCTGGTACTGGTCGCATCGCACACCGGCAACCGAGCGAGGCGCGACCGCGACCGATGCCCGCGGGCCGGCGCGCGCCAACGGCGCCAACGGCGGCCGCGGCGCGGGACGTTTCGGCGCCGACACACGCACCGTGCTGCCGGTCGCCATCGCGCCCGCGCGGACGACCGACTTCGTGGTGTGGCAGAACGCGCTCGGCAACGTGAATGCGCGCAACACGGTCACGGTGAGGCCGCGCGTCGACGGTCAGCTCGCGAGCGTCAACTTTCGCGAGGGCCAGCTCGTGAAGGCCGGCGAGCTTCTCGCGCAGATCGATCCCAGGCCGTTCGAGGTGCAGGTCACGCAGGCGGTCGGGCAGATGGCGCGCGACCAGGCGCAGCTCGCGAACGCGCGCATCGACCTTCAGCGCTACCAGACGCTGCTCAAGCAGGACTCGATCGCGCAGCAGCAGGTGGACACGCAGGCCGCGCTGGTGCGGCAGCTCGAGGGCACCGTCGAGGCCGACCGCGGCGCCGTCGACAATGCGAAGCTGCAGCTCTCGTACACGCGCATCACGGCGCCGCTCGCGGGACGCACGGGCCTGCGCCAGGTCGATCCGGGCAACATGGTGCGCCAGACCGACGCCAACGGCATCGTCGTGATCACGCAGGTGCAGCCGATCAACGTCGTGTACTCGATTCCGGAGGACAAGCTCGAAGCCGTCCTGCTGCGAATGAAGGCCGGCGATGCGCCGGTCGTCGAGGCGTGGGACCGCGACGGCCGCACGCGGCTCGCGAGCGGCACGCTCGCCACCGTCGACAACCAGATCGACCCGACGACCGGAACGATCAAGCTCAAGGCCGACTTCGCGAACGAGACCGGCCTGCTGTTCCCGAACCAGTTCGTCAACGTCCGCATGCAGCTCACGACGCTGAAGGATGTCACGGTGGTGCCGTCGTCGGCGGTGCAGCGCGGCGCGCCGGGCACGTTCGTGTACAAGGTGAACGACGACGACACCGTGTCGGTGCGCGTGGTGAAGCTCGGGCCCGTGCAGGGCGAGGTCACGGTGGTCGAGAGCGGCATCGCGCCGGGCGAGCGGGTGGTCACCGATGGCGCCGACAAGCTTCGCGACGGCGCGAAGATCGAGCCGGTGACGCCCGAGGAGCGCGCAGCGCAGGCGAGCGGCGCGGCGAACGGCAAGGCGAACGGGAAGGGCGCGGGCCACGGTCACCGCGCGCCGGCCGCGCAAGCGTCCAAGTAGCCGACGCGCACGATGAACCCGTCGCGCATCTTCATCCTGCGGCCGGTCGCGACCTCGCTGCTCATGGTCGCAGTGCTGCTCGCGGGCATCGTGGCGTATCGCGTGCTGCCGATCTCGGCGCTGCCGCAGATCGACTACCCGACCATCCAGGTGGTGACGCTGTATCCGGGCGCGAGCCCGGACGTCATGACGTCGACCATCACCGCGCCGCTCGAGCGCCAGTTCGGGCAGATGCCGGGGCTTGCGCAGATGTCGTCGACGAGCTCCGGCGGCGCATCGGTCATCACGCTGCAGTTCTCGCTCGACCTTTCGCTCGACATCGCCGAGCAGGAAGTGCAGGCGGCCATCAACGCGTCGGGCAACCTGCTGCCGGCCGACCTGCCGCAGCCGCCCATCTACAGCAAGGTGAATCCGGCCGACGCGCCGATCCTGACGCTCGCCGTGATGTCGACCACGCTGCCGCTGCCGCAGGTGCAGGACCTCGTCGACACGCGCATCGCGCAGAAGATCTCGCAGCTCCCGGGCATCGGCCTCGTCAGCATCGCAGGCGGCCAGCGTCCCGCCGTGCGCATCCAGGTCAATCCGCGCCAGCTCGCCGCCTACAACCTGGGCCTCGACGACGTTCGCACGACGATCGCCAACGCGAACGTCAACCAGGCGAAGGGCAGCTTCGACGGACCCACGCGCGCGTCGACCATCGACGCCAACGACCAGCTCCGCTCGGCCGACGAGTATCGCAGCCTCATCATCGCGTATCGCAACAACGCGCCGGTGCGCGTCAGTGACGTCGCGGACGTGATCGACGACGCGGAGAACGACCGTCTCGGCGCGTGGGCGAACGACCGCGCCGCGGTGATCGTGAACATCCAGCGGCAGCCGGGCGCCAACGTCATCGAAGTGGTCGACCGGGTCAAGCAGTTGCTGCCGCAGCTCAAGGCCACGCTGCCCGGCTCCGTCGACGTCGTGCTGCTCACCGACCGCACCACGACGATTCGCGCGTCGGTGCACGACGTGCAGTTCGAGCTCATGCTCGCCGTCGCCCTGGTGGTGATGGTGATCTTCCTGTTCCTGCGCAACCTGCCGGCCACCGTCATCCCGAGCGTCGCGGTGCCGCTGTCGCTGGTCGGCACCTTCGGCGTCATGTACCTCGCCGGGTTCTCGATCAACAACCTCACGTTGATGGCGCTGACCATCGCGACGGGCTTCGTCGTCGACGACGCCATCGTGATGATCGAGAACATCGCGCGCTACATCGAGCAGGGCGACTCGCCGATGGAAGCCGCGCTGAAGGGCAGCAGGCAGATCGGCTTCACGATCATCAGCCTCACCATCTCGCTCATCGCGGTGCTGATCCCGCTGCTGTTCATGGGCGACGTGGTCGGGCGGCTGTTCCGCGAGTTCGCCATCACGCTCGCCGTGGCGATCCTCATCTCCGCCGGCGTGTCGCTTTCGCTCACGCCGATGATGTGCGCGCGCCTGCTGCGCCACGTGCCGGAGGCGCGGCAATCGCGCTTCGAGCGGGCGAGCGGGCGCTTCTTCGCGCGCGTGATCGAGCGCTACGGCGTCATGCTGGACTGGGTGCTCGAGCGCCAGCCCGCGACGCTGATCGTCGCGATCGCAACGCTGGCGCTCACGGTGGTGCTGTACGTCCTGGTCCCCAAGGGCTTCTTCCCCGTGCAGGACACCGGGATCATCCAGGGCATCTCGGATGCGCCCGAGTCGATCTCCTACCAGGCGATGGCCGAGCGCCAGCAGGCGCTCGCGCGCGCCATCCTCGAGGATCCGGCGGTCGACAGCCTCGCGTCGTTCATCGGCGTGGACGGGCAGAACGCCACGCTCAACAGCGGTCGCCTGCTGATCAACCTCAAGCCCAAGTCGCAGCGCGATGCCGACGCGACCGGCGTGATCGAGCGGCTCAAGCAGCGCGTGGCGCACGTTCCCGGCATCCAGCTCTACATGCAGCCGGTGCAGGACCTCACGATCGAGACGCGCGTCAGCCGCACCGAATACCAGTTCACCGTCGACAGCGCGGACCCGGCCGAGCTGTCGACCTGGGTGCCTCGCATCGTCGACCGGCTGTCGCGGCTGCCGCAGCTCGCCGACGTCGCGAGCGACGTGCAGGACCACGGCCTGCAGGCGTTCGTGCAGATCGACCGCGAGACCGCGGGGCGGCTGGGCATCACGCCGGCCGCCATCGACAACGTCCTCTACAACGCGTTCGGGCAGCGCCTCGTGTCGACCATCTTCACGCAGGCGAACCAGTATCGCGTGGTGCTCGAGGTGAAGCCGGAGTTCCAGCGCGGGCCGGCCGCGCTCGCGGGCCTGTACGTCCCCGCGCAGGGCGGCACGCAGGTGCCGCTCGAATCGGTCGCGCGCGTCGTCGAGCGCAGCGCGCCGCTCGCGATCAACCATCTCGGCCAGTTTCCCGCGGCCACGATCTCGTTCAACCTCGCGCGCGGCGCATCGCTCGGCGAAGCGGTGAAGGCGATCGCCGCCGCCGAGAAGGAGCTCGGCGTGCCGGCGTCCATCGCGACCAACTTCCAGGGCGCGACGCTCGCGTTCCAGGCGTCGCTCACCAACACGCTGCTGCTGATCCTCGCGGCCATCGTGACGATGTACATCGTGCTGGGCGTGCTCTACGAGAGCTACATCCACCCGGTGACGATCCTGTCGACGCTGCCGTCGGCCGGCATCGGCGCGTTGCTCGCGCTGATCGTCTCCGGCAACGACCTCGGCATCATCGCGATCATCGGCATCATCCTCCTGATCGGCATCGTGAAGAAGAACGCGATCATGATGATCGACTTCGCGCTCGAGGCGGAGCGCGAGCAGGGCAGGACGCCGCGCGAGGCGATCCGCCAGGCGGCGCTGCTGCGCTTCCGCCCGATCCTCATGACGACGATGGCCGCGTTGCTCGGCGCGCTGCCGCTGATGCTCGGCACGGGCGTGGGATCCGAGCTTCGCCATCCGCTCGGCATCACGATGGTCGGCGGGCTCCTCGTGAGCCAGGTGCTGACGCTCTTCACCACGCCGGTCGTGTACCTGTATTTCGACCGCCTGGCGGCGCGGATGCGCCGGCGTGCCGCGGCGAGGTTCGGCGATCCGCGTCATCCCCGCGAAGGCGGGGATCCAGCGTCGTTCGCGAGCGAGGCGACGACACTGGCTCCCCGCGTCCGCGGGGACGACGTATGAGCATGAACGTCTCCACGCCCTTCATCGAACGTCCCGTCGCGACGACGCTGCTCACCATCGGCGTCGCGCTCGCGGGCGCGATCGCGTTCTTCCAGCTTCCCGTGTCGCCGCTGCCGCAGGTCGACTACCCGACGATCCAGGTGCAGGCGTCGCTGCCCGGCGCGAGTCCCGAGACCATGGCCGCGACCGTGGCGACGCCGCTCGAGCGCGCGCTCGGGCGCATCGCGGGCGTCACGGAGATGACCTCCACCAGCGTGCTCGGCACGGCGAGCATCACGCTGCAGTTCGACCTGGACCGCGACATCGACGGCGCGGCACGCGACGTGCAGGCGGCGATCAACGCCGCGCGCAACACGCTGCCGACCGGGCTGCCGAGCAACCCGCGCTATCGCAAGGTCAACCCGGCCGACGCGCCGATCATGCTGGTCGCGCTCACCTCGGACACGATGACGCGCGCGCAGATGTACGACGCCGCGTCGACGATCCTCGCGCAGAAGCTGTCGCAGGTGTCCGGCATCGGCCAGGTGACGGTCGCAGGCTCGTCGCTGCCCGCGGTTCGCGTCGAGCTCAATCCGTCGGTGCTCAACAAGTACGCGATCGGCTTCGAGGACGTGCGCACCGCGATCGTCAACACCAACGCGAACCGCCCGAAAGGCGCGCTCGAGCTCGGCGACCGGCGCTGGCAGGTCGGCGCGAACGACCAGGCGTTCAAGGCGTACGAGTACGCGCCGATCATCGTCGCGTATCGCAACGGCGCGCCGGTGCGCCTGTCGGACCTCGGCGAGGTCGTCGACTCGGTGCAGGACCTGCGCAACTACGGCTCGGCGGACGGCAAGCCGTCGGTGCTGCTCATCCTGTTCCGCCAGCCCGGCGCGAACATCATCGAGGTGGTGGACCGCGTGCGCGAGGTGCTGCCGCAGCTTCGCGCCTCGATCCCGAGCGCAATCGACATGCGCGTGGTGCAGGACCGCACGCCGACCATCCGCGCGTCGCTGCACGAGGTGGAGCGGGCGCTCGCCATCGCGTTCGGACTCGTGGTGGTGATCGTGTTCGCGTTCCTGCGCAACGTGCGCGCGGCGCTGATTCCGAGCGTCGCGGTCCCCGTGTCGCTGCTCGGCACGTTCGGCGTCATGTACCTCGCGGGCTTCTCGCTCGACAACCTGTCGCTGATGGCCCTCACCGTGGCCACCGGCTTCGTGGTCGACGATGCCATCGTCGTGCTGGAGAACGCCTCGCGCCACATCGAGCATGGCGACTCGCCGCTCGCCGCGGCGCGCAAGAGCGCGCGCGAGGTCGGGTTCACCGTGCTGTCGATGAGCCTGTCGCTCATCGCGGTGTTCATCCCGATCCTGCTGATGGGCGGCATCGTCGGCCGCCTGTTCCGGGAGTTCGCGATCACGTTGTCGGCGGCGATCGTGGTCTCGCTGGTGGTGTCGCTCACCACCACGCCGATGATGTGCGCGCGCCTGCTGCGCCCGCAGCCGGTCGCGCGCCGCGGACGGCTTTACGCGTGGTCCGAGCGCGTCTTCGACCGTGTCGCGCGCGGCTATCAGCGCTCGCTCGGCGTGGCGCTGCGCCACGGCCCGGTCGTGATGCTGATCCTCGCCGCCACGATCGCCCTGAACGTGTATCTGTACATCGCGATCCCGAAGGGCTTCTTCCCGCAGCAGGACACGGGGCGGCTCATCGGCAACATCCAGGGCGACCAGAGCATCTCGTTCCAGGCCATGGAGCAGAAGCTCCAGCGGTTCGTCGACATCGTGCGCGCCGATCCGGCCGTCGACAGCGTCGTCGCGTTCACGGGCGGCGGGCGCCGCAACAACGGCGGGATGTTCGCGAGCCTCAAGGATCGCAGCGAGCGCAAGGAGACGATCGACCAGGTGATCGCTCGGCTGCGCGGCAAGCTCGCGCACGAGCCGGGCGCGAGCCTGTTCTTCGCGCCGGTGCAGGACATCCGCATCGGCGGCCGCCAGGCGAACGCGCAGTACCAGTACACGCTGCAGGCGGACGATCTCAACGAGCTGCGCGCGTGGGAGCCGAAGATCCGGCAGGCGCTCTCCGAGCTGCCCGAGCTCGTCGACGTCAGCACCGACACGCAGGACAAGGGATTGCAGACGAGCCTCACGATCGACCGCGACGCGGCGGCGCGCCTCGGCGTGACGCCGCGCATGATCGACACCACGCTGAACGACGCCTTCGGGCAGCGCCAGGTCTCGACGATCTACAACGCGCTCAATCAGTACCGCGTGGTGATGGAGGCGTCGCCGCAATACTGGCAGAGCCCCTCGGCGTTGAACGACGTCTACATCAGCGTGTCGCCCTCGAGCTCGGGCACCAACACCGTGGCGGGGCTGCGACCCGCGACCACCACGTCGTCGCTGCTGACGCCCGGCACGGCGCCGACCGGCTCGACCACGAGCTCCGGCGACCAGGCGCGGATGCCGGCGCAGGTGCCCCTCTCGGCGTTCGCGCACTACGAGGCGACGAACACGCCGCTCGCCGTCAACCATCAGGGTCAGTTCGCCGCGTCAACGATCTCGTTCAACCTGCCGGAGAACGTGTCGCTGTCGCAGGCGACCGCCGCGATCGAGCGCGCGATGTCGCGCATCGGCGTGCCTGGCACGGTGCACGGCACCTTCGCCGGCACGGCGCGCGCGTTCCAGCAATCGGTGAGCACGCAGCCGGTGATCATCGTCGCGGCGCTGCTCACGATCTACATCGTGCTCGGCATGCTGTACGAAAGCTACGTGCATCCGCTCACGATACTCTCGACGCTGCCGTCGGCGGGCGTCGGCGCGCTGCTCGCGCTGATGCTGTTCGACACCGAGTTCAGCCTGATGGCGCTGATCGGCGTGATCCTGCTGATCGGCATCGTGAAGAAGAACGCGATCATGATGATCGACTTCGCGCTCGACGTGGAGCGGCACGAGAAGGTGACGCCGCGCGAGGCGATCGAGCGCGCGTGCGCGCTGCGCTTCCGCCCCATCATGATGACCACGCTCGCCGCGATGCTCGGCGCGCTGCCGCTCGCGCTCGGCACGGGCGACGGCGCGGAGCTGCGCCACCCGCTCGGCATCTCGATCGTCGGCGGCCTCGCGGTGAGCCAGCTCCTCACGCTGTACACCACGCCGGTGGTGTATCTCTATCTCGATCGCTTCCGCCTGTGGGCGCAGCGCCGCCTCGCGCGCAGGCGCGCACGCGCGCACGAAGCGCCTGCCGCAGCATGAACGCGATGCGCGTCGCCGTCTGGCTGGCGTGCTGCAGCGCCGCTCTCGCCGGCTGCACGCTCGGCCCGGACTACGCGCGTCCGGATACCGAGATGCCGGCGACGTGGAAGGAGCTGCCGCCGCACAAGACGGCGGAGCCCGCCGACACCGCGCTGCGCGGCACGTGGTGGGAAGTGTTCGGCGACGCGACGCTCAACGATCTCGAGTCGCGCGTCATCGCCGCCAACCAGACGTTGCGAGCCGCCGAGGCGAATCACCGCCAGGCCCAGGCGGCGATCACGGCGGCGCGTGCGGGACTCTTTCCGTCGCTCGGCGGCTCCGTCAGCGCCACGCGCGCGGGCGGGCGCGGCGGCAACGGCGACCGCTCAGGTGCCGGGAACGTATTCACGGCGAGCGTCACGGGCCAGTGGGAGATCGACCTCTGGGGCCGCGTGCGCCGCCTGGTCGAGGCCGCGCAGGACACGGCACAGGCGACGCAGGCCGATCTCGAGAACACGCGCCTTGCGCTGCAGACGGAGCTCGCGAGCGACTACCTGCTGCTGCGCGTCGCGGATGCTGCGCGGCGCGTGCTCGCGGACACCGTCGCAGCCTACGAACGCTCGCTCGTGCTCACGCAGAACCGCTACGCCGCCGGCGTCGTGGCGCGCACGGACGTCGTGGCGGCCGAGGCGCAGCTCCTCGGCGCGCGCGCTTCGCTGATCGACATCGAAGCCACGCGCGCGCAGCTCGAGCATGCCATCGCCGCGCTGATCGGCCAGCCGCCCGCGCAGGTTTCCATCGCGGCCGTCGACACGGTGCCGCCGGTGCCCGAAATTCCCGCAGCGGTGCCCTCCGCCATTCTGGAGCGTCGGCCCGACGTCGCCGCTGCCGAGCGCCGCGTCGCGGCCGCGAATGCGCAGGTCGGCGTCGCGACGGCGGCGATCTATCCCACGCTCACGCTCGACGGCACGATCGGCTTTGCCGGCACGAGCCTGGGAAACTGGCTGTCGCTGCCGAACCGCGTGTGGTCGCTCGGCGCGGCGTTCGCGGGTACCCTCTTCGACGCGGGCGCGTTGCGCGCGCAGCGCGCCGAAGCGGTGGCCGCGTACGACGCGACCGTCGCCGACTATCGCCAGACCGTGCTCGATGCATTCCGCGACGTCGAGGACAACCTCGCGCTGCTGCGGATCCTAGGCGAGGAGACGCGCGTGCAGGACGAGGCGGTGCGCGCGGCGCGCGAGTCGGTCGACCTCACGCTGAACCAGTACAAGGCAGGCACCGTCGGCTACCTCAACGTCGTGACCTTGCAGGCCGTCCTGTTCGCCGCCGAGCGCACTCAGATCCAGCTCAACGGCCAGAGGCTCACGGCGGCGGTGAACCTGGTGAAGGCGCTGGGGGGCGGATTCGACGCGGCGCAGCTGCAGGCCGCGGCGAAATAGCGCGCGCTACTCGGGCGCCGCGCGCACGACGAAGGACTGCTTGCGCATGCGCTCGACGAGCGCGGTCGGCGCGTCGCCGCGCAGGAACCACAACTGGTCGCGGCTTTCACGTGCCACCGCATAGTCGTGCTCGGACAGGATGCGCGTCATCGCTTCCTTCGACGCGCCGGCGCGTTGCACGCGCACGGTCCAGGCGAGCCGGCCTGCCGGTGTCGCGAGCAGCGCGGCGATCATCGCGCGCCCATGGCCGCTGCCGCGCCACGCTGCGTCCACACCGGTGAGCCACAGCTCGTAGCCGAACTCCGCGAAGGCCTTGAACAGCCCGAACCCGATCGGCGGCTGCCCGGCGCGGCGGTCTACGGGCCAGTACACGAAGCCGGGCGCGGCGACGGGATAAGTGCGGCCCTGGCGGTCGTCCTCGACGAAGTACCCGGTCATCAGCGCCTGGCGAAGATTGGCGAAGAACGTCCTCACCTCGAGCGTGTCCTGGGTCAGTCCGCGGTCGAAGCTGCCTTCGCGTGCCCCCTCGCGAATCATGGCCCGCAGGAGGGGCAGATGGCCCGCGTGGGCTGCGCTCAGCATTCGGTTCTCCCCGGGTTCTATGCTGTTGTCATAGGGTAGGGGAATTTGTGCACCTGCGCAAGCGCGTCGTGGTTACAAGGTGTGTGCTTCAGAAGCGGCGGTCTGACGCATGCGCCGGCCGCGATTTTCCGAGCGAACCCTATTGAAAATCGTTATGCCGTTCCGTACTATTAGCACTCGCAAAGGTTGAGTGCTAACAGCCGTCGGGAGCCCCCCGCAGAGGAAGTCCGGCGGCTCGAGGCGTAAACCGTGTGTCCCAGACTATCGAGGAGTGAGCACTAACATGAAGCTTCGTCCCCTGCACGATCGGATCATCGTCAAGCGGCTCGAGGAAGAGCGCAAGTCGGCCGGCGGGATCGTGATCCCCGACACGGCGGCCGAGAAGCCCTCGCAAGGCGAGGTGATCGCCGCCGGCCCTGGCAAGACCGACGAGTCCGGCAAGCTGATCGCCATGGGCGTGAAGGTCGGCGACAAGATCCTGTTCGGCAAGTACTCCGGCCAGGAATTCAAGATGGACGGCGCCGACTACCTGCACATGCGGGAAGACGACGTCATCGGCGTCCTCGCTTAATCGCGCCCGCAACCAGACAGCATCAGGAGAACAGAACATGGCAGCCAAAGACGTCCGCTTCGGCGAAAGCGTCCGCAACAGAATGGTGTCGGGCGTGAACATTCTCGCCAACGCCGTCAAGGTGACCCTCGGCCCCAAGGGCCGCAACGTCGTCCTCGAGCGCAGCTTCGGCGCGCCGACCATCACCAAGGACGGTGTGTCGGTCGCCAAGGAGATCGAGCTCAAGGACAAGTTCGAGAACATGGGCGCGCAGATGGTGAAGGAAGTCGCGTCCAAGACCTCGGACGTGGCCGGTGACGGCACCACGACGGCCACCGTGCTCGCGCAATCCATCGTGACCGAAGGCATGAAGTTCGTCGCCGCCGGCATGAACCCGATGGACCTGAAGCGCGGCATCGACAAGGCGGTCGTCGCCGTCGTCGAGGAGCTGAAGAAGATCAGCAAGCCGTGCTCGACCAGCAAGGAAATCGCGCAGGTCGGCGCGATCTCGGCCAACGCCGACGAGTCGATCGGCAAGACCATCGCCGAGGCGATGGACAAGGTCGGCAAGGAAGGCGTCATCACCGTCGAGGACGGCAAGGGCCTCGAGAACGAGCTGGATCTCGTCGAAGGGATGCAGTTCGACCGCGGCTACATCTCGCCGTACTTCATCAACAATCCCGACAAGCAGACCGCGGTGCTCGAGGACCCGTACATCCTGCTGCACGACAAGAAGATCTCGAACATCCGCGATCTCCTGCCCGTGCTCGAGCAGGTCGCGAAGGCCGGCCGTCCGCTGGTCATCGTCGCCGAGGACGTCGACGGCGAGGCGCTCGCGACGCTGGTCGTCAACAACATCCGCGGCATCCTGAAGGCCGTCGCGGTCAAGGCGCCCGGCTTCGGCGATCGTCGCAAGGCGATGCTCGAGGACATCGCGATCCTGACCGGCGGCACGGTCATCGCGGAAGAGCTCGGCCTGAAGCTCGAGAACGCGTCGCTGAAGGACCTGGGCCGCGCGAAGCGCGTCGAAGCCGCCAAGGAAGACACCACGATCATCGACGGGGCCGGCGAGAAGGCCGCCATCGAGGCTCGGGTGAAGAACATCCGCAAGCAGATCGAGGAAGCGACTTCCGACTACGACAAGGAGAAGCTGCAGGAGCGCGTCGCCAAGCTCGCGGGCGGTGTCGCGGTGGTCAAGGTCGGCGCCGCGACCGAAGTCGAGATGAAGGAGAAGAAGGCACGCGTCGAGGACGCGCTGCACGCGACCCGCGCGGCGGTCGAGGAAGGCATCGTCCCGGGCGGCGGCGTGGCGTACATCCGCGCGCGGCAGAACCTGAAGGGCCTGAAGGGCGACAACGCCGATCAGGACGCTGGCATCAAGATCGTGCTCCGCGCGGTCGAGGAGCCGCTGCGCATGATCGTCGCCAACGCCGGCGAGGAGCCCTCGGTCGTCCTCAACAAGGTGCTGGAAGGCAAGGGCAACACGGGCTTCAACGCGCAAACCGGCCAGTACGGCGATCTGGTCGAGATGGGTGTCCTCGATCCGACCAAGGTCGCGCGCACCGCGCTGCAGAACGCGTCTTCCGTGGCGAGCCTCATGCTGACGACCGACGCCATGGTCGCCGAGCTTCCGAAGGACGAGAAGCCGATGCCTGGCGGTGGCGGCATGGGCGGCATGGGCGACATGGACATGTAATGTCCCGCCCGCGAAAGCGGGGCCCGGTGTCGTGACGACACGGGGTTCCTGCTTTCGCAGGATCGCCGATCGACAAAGCCCGGCTTCGGCCGGGCTTTTTTTCGCCCCCGCGATCGCCCGCACCTTCGCTCGCGATGTCCGCTTCGCCGCCTCTGCGCCGTACTTGCAGGCAGGGGCGAGACGTCGGCCGCACGCGAGGGAGGCTGCACCATGCTGCAGGCAATCGGGCGAGCGATGTTCCTCGCCGTGGCGCTCGCCGCCGGCGCGCCGGGGCATGCGGCGGTGGTCAACGTCGACACCACGGTGGACGACGCGTCGCTCGCGCAATGCGACGACGCGCGGCCGAACGATTGCAGCCTCCGCGGCGCGATCGTGAAGGCCAATCGTTTGAGCGAGCCGCTCACGATCAACGTTCCGGCCGGAACGTACGTGCTGTCGCAGGCGTCGCCGTGCGCCTTCCGCGGCGAGAGCATCGGCGCGCTGTTCAACACGCCGGGCCTCTGCGCCACCGGCACCATGACGCTCAAGGGTGCCGGCGCCGACCGCACGATCATCGACGGCAACCAGCCGCCGGGCCAGAACTTCACCCTCGCGACGCTGTTCTTCGTCGCGACCACGGGCGACGTCACGATGCAAGGCTTCACGCTGCGCCGCGGCAATTTCTCGATCGGCTTTCTCGAGGGCGCCGGCGGCGGCATCAACAACGCCGGAAGGATGGCGCTCCTCGACTCGGTGGTGAGCGACAACTGGTCGTCCAGCACGGGCGGCGGCATCTACAACCAGGGACGCATGACCCTCCTGCGCAGCGTCGTCACGCGCAACTTCGCCGCGGGCGGGGGCGCGGGCATCTGGAACACCAACACCTTCGGCACCTGCCCGACGAGTCCCTGCCACGACGGCGAAGGCGTGCTCTCGATCGCCGACAGCACGATCAGCGACAACGGCACGAGCATGAGCGTCGAAGGCGGCGGGCCCGGCGGCGGGATCACCAACTTCGTCGGCATGATCGACATGGTCGACAGCACGGTGAGCGGCAACCAGGCCAACGGCGCCGGCGGCGGCATCTACAACGCCGCCTGGAACGTCAACCTGACCAACGTCACGGTGAGCGGCAACCGCGCGAACTCCGGCGGCGGCATCGTCAACCAGGGTCCCACCTATTCGACGATGCACCTCGACAACGTCACGATCACGAACAACGTCGCGCAGTGGTTCACCGACCCCACGCGCGGCATCGGCGGCGGACTGACCAACGGCGACCTCGGCACCGTGACGCTCGCCAACACCATCATCGCGGGCAACCGCGCGACCGAGACGTCCGGCGGATTGCCTTGGGGGGCGGACTGCTTCGCATTCGGCGGCCGCAACGCGGCGCTCACGTCGCAGGGTCGCAACCTCATCGAGGATCCGCACTTCTGCGACACGGTCGGCGACACCGCGAGCAACATCACCGGGCAGGATGCGAGGCTCGGCGTTCTCGCCGACAACGGTGGCTACACGCGCACGCATGCGCCCGCGCCGGGCAGCCCCGCGATCGACGCGGGCTCGTCGGCCGCGCCCGGAAGCGGCGGCGCCTCGTGCGCGCTTCGCGATCAGCGCGGATTCCCGCGCCCGCTCGGGGCGCGCTGCGACATCGGCGCGCTCGAGCGTTCCGGCGCGTTCGCGATCACGCGGGTCCGGCCCGCGCTCGGCGGCAGCAGCGGGACCGTCACGGCGCTCGTTTCGGGCAACGGCTTCGTCGAGGGCAGCGTGGTGAAGCTCACGCGTGCGGGCGCCACGTCCGTCGTCGGTGCGCCGACACGCCTCGACGAGGGCGGGTCGGCGCTCTACACGACGTTCGACCTGCGCGGAAAGCCGGCCGGCGCGTGGAACGTGGTGGTCGTGCGTCCCGACGCGACGTCGGTGATGCTTGCCAACGGCTTCACGGTGCAGCCGAACGGCAGTCCCGACCTGTGGGTCGACGTGGCGCCGTTCGCGCTGCCGCGATTCGGCGGCGTCGCGCGCATCACGATCGTCTATGGCAATCGCGGCAGCGTCGACGCGCTCGCGGTTCCGCTGCAGATCTCGGCTTCCAGGCGATACGGCTTCACGACGGTGTTCGACATCGCGCCGCCGCCCGCGCAACCGGATCAGCGCCTCGTGAGCTACGACCAGGTGCCTTTCGTGCTCGAACCGAGCACCGGCGGCTATACGACGGTGCCGCTGCTGCTTCCCATCGTGCCCGCGGGCTTCACGGGCATGCTGCAGGTTCTCCTGGAAGTGCCCGTGCCGTCGCCCACCGCACCGAGCACGCTGTTCGTGAATCTCGACTCGCCGTACGTGATCGCGACGCCGACGGACGTGGCGGTGAACGGGCTGGTCGCCGGCGCCACCGCGTATGCGCCGCGCGGGTTCCACATCACGATCCCGGCCACGCTCGCGCCGGCGCTGCGGCAGTACGTGCGCAATCAGCTCCAGTTGCTCGTGGAGCAGGGTCGCAGCGCGTTTCTCACGAGCCTCGGGACGGCGCCGCAGATCTACAGCGCGACGCAGCTCCTCGTCGACACGGCCGTCGTGGGCGCCTACCTCGCGACGCATCCCTGAGCGGAGCGATCATGAACCTGCCTGCGCATCCCGCGATACGGCTCCTGCTGGTCGCGCTCGGGCTCGTCGGATCGGGCGTCACGCTCGCGCAGGCGCCGACGCCGTTCGACTCGCAGCACTGCCCGCCCGTGGTTCCCTGCAAGTACTCCGGCGTCCTTCCGGGCGGCTGCGCGTGCGGCGACAACAACGACATCACGCCACCTCCGCCGCTGCCGGCCCCGCCCGGGTGCGATCCCGAAGAGGTGAAGAAGAAGATCTCGACGCTCTCCGGAACGATCAAGTTCCTCACCGCGCCGCCGGACTGCAAGATCACGCCCGACCAGTGCACGGCTCTGCCGGGACGACACGTGGAAACGCTGGGCGACGGATCCAGCGTGTGCGTGCCCGACAAATGCTCGAAGAGCTGCTACAAGTTCGGCGCCACGACGATTTTCGGCGTGAGCTTCGGCGGCGTCGAGGTTTGCTCGACGTGCCTGTCGCTGCCCGTCGATCCGCGCAAGAGCATCGATCCCAACGACAAGACGGGGCCGATGGGCGTGGGTGCGACGCGCTACGTGCGGGGCGATTCGCCGCTCGGGTACGTCATCCACTTCGAGAACCTGCGCAGCGCGACCGCCGCGGCGCAAATCGTCGTCGTCACCGACCACCTCGATCCGGCGCAGGTCGACCTCGACTCGTTCCGCCTCGGGCCCATCACGTTCGGCGAGAACACGCTCATCCCCGCCCCGGGCGTGCGCGGATGGACGGGCAGCATGGACCTGCGGCCGGGGCAGAACATCGTCGTGGCGGTCGACGCAGGCATCGACGCCGCCACGGGCCGCGTGACGTGGCGCTTCAGGTCGGTGGACCCCGGCTCGTTGCAGCTCACCGCCGATCCCGATGCCGGCTTCCTGCCGCCGAACAGGTCGCCGCCCGCCGGTGAAGGCAGCGTTGCGTTCTCCGTCATGCCGAAGCCCGGCATCGCGACCGGAACGGCGATCCGCAACGGCGCGAGCGTCGTGTTCGACACCAACGCGCCCATCGCGACGCCGACGTGGCAGAACGTGATCGACCGCGAAGCGCCGCTCACGCGCGTGCTGCCCCTCGCCGCGACTCAGGCC
>DASXAF010000036.1:0-50962 GCA_036406955.1 Casimicrobiaceae bacterium
GGTGGGCGCGCTGCCGGGCGATCTGGCGCTCGCGACGACGTACTCGATCGCCGTGCACGCGTACGCACGCGAGCCGGCGCTGGCGCGGCGCTTCGTGCTGTCGCTTGCCGGCGACGAAGCGGCCGGGATGCGCCGGGCGGCAGGATTCGAAGCGCCGACGTAGGCCCGAGGCGTGTCGGCGCAGGGGGCGCGTCGCGCGTTTTCGTGGGGTGGAGTCAGAGTCCCTACTCTGACCCCGGGGTCAGCTGAGGGGTCGTTGCAATGATCGTTCGAATGCCCGCGTCGCTGCGCAAGCGCTGGATCAGGATCCTCGCCGTGCTCGGCGTGTCGGCCGCGCTCACGGCGGCCGGGTGTGCGCAGCTCGAGGAAAAGGAGCGCGAGCTCACCTTCCGCGTCATGCCGGGCCAGGCGAGTTGGTACAGCGGATTGCCGGCCGGCGTCACCGAGCTCGACATACCGGTCGGGTCCGACCAGCACGTCCACGCCTGGTGGTGGAAGGCCGACCGGCAGGACGCGCCGGCGGTGCTGTATCTGCACGGCTCCCGCTGGAACCTGACCGGGCAGCTCTACCGCATCGACCAGTTGCACGATTTCGGCTTCTCGGTGCTCGCCATCGACTATCGTGGCTTCGGTCGCAGCGGCGGCGGCGTGCCGTCCGAGTCGACGGTGTACGAGGACGCGCGCGCGGCGTTCGCGAAGCTGTGCGACCTGCAGCCTGATCCGGCGCGCCGCTACATCTACGGCCATTCGCTCGGCGGCGCGGTCGCGATCGACCTCGCCGCGTCGATCAGCGCCGGCGAGGGCGCCGTGCCGGTCCACGGCCTGATCGTCGAATCGACGTTCACCTCGCTCGCCGACATCGCCCGGGCGCTGTCGTACGAATGGCTTCCCGTGAGCTGGATCCTGTCGCAGAAATTCGACTCGCTCGCCAAGATCGCGCGCGTGCGCATGCCGGTGCTGATCGTGCACGGCGATGCGGATCGCTACGTGCCGCCGCGCTTCAGCAAGGCGCTCTACGAGGCGGCGCGCGACCCGAAGCGGCTGCTGATGATCGAAGGCGGCAGCCACAACAACAGCATGCGCGTGGGCGGCGACGAGTATCGCGCCGCGCTGCACGCGCTGTTCGGGCTGCCGGGCGACCCGGCGCGCGCGCCGGACCTCGTCTCGTCAGCCCGGCCGCTTCGCCGTCACTAGCGCGCGGATCTCGCGCAGCTTCGCGCGCACGCGCGCGGCGTTCTCGGGGCCCATGCGCAGGAGCACCTTCTGGCCCGCGGACAGCGACTGCAGCGAGGGATCGGCGTATTCGTAGAGCACCTTCGGCTGGACCAGGCCGACGGGTCCGTCCATGACCGGCGTCGCGAGCACGTTGTCGATGGCTTCGACCAGCCGATCGTTGAAGTAGCCGTTCGGATAGCCGAGGTCGCGATACGCCTGCTGGAACAGCGGATAGAAGCGCACGTAGAGGGCCACGAGCGAGCGACTGTCGACCGCCGTGAATGCGTCGACGTACGGCGCGTAGCGCGCGGCGTTGTCGAGGCCGATCTGCTTCGCGCCTTCTGGACCCAGCGTCGCGAACGCACCGCCTGCCGGCTTGACCGGCCGGATGTCGGTCGAAAGCGAGGAGCGCGGAAGGTTGTCCACCGTGGCGACGATGCGCCGCACGACGCGATCCGGATAGAACAGCTGCTCGAACGTACCGGCGCCGAGAAGGCTGCCGAGCGCGTCGTGGAGCGCGGCGTCGCTGTCCGCGATGGCCGGCAGCGGCGCCTGCGGCTCGCTTGCCGGCGGCGCGACCGCCTCGATCGGATGACTCGGCGCCGCCCCGAAGCTCGGTTGCGGCGCCACACTGGGCGCTGCGGCGGGCGGCGCGGCCGGAACGACGGCCGGCTGCGGCGGCGGAGCGCTCGTACGCGCATTCCACAGATAGAACGCGGCGACGACGCCGGCCGCGACGATCAGCAGGACGAGCGCACCGATGGCTCGCGAGCGCGAGCGCTCGCGTCGTGGGTCGATGGGTCGGTCGAGCGCGTCGTCGTCGATGAGTTGCGTGTGCTCCATGGTCCTGGCTCCCGGGGTGTACGTGCGCGCGTTGGACCGGCGGACGCCCGCGGCGTTCGTTCCACCAGCATGGAATCGCCGAACTCGTGCGTGCGATAGCCGGAGTCGGCGAGCTGCAGGGTGGCGCGCGCCAGCGTCTCGTCGCCGGTGAAGGCGCGAAGCACATCATAGTGGCTGCTGCCCGGCTCGTGGGTGCCGGTGAGCAACATGTCGACGATCCGCAGCCGGGTGGAGGCCCCGATGCGCTGATCGGCAACGCCGTGGCCCGCGCTCACGATGCCATCGCACGCGGCCGCATGCTCCAGCGCGCGGACGACGGTCGTGCCGATCGCGACGATGCGCCCGCCGCCGGTGCGGGTGCGCTCGATCGCCCGCGCCGTTGCCACCGGAATGTGATAGGGCTCGGGCAGCGGCAGACGGGCGTCGAGCTCGGCGTCGCCGGTCGACGAGATGCCGGCGGCGTGCGTGAGCGTCGCAAACCCGATGCCGCGTCGGCGCAGCGCCTGCATGCCCTGCCAGTCGATCGCGAACCCCGCCGAAGGCGCCTCGAATGCGAGCGGCACGCTCGCGATCGGCGTCCACACGTCCCACGGCGCGAGCTCGACGTCGAGATGCGCGTATTGGATCGGCCGGCCACGGCGCGCGAGCAACGACCACAGCGCGGCATCGCTCATGTCGAAGCGCACGCGTGCAAGCCGCGGATGTTCGGCCAGCGCCTCCACGACGACTGCTGCATCGCCGGTCGCCAGCCGATCGCCGGGCTCCAGTGCCGGCGGCAATGGGCGATCCTCGGTGCGCGTGCGCCAGTCGCCCTCGCCGAACACGACCGCGATGAAGCGTGGCGTGCCGTCCATGCCGCGCGGCAGGTGACCCGCGAGACGCAGCTCCACGGTGCGTCGCGATCGAGCGTGTCGCGCAGGCAGGCTCGCGGGCAGCGTCGCAGCGTCGTTGGCGACGACGAGGTCGCCGCGCTGCAACGCGTCCATCCACCGCGCGCGGCGCAGCTGCGTCAGCCGACCTTCGGCGTCCACGGCGAGCAGGCGCGCGTCGGCGGGGCGCTGTACGGGACGGCGTGCGGGCGAGAGCGGCTCCGCGACGCGTGGGTCGATGCGCATCATGCGGCCGCCGCGCGCGCGTCGTCGAGCGACGGCAATGCGCTCGCAATCGCGCGCACGATCTCTTCCGCCGCGACGCGAGGCGGCTTGAGCGATGCGCGATCGGCATCCGGCACCGCGAGCGCGTGCAGCGGCGTGTCCATGTCGCCCGGGTCGATCGACAGGAAGCGGATGCCGTCGCCGCGCGCCTCCTCGTCCCACACGCGCGTCAGGTGGCGCAATGCCGCCTTGCTCGCGCCGTACGCGCCCCAGGTCGCGTACGGATTGACGGCGGCGTCGCTCGAGACGTTCACCACGACGGCGCCGCGCCCGTCGCGCGCGGAGGCGGCAAGCGCGCCGAGCAGCGCCTTGGTGAGGCGGAACGGTCCGAGCACGTTGGTGGCGAGCGCGAGCTCGAGCGCTTCGCATTCCGTGTCGCCGAGGAGCGCGAGCGGCACGGGACCGAGCGACGACGCGTTGTTGACCAGCACGTCGAGGCCGCCCAGCAGCCCGGTGATCTGCAGTGCGGCGGGATGGATGTCGTGCTTGCGCGCGACGTCGGCGGCGATGCCGTGCGTACCGGGAATCGCCTGCTCGGTTTGCTGCAGCCCTTCGCGGTTGCGCGCGACGAACACGACGCGCGCGCCGTGGCCGGCGAGCGAGCCGACCAGCGCGCGTCCGAGGCCGGACGTGCCGCCGGTGACGGCGACGCGCAGGCCGCGCAGCGCGGGGAGGTTCGTGGTAGCGTCGATGGTGCTTCGCTGATTCATGCCTGTCTCCTTTCGTGCAAAGGATGGTAGGCATCGACGCGGCGCGTCCCAAGCGCGCTGTCCAATGCATTGGCGAAAGGTCGACCCGATGGACGCTCCCGATCACGTCGCCGCCCACCTCGCCCGCAACCTCGGGTCGCTGCGCCATGCGCGCGCGCTCACGCAGGAATCGCTCGCGAAGACGGCCGGCGTGCCGCGCTCGACGATCGCCAATCTCGAGTCGGGGGTGGGCAATCCGTCGCTCACCGTGCTCGTGAAAGTCGCCAGCGCGCTCGGCGTGCCGATCGACGAGCTTCTCGGCGCACCGCGCGTCAAGGTTCGCAAGTGGGCCGCGGCCGACATCGCCGCGCAGGCGAAGGGACGCGGCGTCACCTTGCGTCCGCTCGTTCCCGAGCCGGTGCCCGAGGAAATGCTGACCGTGATGGATTTCGAGCCAGGCGCTTCGATGCGCGGCACGCCGCACCTGCCCGGCACGCGCGAGTTCTTCACCTGCCTCACCGGCCGCGTGACGATCTTCGTCGCGGGTGACCGCCACGACCTCGGTGAAGGCGACGTGCTCGCGTTTCCGGGCAACGTTGCGCACTCGTACCAGAACCCGGACGCGCAGCGGGGCGCGCATGGCGTGTCGGTCGTGATACTGGCCAAGGCCGGCGTGTAGTCCGGCCGAGCGGGCATGCGCCTACAGCGCTTTAGGACCCCGGCCGGTGGGGCCGGCGCGCCTCAGCGGCCAAAATGCTCGTCCGATGCGGAGTTGTTCCGCGCTAAACGGAGATCGACATGAACAGCAACCAGGTGAAGGGCACCGCCAAGGACATCGCCGGCAAGGCGCAGGAAAAATTCGGCGAGGTGACCGGCAGCACGGAGCAGCAGGTCAAGGGCCAGGCCAAGCAGGTCGAGGGCAACGTGCAGAAGGGCGTGGGCAAGGTGCAGCAGGCCGCCGAGGACGCGGCGAAGGAGAACAAGGACAAGCAGCAGCGCTAGGCGCGCCGCACGCGCAAATCAAGGGGGCTCCGCGAGGAGCCCCTTTCGCATTCCCGGCGTGCGCGCAAGAGGCGCAGTGCGCCTTGCGCAGGTGTGTCATCGCCTCGATGCCGTCGCACCGCCAACGCGGCGCTTCGTCAGCCCGTCGAAAGCTGCGTCGTCAGGCCGCGGAGCGCAGGCGCTCGCCGTGCTCGCGTGTCGCGTGGAAGCCGACCTTCGGCCACCGCTCCATCGTCACCTGCAGGTTGTACTTGTTCGGCGCGAGGTAGACCGGGTTGCCGTCGACGTCGGTGGCGAGCTGCGCGGCCTGCATGCGCTCGAACTCCTTGCGCGTCGCTTCGTCGGGAAAGGTGAGCCAGCGCGCGGTCGAGATGCCCGCCGTCTCGTAGATCGCGTCCACCTTGTACTCGCGCGCGAGGCGATCCGCGACGACCTCGAATTGCAGCTGGCCCACGGCGCCCAGCAGCAGCGCGTGGTCGAGCGTCTTCTCGAAGACCTGGATCGCGCCTTCCTCGCCGAGCTCCTGCAGTCCCTTCGCGAGCTGCTTGGCCTTGAACGGATCGCGCGGCCGCGCGACGTTGAAGAGCTCGGGCGCGAAGTACGGGATGCCCTTGAACGCGAGCGCCTCGCCGCTTTCGCTGAGCGTGTCGCCGATCTGCAGCTGGCCGTGATTGTGGATGCCGATGATGTCGCCGCCGACCGCCTCCGTGCTGCTCACCCGCTCGTTGGCCATGAACGTGAGCGCGTTGGCGATCTTCATCTCGCGGCCGATGCGCAGATGGCGCACCTTCATGCCCGGGGTGTAGCGCCCGGAGCACACCCGGAAGAACGCGATGCGGTCACGGTGCTTGGGGTCCATGTTCGCCTGGATCTTGAACACGAAGCCCGCGAACGGAGGCTCGGCGGGTTGCACCATGCGACTGCCGCCGTCGCGCGGCTGCGGTTGCGGTGCCCACTCGACCAGCGCCTGCAGGATCTCCTGCACGCCGAAATTGTTGATGCCGGAGCCGAAGAACACAGGCGTCTGGCGGCCGGCGAGGAACTCGTCGAGCTCGAACGGCGGCGCGGCGCTGCGCACGAGCTCGATGTCGTGTCGCGCGTGCGCGACCTCGTCCGGGAACAGCGCGTCGAGCCGCGGATTGCCGAGGCCTGCGATGAGCTCGGTGTCCTCGCTCACGCGCTCCTCCCCCGGCGTGAAGCGCATCAGGCGGTCGTTGAGCAGATGGTAGACGCCGCGGAAGGCCTTGCCCATGCCGATCGGCCACGTGATCGGCGCGCAGTCGATGCGCAGCACCGACTCGATCTCCTCGAGCAGCGCGAGCGGCTCGCGCACTTCGCGGTCGAGCTTGTTGACGAACGTGATGATCGGTGTCGCGCGCAGCCGGCACACGTCGAGCAGCTTGATGGTCTGCTCCTCCACGCCCTTCGCGGCGTCGATCACCATGACGGCGGCGTCGACGGCGGTGAGCACGCGATACGTGTCCTCGGAGAAATCCTGGTGTCCCGGCGTGTCGAGCAGGTTGATGGTGTGGCCCGCGTAGGGAAACTGCATCACCGAGCTCGTAACCGAGATGCCGCGCTGCTTTTCGACTTCCATCCAGTCCGACGTGGCATGGCGCGCGCTCTTGCGCGACTTCACGGTTCCCGCGAGCTGGATGGCGCCGCCGAACAGCAGCAGCTTCTCGGTGAGCGTGGTCTTGCCCGCGTCGGGGTGCGAGATGATGGCGAACGTGCGGCGCGTCGCGACGTCGCGCACGAGATCGGGCGGATGAGCGGCAGTGTCCATGGGGGTTGCGGCCGGCCTGCATAGATGCGGGCAAAACCGCCAAAAACAAAGCCGCCCTCGGATGCGGGCGGCGCGGGCGCGATTCTACCAAACCATCGAGACCGCGGCCGGTACGGGGGGTAACCGGCCGCGATCTCTCCGGCATTGCCTTTGCTGCTCGAGGCTCCCGCGGCCATCAGGGGTGGAGTACGCGGGACGGGTCGACCCGCCCGGTAGGGGCCTCTCGACGGTATACGGCGCGGGCGGCGACGGGCTTGAGGGCGGGCCGATGAGCGGTTGGCAATACCGCTCGCCCGCCCTGTCGGGCACGTTCTCCCCATTGGGGCGGGAGGGCACGGTGAGGGGCGATCAACCCCCTGCGAGCCCGATGTCGAACTGCGCGGCGTAGCCCTCGCCCGAGCCTTCGGGTACGAGCATCAGTTGCGCGCCGCCGTCGCGCCAGATGGGGTCGTCACGATTGCGCGTGCGCCGCGCGCTGCGGCTCGCATACGGCGCCTGCGCATGCACGCCATCGACGAACGCGTCGTCGAAGTAGAGCTGCGAGGTGAATCGCTGCACGCGGCCGTTCGCGCCGGGAGCGTCGATGCGGAAATGGATGTGCACCGTGCGCCCGAAGTACCACCCCGGCACGATGGTGACGAAACGCGCGATACCGTCGGCGCCGGTCGTCTGGTAGCCGCGCAGGAACTTGCGGCCCGCCGTTGCTCCGCGGCCGTCGCGGACATCCGAATAACGCCCTGCGGCGTCGCACTGCCAGACGTCGACGCGCGCGCCGGCGAGCGCCGTGCATTGCGCCGACGTGAGGCGCGACACCGCGAACGTCAGCGCAAGCGGAGCACCGAGCGACGTTTCGCCGGTGGCGGGATCGCCGCGGATGTCGCTGCGCTCGAGGCGCTCGTCGACGTAGAACGGGCCCTGGGTCTGCTCGGGACGCGCCACGCACGTCGTCGCGGCACGCGCGGGCAGTGCGAGCGCGCACGTGCCCGCCGCCAGCCACGCCAGGGCCTCGCGGCGCGCGAGGATCCGTCCCTGCATTCGATCGTCGTGGGTCATGGCGAAATGTTACGCCGCGGGCCCCTGCCACACTGCGGAGATGCGATCGCTTACACTGAATCCCGGCATGTCCGACGCATCGCCCCGGCTGATCGCGCATCTCGACATGGACGCGTTCTACGCATCCGTCGAGTTGCTGCGCTATCCCGAGCTCAAGGGCAAGCCGGTCGTCATCGGTGGCGGCCGCCGCCATCAGCCCGAGGACGAAGTCGACCCGGCGACGGGCCGCGTCACGCGACGCTTCGCCACCTTGCGCGGTTACGTCGGGCGAGGTGTGGCCACGACGGCGACGTACGAGGCGCGCGCGCTGGGCCTGCGCTCCGCCATGGCGCTCATGAAGGCTGCTGCGCTCGCCCCCGACACGGTGCTGCTGCCCGTCGATTTCGACCAGTACCGCAAGTACTCGCGGCTGTTCAAGGCGGCCGTGCGAACGCTTGCGCCGTGCATCGAGGACCGCGGCATCGACGAGATCTATATCGATCTCACCGGTGTTGCGCTGGAACACGACGCGCGTACGCCGTCGGCGTACGCCGACGCATGGGAGCAGGCACGCGCGGTCGCGCGGGCATTGAAGCGCGCCGTGCACGCCGCGACCGGGCTCACGTGCTCGATCGCGGTGGCGCCGAACAAGCTGCTCGCCAAGATCGCATCCGAGCTGGACAAGCCCGACGGCCTGACGATCCTGCGCCCCGAGGATGTCGAGCGGCGCGTCTGGCCCCTTGCCGCGCGCAAGATCAACGGCATCGGCCCCAAGTCGAGCGCGAAGCTCGAAGCGCTGGGCATACGGACGATCGGCGAGCTGGCTGCCGCCGATGCCGCGTGGCTCGTCGAGCGTTTCGGCCCCAACTACGGCGCGTGGCTGCACGATGCCGCGCACGGTCGCGACGAACGCCCGGTGGTCGAGCACAGCGAGCCGAAGTCGATCTCGCGCGAGACGACGTTCGAGCGCGATCTGTCGGCGCAGCGCGATCGCGACGAGCTGTCGCGCATCTTCACGGAGCTTTGCACGGGCGTGTCCGACGACCTGCGCCGCAAGGGCTACGTCGGGCGCACCATCGGGCTCAAGATCCGTTACGACAATTTCAGGACCGTCACGCGCGACCAGACGATCGAGGCCCCGACCTGCGATGCCGCGCTGATCCGGCGCGTCGCCGGCGAATGCCTCAGGCGCGTGCCGCTCGAGCGGCGCATTCGCCTGCTCGGCGTGCGCGTCGGCGGGCTGTCGCCGGAATCCGACGCGCTTCCGGGAGCGGCGGAAGCGCAGGAGCCCGCTCCGTCGCTGTTCTGAGGGGCGTGGCCTGGCGTCCCGCGGAAGTGGACGCTTACCTCCCGGCGGAACGAATTCGCACCGCGGCAGCCTCACTTCAAGTGAAGGAGGAACGCGATGAAGACCTTGCTGGCTGCACTCGCCTGCGCGGCGCTCGTCGGCGGTTGCGCGGTGAATCCGTACTACGCGGGCTACGGCTATTACTACGGAGCGCCGTACGCCTACGGTTACGACTACGTCCCCTACTATTACGCGCCGGGCTACTACTACGGTCCATCCGTTGGATTCAGCTACTACAGTGGAGGCTATCACCGGCATCATGGCGACCAGCACTGGCATCACGCCGACAGCGGACACCCGTGGCATGTCGACCGCTCGCCGGACATGCATGAGCCCGTGACGCAGCACGCGCTGCGGCCGCGCGCAGCGACGGGTCGCACGCACGCGGCTCCGGGCGCGATGGCGCACGCGCGCGTGTCGCCGGAGGCGAGGCGCGCGTCGTAGCGGACCAGTCGCTTGGTATCGCGATTGCTCGTGCACGACGCAGGACCCCGGACCGGGGTCCGGTCTTTCCTTCATTCGTCACACGGCAGGAGAACATCATGGCCTCGGAGAATCCATCGCGGCAGCAGAGTGCCGACGCGTCCCAAAGCAGCATGACGACCGGGCAGCAGGGCACGGGAGCGACGCAGTCGCGCCAGACCGCGCAGGGATCGCAGATGAGCGGATATGGCGGTGGCTCGGCGCAGCAGGGACGCCAGGGCGCCTCGCAGGCGCGTTACGGCACGCCGGCCACGCGCGGCGCGGCTGGCTACGGCACGTCGCCTTACGGCGGATATGCGGGCGGGCCGTTCTCGTTGATGCAGCGGATCAGCGAGGAGATGGATCGCCTGTTCGAAAGTTTTGGTGTGGGTCGGAATTTCTTTCCGGAAGAAATGGCGCAAGCCCGCGGCGTGCGCGGACAGGGAGCATCGCTGTGGTCGCCGCATCTCGAAGTGTGCGAGCGCAACGGCAAGCTTCTCATCCAGGTCGACCTGCCCGGTGTGCGCCGTGAGGACGTCAACGTCCAGATCGAGCCCGACGCGGTGATCATCCAGGGCGAGCGCACGCAGCAGACCGAGCGCAACGAGCAGGGCTACTACCACAGCGAGCGCTCGTACGGCAGCTTCTACCGCACCGTGCCGCTGCCCGAGGGCATCGACACCGACCAGGCCGAGGCGACTTTCCGCGACGGCGTGCTCGAGATCGAGATGCCGATGCCGCAGCAGCAGGGCCGTGCTCGCCGGCTGGAGGTGCGCGATGCCGGCGGCACCGGAACGACGTACGAAGGCGCCGGACGCTCGAGCGGTACGCAGTCGGGCACGACCGGCACGTCGGCATCGTCGACGCGTGCGAGCGCTTCAACGGGTGGCGAGCACACCTCGAGCGGTTCGCGCTGACGCGTCTCGATGGCTCTTTCGACGGGCGGGGACGGCTCTCCCGCCCGTTTTCGTTTGGCACCACCTGCCGGCACCATCGCCGCGCGCCGCGGTCCAACGACCATTCGCCCGAGGAGCCGGCGTGGATGGTCCACGCGCAATGGCGCTCGCCCTGCCGTCGGACGACGGCGGCCTTGGCGGGCTGCCCGTCGTGTTCTTGCATGCGCTCGCAGGCACGCCGGCGCAGTGGTCGAATCAGCTTGCGCACCTGCGTCCCGACCGGCGCGCCATCGCGCTGACGCTGCGCGGACACGCCGGCGCGCCTCACCCCTGCGACGGCGACTGGTCGATCGCGACGCTCGCACACGACGTCGCGCACACCCTCGAGCTGCTCGCGATTCCGCGCGCGGCGCTCGTCGCGCACTCCATCGGCGCGCACGTCGCGCTCGCCTGCGCGGCGCTGTATCCGCAGCGCATCGCGGGCGTGCTGCTGGCCGATGCCGCCGGTTGTGCGAGCGCCGCGCCGCGTCACGCCATGCGCGCGTTTCTCGACGCGCTGCGCTCCTCCGACTATGAAGACGTCATCGCCGGGCATTACCGCACGCTGCTGATCGGCTCGCGTCCCGCGGTGACGCAGCGCGTGCTCGCCGATCTCGGCGCGACGGCGCGCGACACCGTGGCCGGCGTGCTGCACGCAGCGCTCGACTTCGACCCGATCGAGGCGCTCGCGGCGTACCGCGGGCCCAAGTTCGCGGTGGATTCGTACCTGCGCGAGCAGCCCTGGAGCCTGCACCATCTTTCGCCGACGTTGCGCAGCATGCGCCTCGGGGACACGAGTCACTGGCTGCAGCTCGACCGCCCGCACGAATTCAACCTGATACTCGACGGCTGGCTGTCGGCGCTGAATCCCGTCCGGCGGGAAAGCTCGGCGACGAGCCACGCCGCGCGATAAACTGCTTCCGAGCGACTCCCGCGGGTTCATGCCCAACCAAGCGCCCTCGCCCTCGAGCAGCGACGAGCAGCGACTCAGCCTGGCGTTCGCCGGCGAGCGCGCAGCGCGCGAGGCTGCCGAACAGGCACGCCGCCGCCTCGAGCTGCTCGCCATGGCGGGCACGGTGCTGTCGGGATCGCTGGAGCCGCAGGCGACGCTGCACGAGATCGCCACCCTCATCGTGCCCGACGTCGCCGACTGGTGCCGCGTCGATCTGCTCGACGGCGACGGCATCCTGCAGCGTGCGCTCGCGCATCATTCCGATCCCGCCAAGGCGACGTTCGCCATGGATCTCGTGCGCCGCCTGCACGGCCGCCCGGAGTCGCCCGGCACGATGGCGTGGGCCGTCGAGACCGGGCTTTCGCACCTCGCCCGTTTCGACGGCCCGGACGGCTACGACGCCATACGCGATCCCGCGCTGCGGGAGTTCTCGCGCGCGATCGGAATGCGCGCGTACTTCGTGGTGCCGCTGATCGCGCGCAGCCGTACCCTCGGCGCGATGGCCGTGCTGCAGACCGAATCGGGCCGCTCGTTCACCCAGGACGATTGCGCGCTGGTCGCGGAGATCGCGCAGCGCGCCGCGCTCGCGCTCGACAACGCGCGCCTGTACGTCGAGGCCGACCAGGCGCGGCGCGAAGCCGAGCAGGCGAATCGCGCGAAGGACGAGTTCCTGGCGATGCTCGGACACGAGCTGCGCAATCCGCTCGCGCCGATCGTCACCGCGCTCCATCTCATGTCGATGCGCGGCGAGAGCGCGACGCTCGGCGAGCGCCGCATCATCGCGCGGCAGGTCGCGCACCTGTCGCGCCTGGTCGACGATCTGCTCGACGTGTCGCGCATCACGCGCGGCAAGATCGAGCTGCGGCGCGAGGTCGTCGACCTCGCGGGGGTGGTCGACAAGGCGATCGAGCTCGCGCAGCCGCTGCTCGAACGGCGCGAGCGACCCATCGATTTTAACCTGCCGGGGCAGCCGGTGCGCGTCGAAGGCGACGGCGTGCGCCTCGCGCAGGTCGTGTCGAACCTCCTCACCAACGCCGCGAAGTTCACCCCCGAGGATGGGTCGATCCGCGTGTGCGTGCGCGTCGACGGGGCTCACGCCGAGGTCGCGGTCGAGGACGAGGGTTGCGGTATCGCGCCATCGCTGCTGCCGCACGTGTTCGACCTTTTCGTGCAGGGCAGCCAGACGCTCGACCGGCAGAGCGGCGGCCTCGGCCTCGGGCTGACCATCGTCAAGACGCTCGTGCACATGCACCGCGGCAGCGTCACCGCGCACAGCGCAGGTCTGGGGCACGGCGCGCGCTTCGTCGTGCGGCTTCCGTGCGCGGCGCAGGTCGCCGCACCCGCTGCAGCGCCGGCGATCGAGCGCAATGCCGCGACGCGCCGCGGCCGCGTGCTGGTGGTCGACGACAACGCCGACGCGGCGGAGACGCTCGCCGCGCTGCTCGAGAACGAGGGCTACGAGCTGCGGACCGCGCGTGACGCCTCGGCGGCATTCCACGCGCTCGCCTCGTTCTCCGCCGATGTCGCGATTCTCGACATCGGCTTGCCGCTGATGAGCGGCTACGACGTCGCTCGCACGCTGCGTGCCGATTCGCGGTTCCCGCGGCTGCGCCTGGTCGCGCTGACGGGCTATGGCCGCGAGCCCGATCGCCAGCGCGCGCTGGAGAGCGGCTTCGACGAGCATCTGGTGAAGCCGGTCGCCGCCGAGCGCCTGCTCGAGGTGCTCGGCCGCCTGCTCGACTGATCAGCGCCCGCAGCAGTGCTTGTACTTGCGCCCGCTGCCGCACGGGCACGGCGCGTTGCGTCCGGGCTTCGGTACTTCTCGGCGCACGGTTTGCGGCGGCGAGCGCACGATGGCCCAGTAGTCGCGCAAGCGCACGATCGCCTGCTCGAGGCCGGTCTCGCTTTCGAGCACGAGCTTGCGCCATGCCGCCGGCGTGTAGCTTGCGCGCTCGACATCGGTGAGATCGTCGGCCAGGACGCGAATGGGCAACAGGAGCTCGTCGAGATCGTCGGGGTCCGCGACGTCGTACCAGTCGACCGGCGACGCGTCGAGGCCGCCGAGAAAACCGCGACCCCATGTCGTGTAGTCGGCACGCCCGCGGCGCAGCGAATACAACAACAGCGCGAGGCGGCCTTCCCGCGCGCGGCATGCGGTGTGCTCGTAGAATCGCGTGAGGAGGTCGATCATCTCCTCGTCGGCCCGTGCCGGCTCGACGCCCAGCGCGCTCTCCAGCCAGTCGGCAGGCTCCGCTTCCTGCGGTCCGATCGCGAGCGCGACGAACATGCCCTGCAAGGCGTCGGCGGTCGCCGCCGTGTCGCGCAGCGGGGGTTCGTCGAGCCGCGCCTCGAGGCGCGCGAGGTCGGCATCCGAAAACGGTTCGGCGGGCATGCGCGATTATAGGGCGCGCACCGCGCTAGACTGGCGCGCATGAGGATCCCGCTGGTCCTTGCGCTCGTCCTGACCTGCGTGCTTGCGCGCGCCCAGGAGCCGTCGCCGCGCAGCGTCGACATTCCGCCGTGGTTCGCGAACACGTTCCTCGACTTTCGCGAGGACATCGCCGATGCAGCGCGCGACGGCAAGCGGGTCATGGCGTATTTCGGCCAGGAGGGCTGCCCGTATTGCCGTCGGCTCATGGTCGACAACTTCTCGCAACGCGACATCGTGCAGGCGATGCGGCGGCATTTCGTCGCGATCGCGCTCGACATATGGGGCGATCGGGAGACGACGTGGCTCGACGGCAAGGTGCGTCCGGAGAAGGCGCTCGCGCGCATGCTGCAGGTCCAGTTCACGCCCACGCTGCTGTTCTTCGACGAGCGCGGCAGCGTCGTCGCGCGGCTCGACGGCTACTATCCGCCGGGCCGCTTCGCGGCGGTGCTCGACTACGTCGCGACGCATGCGGAGTCTCGCGAGACGCTGGCCGAGCATCTCGCGCGCGTCGCGCCGACCCGCGCGAGCGCGACGCTGCGCGACGAGCCGTTCTTCATGCGCGCGCCGTACGACCTCACCCGCGCGCGCGGCGGCAAGCCGCTCGCCGTGATCTTCGAGACACCGGGTTGCGTCGCGTGCGACGAGCTGCACGACGACGCCTTCACGCGTGCCGACGTGCATGCGCTGCTCGCGCGGTTCGACGTCGCGCGCCTGGGGCTCGGCGCGGCGACGGCCCTCACCACGCCGGAGGGCCGCAAGACCACGGCTGGCGAATGGGCGCGCGAGTTGCACGTCGCCTACACGCCGAGCATCGTGTTCTTCGACGACGCTGGGCGCGAGGTGTTTCGCATCGAGTCGTACCTGCGCCCATTTCATTTGTCGTCGAGCCTCGACTACGTCGCCAGCGGCGCGTATCGCACCGAGCCTTCGTTCCAGCGCTTCGTCCAGGCACGCGCGGACCGGCTGCGCAGCGAAGGCGAGTCCGTCGACCTGTGGCGTTGATCGGGCGCGGCCGGCGATGGCACAATCCGCCCATGGCCGCGCGCAACATCGTCGTCGATTTCGCCCGACCGTCCGACGCGCAGGCGCTCGCGGTCATGTCGCGCGACCTGATCGAGTCGGGCCTCGGGTGGGTCTATCGCACCGAGCGCTTCGCGCGGCTCATCGCGAGCGATGACACGGTCGCGCTCGTCGCCCGCGCGAACGACCGGCCCGTCGGCTTCGCGGTCATGGAGTTCGGCGACGAGCGCGCGCACCTGGTGGTGCTCGCGGTGTCCCCGCGCTATCAGCGCATCGGCATCGCGCGCCGCCTCGTTGCGTGGCTGCTGAAATCCGCGCTGATTGCGGGCATCACCTCCATCCACGTGGAGCTGCGTGCCGACAACGACGCCGCGTTCGCGTTCTATCGCGCGATGGGGTTCACGGAGACGCTGCGCGTACCCGGCTACTATCGCGGGCGCGAGACGGCGATTCGCATGATCCGCATGTTGCGCATGACGCGGCTTCCGGCGCTCACGTGGCAGCCCCCGCCGCGCAAGCAGCATTGACGGGGTCGGAGCAAGGCGGGGTCAGGGTCGGCCCCGCGAAGCTCACTCTGACCCCGTCACGCGCTTCACCAGCTCGGGCCTGCGGATCTTGCCCGTCGGCGTCATCGGAAAGTCGCTCATCACCACCAGCGCCTCCGGCAGCTTGTAGTCGGCGACCCGGCCCCTGAGGAACGCGACGATCTCGTCGAGCGCGAGGCTCGCGCCCGGCTTCACGATGACGCACAGGCAATTCTTCTCGCCGAGGCGCGCATCCGGCGCGCCGACGATCGCCGCCTGCACGATCTTCGGATGCTGGTAGAGCAGCTCCTCGATCTCGCGCGGAAAATATTTCTTGCCGCCGCGATTGATGATCTCCTTCCTGCGCCCCGCGATCCGCAGGTTGCCTTCGTCGTCGGCGTACTGTCCGAGGTCCCCGGTGCGAAACCAGCCGTCGGCGGTGAACGCGTCCTGGTTCGCCGCCGGATTGTCGAGGTAGCCCAGGTGCACCGACGGTCCGACGGCCGCGATCTCGCCGACCTCGCCGTACGGCACGTCGTTGCCGTCGTCGTCGACGATGCGCAATCCCATCTCCTCGACGCAGCGACCGACCGTGCCGTTCACCTTCAGCGGGTCGTCGGTGAGCCGCGTGAAGCAGTGGTACCCGGTCTCGAGCATGCCGTAGAGCTCGACGAGCCTGGCATGCGGCACCGCCGCCTGGAACGCCTTGATGGTCTCGACCGCGGCGGACGCGCCGCCCGTGATCACGATGCGCAACGACGAGAGGTCGCGTTGCGACAGCGACGGCGCGTTGAGCATCGCGACGATCGAGGCCGGCGCGGTGGGAATGTACGTGATGCGCTCGCGCTCGATCGTGGACAGCGCGTCCTCGGCCGAGAAGCGCTCCATCAGCACGACGCGCGCGCCTGCCATGACGGCCTGCACCAGCGTCATGTAGCCCCAGTTGAGCCCCACGGGCAGGTAGTCGAGCATGACGTCCCGGTCGGTGACGGCGAGCTCGCGGTTGAACGTCTCGCAGGTCGTGAGGGTGGTGTTGAAGCAGTGCAGCACGCCCTTGGGATTGCCCGTCGTGCCCGACGTGAAGCACATGCGCATCACGTCGAGCGGCGACATGCGCACCCGGTCCGCCTCGGCGATCGCGGGCGTCTCGTCGACGACCCTGGCGAAGCTCGCCACGTCCGGCGCGTCGACCTCGTCGACGCAGATCACGAGCGAGAGGTCCGGCAGCCGCGGCCGCAGCGCCCGGATCATCGCGAGATAGTCGAAGCCCTTGAAGGTCGAGGCGCACACATAGGCTTTCGACTTCGAGAACTTCAGGATGTACTCGACCTCCACGGCGCGGAAGTCGGCGCTGATCTTGTTGGCGACCGCGCCGATCAGCTCCAGCGAGAAGAACACCACGGGAAACTCGATGCGGTTCGGAAGCTGCAGCGTCACCACGTCGCCGCGCTTCACGCCGTGCCGGCGCAGGAACTCGGCGAAGCGGCGCACTTCGCTCCACAGTGCGCCGTAGCCGACGCGACGACGCGCGTCGCACAGGGCCTCGCGATCCGGGGTGGCGCGCGCGCGGTGCTCCAGGATCTCCGAGAAGGTCTGGTCCTTCCACCAGCCCCTGGCGCGCCAGCGCTCGATGTCCTCGGGTTTCGGTGGACGAGGTGGCTCGATCATGTTTCGCCTCCGTGCTATCGGACGGCCCTCAGCAATCCGCCGTCGACCTGGATCGCGGTGCCGGTGATGTAGCGCCCCTTCGGCGACACGAGCAGCGCCACCAGGTGGGCGATGTCGTCGACGCTGCCGATGCGCTTCATGGGGATCTCGCCCTTCAGTCGCTCCTGAACCACCTCGGCGGGCTCGCCGCCGGACGCGAACACCTTCTGCAGGCGCGTGGTGTCGACGTAACCGGGGCAGATCGTGTTGACGTTGATGCCGAACGGCGCGACTTCCAGCGACAGCGTCTTGGCGTAGCCGATCACGCCGGACCATGTCGCGACGGAGAGCGCGAACCCTGGAATCGGCTGGATCGCCGAAATCGCCGTGATGTTCAGGATGCTGCCGCCGCCTCGCGCCTTCATGAGCGGCACCGTCTCGCGCGCCATGCGCACGACGTACATGAGGTTCTGCTCGATGGCCTTCGCCCACGCCGCGTCGTCGAAGGACAGGATCGGCCCGAGCGGCGGCGCGCCGTCGTTGTTGACCACGATGTCGACGCCGCCGAGCTCGCGGCTCACCGTGTGCGCGACGCGCACGCAATCCTCCGCGCGCCGGCTGTCGGCCTGGACGGGAAGGGTCGTCGCACCCGTTTCGGCATGCAGGCGCTCGGCCGCGGCACGCAGCTCGCTCTCGTGGCGCGCGGTCATCGCAACCGTCGCACCCTCGCGCGCGAGCGCGCGCGCGATGCCGTAGCCGATGCCCTGGCTCGCACCGCCTACGATCGCGATCCTGCCGTCGAGGTCGAGGTTCATGGCCGCTTCATTTGCGCCAGGAAGCGCTCGGCGTTGTCGTGAAAGACGTCCGCGAGCACGTCGTCGGCATAGCCCTCGCTGCGCCAATCGCGCAGCAGTCGCTCGTAGGTGAAAAGCGGGTAGTCGGCGCCGAACATGATGCGCTCGCGCAGCCGGCGCGGGATCTCGTGCTTCAGGTCGGGGGTGAAGTACTTCGGCGACCAGCCGTGCAGGTCGTACCAGATGTTGCGCTTGTGCATGAGCACTGCGATGGTCTCCGTCTGCCACGGCCAGCCGGGTCGCGCGGCCACGATGGCGAGCTGCGGGAACTTCACGGCGACGTAGTCGAGATGGCGCGGATGGCAGTCGTCGAGCAGGATCCCGCCGCCGCCGGGAAGGCCGGCGCCCAGTCCGGTCGTGCCGACGAAGATCAGCGCAGGAATCGACGCTTCGATGCAGAGCTCGTAGAACGGCTTCCACGCGGCATCGCTCGCGGGGCCGCTGCCCGAGCCCGACACGGCGAAGCCGATGAAGCCCGGCGCGTTGTCGATGCAGCGGCGCAGCTCGCGCAGCCCCTCGATGCCAGTGTGCGGGTCGACGTGGACCCAATGGCCGAGGATGACGTCGCCGTGCGCGCGCTCGGTCTCGAAGCCGTAGTCGTGAATCGGCCTCGCCTCGGACAGCGGCATGAACTTGGTGTAGCCGAAGTCCAGCACGACGCGCGCGTTGCTGCGGCGAAAATACTCGGCCATCCCGTCCTCGGTGACGAACGTCGGCACGGAGTTCCAGGTGGCTTGTTGCTGCGCGAGCTCCTCGGGCGTGCGCAGCGTGTAGCCGCGCTTGGTGCCCCAATGCGAATGGATGTCGATGATCTTCATGAATGTCCCGCTCCGAGATACGTCCGCTCGATGCGCGGATCGCGCGCAAGCTCCGCCGCAGGGCCGTCGAACGCCACCGCGCCGTTCTCGAGCACGTAGCAGTGGTGGGCCACGCGCAGCACCTTGCGCGCATTCTGCTCCGCGATCAGCACCGCCGCGCCGTCGGCATGGATGGCCTTCACGTGCTCGATGATCGCGTCGAAGACCTTCGGCGCGAGGCCGAGCGAAGGCTCGTCGAGCAGCAGGAGGCGCGGCCGGCTCATGAGCGCGCGCCCCAGCGCGAGCATCTGCTGCTCGCCGCCGGACAGGAAGGCCGCGGGCTGCGCGCCGCGCTCCCGCAGCACCGGGAACAGCGCGTGCACGCGTGCCAGACGCTCGCGCACGACGGCGCGATCGGATTCCAGGTAAGCGCCGAGCTCGAGGTTCTCGCGCACCGTCATCGCGCCGAAGAGCATGCGGCCCTGCGGCACGTGGATCACGCCGTGGCGCACCATCGCATCGGCGCCCGCCCGCGTGAGGTCGTCGGTGTCGAACAGAATGCGGCCGTTGCGCACCGGGTTGAGCTGCGAGACCGCGCGTAGCAGCGCCGTCTTGCCGGCGCCGTTCGGCCCCAGCACGCCGACGATGGCGCGATCGGGCACGGTCAGCGAAACGCCTCTCAGGACGTCGATGCCCGTGTAGCCGGAGCGGAGCGCTTCAATGCGCAGCATCGAGCGCCTCCTCGCCCAGGTATGCGTCGATCACAGCGCGATTGCCCTGGATCTCGCGCGGCGTGCCTTCGCCGATCACCGCGCCGTTCTGCATGGCGGTGACCCTGTCTGCGAGCGCCATCATCACGCGCATGTTGTGCTCGATCACGAGCAACGTGACGTTCCCCGACTCGGCCAGCGTGCGCGCCGCCTCGATCGCGTGATCGGCTTCCGATTCGCTCATGCCGGAAGTGGGCTCGTCCATCAGGAGCAGCGTCGGGCGCGCGGCGAGCGCGCGGGCGAGGTCCATGCGCTTGAGCGCGCCGAATGGAAGCTGCGCGGCCGGCGTGTCGCGGTACGGCGCGAGCTCGAAGCGCTCGAGGATGGCGTCCGCCTCGCGTACCGCCTCGGCTTCGATGCGTCGGGCGCGCGAGGTGGCAAGCGCCGCGGCGGCAAAGGACACCGGCGCGTGCCGTCCGACGCCGAGCAGCACGTTCTCGAGCACGGTGAGCTCGCCGAACGGCTCGACGTGCTGGAACGTGCGGCCGATGCCGCGACGGCTGATCGCATGCGCCGGCAGGCCGGACACGACGGCGTCGTCGAGCAGCACGCGGCCGGACGCGATGCGCACGAGCCCCGTGATCGCGTTGATCACCGTGGTCTTGCCGGCACCGTTGGGTCCGATGAGGCCGCGAATCTCGCCGGGTGCGACGCGAAGCGAAACGTCGCGCACGGCGACCAGCCCGCCGAAGCGCACGGTGAGACGGTCGACGGTCAGTCGATCCGTCATCGGGAAACCGCCCCCGAGGCTTGCCCGCTGCGCGGGCGCCTCCCCCCTCCAGAAAGGAGGGAGCGAGCGCCCTGGGGCGGCCGGGCGGCGCTCTGGCGGGCTCGTCCCCGCGGCGGGCAGCGTCTGGTCGCGCGGCCTTGGGCGCGGTGCGCGCGGCCACAACGTGACGAGGCCGCGCGGCAGCACCAGCAGGAAGCCGAGCAGGATCAGCGTGTAGATGATGTCGCTGTATTCCTTCACCGGCCGCAGCACTTCGGGCAGCGCGGACAGGACGGTCGCACCGATCACCGAGCCCGCGACCGAGCCCATGCCGCCGACGACGATGAACGTGATCTGGCGCAGCGATGCCGACACGCCGAACTCGACCGGGTCAATGAAGCCGACGGTGATGGCGAGCAATCCGCCGGCCGCACCTGCATAGGCCGCGGACAGCGCGAACGCGGCGAGCTTAACGCGCGCCACCGACACGCCGAGCGCCTGCGCGGCTGCAGGGCTCTGTCGCACCGCTTCCAGCTCGCGTCCCACGCGCGAAGCGAGCAGGTTGCGCGCGGTCCAGATGGCGAGGGCGCAGACGCACAGCACGGTCGTGAAGATGCCGTATTCCGTGACCCGCATGCCGCCAATCGACGGCTTGGGCACGTTGAGGCCGCGCACGCCGCCCGTCACGCTCGCGAGCTCCTCGATCGCCACCTGCACGATTTGCAGGAAGCCCAGGGTTGCGAGCGCGAGGTAGATGCCCTTCAGCCGGCTGGCCGGCGCGCCGAGCAGCGCGCCGAGCAGCGCCGCGACGATCGCGCCCAGTGGAATCGCGGCCCAGAACGGGACGTCGAGCCGTGCCGTGCAAAGCGACGACGCGTACGCGCCGATCGCCATGAACGAGGAATGGCACAGCGAGATCTGCCCGGAATTGCCGGTGAGCAGGTTGAGCCCGACTGCCGCGATGACGTTGATCATGGCGAGCGTGAGCAGATACGTCGGATAGCTGCCGAGCGTCGTGCCGATGGCCGCGAGGACGATCGCTGACGCCACGATGGATGCCGTGCGGCGGGTCTGCGGCGTCATACGCGTTGCACGTCGGCGGCGCCGAACAGGCCGTGCGGGCGGAACACCAGCAGCACCATCAGCAGGATGAACGGCACGAGGTTCTTGAACGCGCTGCCGACCAGCACGCCGGAGTACGTCTCGATCAGCCCGACCGCGATGCCACCGACGATTGCGCCGCCGATGCTCGTGAATCCGCCGATGACGGCGCCGAGCAGGCCGCGCAGGATCAGCTGGCCGACCTCCGGATTGATCCCGATGAGCGGCGCGACGAGCAATCCGGCGAGCGCACCGATTGCAGTGCTGAGTGCCCACGACCAGCGATAGATCGACTCGACGCGGATGCCCATCAGGCGGGCCGCTTCGGGATTGACCGACACCGCGCGCATCGCCTTGCCGAGCCGCGTGTAGCGCAGGAACGCCATGACCAGTGCCGTCACGAGCGCCGTGCATGCGAAGATCCAGAGCGACGTCGGGTTGAAGCGCAAGCCGGCCGCGACGATCGGATCGCTGCCGAACGGGCCGTCGATCGAATTGGGGCTGTCGCCGAACTCGAGCGACAGCGCGCCCTTGATGAGCAAGCCGATGGCGAACGTCGCGATCACCAGCGTGAACTCGGGCGCCTTGACGATCGGGCGCACGAGCAGGCGCTCGATCACCACGCCGCCCGCGGCGCCGAGCAGCAGGACGCTCGCGAGCACGACCGGGTACGGCAGCGCGAGCTGCGTGAGAATCAGCGCCGCATAGGCGCCGAAAGTGACGATCTCGCCCTGGCCGAAGTTCAGCACACCCGACGACTTGAACGGGATGACGATCGCAAGGGCGACGAGCGCATAGATGGCGCCGACGCTCACGCCCGCGATCGCGAGCTGAAGGGCGAGCGCGACGCTCATTGCGCGGTCGTCATCCCCGCGCAAGCGGGGTTCCAGTGTCGTCGATTGACGGCGGCCAAAAGCGCTCGGCTCCTGCTTTCGCAGGAGCGACGATCGTGCCTACTGATACCGCTTCAGGATGTCGCTCTCCCGCGTGCTCTTCCACTGCACCGGCTCCCATTCGCCGTTCACCACCTTCATGGGCACGAGCGTGAGGTTCCCGATGTGGTGCCTGGTCGAGAACGAGCGCGGCGTGGCCACCGGACCGACGCGGTAGTCGTGCATCGACTCGAGCGCACGGATGAGGCTGTCGGCGGTGAGATCGCGACCCGCGCGCTTCATGCCTTCGGCGAGCACGTACATGTCGCCGTACGCGAGCAGGTCGAAATTGTTGGGACGGCCCGCCGGCGCGCTCGGATATTCCTTCTTCCACGCGGCTTCCCACTTCACCATCTCGGGCGCCTTCGATCCCGGCAGATAGGGGATGAGCGAGAAGCCGGCGACGCCCTCGGCCGCGCTCTTCGCCGCAGTGATCAGCGCGGGGTCGACCATGTTGCTGCCGACGAAGAACGGCTGCTTCAGGCCGAGCTCCTTCGCCTGCCGCATGGCGATGGCCGCCTCGGCGGGGTTGCCGAAGAACGCGATCACGTCGGGGTTCGCCTTCTGCACTTCGACGAGCTGCGGCGTGAAATCCTTGTCGCCGATGTTGAACTCCACGCGCGTCACCGGCGCCATGTCGAACCAGCTCTTGAGCTTCGCAGTGGTCGCGTCGCCCTCGTTGCGCGGGTATTCCTCGCGCCCGCTCATGATCGCGATGCGCCTGGCCTTGTAATACGTGGCGAGGAACTCGGCGTAGAGCTCCCCGTAGCGCGCGGTCTCCGTCGTGCCGCCCCGGAACATCGTGCGCGAATGCGGCCATGTCACCTGCGGCGCGGAAGCGATCGACACGTAGTACGGCACGCCCTTGTCCTTCATGTAGTCGACGGCGCCGACCGTGGCGTTGCTGCCGCCCACCGACATGACGGCGAACACCTTGTCCTGCTCGACCAGCTTCTTGACCGCAGCGACCGCCTTGGTGGGCGAGTGCCCGTCGTCCTCGAACACGACGTTGATCTTCCGTCCGTTCACGCCGCCCGCCGCGTTGATCTCCTTGACGGCGAGCATCATGCCGTCGCGGCCGGCGAGGCCGATGTAGGCGGCGGGGCCGGTGATCGGCCCGTGCGCGCCGATGGTGATGGTGTCGGCCGTGACGCCCTGCGTCTGGGCGAGAACGGGCAACGCGACGCACAGCGCCGCGAAGGCGAGCAGCAGCCGCTTCATGGATCTCCTCCTAAAGGCCGGTTTCGGGCTCGTCGAGACTGACTGCGCGCTCAGAATAGGACCCGGCTCGGCGGCGTGTCAAGCGCAGTGCCAGAGGCGCACGCGGGTTGCTGCACGCTTCCTGGCCGCGTAAGCTAACTGACTGCACGCTCAGGATGGGGAAACGACGTGAACGCCGGCGAAAAGGCCGAGGCGCGCAAGCCGGCGCAGCCTCGCCGCATCAAGACCGCGACCAAGAACCTGGATCTGGTGCGGGAGCGGCGCGAGACGCTCATCAACGCGGCGATCCGCGTGTTCGTCGAGAAGGGCTTTCACAACGCCACGGTGCGCGACATCGGCCGCGAGGCCGCCATGACGCAGGGCACCATCTACAACTACGTGAGCTCCAAGGACGACATCCTGTACATGGTGTGCGACCGCATCGTCGCGGAGTACAACGCCGAGACGCGCAGGGCGCTGGAGCTCGCCCACGACCCGGTGGGCCGGGTGCGCTCGGCGGTGCGCGCGATCTCCGAAGTGATGTACCGCCACCGGCGCGAGATCCTGCTCATCTACCAGGACAGCCATCTGCTCGAGCCGCGCTCGCTGCGCGTGATCCTCGCGCGCGTCGAGGAGTTCATCGGCATGTTCGAGCGCATCATCGCCGATGCGGCGCGCGAGCTCGGCGTGCCGCTTCGCCATCCGCACCTGGCCGCGAACATCCTGACGTTCCTGCCCGTGATGATCGCGCTGCGCGGCTGGTCGTTGCGCGCCAATCCGCCCCCCGAGGACGTGATCGCGGGGATCAGCGAGTTCGTGGTGCGCGGCCTGGGCTTCGCATCGTCTGAGCCGCGAGGATGATCCCGAGCAGCGCGATGCCGATCGCGTCGCTGATGTACCCGGGCTTGATCAGGAGAATGGCGGCGACCACCAGCACCGCGCGCTCCCACCACGCGCACGTGCCGCGCAAATAGCCCATCAGCCCCGCCGCGAGGCACATGACGCCGATCGTGGCCGAGATGCAGGAGGTGGCGATGGTGAACCAGTCGCCGCGCATGAGCAGCGACGGCTCGTAGATGAACATGAACGGCACGATGTAGGCCGGCGCGGCGACGCGCATCGATTCCCATCCGGCGCGCCACAGGTCGGTCTTCGCCAGTCCCGCCGCGGCGAACACCGCGAGCGCCACCGGCGGCGTGATCGCCGAGAGGATCGCGAAGTAGAACGCGAACATGTGGGCGGCGGGCGTCTCGGCGCCGAGCTTGATGATGGCCGGCACGAGCAGCGACACCATGACGATGTACGCCGGCGTGGTCGGCATGCCCATGCCGAGGATGATGCCCGCCACGGCGGTCAGCACCAGCGCGAGGATCAGCGAGTCGTGCGACAGCGCGATGACGAACTGCGTGAACACGATCCCGAGGCCGGTGATGGAGACCACGCCGATCACGATGCCCGCGCATGCGCATGCCATGGCGACGGCGAGCGTGTTGCGCGCGCCGTCGACCAGCGCGCCGAACACCGAGCGAATGCCGATGCCGGGGCGCGTCGACGCGCGCAGCAGCGCCATGGGGATGCACGCCAGGGCGCCCGCGAGCGCGCAAAGCGGGCCGGAATAGCCGAGGATCAGGCCGAACAGCACGACGAAGATCGGCACGAACAGGTGACCGCGCGCGGCCATCACGTGCGTGAATCGGGGTAGCTGCGATCGCGGCACCCCGGCGAGCTTGTATCGCTTGGCCTCGAAGTGCACGGCGAAGAACACCGCGACGTAGTAGAGCAGCGCCGGTATCGCGGCCCAGAGCGCGACCTGCGCGTACGGCACGGCGAGGAACTCGGCCATGACGAACGCCGCGGCGCCCATGATCGGCGGCATGATCTGCCCGCCGGTGGACGCGACGGCTTCGACCGCCGCGGCGAACGGCGGACGGAAGCCGGTGCGCTTCATGAGCGGAATGGTGATCGGCCCGTCCACCATCACGTTGGCCACCGCGCTGCCGGACACTGTGCCGAAGAGGCTCGACGAGACCACCGACACCTTGCCAGGCCCGCCGGCCGTGTGGCCGGTGATCGACATCGCGAAGTCCATGAAGAGCTGTCCCGTGCCGCTCTTCTCCATGAACGCGCCGAACAGCACGAAGAGCATCACGTAGCTCGCCGACACGCCGAGCGTCGAGCCGAAGATGCCCTCGGTGGAGAGGTAGAGCTGCTCCATCAGCACGTCGAGCGTCACGTGCGTGAAGCCGACGGCATAGACCACGAACGCGATGGCGGTGAGCGGCAGCGCGAGGCCGATGACACGCCGCGTCGCCTCGAGCACGACGACCACCGCGACGACGGCGTAGAAGCGATCGGCCGCCGTCAGCTCGTCGATGTAGATGATGCGATTGAGGAAGTAGTCGTAGTTCAGCAGGATGTGCAGCACGAAGCCGAACCCGAGCGCGAGCAGCGCGAGGTCGAGCACGCGCCACGCCGGGCGCCCCGGGCGCGTCGGGTAGAGCAGGAAGACGAGCGTCAGGGCGAACAGCAGGTGGATGCCGCGGAACACCACCGCCTCGGGCGGCCCGAAGGCCGCCACGTACATGTGGTACAGCGACATCGACGCCGCGATGGCGTCGACCAGCCAGCGCAGCGCCGCGCTGGCCGGTGCGGTGGCCTGCGCTTCCTCGGAGACGACGACGGGCGTGGCCACGCCGGCGCTACATCGCGCCCACTTCCTTGTAGTACTTCGCGGCGCCCTTGTGGAAAGGCACGCCGATGTCGGCCGCCATGTCCTTGGGCGTGAGCGACTCGATGGACTTGACCACCGCGGCCATGTCCTTGATGTGGGTCGCCATCTCCTTGGTCATGCGGTAGACGACGTCTTCGGGCAGGTCGCACGACGCGATCACGTGCGTGCTGTAGGCGATGGCCGGGACGTCCTTGTCCTGCTTCGGATACGTGCCCGCCTTGATGCTGGCCTTCACGTAGCCCGGATTCTCCTTACGCAGCGCCTCCATCGTCTTTTCGTCGACCGGCACCAGGGTGATGTCGCGCGCGCTGGCGAGGTCCATCACCGAGGAGGCCGGCGCCGTGGTGCCGAGCGTGAACACCTGCGCGTGGCCGTCCTTCATCATGTCGACCGCGTCGTTGTACGAGGCCTGGAAGTTCGCGCGCGCGAGCGACTGGTAGGTCATGCCGTTGATCTTGAGCACCTCGGCGGTGAGGATCTCGCCGGTGTTGCCCTTCGGCTGCGTCACCAGCGTCTTTCCTTTCCAGTCGGCGAACGATTTCACGTTCGCGTCCTTGAGCGCGACGACCTGGAAGTACTGCGGGTACAGGTTCGCGACCTGGCAGACCTTGGTCACCTTCTTCGGGTACGGCGCGCGGCCGGCGAGGCCGTCGACCGTCGTGGCGGAATTGGCGAACCCGATCTGTGCCTTGTTCTCGTCCACGCCGCGGACGTTGGCGATGCCGGCGCCGGGCGTCTGCTGGATGTGCAGCCCCGGTATCGCGCTTTCCCACAGGCCCTTGAGCGCGCCGCCGAGCGGGATCCACGATCCGCCCTGAGGGCCCGTCATGAAGGTGACCTGCTGTGCGCCAGCCGGCGCAGCGAGGGCGATGGCAACGGCGAGCGCGCCGATGCGCGCGCGGGATGTGCGGTTCATGAATTCCTCCTTTTGCCTGGCTGCCCGAAGGATCGGGGTCAGAGTCGTTTTCGCGAAACGTACTCTGACCCCGGCGTGGCGGTCAAGCGAGGCCGGGCGGCGTGCGGCGATGCCAGTCGGTTGCGCGCTGGAACGCGCGCCCGAGGTCGACGAGCGCCGCGTCCCGGAACGGCGCCCCCATGAGCTGCACGCCAATGGGCAGGCCCTGCGAAGACAGGCCCGCGGGCAGCGAGAGCGCGCACGCGCCGAGGTAGTTCGCCGCGCGCGTGAATGCGGCGAGGGGCGTCGTGGCTTCGTCGACCTCGTCGAGCGGCGTCGCCGTGATCGGCACGGTCGGCGTGAGCAACGCGGCCCGGTCGTCCATCCATTGCGCGAACTGGCGTGCGGCGCGGCGCCGGTGCGCGAGCTCGTCGATGTAGTCCGCCGCGGTGATCGCCTTGCCGCCGATCACGCGCTTGCGTACCCACGGATCGATGTCGAGCGTCTCGTCCTCGATGTACGCGCGATGCAGCGCGTACGCCTCGGCCGCGATGATCCGGCCGTTGCGAGCCATGACGTCGTGAAAGTCGAGCGGCAGCTCGAGCTCCTCGACGGTCGCACCCGCGTCGCGCAACACGGCGATCGCGCGCTGCTGGGCGTGCAGGACCTCGTCGTCGACCGGCCACGGGAATTGCGCGGCCGTCAACGTGGCAACGCGCCAGCCGCGCACATCGGGGTCGCGCGCGAGCAGCGACCGTGCGTCGAACGACGGTGCAGCCATCGTCGCGGGATCGTTCGCGTCGACGCCGCACATCGCGGCGGTGAGCAGCGCGGCATCGTCGACCGTGTGCGCGAGCGGGCCGAGCGAGTCGAGCGTGCCGGCGAGCGGCACCGCGCCGTGCAGGCTGATGCGCCCGTACGTCGGCTTCAATCCGGTGAGCCCGCAGAGCGCCGAAGGGATGCGAATGGATCCGCCGGTATCGGAGCCGATCGCCGCGGGCGCGAGCCCCGCCGCGACCGCCACCGCCGAGCCGCTCGACGAGCCGCCCGCGACGCGATGCACCGCGAGGTCCCAGGGATTCCAGGGCGCGCCCATCGGTTCGTTGCGGCCCCATCCGCCGAACGCGAACTCCACCATGTGCGTCTTGCCGAGTGGAATCGCGCCCGCGTCGAGCAGGCGCTGCACCGCCGTCGCGGTGTAGTCGGAGATGCGCCCGCGCCAGCTCTTCGATCCGGCGGTGGTCGGGTGTCCCCGCACATGCAGGAGGTCCTTGAGCGCGACGGGCAGCCCGTGCAGCGCTCCGTGTGCACGCCCCGCCGCGCGCGCCGCATCGGCCGCCTGCGCGGTGGCCAATGCCGCATCGCGATAAACGTCGACGAACGCGTGCAGCTTGCCGTCGTACGCGTCGATGCGCTCGAGATAGCGCGCCACGATGTCGCGCGATGCGATCTCGCGCGAGCGCAGCAGCGCCGCCAGCTCCGTCAGCGAAAGGAATGCGATGTCCGAAGGCACGATAGGGGTCGGCGCGAGGCGAGACGCGAAAGCTACCGCGCCGGCGGCCGCGTGTCACGCTGCGGTGGTTATCATGGCACCCGACATGGCCCTCGCTTTCCGGCTCGACCGCGACAACGCAGTGCTGCTCGACGGCGCCGGCTGCCGTTTCGACCCCGCGGCGCGGCGGTGGTCGTCGACACCCGATGCGGCGGCGGGCCGAGGGCTCGAATCGGTCGACGTCGTCGAAGCGGTCGCATGGTTGCAGCGCGAGAGCGACGATCGGCTGCGCGTCCCGATCGGTGTGATCGGGCCGCGCGATGCGACGCCGCGCCAGCTCGCCGCGGCGCTCGAGGTCGGCGAATGGCTTGCGCGCTGCGGCCTCACCCTCGTGTGCGGCGGGCGCCATGGCGTGATGCAGGCGGTGTGCGAAGGCAGCGCGCGCAACGGCGGCGTCTCGATCGGCATCCTGCCCGACACCGACGCGTCGCTCGCCAATCCGTACGTCACCGTGCCGATCGCGAGCGGCATCGGCGAGGCACGCAACGCGATCATCGCGCGGGCGGCTTTTTGCATCGTCGCCGTCGGCAACAGCCACGGCACGTTGTCCGAGGTCGCGCTGGGACGCCACTTCGGCAAGACCGTGATCGGCCTGGAAGGCGCTGCGGATGTGGACGGCGTCGTGCACGTCGGCAGCCCGCGAGCGGCGGTCGAAGCCGTCGCATGCCTCGTGCTGGGGCTGGCGCCGGACTCTATACTTGCGTAGCAGCCGCCGCGCGCGGCGTTCGGGGCAGCGAGCGAGTCGACATGGCCGAATCGCCCGGTATCGTCACCTTTCTCTTCACCGACATCGAGGGCAGCTCGCAGCTCTGGGAGCGGTCTCCCGAGCAGATGCGTCCTGCGCTCGCGCGCCACGACATGCTGTCACGCTCGGCGGTGGAGAGCAACCGCGGCGTGATCGTCAAGACGACCGGCGACGGACTGCACGCCTACTTCATCGATCCGCTCGACGCCGTGCACGCGACGGTGCAGTTGCAGGAGTCGCTGGCCGGGCCGCAAGCCACCGAAGGCATGGCCCTGCGCGTTCGTTGCGGCCTGCACGCGGGCGTCGAGGAGCATCGCGATCGCGACTTCTTCGGCCCCGAGGTGAATCGCGCGGCGCGCCTCATGAGCATCGCCCACGGCGGCCAGATACTCGTTTCGCAGACCGTCGCCTCGCTGCTGCGCGATCGCCTGCCCCGCGGGGTCACGCTGCGCGATCTCGGCTCGGTGCGCCTGCGCGACCTCTCGGTTCCCGAGCGGGTCTACCAGGTCGTGCACCCGAGATTGCGCGACACGTTTCCCGCGTTGCGCACGGTCGACAGCACGCCGAACAACCTCGCGCGGCCGCTCACCTCGTTCGTCGGCCGCGAGCGCGAGCTGGCCGCGGCGCGCGGGCTGCTCGACAAGGCGCGACTGCTCACGCTGCGCGGCGCCGGCGGCATCGGCAAGACGCGCCTGTCGATCGAGCTCGCCGCATCGGTGCTCGCGGACTATCCGGACGGCGTGTGGTTCGTCGAGCTCGCGCCGGTCGCCGATGCGCGACTGGTGCCGCAGGTCGTCGCCTCGGTGCTCGGCGTGAAGGAGGAAGGCGACCGACCGGTGATCGAGGCGCTGGTGAAGCACCTCAAGTCGCGCCGCGTGCTGCTCGTCCTCGACAACTGCGAGCATCTGGTGCAGGCGTGCGCCGAGGTCGCGCGCCGGCTGCTGCAATCGAGCGAGCAGCTGAAGATCGTCGCGTCGAGCCGCGAAGCGCTGCACGTCGGCGGCGAGACGACGTACTCGGTTCCGCCGCTCGCAGTGCCCGCGCGCGACAGCGTGATGGAGCCCGGACAGCTCGCGAGCTTCGAGTCGGTGCGCCTGTTCGAGGAGCGCGCACGTGCGCTGCAGCCGGAGTTCTCGACCACGCCGCAGAATGCCGCGGCGGTGATCGAGATCTGCCAGCGTCTCGACGGCATACCGCTCGCGCTGGAGCTCGCCGCGGCGCGCGTGCGCAGCATGTCGGCCGAGAGCATCGCGGAGCGGCTGAACGATCGCTTTCGGTTGCTGACCCGGGGAGACCGCACCGCGCTCGCACGCCAGCAGACGCTGCGTGCGCTGATCGACTGGAGCTACGACCTCCTCGACGAGGACGAGCGGGCGATGCTGCGCCGTCTCGCGGTGTTTGCGGGTGGATGGTCGCTCGAAGCCGCCGAGCAGGTTTGCGCCGACGACGAAGCGGCACGCGGCGACGTGATCGACCGCCTCGACGCGCTGGTGCAGAAATCGCTCGTCAACGTCGACCGCGACGGCAGCCGCTATCGCCTGCTCGAGACCGTCCGCGAGTACGCGCGGGAGCGGTTGCGCGACTCGGGCGAGGACAGCGGCGTGCGTGATCGCCACCTGCGCTACTGCCTCGCGCTCGCGGCGCGCGCGAGCGGCGAGCTGGGCGGTCCCGACCAGCCGCGGTGGCTCGACGTGCTGGATCTGGAGCGCGAGAACATCCTCGCGGCGCACGCGTGGTGCGGCCAGGCGGCCGACGGCGCCAAGCTCGGCCTGGACCTCGCGCATTACCTGAAGCTCTACTGGTTCAACCGGGGATTGCTCACCCTTGCCCATCGCCTGACCGTGGAAGCGCTGTCGCGCGGTGGCGCCGATCGACGCACCAGCCAGCGCTCGCTCGGCCTGTACATGGCCGGCCAGATCTGCTCGTACATGGGCCGCTACGCCGAGGCGCACGCGTTCCTGCAGGAAAGCCTCGCGATCGCGCGCGAGCTCGGCGATCGCGTGCGCGTGGCCGCGGTGCTGCAGCCGCTGGGTCTCGCCGCGCTCGGACAGGGCGATCTCGCCGCCGCGGGCGGCTATCTCGAGGAAGCGGTGGCGCTCGCGCGCGAGAGCGACAACAAGCGCGAGCTCGCCGCGGCGGTCACGCTGCTCGCCACGCTGCGCAGGCTCGAGGGCAACCTCGACGGCGCGCACGCGCTGTACCGCGACGTGCTCGCGCTCGCGCGCGAGCTGGGCGACCAGGAGAGCATCGCCATCGGCCTGCTGAACCTGGCGATCTGCGCCATCGCGCGCGCGGACGGCGCCGCGGCAAGGCCGCTGCTGCTGGAAGCGCATCGGCTTGCCGGCGAGGCGGACTCGCGGCGCGTCGGCCAGAGCGCGATCGAGATCGCCGCCGGGCTCGCGGCGGCGTTGCGCGACGATGCGCGCGCCGCGCGCTTCTATGGCGTCGCCGAGGAGCAGGCGAAGCAGACCGGCCTGCAGCGCGACGCCGCCGACGAGGCGTTCCTCGCGCCGCTCATCGCTCGGGCGCGCGAGCGGCTGCGCGGGTCCGCGTTCGACGCCGCCGAGGCGGCGGGGCGTGCGCTGTCCTACGATCAGGCGCTGGAAGAGATGCGCGCGTGGCTCGCCGAGCCCGACGCCGCGCCGGCGTGAGCGCGTCGAGCCCCCCAAGCGCGAACACCGGAGCCCGGAGGGCGAAGGCAGTGCAACGAGCGCGCACCGCCGCCCTCAGCGGCCCTGGTTCACGATGGTGGGGTCGATCTCCTGCTCTTCGCCGGTTTTCGTGTTGCGCAACTTCATGCGATAGGCGAACGTCCCCGGATCGTTGTTGAGCGCCAGGCAGTGGAAGCGCGAGCCCTTCACCTTGGGGCTCGCGCAGTTGTCGTTGTCGACGTCGCTCGGGCACCACTGCTCGAACTGGCCCGGCGCCGCCTGCTTCAGGCCGACGCCGCCCTGCACGAACTCCCAGTCCTTGGGCGCGCGCCAGTTGACGTGGACCCTCGTCTTGCCGCGCGCAATGACGATCGGGTCGTCCACCACCGCGGGCTTGCCGTCGACGACCTTCATGCGCACCTTGCAGCTCGCGTGGCAGGTGACGCTCTTCGCGCCGGCATCCGGCGCCGCGGCGATCCACAGGCACGCCAGCGCGGCGAGCGCGCAGCGCGAAGCGATCCTCGTTCTCGAGTTGTCCATGTCGAATCAGCCCTTGTTGACGATGGTAGGGTCGTACGGCGGGCAATCCTCGTTGTTGCCGTGCTTGATCTTCACGCCGTAACGGTACGTCGATTCGCCAGGCACTGGGTACCGATTCTTGTCGTGAATGGTGAATTTCTGCTTGTTCTGCCGCTTGAACTGAGTGAATTGCCGGTCGGGATCGCGATCCTTGATGAAGACGCTCGAGTCGTCGTCGAAATAGTAGCCGGCCCAACCTTGCTCCAGGTCGAAGTGGATCACGACATTCTTCTTGTCGACGATCAGCTCCTGCGGCTCCGGAGTGATCTTGCAATTGGTCACCGACAGGGTGACATGGCAGGCCCCGCCGTCGGCGTCGCAGTTCGCGGCGAGCGGCTTGCCGTGGCCGCCGTCCGGGGGCATCGATACGCACGCGGCGACTGCCAGCATGCAGACCATCGCCAAACCAGTGCGGACGCTCATGTTCTTCTCCCTGGTTGTACGCGGGCGGGCCGCAGGCGTGATCGCGCCGCGACCCGCCGAGAATCTACCGCGTCGCGGCGCGCGGGGCCATCCCCCGCCGCACGAATATTGCGCGGCCCAAGCGCGTAATCGGACGCAGCCGCGCGAGCCGTGGCCGTCGCTGGCACAATCACCGTTGCCAGGTATCCATTGGAGAACGCCGTGACTTCCCCACCGACCCGTTTCGGCAGCGGTCGCTCGGTCCCGCGTGTCGAGGACGAGGCGCTCCTGCGCGGCCAGGGCGTCTTCGCCGACGACGTGTCCGTGCCCGGTCAGCTCTACGTGCAGTTCCTGCGCTCGCCGCATGCGCATGCTCGCATCGCGCGGATCGACACGACGCCGGCGGCGTCGATGGCGGGTGTCGTGACAGTGCTGACCGGAGCGGATCTCGTTCGCGCCGGGGTGCATCCCATTCCGAATTCGTCGGACTTCAATCGCGCCGACGGCTCGCCGGCAGCTTCGCCGCCGCATCACGCGCTTGCCGTGGGCGTCGTGCGCCACGTCGGCGAAGCGGTGGCCGCGGTCCTCGCCGAAACGCCGGCGCAGGCGCGCGACGCCGTCGAAGCGATCGTGGTCGACTACGAGCCGCTGCCCGCCGTGGTCGATGCGAGCGCGGCCGTCGAGAAGGGCGCACCGCTGGTCATGCCGGAAGCGGGCAGCAACGTCGCGTGCGAGAAGCGCTACGGCGATCGCGCCGCGGTCTACGCCGCGTTCACGCGTGCCGCGCACGTCGTGACGCTCGACCTCGTCAACCAGCGTGTCGCGGCGTGCCCGATCGAGCCGCGCGCAACCCTCGCGACCTACGACGCGGCGAGCGACCGGCTCACGTTGCGCACGAGCTGCCAGACGCCGAGCGGGGTGCGCGACGAGCTGTGCGACGAGGTGCTGCGCATTGCCAAGGACAAGGTGCGCGTGGTCGTCGGCGACGTGGGCGGCGGCTTCGGCATGAAGACCAACCTCTATCCCGAGGATGTCGTCGTCGCCCACGCCGCGCGCACGCTGAAGCGGCCCGTCAAATGGACCGCCGAGCGCATGGACGAGCTGCTCGGGGCGAGCCATGGCCGCGACGTGAGGAGCCGGGTTTCGCTGGCGCTCGACGCGGCCGGGCGCGTGCTCGCGCTGCGCCTGTCGTCGCTCGCCGACGTCGGCGCGTACGCGACGCCGGCCGGCGTCGTCATCCAGCTCATGATCGGCCCCTGGGTGCAGACGAGCGTGTACGACATCCAGACCATCGACATCGAGATCAAGGCGGTGCTGACCAACACGCTGCCGACCTCGGCGTATCGCGGCGCGGGACGTCCCGAAGCGATCTACATCATGGAGCGGGCGATGGACGCGGCCGCGCGCCAGACCGGCATCGACCCGATCGAGCTTCGCCGGCGCAACATGATCCGGCCCGAGCAGATGCCGTATCGCAACCCGATGGGCAGGACGTACGACAGCGGGCAGTTCGAGCACGTCATGGATCTCGCGCTGGCGCGCGCCGACTGGAATGGGTTCGAGGCGCGCGCAGCCGAATCGCGCCGGCGCGGCCGATTGCGCGGCCGAGGCATCGCGACATTCCTCGAATGGACCGGCGCCGACGTGTTCGAGGAGAGCGTGACGGTGACCGTGCAGGGCGACGACGGAACGATCGAGATCTTCTCCGCCGCGCAGCCGATGGGGACGAGCCTCGCGACGACGTTCAGCCAGCTCGCGGTCGACGTGTTCGGCGTCCCCATCGACAAGATCCGCATGGCGTTCGGCGACACCGATCGCGCGACCGGGTTCGGCAGCGCGGGCTCGCGCTCGCTCTTCGTGGTCGGCTCGGCGGTGCGCGTCGCCGCGGAACGCACGGTCAAGAAGGCGCACGAGCTCGCGGCGGAAGCGCTCGAAGCCGCGCCTTCCGACATCACGTATCGCGACGGCGTGTTCGGCATCGCGGGCACCGATCGCAGCATCGGCCTCTTCGAGCTCGCGCAGCGGCAGCCGCAATCGCGCATCGTGCTGGAGTCGACCAGCGCGGTGGGCGGTCCGACCTGGCCCAACGGCTGTCACATCTGCGAAGTGGAGGTCGATGCCGACACGGGCGTGGTCACGCTCGACCGCTATTCTTCCGTCAACGACGTCGGGCGCGTGATCAACCCGATGGTGGTCAAGGGACAGCTCGAAGGCGGCGCGGTGCAGGGCATCGGGCAGGCGCTGTGCGAGCATTTCGTGTACGACGCGCAGACGGGGCAGGCGCTGACCGCGAGCTTCATGGACTATGCGATCCCGCACACGCGCATGGTCCGGCACTTCGACATGGCCATGGACGAATCCACGCCGTGCACGGTGAACGCGCTCGGCGTGAAGGGCGTGGGCGAGCTCGGCACGATCGGCGCGACGCCGACCGTGGTCAACGCCGTCGTGGACGCGCTTGCCCGTGCCGGCGCGGAATCGTCGGCCTTGGACATGCAAATGCCGCTCACGGCCGAACGGGTGTGGCGCGCCTTGCACGCCGGATGAGCGCGATGCCCGAGGGGGCTAGCCGAGGAAGCCGAGATCCGCCGACGGGAACGCCGTGACGTTGGGAAACACCTGCGTCAGCGACGCGGCCGGCACACCGAACCAGCGCGCGAGGGTCGCGCCGAACTGATCGAGCGACGTGGTGGGGATCCACTGACCTTCGGTGCCGGCGTCGTCGGGCCCGTCGAGCACGAGCGCGGGGAACGTGCCGTAGAACGTGCCGCCCTTCACCGCACCGCCCAGCACGAACTGATGGCTGCCCCACGCGTGATCGGTGCCTTCGTTGGCATTGACGCGGAACGTGCGGCTGAAGTCCGACATCGTGAACGCCGTGACCTGGGGCGCGAGGCCGAGCGCGTCCATCGCCGCCTGGAACGCGGCGAGCGAGGGCCCGAGCTCCGACAGTCGATCGCCCTGCTCGCCGCGCTGGCTGGAGTGCGTGTCGTAGCCGCCCATCGAGCAGAAGAAGATGTGGCGGTTCACGCCGAGCACGTCCTTGGCCGCGATGAGCGTCGCGACGCGCGCGAGCTGGGCACCGAGATCGGTGTAGTTGCCGCTGAACGCGTCCTGCACGGCGCCCGGCACGGTGCCCACCGCATCGTTGATGGCCTTCGCCGACCTGAGCGCGAGGTCCATCACGTCGGCCGCCTTGGCGACGAGGATCGGCTCGCGGTCGACCGTCAGGATCTTTTGCAGCGCGGCGTAGCGGATCCTGCCGGCGTCGGACTCGTAGTCGCCGGACAATCCGTTGCCGCCGTCGCCCGGCAGCGCGAGCGGGATCGATGTCTGGCCGATGGTGAACAGCGCATCGCCCGACACGGACAGAACGCCGGGAATGCCCAGCACGCTGTTGCCCGCCGCGGTCAGATCGGCCATCCGCCCGCCCCAGCCGGTGTTGGCAAGCGCGTTGGGCACGAGGCCCTGCCATTGGAGCTGCTGATCGGAATGCGAGAAGAGGTTGCGCGGCGCCTTGCCGGTTCCGCTGCGGTACTGCGCGCGCGTCAGCGGCGCCAGCAGCGTGCCGACGTTGCACGCCACCGCCATCGTGCCGGATGCGAACAGTGGCGCGAGCGCCGCGAGCCCGGGATGCAGGCCATACGCGCGGCCCGGCGAGGCCGGCTTGATCGGAACGAGCTCGCCCAGGCCGAGGCCGACGCTCGAGCCGCCGCGCACGGCGGCGTATTGCGCGTAGTCGTCCATCGGCACGACCGTGTTGTTCGTGTCGTTCCCGCCATACAGGAACACGCACACCAGCGCCTTGTAATCGCCGGATGCCTGTGCGGATGCGGCGCGAACGGCGAGCGAGCCGAGGCCGGGCACGAGACCGGCGGCGGTCATCGCGCCCGCGGTGGCGAGGAAGCGTCGGCGGTTCATGGTGGTCACCGGCTCACCTGGTATTGGAGCGACGTCGCGGCGAGGTACAGCGCCGTGCGCGCGCGCTCGTCGAGGTCCGCCGGGTCGATGGCCTGCACCGCGAGGTAGATCTCGTTGCGCATGCCCGGCGGCATCGCGCCGCCGAACATCCGCTCCTCGAGCGCGGCCACGAGCTGCTTCGGGTCGGCGGCGAGCGTGCGGTACGGCGCGATGTCGAGCAGGGTACCGGTCGACCCCGGGATCTCGTCGTCGCGCTCGAGGCCGTCCTCGTAGAGCAGCCGATTGACGAAGTTGCTGCGCGCGAGCACGGTATTCGTGTTGTGGATGCCCATCGGCGGCGCGATCAGCTCCGTGCCGGGTACCTTGTAGTCCGCCGGGTAGTAGTTGAACACCGTCGGCGGGTAGAACACGTTCTGGCCCATGGCCTTCACGTATTCGTCGAGGCCGATGCCGTCGGAGCGCGCGCCGAGCGCGCGCAGCACGCCCGTGACGTACAGCAGCGGCTCCTTGAAGCGGCCATATGCGCGATCCGATGCGCTCGGCGCGGTGCGTGCCTCCGGATCGAGCAGGATCGCGCGCAGCATCGCCTTCATGTCGCCGCGCACGCCGGCGCCGTTGTTCTCGAACGCCGCGCCGACGCGCGCGACGTATGCCGGGCTCGGATTGCTCGTGACGAGCTGCCGAATGAGCTGCCTGCCGAGGAAAGGCCCGACGTTGGGATGGAGGAACACGTTCGACAGCGACGCCGCGAGGTCGGCGTCGACGCTCTGGCCCGCGGGCAGCGCAATGCCGCGCAGCAGCTGCTTGCCGGCGAAATCGTGGATCTCGGGCTTCGCCACCATCGGCGCGCCGTAGTAGCGCCGGTCCTCGTCGTGCTTGCGCAGGATCTTGGCGTTGGGGTCCGTTGCATACGTCCATCCCGTGAGCGCGCGCGCGAACGCGCGCACCTCGGCCTGCCCGTAGGTGTTGATCGGCGCGCCGTTGGCATCGAGCAGCTCGGTGCCATCGGGCTTGAGCTCGTGCAGGCCGATGGAGAAGAGCTGCAGCAGCTCGCGCGCGTAGTTCTCGTTGGGCTCGGTCATTTCCTCCGGGTCGGCCTTGGCGTTGTCCACCATGTCGAGCATGTGTCCCATGGCCGGCGACAGCGTGACGCGCGCGAGCAGCGAGCTCACGTTGCCGAACGCCTCCTCGGAGAGCATCTGCTGGTAGCGCGCCTGCACGTGCGCGGTCTCGAGATCGGGGTCCTTCATCCCGGAGATGACGAAGATCTGCGACAACGCCCAGGCCACGCGCTGGCGCAACTGGTCGGGCCGCGTCAGCGCGCTCTGGAACAGCCGGTTGCGCAGCTTGAACAGCGTGAGCTGGTCGCGCGCGCAGGCGTAGACCGCGGAATCGCGCGGCGCGCTGAAGCTGCAGCCGTCCGACTCGTCCAGCGACACGTACCAGAACTCGCTGTCCGGATACCCCGACGCGGGCTGCGCGAACTGGTCCTCGATCCATGCCGCGGCGCCCATCTGCATCACGCGCGTCACGTCCTGCGGCGCCGGACCGAACGTGCCCTGGTCGAGCAGGCGAAACGCGTCGCGCTTGGCGGCGACATCGACCGTGGCGGCGAGCGGCAGCGCGTACCACGCGATGCCCTCGTAGACGAACACGGGATAGGTCCGCACGACGTAGTCGCGCTCGGCGTCGGACGCCGTGTAGAAGTGCGTCTGCGTGCGCAGGTTGTAGAAGCGGTGCACCGGCACGCGGTCGATCGCGTCGCGGGTCCAGGCGTGAAAGCGAACGCCCTCGTCGACGAATTGCGGATACGTCGCCAGGATGCGCGTTCGCTCGACCGCGTCGGCGGTGTAGAAATGCGCGCCCGTTTGCGTGTTGTAGAACCGCCAGAACGGCGTGGTGTCCGTTCCGGCCGACGGCAGCGCGCGATACGCGCCGCCTTCGTCGATGAGATTCGGATAGCTGGCGAGCACGAGCTCGCGCTCGGCGGCATCCGCCGTGTAGAAATGCACGCCGGTGTTCTGGTTGTAGAAGCGCCACACCACCACCGGCGCAGGATCGTCCTTGGTCGGCACGCCGGGCGCGGCGAGCGCGTGCGAGGCGAGCACGAGCCAAAGCCCGAGGCACGCGAGCGCGCAGGCGGTCAGGTCGCACCACAGCCGAAGGCGGGCGTGCCGCATCGTCGGGAGATCCTCGCGGCTGAAGATCGGGGTCGGAGTACGTCGGGAGCACCGGGGTCAGTGTCGCGACTCCGACCCCGCGCTGCCGACGTCCGTGACTATGACATCGTCATAGTGTGGCGGAACGCCGAAGCGGCCGTCAACTGCGTCCGGACGGGCGGTCCGCCAGCACGATCCACGTCGGCGCGTGGTCGCTCGCGCGCTCGCGGCCGCGGTATTCGGCGTCCACGCCCGCCTGCTGCAGGGACGGCGCGAGCGTCGGATCGACGAGCAGGAAGTCCATTCGAAAGCCGGCGTTGCGGCGGAACGCCTGCGCGTTCACCCAGAACGTGTACACGCGCTCCGCGGGATTGAGATGGCGCGTGGCGTCGATCCAGCCTTGTGCGAGCAGCCGCTGATGCGCTGCGCGGGTCTGCGGCTGCATCACGGCGTCCCACCGCCACAGCCATGCGTTGTAGATGTCGGCGAAATCGCCCGCGAGCACGACCGGCGTCCCGGCCGCGAGCAGCGTGCGGGCATGCGCGATCAGCCGAGCGAACCACGCGAGCTTGTAGTCGAACTTCGGGCCGGGCTGCGGGTTGCCGTTGGGCAGGTAGATCGAAGCGACGACCATCGTCCCGATCTCCGACTCGAGGTAGCGGCTCTGACCGTCGCTCGCGTCGCCTGGAAGGCCGCGGCGAACTTCGCGCGGCGTTGCGCCCCTCGCGAGTATCGCGACGCCGTGATGCGCGCGCTGACCGTGCCAGATCGCGCCGTAGCCCGCATCCTCGATGGCGCGCACGGGAAACTTGCTGTCGTCGGTGCGGATCTCCTGCAGGCATACGACGTCGGGCGCGGTCTCCCCGAGCCATTCGAGCAGGCGCGGCAGCCGCCCGTTCACGCCGTTGACGTTGTACGTCGCGATCTTCACGAAAAACAGAAGGGGCGCGCCAGTGAGGCGCGCCCCGCACGACGGATGCTACTGCAGCAGGTTGGCGCAATGTCCCGGTTGCGACGGGCTTGCGGCGATGGTCCCGCCGACCGGTATGCACTGGCTCGGCGGCAGCGGCGCCTTCCCTTCCACGTGCGCGACCAGCAGGTCGAACGCTTTTTGCGCATGCGGCTGGATGAGCTGCAGCTGCGGAAAGTCGGGCACGTACGCCTCGATGTGATTGCCGTTCTGCACTTCGTAGAGCCGGTATTGCGCGTTGCGCTTGTCGTTGTTGCCCTTGCGTGACGCGTCGACGGCGGCTTCATACGCACGCGCCTGGTGCCTGATCGGCAGCAGCGCGTCCATCGTGCCGGCAACCGTGATCAGCGGCTTCTTGATCTTGCCGGTCGTCTCGACCGCGGCGACGCTGTCGAACACGCCGGGCACGCCGAGCCGCGCGAGGTAGTCGTAGTTCTCGAGGCCGGCGCCGTAGGTGTCGTACGCCGGATCGAAGCGCTTCTGCCACTGGCATGCGGTGACTTCCCAGAATTGCGTCCAGTAGCGTCCCCACAGCGAATCGGGACCGGTGGGCGTGGCGCGCACGATGTCCGGCGGATAGCCCGCGGCGACGATGTTCTTCGCCGCCTGGCTGTTCGGGTCGTATCCGGACGCGACGTACGCCGGGAAGTTCTCGAGCGCCTGCGGGAGGTCGATCAGGATGTTCTCGCGCGGATCGATGTAGGTGCCTTCCCAGTCCACTCCCCCGTCGAACAGGTTGGGTGCTTCCTCGATCGCGCGGCGCACCTGGTACCCGCCGTTCGACGTGCCCACGGCATACGTCCTCGAGGGCCGGTGCTTGTAGGCCGCCTTCACCACGTCCTGCGCGAGCGCAGCCGTCTCGATCATGTACTGCGTCCACTGCGTGAAGGGCTTCTGCGGGTCGTTGTCGTAGAAATGGACCCACGTGGTGGACACCGGATTGAGCCGGCACGCCAGCGGATCGGCCGCCTGCTGCGGCGGCAGATAGAAGTTCAGCACGCCCTTGTTCTGCGACGCGTACGCGTAACCCTTCGGCAGCACGTAATCGCTCCATGCCCAATCGCCGTTGTATTCGCTGCGCGTGCCCGACGCTCCTGCGACTACGAGGTTGCCGTTCCAGTCGTCCGGAAAGCGCAGGACGAACCGAGCCTGGCCCTCGGGGTCGTCGGCAAGCCATCCTTCGACCTGGACGCCGGGCACCGGGGTCGTGGTCGGTGCGGGCGCGTTCGAGATGACGCCGCGATCGGTGATCGGCGTGAACGATCCGAAGCCCGCCGCCAGACCGGGCAGTGGTGAGCCGTCGGCGAAGGTCGTGATGGAGTTGTTGCCCGGCGTGGTCTCGGGGTTGTTCGTTCGCAGGTCGTCGCTGTGGAAGCACATCACATCGACAGCCCTGGCCGCGAGGAACCGCGTGATCTGCGCGCAATCCGGCGCGGCCATGGCGGCGGATCCCCACAACAACACGGCTGCCGCGACTGTCGTTCGTGCTACACCATGCTGCATGTCCGGTATCTCCTCTGGTCGTCGCGCGCGCGGATGGCGCGCGTCGTCGAAATGATAGTGCAGAATCGCGAATCGTCGGCCGGGACCGTTGTCCCAACGTGCATGGGAATGAGCGAGGTCTACGAAAAGGTCGAGCCGAGCCGCGCCGACATCGACGCGCTCGAAGGGCCCGTCGTGCTCGAGTTCGGCACCACCTGGTGCGGGCATTGCCGCTACGCGCAGCCGCTGATCGCCCGGGCGTTCGCGCCGCACCCGGACGTGCGCCACGTCAAGATCGCGGACGGAAGCGGCCGGCCGCTCGGGCGCTCGTTCGGCGTGCGACTGTGGCCGACGCTCGTCTTCCTGCGCGACGGGCGCGAAGTCGAACGCCTGGTGCGGCCGCGCGACGCGCAGGCGATCGAAGCCGCGCTGGCGCGGGTGGATCCTGCGTAGCGGTCAGCGCGCGCGATCGCGGCGCGCGAGCCATTCGTCGAGCGACAGCGCGCCGGGGCCGTAGAAGAACAGCACCGCGCAGAGCGCTCCCCACAGGATGTGATCCTTCAGGCCGGCGGGCGAAAGGTCCGGATACGACGTCGCCGCCACGATGTTGAACACGAACAGGGCCAGCGCGGCGGCCCGCGAGCCGATGCCCGCGACGAGCAGCAGAGGCAACCCGAGCTCCGCCGCGGTGCCGAGCAGCGCCGCGATCCCCGGCGACAGCAGGGGCACGTGATATTCGTTGTGGAACAGCGCGAGCGTGATGCTCCAGTCGTGCAGCTTGACGAGGCCCGACCAGAAGAACACGCGCAGCAGATAGAGACGGATCCCCAGCGCGAACAGCGGCTGCAGGCGGTCGACGCGCTGCGCGAAGGTGCCGTACGCGCGGCTTGCGCGTTGCGGCAGGGTGAGCGTTGCGGCTGTCATGCGATTCTCCCGCGGTCCATGACGCTTGGTCGCACCGATGCGGCGATCCTGTCAGGCCTCGACGCCGACGATCGTGCCGTCGTCCACACGTCGCCGCAGGCACGCGCCGAGCTCGAATGCCGCGTCGATGTCGAGGGCCGCGGCGAGCGCAGCCCCCAGCGCCTCGCCGTCGATGCATGCCTGGAGGAAGCACGCCTCGGACGCTGGCACCTGCTCGACCGCGATGGCGTTCGGCTCCCGGTGAACGAGCACGTGCTCGGCGCTGCCGGTGAAACGCACGCTCGCGTCGCCCGTGTGCTGCGGCTGGTGGACCTGCCAGATGCGCCAGATCGGATGACGCGACTCGAGCAGGCGCACCGAAGGATGAAGCGCGAGCGCCTGCTGCGCATTCGCCTGCGAAAGCCGGACGAGGACCGCCTTCGGCGCAGCGTCCACGTCCGCGGCGCGCGACGCCTCGTCGATGGCCCATTCGAGCCGGGCGACGTCGTGCAGATACACGAGATGCGCGGCGTGCGGGTATCCGGCCAGGAACTCGCCGAAGCTCGCGCCGTACACGTTGAGATCGCCGCACGTCGAAGGCCGCGCATGCACGTACGCGTCGACGGCCTCATCGAAGAACGGCGCGCCGACCAGCGCCCGCACCACCGGGTACGTCGCGGCCAGCGCGCCGCGATAGCTGCCGCGCTGCGTGTTGCGGTACACCTGCACGCCGCGCGGCGCCGCTGCATCGCCTCGCAGAGCGTCCGCGAAGCGGCGTTGCAGCTCAAGCAGCGACGGCATGGCACGCAGCGAGCAACGATTGCGCCGTCCCCGCTTCGCGCTCGAGCACGTCGAACGAAGGAATGTCGGTGTCCCATTCGACGAGCGTCGGCCGCGGCCCGAAACGCCCGAGCGCTTCGCCATAGAGTGCCCACACATCCTCGGACACCGGTGCGCCGTGGGTGTCGACGACCACGTCGCCCCGGTCCTCGAATCCGGCGAGATGGATCTCCGCGACGCTGTCCGGATCGATGCCGCGAAGGTATGCGTGCGCGTCGATGCCGTGATTGCGCGCGTTCACGTAGACGTTGTTGACGTCGAGGAGCAGCTTGCAGCCGGTGTGCCTGGCGACCGCTGCGACGAACGCGGCCTCCTCGATGGTGGATTCGGGAAACGCGTAATAGCTCGACACGTTCTCGACGGCGATGGCGCGCCCGAGGAATGCCTGCACCGCGGCCACGCGCGCGCATACGTGCGCGAGGGCCTCCTCGGTATACGGCAACGGCAGGAGATCGTTGTAGTGGCGACCGTCGACGCCGCTCCAGCACAGGTGCTCGGACACCATGGCAGGCTCGATGCGCCATACGAGCCGGCGCAGCTTGCCGAGGTGATCGACGTCGAGCGCGTCGGCCGAGCCGAGCGAAAGCCCTACGCCGTGCAGCGCGATGGGGTAGTCGGCGCGAATGCGCTCGAGCGCGCGCAGCGCAGCGCCTCCGTCGGCGAAATAGTTCTCGCTGTGCACTTCGAGCCACGCCACGCGCGGACGGTGCGCGAGCACGTGGCTCACGTGCGGCGCGCGCAGGCCGACGCCGGCGGCAAGCGGCAGCGCGGGGTCAGAGTACATCCCGAACACCGGGGTCAGGGTCGGTACCCTGACACCGTTCTTTTTTTCGATTCGCTTACGCCTTCGGCGCCGTGGGCTTGCCGCCCATTTTTTCGCACGAGCCCGTCGGCACGTACTTCCATTCCGACGGATCGTGGTCGACCTTCGCGCCGAGGCCGGCACAGGCGTGCTTGGCGGTGCCGCAATCGTTCTGGCCCGCCTTGGCGACGCCGAAGCACTTCTCGGTGCCGGACTTCTGCTCGACGGGAGCGGCGTTGACCAGCGCGGCGAGGCTCAGTGCGACGATGCCGGCCACGGCAGCAGGGATGCGGGCGTTCGGGTTCATGCGTCTGTCTCCTGATGTAGGGTGGACCAACGGGCAGCGGCCCGTCTGGCGCGTTGGTCGGCGGCCATTATGGCGTCCTTACATCCGGGCGTCAGCGCGCGAGCCCGATCTCGACGCGGCGGTTGCGGCGCCCTTCGCTTCGGATCTTCAGCACCCGTATCGCCCCGATCTCCGCGATGTTGCGCACGTGCGTCCCGCCGCACGGCTGAAGGTCGACGCCCGGGATGCGCAGCAGGCGGACGCGTCCGGCCCCGCGCGGCGGCTGGACGCTCATCGTCTTGACGAGCTCGGGACGCGCGTCGAGCTCCTCGTCGGTGATCCACACCGTCTCCGTTTCCACGCCGCGCGCGATCAGCGCGTTGGTCTCGTGCTCGATGCGCGCGGCGTCGAGCAGGCTCATGTCGATGTCGAAGTCGAGGCGCGCCTTGCCGGGCGAGATGTTGCCGCCGGTCACCGGCGCGACGACGACGCACGACATCACGTGAAGCGCCGTGTGCAGGCGCATGAGCGCGTAGCGGCGGTCCCAGTCGATCGCGATGTCGAGCGTTTCGCCGACCTCGGGCCGCGGCATGTCCGGCGCGGGGACGTGCACGACGCTGTCCGGCACGTCGCCCTTGCGCGTGTCCGCGATCGCGATGCGCGAGCCGTCGCTGCGCACGAGCACGCCGCTGTCGCCCTGCTGGCCGCCGCCGAGCGGATAGAAGATCGTGCGGTCGAGCGCGATGCCGCGATCGTCCGCCGCCACGACGCGCGCCGTCGCGTTGCGCAGGTAGGCGTCGTCGCGAAAGAGAAGCTCCGTGGCCATGAGAAACGGATCGAGCGTCGATGCCGTGCAAGTCTACCGCGCCGCTGCTCCATGCCGCGTTTCGGTTGCGCTATGCTTCCGCCAGCGCACGAGAGGCGCGTCGTCCCGGAGGAGATTCGCGTGCATCCATGCCGTTCGACAACCATCTTCGTTGCGCTGATCTGCGCGCTGTGCCTCGCGGCCTGCAACCAGCCGGAGACGCCCGGCAAGTCCGCCACCGCACCGGCGGCGCCCGCGGCGCCCGCTGCACCGGCCGCGGCGCCCGAGCCTCCGAAACCGGCGGCTCCGGCGGTCAACGAGGAGCTGAAGCGGCTCGCCGCCGAGGTGTACGTGTTCGCCTATCCGCTGGTGCTCACCGACGTGACGCGGGAGGTGCAAACGGCGAAGACCGGCCTCAACGAGTTCCACCACGAGCGCGGCATGCCCAACGCCGCGACGACGGACGTCGCGTTCCCGAACGCGGACTTCCTGTATTCGCAGGCGTGGCTCGACCTGTCGAAGGGCCCGGTCGTGCTCGCGGCGCCCGACACCAAGGGGCGCTACTACCTCGTCGCCATGCTGGACGCGTGGACCAACGTCGCCGCGTCCATCGGCAAGCGCACGACGGGCACGGAAAAGGGCGATTTCGCGATCGTGGGCCCGCGCTGGAAGGGCTCCGTGCCGGCCGGGATGTCGGAGGTCAAGTCGTCGAGCGAGCTGGCATGGCTGTTCATGCGGCTGCGCGTCGACGAGAAGAACGAGCTCGGCGCCGTGAACAAGCTGCAAGAGCAGTTCAAGCTGCGGCCGCTGGCCGGCGCGCCGCGCAAGGGCGGGAAGCAATCGGCCGCCGAGCCTGTTCGCGCCGGCAACGTGGATACCCGAACACCGCCGCGTGACCAGGTCGCGAAGATGGACGCCGCCGCCTTCTACACCCGCGTGGCGATGCTCCTGCCGGGCAATCCGCCCACCAAGGACGACGCGCCGATGCAGGACAAGATCAAGCGCCTCGGCATCGTGCCCGGACAGCCGTTCGACGTGAAGAAGCTTTCGGCGCTCGACGCGACGAGCGTGGAGGAGGGGGCGAAGTCCGCGCTCGAGGCGATCGTCACGGCGGGCAAGCGCACGGCGCTCGGCGACATCCGCAACGGCTGGTCCACCGACCGCGACGTGGGCCGCTGGGGAACCGACTACGGCAAGCGCGCGGTGAGCGCCTGGCGCGGTATCGGAATCAACGCACCCGAGGACGCAATCTTCATGACTGCTCACTTCGACGCCGGCGGCAAGCGCCTCGACGGCAACAACCGCTACGTGCTGCACTTCGACAAGGGCAACACACCCCCGACGGACGGCTTCTGGTCGCTCAGCATGTACAACGAGCTGCAGCGGTTCGTGCCGAACCCGCTCAATCGCTTCAACATCGACAGCCACGACGACCTCAAGCCCAATCCCGATGGATCGCTCGACCTGTACGTCCAGAGCGCCGATCCGGGCACGGACAAGGAGTCGAACTGGCTGCCGGCGCCGAAGGGACCGTTCACGCTGATCCTGCGCATCTACTGGCCCAAGGACAACGTGGTCAACGGACGCTGGAATGCGCCCGGCATCAAGCAGGTCACCGGCTGACGACAGGAGGCAATCGTGCATCGTGCGCGCTGGCTCGTAGCTGTTCTTGCTTTCGTGGTGATCGCATCGGCGCTTGCGCAGACGCAGACGCGCCGCGTGCGCGGCGACGTGACGGCCATCGACGGCAACGTGATGCATGTCACGACGCGCGAGGGCGACAAGCTCGCCGTGAAGCTCGACGACAAGTACACGGTGACGTCCGTGGCGAAGGTCGGCGCGGACGCCATCAAGCCGGGGGTGTATGTCGGCACCGCCACGCTGCCGCAGCCCGACGGCACGCAGCGTGCGCTCGAGGTACTGGTGTTCCCGGAGTCGGGCCGCGGCAGCGGCGAGGGTCACTACCCGTGGGACCTGCAGCCCGGCAGCATGATGACCAATGCGACCGTCGCGGAAGTCGTCGGCCTCGACAAGGGGCGACGCATGACGCTCAAGTACAAGGGCGGCGAGAAGGTCATCGTCGTGCCGGAAGGCGTGCCGATCGTCACGTTCGAGCCCGGCGATCGCGCGATGCTCAAGCCCGGCGCGCACGTGCTGTTCGGCGCGACGACTCAGCCGGACGGCTCGCTCACCGCCACGCGCGTCAACGTCGGGAAGGACGGCCTCGTCCCGCCCATGTAGCGCTGGTGTGCGAGGCGGCGATGGCCTCGAGGTCGGAATACATGAGGCCGACCAGGAACTGCCCGTCCTCGCCGATGCTGACCCAGTAGGCGACGTCGGTTTCGCTGCGCGCGATCGATCGCAGGTCCGCGCCCATGCCTTCGATCGCGATGGTCGCCCTGCAGAGGACCTTGCGCGCGTCGCCGCCGGCCTGCCGCGTGTCCTCGACGATCACCGACGTCGCCATCTCGATGCGCGCTCGCATCGTGGCATCGTCCACCGACGATGCCTCCATCTCGGCGCGCAGCACGCGGTCGCGCACCAGGGAGGACAGGTTGCGCTGAACGGCGAGCGTGCTGCAATCGGGCACGGGCGCGCTGCACGCGGCGAGGAGCAGGGCCGGCAGAGCGGGCGCGATGCGATCGAGACGCATCGCGCCAGATTACCGCCGTTTCACATGCGCCGTATCTCGTCTGCCGCACGCTCGAGAACGTCGGCGATGCGCTTCTGCTCGTCGTCGGGTGCGCCGCGCTTTTCGAACAGCACGGCCTTGAGCGCCGCCCCGGCCTGGTAGAGTTCGCGCGACATCCACCGGCGACGCCGCGGGCCGAACAACGGGCCCGACGGCGCCGCCTCGGCGTCCTCCTGCTCCTGCGCGAACGCGCGGCGCACGTGCTCCATCTTCTCGCCGACCCATCGCAGTTGCGCGAGCAGCGTGTCGATAGTGCCGCGGTTGGCATCGAGGTGCGCGCGGCCGGCGTCGGTGATCGAGTAGCGCTTCTTGGCGCCGTCCGCTTCGACCGATGCGTAGCCGATTTCCTCCAGATACGTCAGCGCGGGATACACCATGCCCGGGCTCGGCGTGTAGAAGCCGCCCGAGCGCTCGCCGAGCGCCTTGATGATCTCGTAGCCGTGCGCGGGCTTCTCGGCGAGCAGGGCGAGGATCAGGAGCTGGAGATGCTCGGCGCCGAGCTTGCGCCCGGCCCGGAAGCCGTGCCAGCCGAAGTCGCCGTCGTCGGCGCTACGGCCGAAGGCGCCGAAGCCGTGCCGGTAGCCATGCCGGCCGACGCAGGCGTGGTGGCCGGGCCACATCGCGAATCGGTACATTGAGGTTCTCCTATCTTACGATACGTCAAACGATATATCGTAAGATAGGTTTTCGTCAACCCCTACATGTCTACGCCGGTGGCCAGGCGCGTCACGCACTGCCGCGCTCCGCCTCCGGTGCTCGCAATCAGTCGGTCGGGCTGCGCGAAACCCGGCGCGCCCGGGCGTCGTCGACGACCCGCGCGAAACGCCGGCGCGCCGCGCGCAGCGCTCCGACGCTGCGCAGTCGGCTCCGCGCGGCAGCGCGCGACGCGCCTCGACGCAGGGTGCCTGACGTAATGTCACTTCGAGCGCGGGTGCCCGCGCCGCGCTGGCACTGCGCTCATTTACGCAATCTCAACCCACGTCGGTGCGTGATCGCTCGCGTTCGGCCGCCCGCGAACGTCCTTGTCGACTCGTGCGTCGACCAGTCGCGGCGCGAGCGCCTTGTTGAGCAGCAGGTGGTCGATGCGCAGGCCGGCGTTGCGCTCCCAGCGTTTGCGCATGTAGTCCCAGTAGGTGTAGACGCGTTCCTCCGGATGGCGCGCGCGGATCGCGTCGGTCCAGCCCTGGGCCAGCAGACGTGCGTAGCGCTCGCGGCTGTCCGGTTGCACCAGAGCGTCCTTGTCGTACGAGGTGGTGGGATAGATGTCGAAGTCGGTCGGCACGACGTTGTAGTCGCCGGCGATCACCACCGGCACGTCGGAGTCGAACATCGGCGCGGCGTGCGCGATCAGGCGCTCGAGCCACAGCAGCTTGTAGTCGAACTTGGGACCCGGCTGGGGATTGCCGTTCGGCGCGTAGATGCAAACGACCACGATGCCGTCGATCGCGGCTTCGAGGTAGCGGGCCTGCACGTCGGCGGCGTCGCCGGGCAGCTCGCGTCGGATCTCGATCGGCTCGACGCCGCGCGCGAGGATGGCCACGCCGTTGTAGCGGGGCTTCTGGCCGCGCCACAGCGCGCCGTAGCCGAGCTCGCGGATCGCGTCGAGCGGGAATTCCTCGTGGTAGATGCGCAGCTCCTGCAGGCACACGACGTCGGGCTCGCTCGCGCGCAGCCATTCGAGCAGGTTCGCGAGGCGGCCGCGAATGCTGTTGATGTTGAAGGTCGCGATGCGCATCGTCGGTCAATCCGCGGCGGACAGGGGTTGCGCGACGCTCTCGAGGGGCTTGCGCTCGGCGGCGACGCCGAGCCACAGCGCAATGAGCGACGCACCGATCATCAGCGCGGCCCCGAGCGCGTACCCCCATGCGATGGCGCTCGGCTCGCCGGTGCCGACCAATGCGCCGAAGAGCGAGGGCGCGGCGATGCCTCCGATCGCGGTGCCGAGCGCATAGAAGAACGCGATGGCGAGCGCGCGCACCTCGACGGGAAACGTCTCGCTCACGGTGAGGTACGCCGAGCTGGCCGCGGCCGACGCGAAGAAGAACACCGCGGTCCACGCGATGGTCTGTCCCGCCGCACTGAGCGCACCGTTGACGAACAGCACGGCCGTGATCGCCAGGAGCACGCCCGAAATCGCATACGTCGCGGCGATCATCGGCCGGCGTCCCCAGCTGTCGAACAGGCGGCCGAGCACCAGCGGCCCGAGGAAATTGCTCGCGGCGAACGGCAGCAGATAGAGACCGATGCCTTCGGGCGGTACGCCATAGAAGCGCCCGAGCACGAGCGCGTAAGTGAAGAAGATCGCGTTGTAGCAGAAAGCCTGCGCCGCCATCAGCACCAGGCCGAGGACCGCGCGGCGCGGATACATGCGAAAGAGGCAAACGCCGAGGTCGACGAAGCCGGTGAAGCGCGCGCGCAGCCGCAGCCGCAGGCGGGGCAGCGCCTGGACGTCGGACGCGACGCCGCGCACGTTGCGCTCGACGTGCGCGGCGATGCGCTCGGCTTCCTCGACGCGTCCGTGCAGCAGCAGCCAGCGGGGGCTTTCCGGGATGAAGCGCCGCAGGAACAGGATGCCAAGGCCGAGCAGCGCGCCCGACCCGAATGCCGCGCGCCATCCCACGTCGGGCGGGAGCCGCCCGGGCGCGAGCAGCAATGTCGAGCCGAGGGCGCCGATGGCCGTGCCGAGCCAGAAGCTGCCGTTCACGGCGAGATCGGTGCGGCCGCGATAGCGCGCGGGAATGAGCTCCTGGATCGCGGAGTTGATCGCCGAGTATTCGCCGCCGATGCCGGCGCCGGTGAGGAAGCGAAACAACGCGAACGCTGCGAAGTCCGGCGCAAGCGCCGTCGCGGCGGTGGCCGCGATGTAAACGCCGAGCGTGATGAAGAAAAGGCGCTTGCGTCCGAGGCGATCGGTGAGCCAGCCGAAGAAAAGGGCGCCGAGCACGGCACCGGCGAGGTAGGCGCTCGCTGCAAAGCCGATCTCGACTTCGGTCAAATGCAGCGCGGGGCTTGCCTTCAACGCGCCGGACACCGCGCTGGTGAGCGTCACCTCGAGGCCGTCGAGCACCCAGGTGATGCCGAGCGCGACGATCACGAGCGTGTGAAAGCGTCCCCACGGCAGCGCGTCGAGCCGCGCGGGAACGC
>DASXAF010000037.1:0-26169 GCA_036406955.1 Casimicrobiaceae bacterium
CTTGTCGTATTCGGGCAGCCGGAAGCGCGCGAGGTTCGCGAAGCCGCTGTGCGGCCCGTAGAGCAGCGCCATGAAGCCGAAGCCTTCGGGCGTGGTGTTGATGTTGCCGAGCTGCCACGCCTGGATCTGGCCCAGGCGCGCAGCCTTGAGCAGGTCGGGCCAGCGCTGCACGTTGAACTCGACCTTAACGCCGATCGCGTCGAGGCTGCGCTTCCACAGCTCGTCGTATTGCCGATCGTCGGCCGACGGCGTCGATGCCATCTTCAACAGGAGGGGCTTGCCGTCCGGCAGCTCGCGATAGCCGTCGCCGTTGCGGTCCTTGTAGCCGAACCGGTCGAGCAGCACCTTGGCGGCGGCGACGTCGAACACGTGCTTGATCCGGATCGTCGGATCGTGGCCGCTCATGTCGGGCGGCACGATCTGCGTCGCGGGCATGCCCTGCCCCTGGCGCAGCACGCGGATCTCCTCGTCGACGTTGTACGCCATGCCGATGGCGCGCCGCAGCGCGACCTTCTCCGGCGCGTAGCCGCCGAACACCGGATCCTCCATGTTGAAGTACAGGTACGCGATCGCCGGCTGGACGCCGCGGTAATGACGGATCCCTTCGTGCGCCAGTGCGGGCAACAGCCTGTTGTCCTGGTCGAGCACGGTGCGCACCTGGTCGTTCGGCACCTGGACGTAGTCGAGCGCCTTTTGGCGGAACGCGAGCATGCGCGGGTTCGGCTCCTCGATGATGCTGACTTCCACGCGGTGGCAAAGCGGCAGGCGGTGTCCCGCGACCTTGCGCGCGATGGCCTGGTCCTCGGCGGTCGTCGGCATCGGATAGCGGTCGTCGCGGTAGGACGGATTGGCTTCGAGCACGATGCGCTGGCCGCGGCGCCAGTCCTTCAGTCGATACGGACCCGTGCCGACGGGATTCGCCATCACCCAGCCGCTGCCGTCGCGATAAGCCTCCACCACTTCGCGCGCCACCGCGGCCAACGAAGCGGTGGTGAGGTTGGCGATCAGCTCGGTGTCGGGAAAGTTGAGCTTGAACTGCAGCGTGTAGCGATCGAGCGCGCGCAGGCCCTCGAGCGGCGCGTCGTAGTCGAAGCTGCCGGTCTCCTTGGCCTTCTCGACCAGCGCGTCGGCGCCGACGAAGCGCCCGTCGACGATGATGATCGAGTTCGAGCGCATCTTCGGGTCGAGGATGCGCTTGATGGAATACACGTAATCGGCGGCCGTGAGCTCGCGCTTCGTTCCCTTGAACGCCGGGTCGTCGGCGAAGTAGATGCCCGGCCTGACCTTGATCGTCCACGTCTTGCCGTCCGCGGACATCTCGGGCATCGCCGCCGCGGTGCTCGGAACGATCTTGAAGGGCCGTGCCAGATAGTCGTACTTGTAGAGCGTGTCGAAGATCTGGCGGTTGACGTAGGTCGAGTAGATGTCGCCGGCGGCCTGCGGGTCGAAGCCCGTCTCGGCAATCGGAAACGCGACGCGCAGCATGCAGTCGCGGCCGTCCTGCGCGTGCGCCGAAGCGACGCACAGCAGCGCCAGCGCGGCGCCGGCCAGCGATCGCCGAATCACAGCCGCTTCTCGATGTCGGCCTGCAGCGACTCCGGCGTGTCGTTGGGCGCAAAGCGCGCGACCACGTCGCCGTTGCGGTCGACCAGGAACTTGGTGAAGTTCCACTTGATGGCCTCGGTGCCGAGCAGCCCCTTCTTCGCGCTCTTCAGGTGCTTGTACAGCGGCGCGGCGGCGTCGCCGTTCACGTCGATCTTGGCGAACATCGGAAACGTCACGCCGTAGCTCGTCTCGCAGAATTGCGCGATCTCGTCCTCGCTGCCCGGCTCCTGCGCTCCGAACTGGTTGCACGGGAACCCGAGAACGTCGAAGCCGCGGCCGTGATACTTGCGCTGCAGCGCCTCGAGCCCCTTGTACTGCGGCGTGAAGCCGCATTTGCTCGCCACGTTGACGATCAGCAGCACCTCGCCCTTGTAACGCCCGAGCGGCACCGGCTTGCCCTGGATGTCGTCGACGGTGAAATCATGGACGCTCGCCATCACCGCTTCTCCCGAAGGACCGATGGGCCATTATGGCACTCGCGGCGTGCCATAGCCGCCCCCGCCCGGCGTCTGCACCACGATCACGTCGCCCGGCTCCATCTCGACGGCGAAGGTGGCCCCGAACGCCTCGCGCGTGCCGTCGGTTCGCTCGACCCAGTTGCGGCCGGGCGCGCCCGGCGCGCCGCCTTTCACGCCGAAGGGCGCGATGCGGCGGTGGTTGGCGAGCATCACCGCGGTCATCGGCTCCAGGAAGCGGACGCGGCGCTCACCACCATCGCCTCCGCGGCTCTCGCCGGCGCCGCCGCTGCCCGTGCGTATGGCGAACGATTCGAGGCGCACCGGGAAGCGCCACTCGAGCACTTCCGGGTCGGTGAGGCGCGAGTTCGTCATGTGCGTCTGCACGACGCTGGCACCGTCGAAGCCGGGACCTGCGCCGGCGCCGCCGGCAATCGTCTCGTAGTATTGATAACGATCGTTGCCGAAGGTGAAGTTGTTCATCGTGCCCTGCGAGGCGGCGAGCACGCCGAGCGCGCCGTACAGCGTGTCGGTGACGGTCTGCGACGTTTCCACGTTTCCGGCGACCACCGCGGCGGGATAGCTCGGGCTGAGCATCGAGCCTTGCGGAATCAGGATGCGCAGCGGCTCGAGGCACCCTGCGTTCATCGGGATCTCGTCGTCGACCAGCGTGCGGAACACGTACAGCACGGCGGCCTTGCACACCGCGGCAGGCGCGTTGAAGTTCGTCGGCTGCTGCGGGCTCGTGCCGGTGAAGTCGATCGTCGCCTCGCGCTGGTCGCGATCGACCCGGATCGACACGCGCACGACCGCGCCGTTGTCCATTTCGTAGGCGAACTCGCCGTCGGTGAGCGCACCCAGCACGCGGCGCACCGCCTCCTCCGCGTTGTCCTGCACGTGCTGCATGTAGGCGCGCACCACCGGCAGCCCGAAGTGGTCCACCATGCGCGCGAGCTCCTCGGCGCCCTTCGCGCAGGCGGCGACCTGCGCGCGCAGGTCCGCGACGTTCTGCTCGACGTTGCGCACGGGATAGCGCCCGGACGTGAGGACCCGGCGAATGTCGTCCTCGACGAACGTGCCCTGCGCCACGAGCTGCACGTTGTCGAGCAGCACGCCCTCCTCGTCCACGTGCGTCGACGCAGGCGGCATCGACCCCGGCGTGATGCCGCCGATGTCGGCGTGGTGGCCGCGGGAGGCGACGAAGAACTCGACCTCGCGAGCTTCGCTTGCGAGGTCGCCACCGCGAAAGCGGGGGCCCAGCGTCGTTGCAACGCCACTGGGTCCCTGCGTTCGCAGGGACGACGGCAGAAACACCGGCGCAATCACGGTGACATCCGGCAAGTGCGTCCCGCCGTTGTACGGCGCATTCAGCACGAACACGTCGCCCGGACGCATGCTGCTCGCGCGCCGCTCGATGATCGTGCGCACGCTCTCGCCCATCGAGCCCAGATGCACCGGCATGTGCGGCGCATTGGCGATCAGGTTGCCTTCGCCGTCGAAGAGCGCGCAGGAGAAATCGAGGCGCTCCTTGATGTTCACCGAATAGGCCGTGTTGGCGAGCGTGACGCCCATCTGCTCGGCGATCGCCATGAAGAGGTTGTTGAACACCTCGAGCAGCACGGGGTCGGCTTGCGTGCCGATGGCGTGCGCGCGCACCGCGGGCTGCACGCGCTGCAGCAGCATGTGATCGCGCGGCGTGAGCGTCGCGCGCCAGCCGGGCTCGACGACGGTGGTCGCGTTGTCCTCACGGATCACCGCGGGCCCGTCGATCGCGTCGTCCGGACGCAAATCGCGGCGGTCGTAGACCGGCGCGTCGCACGCGGCACCGCCGGTGTAGATGCGATTCACCTTGATGGGCTTCAGGGGCCCGTCGCGCGGCGCGAAGGCGGGACGCTCGTCGGATGCCGATTGCGTTCGCCCGATTGCTTCGACGCCGATCGCCTCGATCACCAGCGGCTTGCCCGGCATCAGGAAGCCGTACTGGAGGCGATAGCGCTGTTCGAAGCTCCCCGTCAAGGCGGCGACGTCACCGTCCACGGCGAGCTCGATCGTCGTGTCGGTGCCCTCGTACTTGAGGTGCGCCGAGCGCGTCGCCGTGATGTGCGCGGCGTCGATGCCCTGCGCCAGGATCTCGTTGCGCGCCGCCTGCTCCAGCGCGGCGAAGTCCGCTCGCGTCGAAGCCAATGCCGCGTCCGACAGGCGCGCCTCCACCGCCTGTTGGCGCAGCGCCCGCACGTCGGCCAGGCCCATGCCGTACGCCGACAACACGCCCGCGAAGGGATGGATGAAAACGCGCGTCATGCCGAGCGCGTCGGCGACGAGGCAAGCGTGCTGGCCGCCTGCGCCGCCGAAACAGCACAGCACGTACTCGGTGACGTCGTATCCGCGCTGCACCGAGATGTGCTTGATGGCGTTGGCCATGTTGTCCACGGCGATGCGCAGGAAGCCGTCGGCGATCGCCTCCGCGCTGCGATCGATGCCGGTCGCCGCCGCGACATCGCGTGCGAGGGCCGAGAACTTCTCGCGCACGACCGCGGCATCGAGCGGCTGCTTGCCGTCCGCGCCGAACAGGTGCGGGAACAGCGCGGGGTCGAGCTTGCCCACCATCACGTTGCAGTCGGTCACCGTGAGCGGGCCGCCGCGGCGATACGACGCCGGCCCGGGATCGGCGGCCGCAGATTCGGGGCCGACGCGAAAGCGCGCGCCGTCGAACGTGCAGATCGACCCGCCACCCGCGGCCACCGTATGGATGCGCATCATCGGCGCGCGCAGGCGCACGCCGGCAATCTCGGTCACGAATGCGCGCTCGTATTCGCCGGCCCAGTGCGTCACGTCGGTCGAGGTGCCGCCCATGTCGAAGCCGATGATCCGCTCGAAGCCCGCGAGCCGCGACACCTCGACTGCACCCACGATGCCGCCCGCGGGACCGGACAGAATCGCGTCCTTGCCCTGGAAGCGATGCGCATCGGTGAGGCCGCCCGAGGACTGCATGAACTGCAGTCTCAGCTCGTCGCGGCTCGGCTCGTCGTCCCTGCGAACGCGGGGACCCAATGTCGCTGACGACCCTGGGCTCCCGCTTTCGCGGGAGCGACGATCGGGGCTCGGCTCGTCGGGGCTCGGCTCGTCGTCCCTGCGAACGCAGGGACCCAGTGTCGTTGACGACCCTGAGTCCCCGCTTTCGCGCGGACGACCCAGAAGATCGCCCTCCACCGCGTCCACATACCGCCTCAGGATCGGCGACAGGTATGCATCCACCACCGTCGTGTCGCCGCGCGACACGATCTTCATCAGCGGCGACACTTCGTGCGATACCGAGACCTGCAAGAAGCCGACGCGGCGCGCGAGCGCGGCCAGCGCCTGCTCGTGTGCGGGGAAGCGGTATCCGTGCATCAGCGCGATCGCGACCGCGCGTATGCCCGACGCATGAGCGTCGCGCAGCGCGCGCTCCGCGCCGTCCAGATCGAGCGGGGTCACGACGTCGCCGTGCGCGCCCATGCGCTCGTCGACTTCGATGACGCGCTCGTACAGCAGCGTGGGCAGCTCGATGCGTCGAACGAACAGCTTCGGCCGGTTCTGGTAGCCGATGCGCAGCGCATCGGCGAAGCCGCGCGTGATGACGAGCGCGGTGCGCTCGCCCTTGCGCTCGAGCAGCGCGTTGGTCGCCACGGTGGTACCCATCTTCACCGCTTCGATGCATTCCGCGGGGATGGGCGCCTCGGCGGCGAGCCCCAGCAGGTCCCGGATGCCCTGCACCGCGGCGTCACGGTAGCGCCCCGGATTCTCGGAGAGCAGCTTGTGCGTCACCAGGCGCCCGTCCGGGCAGCGTGCGACGATGTCGGTGAACGTGCCGCCGCGATCGATCCAGAATTGCCAGCGTCCGGCCGTTGTGTCGGTCATGGAACTATTATGGCAACGGCGGGCGTCGGCTGCCGCGTTTTGTGGTAAATATCGGCGCGGTTTTCGGCGCACCGCGCCCGAGGAGGAGAAAACCGATGAAAGCGATCTTCCGCATGCTGGCCGCGCTGCTCTTCGCCGCCGCGCTGCCCGCGCTCGCGCAGACCAAGTGGGACCTGCCGACCGCGTATCCGGCGAACAACTTCCACACCGAGAACCTGCAGCAGTTCGCGAACGACGTCGACAAGGCGACCGGCGGCAAGCTCAAGATCCAGCTCCATCCCAACGCGTCGCTGTTCAAGGCGCCGGAGATCAAGCGCGCCGTGCAGGGCGGACAGGTGCAGGCGGGCGAGATCCTGCTCGTCAACTACGAGAACGAGGACCCGCTCTACGGGCTCGACGGCGTGCCGTTCCTCGCCACCTCGTACGCCGAGTCGTGGAAGCTGTACAAGGCGTCGCGCAAGGCGCTCGAAGAGAAGCTCGCGAAGCAGGGCATGCTGCTGCTGTACACGGTCGCCTGGCCGCCGCAGGGCATCTACACGAACCGCACGCTGAACAGCGCCGCCGACATGAAGGGGCTCAAGTGGCGCGCGTACAGCCCGGCGACGTCGCGCATCGCCGAGCTCGTCGGCGCGCAACCCGTCACGGTGCAGGCGGCCGAGGTGTCGCAGGCGCTCGCGACGGGCGTGATCGACTCGTACATGTCGTCGGGCGCCACGGGCTACGACTCCAAGACGTACGAGCAGATCAAGAAGTTCTACGACACCCAGGCATGGCTGCCCAAGAACGCCGTGATCGTGAACAAGCGCGCGTTCGACGCGCTTGACAAGCCGGCGCAACAGGCGGTGCTCAAGGCGGCCGCCGATGCCGAGACGCGCGGCTGGAAGCTTTCCGAGGAGAAGACCGCCTGGTACCTCGACCAGCTCCGCCAGAAGGGCATGGAGATCATCAAGCCGACCGAGCAGCTGACCGCGGACCTGAAGAAGGTCGGCAATTTCATGCTCGCCGACTGGCTGCGCAAGTCGGGGCCGGAGGGCAAGAAGGTGATCGACGCGTACCGCGCGATGCAGTAATGGCCTAGCGGCGTGCGACACGCGCTCGACCGGCTGTACGACGCCGCCGCGTATCTCGCGGCGCTGTTCATGGTCGGGACGCTCGCGATGGTGGTGGTCGGCATCGTCGGGCGCTGGCTCAACTGGTACCTGCCCGGCACCGACTCGTATGCGGGCTACTGCATGGCCGGCGCGGGATTTCTCGCGCTCGCCCATACGCTCAAGCACGGCGAGCACATCCGCGTCTCGCTCATCCTCGAGCGACTCGCGCCGCACGGCCGCCACCGCCTCGAGCTTTTCGCGCTTGCGGCCGCGACGATCCTCGCCGTCGCGTTCGCCTGGTACAGCGTGCACCTCGCGTACCAGTCGTACGACTTCAACGACATCTCCACCGGCAACGACGCGACGCCGCTGTGGATCCCGCAGCTGACGATGGCCGTGGGCGCGGTCATCCTGGCCATCGCGTTCGTCGACGAGCTGGTGCTCGAATGGCGCGGGCAGCGAAGCGTGCACACGCCGGAGGAGGCATTGCATAACGAATAGCGGTAGGGGGCCTAGAGCCCCAGCCCGTGTTCCCTGACCCCTGCCATGGACGCCCTGATCACGACCCTCCTCATCCTCGCGCTGTTCGCGCTGCTCGGCAGCGGCGTGTGGATCGGGCTCGCGTTGTCGGGCGTGGCGTGGATCGGCATGGAGCTCTTCAGCTCGCGCCCCGCCGGCGACGCGATGGCGGTGACGATCTGGGGCACGGCGTCGTCGTGGACGCTCACCGCGCTCCCGCTGTTCGTGTGGATGGGCGAGATCCTCTTTCGCACGCGCCTGTCCGAGGACATGTTTCGCGGCCTCGCGCCGTGGCTCGAGCGCGTGCCGGGACGCCTGCTGCACACCAACATCATCGGCTGCACCATCTTCGCCGCGGTGTCGGGCTCCTCGGCGGCGACCTGCGCGACCATCGGCAAGATGACGTTGCCCGAGCTCAAGTCGCGCGGCTATCCGGAGGACATCACGATCGGCACGCTCGCCGGCGCCGGCACGCTGGGTCTCCTGATCCCGCCGTCGATCATCATGATCGTCTACGGCGTCACGGCGAACGTGTCGATCGCGCAGCTCTTCATCGCGGGCGTGATTCCCGGCATCGTGCTCGCCGCGCTGTTCTCGGGCTACATCGTCGTGTGGGCGCTCGTGAATGCGGACCGCGTGCCTGCCGCGCGCGAGCGCACGAGCTTCGCGCAGAAGCTGTACGCGTCGCGCCACCTCATTCCGGTCATGCTGCTGATCATCGCCGTGCTCGGCTCGATCTACGCCGGCGTGGCGACCGCCACGGAGGCGGCCGCGTTCGGCGTGCTGGGCGCGCTCGTCATTTCCGCCGCCCAGCGCTCGCTCACCTGGTCGACGTTTCGCGACAGCCTGCTCGGTGCCACGCGGCTGTATTGCATGATCGCGCTGATCCTCTCGGGCGCAGCGTTCCTCACGCTGTCGATGGGCTACATCGGGCTGCCGCGGCAGCTCGCGGAATGGATCACGACGCTGGGCCTCGCGCCGGTCACGCTGGTGGTCGCGCTGGCGATCTTCTACATCATCCTCGGCTGCTTCCTCGACGGCATCTCGATGGTCGTGCTCACCATGGGCGTGATCCTGCCGACGGTCGAGAAGGCCGGCATCGATCTTCTGTGGTTCGGGATCTTCATCGTGCTGGTCGTCGAGATGGCGCAGATCACGCCGCCGGTGGGATTCAACCTGTTCGTGCTGCAGGGCATGACGCGCAAGCAGATCACGTGGATCGCGCGCCATGCGCTGCCGATGTTCTTCCTGATGTGCGTCGCGGTCGCGCTGATCTGGATCTTTCCCGAGCTCGTGACCGTCCTGCCGACGCACATGAAGATGGGCTGATGCGGGACGCGGCCACCGCGCCGGCATGGAGCGCCACGCTGCGCGCGCCGTTTGCGGTGCTCGGCGTGCGCACCAACGGCCGCGCGCTCACGGAGCTCGCGTACCTGCCGCCGTCGGAGCGCGCACAGGCACCTGCGGATCCCGTCGCCGAGCGCACCGTGCGCGAGCTCGAGCGTTACCTGCACGACGCCGAGTTCCGGTTCACGGTCCCGCTCGCGCCGGGCGGCACGCCGTTCCAGCGCCGCGTGTGGGACGCGATCGGCGCCATTCCGCGCGGACAATCGCGCACCTACGGCGAGATCGCGCGAAGCGTGGCAAGCGCCGCGCGGCCCGTCGGCCAGGCGTGCGGCGCCAATCCGATCGCTTTGATCATTCCGTGTCACCGCGTCGTCGGCAGCCGCGGCGCGATGGGTGGTTTCATGCATTGCGCGAGCGGCGTGCCGCTCGACATCAAGCGCTGGCTGCTCGCGCACGAGGGCTACCGCTTCGGTTTGTTCTGATGCGCCCGGAACCCGAGCCGGATCCGCTGATCGACGCCTTTTGCGACCAGCTGTGGCTTCGCGACGGGCTCGCGCCCGCATCGCTCGCCAGTTATCGCCGGGACCTCACGGCCTTTCGCGCGTGGCTCGCGAAGCGCAACACCGCGCTGCTCGACGCCAGGCGCGCCGATTGCGATGCCTGGCTCGCCGACCAGTTTCGCGCGCATGCCAAGGCCACGTCCATCGCGCGCCGCCTGTCGGCCTTGCGGCGCTTCTATCGCCTGCAGCTCGAGCAAGGCGCGGTACGCGAAGACCCGACGTTGCGCGTGACGGCACCACGCAAGCCGCGCCGCTTGCCGAAGTTCCTCTCCGAGCGCCAGGTCGAGGCGCTGCTCGCCGCACCCGACGTCGCCACGCCGCTCGGGCTGCGCGACCGCGCGATGCTCGAAACGCTCTATGCGACGGGCCTGCGCGTGTCCGAGCTGGTCGGCCTCACGCACGCGCAGGTCGCCTTGTCGAGCGGCGTGGTGCGCGTGCTCGGCAAGGGCAGCAAGGAGCGCCTCGTGCCGCTCGGCGAGGAAGCGATCGCGTGGCTCACGCGCTATCTCGAGAAGTCGCGGCCGCAGCTTGCCGGCGGCAAGCGCGGCGATCACGTGTTCCTCACCGCGCGCCACGGCCCGCTCACGCGGCAGGCGTTCTGGGGGCTCCTCAAGCGCTACGCGCCGCGCGCCGGCATCCCGCAGGCGAACCTGTCACCGCACGTGCTGCGCCACGCCTTCGCGACGCATCTGCTCAATCACGGCGCGGATCTTCGCGTGGTGCAGCTGCTGCTCGGACACGCCGACATCACGACAACCACGATCTACACGCATGTCGCGCGCGAGCGCCTGAAGCAGCTCCACGCGCAGCATCACCCGCGCGGCTGAGCGCCTAGCGGGGGCTGGACAGCCAGGCCTCGAAAGCCTGTCCGCCCTCGCTGCGCGCGTCCCAGTACGCGAGCCTGCAGCCGGCGTTGCGCGCGAGCACGCCCATGCTCTTTTGCGAGAAGTACTGGATGTGCGCGGGCACGTGGTTGTACGAGTACGAGCGCCACAGGGCGATGTCGCTCGAGCCGCGCGACCAGCCGAGCGGCCGGTGCGGCGCGGTGACGAGGATCGTCCCGCGCGCGGACAGCAGGCGCTTGCAGCGGGCAATGACCGACACGGGGTCGGTGAGGTGCTCGATCACGTGCGTGAGCGAGATCAGGTCGTAGGGCGCGCGCCCGTCCACGCGCGGATCGGCCACGTCGGCCTGTACGTACGCGTCGACCCACGGACATTGGTGCACCGCCTCGGGCGAGATGTCCTCCGCCGTCGTGGCGCTCGCCGGGTTCAACGCCTTGGCCGCCCGCGCCATCCATGCGAGGCCGGCGCCGATCTCGAGCGTTGCGATGGGCTCGCGGCGGTCGATGCCGGCCCGGGCCAGGATGCGCGTGAGGCAGCTCGTCATGTACTCGAGGATCGCCTCGACGCGCTTCGCGTCGGTGTAGAGGGCGTCCGTGAACTGGTTGGAGCCGACGTACAGCGCGTTGAGATCGGCGGCCGAGGGCTCCGGCGAGATGTAGATCAGCTCGCAGGCACGGCACTCGACGAGGTCGTAGCGGTTGCGCTCGAACGCAATGGCGGCCGTGGCATCGAGGTGGCCGATGAATCGCAGGTCTGCCGCCGCGCACACGGGACACGCGCGCGCTTCCACCGGCGCGGCGCGCCGGCGCAGCGGCCATCTATCGAGCAAGGAGCTGGCGCGCACGGTAGCGAATGCGATGCAGCTTCATGAGGACGTTGAACGACCTCGACGTGAGCACGGTGCTGAGCTGCGGCTGCACGGCGATGAGCTGGCGCAGCCTCTGCTCCTTTTCGATCAGCAGCCGTTGATACATCTCGAGCAGCCCGTCGCGGCTCGCCATCAGGGCGTGTAGCGTCGCCGCGTCGGTCTCGTCGAGCGTGTGCCCGGCACGGAAGTGCGCGGGCAGCGGCTCCGGCACGTAGAACGTCGTGTGAGGCGCGACGACCTCTTCCCTCGGCCGGTCCCTGGTGTAGAGGTAGATCGAGAACGACTTGCGCGAAAGGTGCGACTTCTCCGGCGGCAGCACGATGCGCCGGAAGCCGTGCCACGAGTGCTCGCTGGTCTCGAAGATCAGCGCGCGGTTGAACAGCGGCAGCACGGACTTGACTTCGTCGGTCTCGGGCTTGCGCGGGTTGGAGTGGAGCTGGATCGACCCGCCCCAGCTCTCTTCCCACTCCTTGTTGAGGTAGATCAGCAGGTTCACCCGCCGATGCAGCATCGTGCGCTCGTCGATGTTGAAGTCGATGTGCGCGTCCAGGCCCTGGCCGGAAAGATTTTCGTGCGTGCCGCCGCCGAACAGCGTCTCATCGGCCATGAGATGCTGTATGCCGGTCAGCGCGCTCATGGCGCGCAGGAACTCCTCGGAGTTGATGTACGCGTAGAAGGAACGGTAGAAGGGGCTCACCCCGCTCACGCGCTCGACCACGGCCTTGCGCCCCACGTGACCGAGCTCGTTGCGCGCCCGATTCTCGTCGAAGGCCGGGAAGTCGCGCAGCAGCGACTCGCACGCCTCGCCGTCGAGGAAGCCGTCGATGACGACGTGCCTGAAGGGCGTCGCGGCCTCGAACCGACTGCGAAACTCCGAAGCGCGTTCCAGTATTGACTGCTCGATCATGACGACAGGAATGCAACGGTTGCGAAGGGGCGGCCCGCCGGCGCTTGCCGGGGTCGGCCCGCGACGCCGGCGCGGCGAGTATACCCGCCGCAATCGAAACGGGGCGCGACCGGCCCCGACGCCCAGCGCGGGTAGAATCGACGCGCCCGCTCCAAGCTGCCGTACGTCGTGCACGCCCTGTCGCCCGTCGAGCTCGCCCGCCGCCTGGTTCGCCGCCGCCGCTCGCCGCCGGCCGGCCCCGATCCCTCCGCGGACGCCGTGCAGTTTCGCTGCAACGTGTGCGGAGCGCACAACCGCGTCGATCCGGCGCGCATCGCGCGCGAGTCGACGTCCTGCGGCCGCTGCCTGTCCACCGTGCGCTTTCGAGCGATGGCGTACCTCGCGGTGCGCGAGACGCTCGGCATCGAAGCCGCCCTGCCCGACCTGTCGCCGCGACGCGACATCTCCGGCATCGGCCTGTCCGACGATCGGCGTTACGCGCGCCGGCTGGCCAGGATCTTCGACTACCAGAACACTTATCTGCACAAGTCGCCGCGGCTCGACATCACCGACGTTCCACCCGCGCGCCGCGGCCGCTACGACTTCGCGATCGTGAGCGACGTATTCGAGCACGTCGAGCCGCCCGTGTCGCGCGCGTTCGAGGGCGCGCGGTCGCTGCTCAAGCCGGGCGGCGTGCTCGTCTTCAGCGTGCCGTTCACGCTCGAGGCGGAGACGGTCGAGCACTTCCCCGAGCTGTGCCACTGGTCGCTGCGCAAGCGCGACGGCGCATGGCGCCTCACCAACGTGACCGCGGACGGCCGCACCGAGACGTTCCACGACCTCGTCTTCCACGGCGGGCCGGGCAGCACGCTCGAAATGCGCAGGTTCTCGCGCGCGGCGCTGGAACGGCACTTCGCCGCCGCCGGCTTCGCGCGCATGCGCATCGCCGACGAGCCGTGCGCACAGTTCGGCATCCGCTGGCCGGAGCCGTGGTGCGTCCCCATGGTCGCGTATGCCGAGTGACCCGCCGGCAGGCGGCGCACCCGAGCCCGGGCGCGACGCGCGCGCGCCCGCGCTCGATCCCCTGCCGCCGTTCTATCTCAACCGCAGCTACATCTGGCGGCAGATCAAGATCAACATCGTGGCGATCGTCAGCGTGATCGTCGCGCTGACCGGCCTCGCCTACAACACGTATCGCAACGAGCGCACCGAGCACAACCGCAACACCCGGGTCGCCGCGTTCGAGACGCTGAAGACGCTCGGCGAGGCGCAGATCATCGTGGAGTACGCGCATTTCCAGAAGAACCGGCAGCTCGGCGACCCGGTGCAGGGCATCGGCCGCGCGATGTACATACGCGATCTGACCCGCGTGCTGCCGCCGCCGGCGCCCGAGGACGGCGAGCGCCTGTGGGTCGCATGGCGCGACAACGCCGACAAGGTCGAGAGCGACACCGATGCGATGATCGCCATCACCGACGAGATCCAGCGGCTGCGCCTCGACATGCTCGACATCCTGGGGAACCTGCATTGAGCGCCGCCGGGCCGCCGGACGATGACAAAAGCACGGGCCGCCTCCGGGCGGCCGCGCGGCGGCCCGTCGGCGCCCGCCCCCCTGAGGGCGGAGGCGACGCGCAGCGCCGCTCCGGGGGGCGACACACGCGTGACGAGTCGCGCCTGCCGGTCACGCCGGCCGTTCGCATGTTGCGCGCGCACGGCGTGACGTTCACGAGCCATCCCTACCGCTACGAGGAGCGCGGCGGCACGGCGGTGTCGTCCCGCGAGCTCGGCGTGGACGAGCACGCGGTGATCAAGACGCTCGTCATGCAGGACGACGCGGCGCGGCCGCTGATCGTGCTGATGCACGGCGATCGCGAGGTGTCGACCAAGGCGCTCGCGCGCATCCTGGGTGTGAAATCGATCGAGCCTTGCGCGCCCGCGGTCGCCGATCGTCACTCGGGCTACCAGGTCGGCGGCACCAGCCCGTTCGGCACGCGCAAGCCGATGCCCGTGTTCGCGGAGCGCTCCATCACCGAGCTGCCGTATGTTTACGTCAACGGCGGGCGGCGCGGCTATCTCGTCGGCATCACGCCGGCGGATCTCGTGCGCGTGCTGAAGCCCGTGCTGGTCGACGCCGCCACGACGGAGCTCAAATGAAACATCCCCCTCGCTCGCTTCGCTCGCAGCCCCCCGAGGGGGCGCGTCAGTGGCTTGGGGCGGCCCGGCGCCACTGACGTGAACGCACCCGAAAGGCCGGTCACGGCCTGGTTGCCCGCCGACCCCGACGGCGGCGCGATCCGCGCGGCTTTCCTGGCGGACGAGCGCATCACCGTCGCCGCGCTGGCCGACCAGGCCGCGCTCGATCCGGCGAGCGATGCGCAGGTCAGCCTGCAGGCGCGCACGTGGGTCGAAGGCGTGCGCGCCAGGCAACAGTCGCAGGCGGGCATCGAGTCGTTCCTGCAGCAATACGATCTCTCCACGCAGGAAGGCGTGCTGCTGATGTGCGTCGCCGAGGCGTTGTTGCGCATCCCCGACGCGCACACCGCCGACGCGCTGATCCGCGACAAGGTCTCGCGCGGCGACTGGGAGAAGCATCTCGGCGCATCCGACTCGCTGCTGGTCAACGCTTCCACGTGGGGGCTGATGCTGACAGGCAGGCTGACGCGCCTCGATTCCGACGACGTGCGCGATCCGAAGGCCTGGTACGAGCGGCTGGTCGCGCGAACCGGCGAGCCGGTCGTGCGCCTCGCGCTGCGCCAGGCGATGAAGGTCATGGCCGAGCAGTTCGTGATGGGGCGCACCATCGACGAGGCGCTCGCGCGGAGCCGCGCGCCCGAGCACGCGCGCTGCCGTCACTCGTACGACATGCTGGGCGAGGCGGCGATCACCGCGCACGACGCCGCGCGCTACCGCGACGCGTACGCCCACGCGATCGCCGCGATCGGCGCCAGCCGCGCCGATCCAACGGCCGACGTGGTGCTGCAGCCCTCGATCTCGGTCAAGCTCTCCGCGCTGCATCCGCGCTACGAGCTCGCGCAGCGCGAGCGCCTGTACGCGGAGCTCGTGCCGACGCTGATCGAGCTCGCACGGCACGCGCGCGACGTCGGCATCGGCATGACGCTGGACGCCGAGGAAGCCGATCGGCTGGAGGTCTCGCTCGAGCTCTTCGCGCGCGTTCGCAGCGAAACGGCGCTGCGCGACTGGGACGGGCTCGGCCTCGCGGTGCAGGCGTACCAGAAGCGCGCGCGTGCGGTGGTGTCGTGGGTCGCCGTGCTCGCGCGCGAGGCCGGCGAGCGCATTCCGGTGCGCCTGGTGAAGGGCGCGTACTGGGACACCGAGATCAAGCGCGCGCAGGTGCAGGGGCTCGCCAACTATCCGGTGTTCACGCGCAAGGCGCACACCGACGTGTCGTATCTCGCATGCGCGCGGGCGCTGCTCGACGCCGGGGCGCGCATCTATCCGATGTTCGCGAGCCACAACGCGCACACGATCGCATGGGTCGCGGCGCAGGCGCACGCGCGCGAGCGCGACGTCACGACGTTCGAGTTCCAGCGCCTGCACGGCATGGGCGAAGCCTTGTACGCGCAGGTGATGGCCGGCGCATCGCGGCTCGCGAGCCGCATCTACGCGCCGGTCGGGTCGCATCAGGACCTCCTGCCGTATCTCGTGCGGCGGCTGCTGGAGAACGGCGCGAACACCTCGTTCGTGAATCGCATCGGCGATCCGGACGTGTCGGTGGACGACGTCGTCGCCGATCCTGTCGCCAGGGCACGCGAGCACGATTACGCGCCGGCGACGAAGCTGCCGCTGCCGCGCGATCTCTACGCGCCCGAGCGCGAGAACTCCGCCGGCGTGTCGCTCGCCGACCAGGAGGCGATGGCGGTGCTCGATGCCGCGGTGCTCGAGGCCGACGCGCCGGCGTGGGTCGCCTCGCCCATGCTCGCGCGCAGCACCGCGTCCGGCACGGCGCGCGCGGTGTTCGATCCCGCGGATCGCCGCCGGCGCATCGGCACGGTCGTCGACGCCGACGAAGCGACCGTGAACCGCGCGATCGACGCGCTGCGCGAGGGACAGCCCGCGTGGGACGCGCAGGGCGGCGGCGCGCGCGCACGGGTGCTCGAATCGGCCGCGGCGGTGATCGAGCGCGAGCGCGACGCGCTGGTGGTGCTGCTCGCGCGCGAAGCGGGCAAGACGCGCCCCGCGGCGCTCGCCGAGGTGCGCGAAGCCGTGGACTTCTGCCGCTACTACGCGTCGCTCGCGCGCGAGCATTTCGACACGCCGCTCGTGCTGCCCGCGCCGACGGGGGAAACGAACACGCTCGCCCTGCGCGGGCGCGGCGTGTTCGGCTGCATCTCGCCGTGGAATTTCCCGCTCGCGATCTTCACGGGCCAGGTGACGGCGGCGCTCGCCGCGGGCAACGCCGTCGCGGCCAAGCCCGCCGAGCAGACGCCGCTGACGGCGGCCTACGCGACGCGCTGCCTGCTCGAAGGCGGCGTGCCGCCCGACGTGCTCGCGCTGCTGCCCGGCGACGGCGAGCACGTCGGCGCGGCGCTCGTCGGCAATCCGCACGTCGCGGGCGTTGCGTTCACGGGCTCGACCGACGTCGCATCGCTGATTGCGCGCACGCTCGCGGGACACCGGCCCATCGTGCCGCTGATCGCCGAGACCGGGGGGCAGAACGCGATGATTGTGGACAGCTCCGCGCTGCCGGAGCAGGTCGTGCAGGACGCGATCGTGTCGGCCTTCGACAGCGCGGGCCAGCGCTGCTCCGCGCTGCGCGTGCTGTGCCTGCAGGACGACATCGCGCCGCGCGTGCTGGAGCTGCTGCGCGGCGCGATGGACGAGCTCGTCATCGGCGATCCCGCGCTGGCGAGCACGGACGTGGGACCGGTCATCGACGAAGCCGCGCGCGACGCGCTCGAGGCGCACGTCGCCGCCATGAGCGACGCGGGGCTGGTGCGCCATCGCGTCGCGCTGCCGCCGGCCTGCGCGAACGGCACGTTCGTCGCCCCGACGCTCATCGAGCTCGATCGCCTCGACCGGCTCGCCGGCGAAGTGTTCGGGCCGATCGTGCACGTGCATCGATTCCGTGCGGGGTCGCTCGACGCGCTCGTCGATGCCGTCAACGGCTTCGGCTACGGATTGACGCTGGGCCTGCACAGCCGCATCGATTCGACGGCCGCGCGCGTGGTCGAGCGCGCGCGCGTCGGCAACATCTACGTCAACCGCAACATGATCGGCGCGGTCGTCGGCATGCAGCCCTTCGGTGGCGAAGGCCTGTCGGGCACCGGGCCCAAGGCCGGCGGCCCGCACTACCTCTTTCGATTCGCGGTGGAGCGGACGGTGTCGGTCAATACGGCGGCGGCCGGGGGCAACGCGACGCTGCTCGCGCAGGGCGAAGGCTAGGGCCTGTTCACGCCCTGATCGGAGCGCCTGCGCTCGATGGCCACGCCGATCTCGCGCACGCCGGGCAGCGCGCCGAGCTTCGCGACCCGCACGCGCACGGCCGGCGCGCCGAATTCGTCGAGCAGCAGCGCCGCGACGGCCTCGGTGAAGCGCTCGAGCAGCGGGTGCGGATTCTGCGCCGCGAACGCCTTCACGCGCGTCACGACGGCGGCGTAATCCATGGCGTCGGCGAGCTCGCCCGACTCGAACGGACGCGCGGACGGCAGCTCGATGTCGAGGTCGATGCGAATGGTCTGGGGCAGCGCGCGCTCCCATTCGTAGACGCCGATGCGCGTCGTGACGCGCAGGTCGTGGATGAAGATGGCATTCATGCGAAAATTGTAGCGGAGCGCATCCTCGGCAACCCGCCATGCTGGTCAGCGCGCTGATCGTCCTCGGCGCTTATCTCGTCGGATCGATTTCGTTCGCGGTCGTGGTGAGCCGCGCGTTCGGCCTGCCCGATCCGCACGGCTACGGATCGCGCAATCCCGGCGCGACGAACGTGCTGCGCACGGGCAACAAGGCGGCGGCGATCCTCACGCTGCTCGGCGACGGCCTGAAAGGCTTCGTCGCGGTGTTCGTCGCCGTGCGCGCGGGCGCGGAGCTCGGCACGTCGGCCTGGCTCGTCGCGGCAGCGGCGCTCGCGGTGTTCCTTGGGCATCTGTTTCCGGTCTTCCACCGGTTCGCCGGCGGCAAGGGCATCGCCACCGCGGCCGGGATTCTCTTCGCGGTGCATTGGCCGCTCGGGCTGACGCTGACGCTGGTGTGGCTCATCATGGCGTTCGGCTTTCGCATCAGCTCGCTGGCCGGCCTCACCGCTGCGTTGCTGTTCCCGCTCGGCGTGCTCTACGTCGAAGGTCCCACCTTGATGGCGGCGGTCAGCGTGGTGATCGCGCTGCTCCTCTTCTGGCGCCATCGCGCGAACATCGCGCAACTCCTCGCCGGGGGCGAGCGGCGCATCGGGCATTAGCGTCCGTTCACAGGCCCTGGGCGACCGGCTCGACGCTGCGCAACTCCCAGCGGGGCCGCACGGTGAAGCCGCCGCCCTCGCGCGCGCCTTGCGCGAGTCGCAGCGCGCCCGCGAGCGCGATCATCGCGCCGTTGTCCGTGCAGAACGCGAGATCGGGAAAGAACACGTGCACGCCGCGCTTCGATGCGGCGCGCGTCAGGCGCTCGCGCAGCGCGCGATTCGCGCCCACGCCCCCGGCAACGACCAGGCGACGATGCCCGGTCGCCTGCAGCGCGGCAAGCGCCTTCGCGGCCAGCACGTCGACGACGGCTGCCTGGAATTCGGCTGCGATGTCGGCCTTGGTCGATTCGTCGAGCGACGCCGGGTCGCCGTTACCGGCGGCGTCGCGCGCCACCGTCAGCACGGCGGTCTTGAGGCCCGAGAAGCTGAAGTCGAGATCGCCCGATTCGAGCATCGGCCGCGGCAGGCTCACCCGTCCGGCACGCCCCCGCTCGGCGAGGGCCGCCACGGCGGGACCCCCGGGATACGGCAGACCGAGCAGCTTCGCGGTCTTGTCGAACGCTTCGCCCGCCGCGTCGTCCAGCGTGTCGCCGAGCAGCCGATAGTCGCCGACGCGTGCCACTTCGAACAACTGGCTGTGCCCGCCCGAGACCAGCAGCGCGACGAAGGGAAATTCGGGGGCCGGTTCGGACAGGAGCGGCGACAGCAGATGGCCTTCCAGGTGGTGGATGCCCAACACCGGCTTGCCGAGCGCGAAGCCGAGCGCATGGGCGACGCTGGCGCCCACGAGCAGCGCGCCGGCGAGCCCCGGTCCCTGCGTGCAGGCGATGCCGTCGAGGGCGTGCAGGTCGAGGCGCGCCTCGCGCAGCACGTGGCGGATCAGCGGCACCAGGCGGCGCACGTGGTCGCGCGACGCGAGCTCGGGAACCACGCCGCCATAGGCGCGGTGCAGGTCGACCTGCGAATGCAGCGCGTGCGCGATCAGGCCGGCACGCGTGTCGTACACCGCGACGCCGGTCTCGTCACAGGAGGTCTCGATGCCGAGGACGCGCACGGCTTGTCTGCGCCAAAACACGCATGATAGCCGTCGTTGCCGGACGCGGCCGCGCCGTGCTATAGTTTTGGGCTACCTGTCGACTGCACCTCCCAAGGAACCGATACCTCATGCCCAGCGTCCGCGTCCGCGAGAACGAGCCCTTCGAGGCCGCGCTGCGCCGCTTCAAGCGCACGATCGAGAAAACCGGCCTTCTCACGGAGCTCCGCGCCCGCGAGTTCTACGAAAAGCCGACGTCGGAACGCAAGCGCAAGAAGGCCGCGGCGATCAAGCGCCACTACAAGCGCCTGCGCAGCCAGCAGCTGCCGCCGAAGCTGTACTGACCACCGCAGCGCCGCACGCGAGCTCGAGGGGCGAAGGAATTCGCCCCTTTCTGCATTTGCGGCAGGCGACAGGCGATGGGAAAACCGCCCGGTCGTCCCCAAGTTCCCTATCGCCCGTCGCCTGTCGCCTCGCCCGCCATGACCCTCAAGACCCGCGTCACCGATGACATGAAGTCCGCCATGCGCGCGCACGAGGCGGCGCGCCTGTCGACCATCCGCCTGCTGCTCGCAGCGATCAAGCAGCGCGAGGTCGACGAGCGCAAGGAGCTGAGCGACGCCGAGGTGGTCGCGGTGATCGAGCGCATGGTGAAGCAGCGCAAGGACTCAATCACCCAGTTCGAGGCGGGCAAGCGCCAGGACCTGGCCGACGCCGAGCGCGCCGAGGTCGCGATCCTCGAGGGCTACCTCCCGCAGCGCCTGTCGGAGGCCGAGATCGACGCGGCCATCGACGCCGCGGTGGCGAGGACCGGCGCCTCGGGGCCCGCGGGGATCGGCAAGGTGATGGGCGTGCTGAAGAGCGAGCTCGCCGGACGCGCCGACATGGGGGTCGTTTCGGCGCGCGTGAAGGCACGGCTGGCGCTCTGAACGCCTCGAGCCGTCCGTCACGCCACCCTGGCGATATCGGCCGCGTTGCCTATAATCCAGACGTTCCCTGCCGTGTGAACGTCCCGCGCGGCCGGCTTGCCCGGTCGCGCGCGGCGTCTCGTGCACCTCGACTCGCGATGATTCCGAACGACTTCATCCAGACGTTGCTCGGGCGGGTCGATATCGTCGAGGTGGTGGACCGCTACGTCCCGCTCAAGAAGGCGGGCGCCAACTACCAGGCGTGCTGCCCGTTCCACAGCGAGAAGACGCCGTCGTTCACGGTCAGCCCGACCAAGCAGTTCTACCACTGCTTCGGCTGCGGGGCGCATGGCACGGCGATCGGCTTCCTGATGGAGCACGCCGGGAAATCCTTCCCCGACGCCGTGGAGGAGCTCGCGCGCGATGCCGGGCTCACCGTGCCACGCGAGGAGCGACCGGGCGAGGCGGAGCGGCGCGAGGAAGCGGCCGACCTCTCCGGCTTGCTGCTCACCGCGGCCAAGTTCTATCGCGCGCAACTGCGCGCCTCGCCGCAGGCGATCGATTACCTGAAGGGCCGCGGCCTCACCGGCAGCGTCGCCGCGCGGTTCGGCATCGGCTATGCGCCGGACGCCTGGCAGCCGCTCGCCGAGGCCGTGGCGGACTATGGCGACGCCTCGCTGGAGCAGGCCGGCCTCGTCATCCGCGGCGAAGGCGATAAGCGCTACGACCGCTTCCGCGACCGCATCATGTTTCCCATCCACGACGGCCGGGGACGTGTCATCGGCTTCGGCGGCCGCGTGCTCGGCCAGGGCGAGCCGAAATACCTCAATTCCCCTGAAACGTCGCTCTTTTCCAAGGGACGTGAGCTCTACGGCCTCTATCTCGCACGTAACGCGATTCGCGCGGGCGAACGCGTGGTCGTGGTCGAGGGATACATGGACGTGGTCGCCTTGGCCCAGCACGGCATCGAGTACGCCGTGGCGACGCTGGGAACGTCGACGACGCCCGCGCACGCGCAAAAGCTCTTCCGGCTGACCGACTCGGTCGTGTTCTGCTTCGACGGCGACGCTGCGGGGCGCAAGGCCGCATGGCGCGCGTTGGAGAACACGCTGCCGGTCCTGCAGGATGGGAAGGACGCGCGCTTCCTGTTCCTGCCCGACGGCGAGGATCCGGACGATTTCGTGCGCGCACGCGGCAAGGCCGCATTCGAAGCCGCGCTCGATCGCGCCACGCCGTTGTCCGAGTACCTCGTCGGCGAGCTGACGACCCGTCACCCCGCGGATGCGGCGGAAGGCCGCGCGGCCCTGCTGGCGGCCGCGCGACCGCTGATGGCCCAGATCGACGCCCCCATTCTGGCGGCGCTGCTGCGCCAGCGCCTGGCCATCGTGAGCGGCCTCTCCGAGCCGGACGTCGGTGCACTGATCGGGCGCGGCGACGAATCGGCGGCGGTACGCCGCCGCGAGCCCGCACGCGCGCCGAGCCGCCTGCAAGGCCGCCGTGCCCCATCGCTCGCGCGCGAGCTGCTGCAGGGCTTCCTGTTGCAACCTTCGCTCGCGCGTGGTGTCACCCTGCCCCCCGTGATCGACGCCGCTCCCGACGCCCTTGCCCTGCACGCCGTCGTCGATTTCTGCGCGGGTGCACCGGGGGAACTGACCGCGGCAGGAATCGTCCAGACCTTCGTCGGCACCGCTCACGAGGGCGCCGTTTCGGACGCGCTGGCGAGCGCCGAGGACCAGGCGCTCACCCCCGAGCTTGCGGTCGAGCGCGTGCGCGACGGCGTGGCGCGGTACTGGCAGCAGGCCGAGCGCGCGGGGACGGCCCGGGCGCCGGCGGACCTCGCCAAGTCGGCCGAGGAGCTCGAGCGGCTGCGCCAGCTCGAGTACGTGCGGCGACCCGCCGCGAAAGACTCCGGCAACGGGCTCGAAACGCGATGAACCCGTCCCAACGTTGTAAATGTTATACTTTACGGTTTTCCGCCCGCCCGGCCACGGTGATCGAAACGAGGCTGGCAACGCGGCCGCACGAGAGGTCCGACGGCCCCCGGACCGCACCACAGGAATACGAGGATAAATCGGGATGATCATGGCAAAGAAGCCCGCGAAGCCCGTTCGCAAGTCGCCGAGCAAGTCGAAACGTGTCGTCCGCAAGGCCGGCGGCAAGAGCGCAGGCCGGACGAGCGCGCGCGCCATGCCGAAGAAGCCGGCGCGCAAGCCATCGTCGCGCCCGACGGCGCGCAAGCCCGTGTCGCGCAAGCCCGCGGCAAAGCCGCGCACCGCGCCGAAGGCCGTGCCGAAGTCCAAGGTCGCTGCCGCGACGGCGAAGCCCAAGCCCGCGGTGCCTCAAAAGCCTGCGAAGCTCGTCGCCACGCCGGCGCGCAACGACAAGCCGCTCGCCAAGGGCGCCGTTCCCGCCGCCGCGCCGGCGGCCAAGCCGATCGCGCCGCCCCACAAGCCTTCCGCGGGCGAGATCGCCGCGCGCATCGCCGGCAAGCGCGCCGAGGACGCCGCGCAGAAGAAGAGCAAGAACGGCAAGCACGCGCAGGAAGCGCCGCGCGAGCTCACGCCGGCCGACGTCGAGGCGCGCAAGCGCCGCCTGAAGAGCCTGATCGTGCTCGGCAAGGAGCGCGGCTATCTCACGTACGCCGAGATCAACGATCACCTGCCCGACGACATCCTCGACGCCGAGCAGATCGAGGGCATCATCTCGATGATCGGCGACATGGGCATCCAGGTGTACGACGAGGCACCGGACGCCGAGACGCTGCTCATGTCCGAGGCCACGCCCACCGTGCCCGCCGAGGACGTCGAGGAAGAAGCCGAAGCCGCCGCGTCGACGCTCGACTCCGAGTTCGGCCGCACGACCGATCCGGTGCGCATGTACATGCGCGAGATGGGCTCCGTCGAGCTCCTCACGCGCGAGGGCGAGATCGAGATCGCCAAGCGCATCGAGGACGGCCTGAAGCACATGATCCTCGCGATCTCGGCCTGCCCGATGACCGTGCAGCAGATCCTCGAGCTCGCGGACAAGATCGCGAAGGACGAGCTCAAGATCGACGACGTCGTCGACGGTCTGCTCGACTTCAACGAGGAGCTCACCGCCATCGAGGACACCTCCTCGTCCGACGAAGGCGACGAGGAGGACGAGGAAGAGGAAGGCGGCGATTCCGGCGCGATCGAGAGCGAGAACCTCGAGCGGCTGAAGCTCGCGGCGCTGGAGCGCTTCAACACCATCCGCAAGCACTTCACCCGCATGCTGGCCGTGCTGCAGAAGGAAGGGCACAAGTCGCCGCGCGCCCTCGACCTGCAGAAGAAGATCAGCGGCGAGCTGATGCAGATCCGCTTCTCGGCGCGCATGGTCGAGAAGCTCTGCGACAGCGTGCGCAGCGAGGTCGACAACATCCGCCAGATCGAGCGCAAGATCCAGGACCTCGTGGTGAACAAGGGCGGCATGCCGCGTCCCGAGTTCATCAGGACGTTCCCCTCGCACGAGACCAGCCTGCGCTGGATCGACCGCGAGATCGCCGCGCACCATCCGTACAGCGAGCAGCTCGCACGCTATCGGCAGGCCATCGTCGAGCAGCAACAGAAGCTGATCGACCTGCAGACGCGCGTGATGATCCCCTTGAAGGACCTCAAGGAGATCAACAAGCAGATGTCCACGGGCGAGGCGAAGGCGCGCAAGGCCAAGCGCGAGATGACCGAGGCGAACCTGCGCCTCGTGATCTCGATCGCCAAGAAGTACACCAACCGCGGCCTGCAGTTCCTCGACCTGATCCAGGAAGGCAACATCGGCCTGATGAAGGCGGTGGACAAGTTCGAATACCGCCGCGGCTACAAGTTCTCGACGTACGCGACGTGGTGGATCCGCCAGGCCATCACGCGCTCGATCGCCGACCAGGCGCGCACCATCCGCATCCCGGTGCACATGATCGAGACGATCAACAAGATGAACCGCATCTCGCGCCAGATCCTGCAGGAGACCGGGCAGGAGCCCGATCCGGCGACGCTCGCCGAGAAGATGGAGATGCCCGAGGAGAAGATCCGCAAGATCCTGAAGATCTCCAAGGAGCCGATCTCCATGGAGACGCCGATCGGCGACGACGACGACTCGCACCTCGGCGACTTCATCGAGGACCAGTCGACGGTGGCGCCGTCGGATGCCGCGGTCAATGCATCGCTGCGCGACGTGTGCAAGGACATCCTCGACACGCTGACCCCGCGCGAGGCGAAGGTGCTGCGTATGCGCTTCGGCATCGAGATGAACACCGACCACACGCTGGAAGAGGTCGGCAAGCAGTTCGACGTCACGCGCGAGCGCATCCGCCAGATCGAGGCGAAGGCGCTGCGCAAGCTGCGGCACCCGTCGCGAAGCGAAAAGCTGCGGAGCTTCCTCGAAGGCGAATAACGCGCGTCATCGCAAGCGCAGCAACATTTGTCTTGAACGCCCCGCCAAATGCGGGGCGTTTTTCTTTGGCACGTTCGCCGATCGCGGCGCCTACAATGACTTCGCCACCCATTCGGGGCGGCCCGGCTCGACCGGTCACCTTGGAAGGAGGCGCGCCATGAAACGACTCGTTTGCCTGGCCTCGGCCGTCATGACCTGCGCGTTCGTCCCGGCGGCATTCGCCGACCACGACGGCAACGGCCGATCGTGCGCTGCTAAAGCCGCGGGCACTTACGGCTTCCAGTGTCAGGGGTCCATCGCGCTGGCGCCCGCCGCGCCGCTCGAGCCGGTGACGTTCGGCGGTTTGGTCACGTGCAATCAATCCGCCTCTTGCGCGGGCTATGGCACGCTCAACTCCAGCCTGGGATCCAATCACGTGGACTTTGCGGGCACGGCCACGTTCGACGACAATTGCTTCGGTCGCGTCGCGTACACGAAGTACGACATCACCGTGCCCGGCGGAACGATCTCGGCGGCGCCGGCCTATTTCGACTTCATCGCGGTCGACAACAGCGCCGAGGTGCTGGGCGTGGGCGTCGCGCCCGGCTCTTCGGGCAACGCGGTGCCGCGCCTCGCATGCCGCCTCGTCAGAGTTCGTGGCAACTGAAGCGTCCGTTCGCGTCGAAGACGCCCCGGGTTCCCGGGGCGACTCAACTTCGCGCGGGCACTACGACGGCGGCGCACACATCACGACCTGGTCCGGGCCATCTCCTTCCGCGAGCCAGCCGCGCGCAACCATCTCGTCGCGTGTCGCAGCGTTGGTCGTGTAGCGATGATTGGCGTCGGGTCGGTTGCTGAACACGCGGTACACCGGCACGGTCCCCGCCGCACATGCACCCGCGGATGGCAGGCCCATATCCATGACTTCGTTCGATTCATACGTGAACTCGGGATGCTGCTGCGCCGTGGCGGCGCATTCGGCGGCGCCGCGGCCGAAGAAGTGCGAATCCCCGCGGCCCGGTGGAATGTAGAAGCGGCACACCGGTGAGGCGCCGGATTTGCCGGGCAGGTATGCGTTGAACCCGAGGCCGGTGCGCGTCCATCCGCGGGTCTGCGTCCCCGCGTCGAGCGCCGCGATCTCGGCGTCGTCGCCGCTGATGAAGTAGTGATCGAGCGCGGCGTTGTAGAACTCCACGATCGACAGCGTTTCGAATACGTAGAGTGCGTCGCGCGACTCGATGCAGCCGCTCGCATCGCCGTCGGCGCGCGGATCGTAGCGTGCGTCGCCTCGGCACGCGCCCAGCTTCGCGTTGAAGACCGAGCGGTCCGCCGCATCGCAGCCGCCGTTGCCGTCGAGGTC
>DASXAF010000038.1:0-16801 GCA_036406955.1 Casimicrobiaceae bacterium
GAGATGCTCCAGCGCATCTACGGCACCGCGTGGACGAAGAAAGAAGACCTCGAGGCGTACCTGCGCCGCATCGAGGAAGCGGAGAAGCGCGACCACCGCAAGCTCGGCAGGCAGCTCGATCTCTTCCACCTGCAGGACGAAGCGCCCGGCATGGTGTTCTGGCATCCCAGGGGCTGGTCGATCTGGCAGCAGGTCGAGCAGTACATGCGCAAGGTCTATCAGGAGAACGGCTACCAGGAAGTGCGTTGCCCGCAGATCCTCGACCGCTCGCTGTGGGAGAAGTCCGGCCACTGGCAGAACTTCAAGGACAACATGTTCACGACCGAGTCCGAGAAGCGCGACTTCGCGATCAAGCCGATGAACTGCCCGGGCCACGTGCAGATCTTCAACGCGGGCCTGCGCAGCTACCGCGACCTGCCGCTGCGCTACGGCGAGTTCGGCGCATGCCATCGCAACGAGCCCTCGGGCGCGCTGCACGGGATCATGCGCGTGCGCGGCTTCACCCAGGACGACGGCCACATCTTCTGCACCGAGGCGCAGATCCAGGACGAATGCACCGCGTTCAACCAGCAAGCGCTCGCGGTCTACCGCGACTTCGGTTTCGACAACGTGACCATCAAGCTCGCGTTGCGTCCAGACAAGCGCCTCGGCGACGACGCCGCCTGGGACCGTGCCGAGAACGCGCTACGCGACGCGCTGCGCGCGTGCAACGTCGAATGGACCGAACTGCCCGGCGAAGGCGCGTTCTACGGCCCCAAGACCGAGTACCACCTCACCGACTCGATCGGGCGGCCGTGGCAATGCGGAACCATGCAGGTGGACTTCCAGATGCCGGGCCGCCTCGGCGCGGAGTACGTCGACGCCGACGACGTGCGCAAGACGCCCGTCATGCTGCACCGCGCGATCGTGGGCTCGCTCGAGCGCTTCATCGGCATCCTGATCGAGAATCACGCCGGCGCGATGCCCCTGTGGCTCGCGCCCGTGCAGGCGGTCGTCCTCACGATCACCGACCGCCAAAAAAGCTATGCGGAACAGGTCACTGCGCGCTTGACGGCCGCCGGCATCAGAGCGATATCGGATTTGCGGAACGAGAAAATAACCTATAAAATACGGGAACATAGCCTCCAGAAACTGCCGTACCAGCTGATCGTGGGCGACAAGGAGATGGAGGCCAGGACGGTGGCCGTGCGGACCCGCGGCGGCGAGGACCTCGGTGCAATGGCGCTCGAGGCCTTGCTGGCGCGCCTCCAGGAGGAGGTGGCGAAGCGGCGATGACGCCTCGGATGCGAGGCGTCCTGAGCCCTTTCGACCGGGTTTCGACGGCCGTTTTTTGTCATTACTGGAGACCACCACATAGCAACATTCGACAAGCAGCACCAGCGGATCAACGGCGAGATCACGGCGCCGGAAGTGCGCCTCGTGGGCCCCGAAAGCGAACCCCTCGGCATCGTACCGATCGCCGAAGCGCTGGCGAAGGCGGAAGCAGCGGACCTCGATCTGGTCGAGATCGCACCGACGGCCAAGCCACCCGTCGTGCGGATCATGGATTACGGCAAGTTCAAGTACCGCGAATCCAAGAAGCAGCACGAGGCGAAGCTCAAGCTGAAGCAGATCCAGGTCAAGGAGGTGAAATTCCGGCCTGGCACGGACGAAGGCGACTACAAGATCAAGCTGCGAAATCTCGTCCGCTTCCTGCAGGACGGCGACAAGGCCAAGATCACCTTGCGCTTTCGCGGGCGGGAGATGGCGCATCAGGAGTTCGGGGTTCGACTGCTCGAGCGCGTGCGCGCGGACCTCGATCCGTACGCGACGGTGGAGCAGTTCCCGAAGATGGAGGGGCGGCAAATGGTGATGCTGCTGGCCCCGAAGAAAGGCGCGCAGAAGCCCGTGCCGCAGAAGCAGGCAGCAACCAAGGAGCATCACCCGAACAAGCCCGAGGCCGGTAAGCCGCAAGGCAAGGAAGCCTCTCCGCCCGCTCCCGCAGCGGCCAAGGAGAGCACCGCCGTGGGCAGCAAATAAGGAACGGCATCATGCCGAAGATGAAGACCAAGTCGGGCGCGAAGAAGCGCTTCCGCGTGCGCGGGAGCGGCTCGGTGAAGCGCTCGCAGGCGTTCAAGCGCCACATCCTCACCAAGAAGTCCACCAAGAACAAGCGGCAGCTGCGCGGCGCGGCCGAGATCCATGCGACCAACATGGACTCGGTGCGTGCGATGCTGCCCTACGCGTAAGGGAGCGACGACATGCCGAGAGTCAAACGTGGCGTGACCGCCCGCGCGCGGCACAAGAAGGTCATCGACCAGGCGAAGGGCTATCGCGGCCGGCGCAACAACGTCTATCGCATCGCCAAGGAAGCGGTGATGAAGGCCGGGCAGTATCAATACCGCGACCGGCGCCAGAGAAAGCGCGAGTTCCGCGCGCTGTGGATCGCGCGCATCAACGCGGCCGTGCGCGAGCTCGGCATGACGTACAGCACGTTCATCGCCGGGCTGAGCAAGGCGCAGATCGACATCGACCGAAAGGTGCTGGCCGACCTCGCCGTGCACGACAAGGCGGCGTTTGGCAAGATCGCGGAGCAGGCCAAAGCCTCTCTGGCCTGATCGAGAGCCGCAGAACGAGGGAGGCGCGAAGCGCCTCCTTTTTTTTGGCAAACGGTCGGAGGAAACGGGGTCAGAGTAGCGAACGTTCATGGCGGCCGACCCTGACCCTAGACTCCGACCCTAGACTCCGATCCTTGACTCCGACCCCGAAGTGCAACGATGGAAGACCTGACCACACTCGTAGACCGCGCCCGCGACGAGTTCGCCGCGTGCAGCGATCCCGCGGCACTCGAGAACGCGAAGGCCAAATATCTCGGCAGGAACGGCGCGATCACCGAGCAGATGAAGGCGCTCGCCAGGCTCGATGCGCGGGATCGTCCCGCCGCGGGCGTGCGCGTCAACGCCGCGAAGACGGAGATCGAGCGCGCGCTCGACGCACGCCGCACGGCGCTTGCGGACGCGAAGCTCGCGACGCAGCTCGCCGCCGACGCGCTCGACGTGTCGCTGCCGGGCCGCGGACGCGACGTCGGCGGCCTGCATCCGCTCACGCGCACGCTCGAGCGCATCGAGGCACTGTTCCGCTCGCTCGGCTTCGAGGTGGCCGACGGTCCCGAGATCGAGGACGACTTCCACAACTTCACGGCGCTCAACATGCCGGAGGACCATCCGTCGCGCTCCATGCACGACACGTTCTACGTCGACGGCGGGCGGGTCCTGCGCACGCACACCTCGCCCATCCAGGTCCGGTGGATGGAAACGCACGCGCCACCGATCAAGATCATCGCGCCCGGACGCGTGTATCGCGTCGACAGCGACGCGACGCACTCGCCCATGTTCCATCAGGTCGAGGGGCTGTGGATCGACGAGAACGTGTCGTTCGCCGATCTCAAGGGCATGTTCACCGAGTTCCTGCGGCGCTTCTTCGAGCGCGACGACTTGAAGGTGCGCTTCCGGCCGTCGTACTTCCCGTTCACCGAGCCGTCGGCGGAAGTCGACATGAGCTTCGGCGAGGGCTGGCTCGAGATTTCCGGCGCCGGGCAGGTGCATCCGAACGTGCTGCGCGCCGTCGGCATCGATCCCGAGCGCTGGCAGGGCTTCGCCTTCGGCATGGGGCCGGACCGCCTCGCCATGCTGCGCTACGGCGTCGACGATCTTCGACTGTGGTACGAGAACGATCTTCGGTTCCTGAGGCAGTTTGCATGAACAAGTCGCTGGGTCCCTGCTTACGCAGGGACGACGAGGCGGTGTCGTTCCCGCGAAAGCGGGAATCCAGCGTCGCCGAGGCATCGACATGAAATTCTCCGAACGCTGGCTGCGCACGATGGTCGATCCGCCGCTCGACACGGCGGCGCTCGCCGAGGCGCTCACGATGGCAGGCTTCGAGGTGGAGGCCATCGAGCGCGCGGCGCCGCCGTTCACGCGCGTCGTGGTCGGGCGTATCGCGTCGATCGAGCCGCATCCGAATGCGGATCGCCTGCGCCTCTGCAACGTCGACGTGGGCGGCGACGCGATGCTGCAGATCGTGTGCGGCGCGCCCAATGCCGTGCAAGGCATGCTCGCGCCGACGGCGCTCGAAGGGGCCGTGTTGCCGGACGGCACCACCCTGGCCAGGTCCGCCGTGCGCGGCGTCGAATCCCGCGGCATGCTGTGCTCGGCGCTGGAGCTCGGATTGTCGGACGACGCGAGCGGGCTCCTCACGTTGCCGTCCGACCTCGCGCCCGGGACCGACCTGCGCGAAGCGCTCGCGCTCGACGATGCGCTCATCACGCTCAAGGTACTGCCCAACCGCCCGGACGTGCTGTCGGTTGCCGGCGTCGCGCGCGAAGTCGCGGCGATCGCCGGTGCGCCGTTGAAGCTGCCCGAGCGTCCCACGGTCGCCGCAACGCGTGACCGCGAGCCGGGCATCCGCGTCGAGGAGCCCGATGCGTGCCCGCGCTTTGCCGCGCGCCTCATCGAAGGCATCGATCCGACGGCGCCCACGCCGCACTGGATGAAGGAACGCATCGAGCGCTCGGGCATCCGCTCGATCTCCGCCGTGGTGGACATCACCAACTACGTGATGCTCGAGCTCGGCCAGCCGCTGCACGCGTACGACCAGCGACACGTCGACGGCGACGTCGTCGTGCGCTTCGCGCGCGAAGGCGAGAAGCTCACGCTGCTGAACGGCGAGACGCTCGAGCTGCAGGCGGACCTGCTCCTCGTGGCCGACGAGAAGAAGCCGCTCGGCCTCGCGGGCATCATGGGCGGCGAGCATTCCGGCATCGCGGACGACACGACCTCCGTGCTGCTCGAAGGCGCGTTCTGGAACCCCGCGGTGATCCAGGGCAGGATGCGGCGCCTCGGCTTCACGAGCGACGCCGGATACCGTTTCGAGCGCGGCGTCGATCCCGAGCTCGGTCCGATCGGCGTCGATCGCGCCACGGCATTGATGCTCGCAATCTGCGGCGGCCGTGCAGGACCGCTGGCCGACGTCAAGGCCCCGCTGCCCGCACGTCCACCGGTCAGGCTTCGCACCGCACGCGCGCAGCGCATCCTCGGCCTGCCGCTCTCCGCCGCGATGGTCGAGAGCGTGTTCACGCGCCTGTCGCTGCCGCATCGTCGCGAAGGCGACGACTTCCTCGTCACGCCCCCTTCGTACCGCTTCGACATCGCGATCGAGGAAGACCTGATCGAGGAAGTCGCGCGCATCCACGGTTTCGACCGCATCCCCGCGCAGCCCTCGGCGCACGTGCAACACATGCTGCCCGCGCCGGAATCGCGGCGTCCGCTGGACGTCCTCAAGCGGCGGCTGGTCGACCGCGATTGGCAGGAGATCGTGACGTTCGGGTTCGTGTCGAGCGAGCTCGAGCGCGCCCTGGACCCGGATGCGAAGCCGGTGAAGGTGCGAAACCCGATCGCCGCGCAGTTCGACGTGATGCGCACCACGCTGCTGCCCGGATTGATCGAGGTGCTGCGCACCAACCTCAATCGCAGGACGCCGCGCGTGCGCATCTTCGAAGCGGGGCGCGTCTTCGCCGGCGGTGCCGCCGACGAGCAGCCGATGCGCATCGGCGGCCTCGCGTTCGGCGCCGCGTCGCCCGAGCAATGGGGCGAGCGGGCGCGGCCCACGGACTTCTTCGACGTCAAGGGCGACGTCGAGGCGCTGGCCGCACCGCTGCGCCTCACCGCGCGCCGCGCCGAGCGCGCGTGGCTCCATCCGGGGCGCAGCGCCGTCGTGACGATCGACGGCCGCGACGCGGGCTGGCTCGGCGAGTTGCATCCGCGGCTTGCGCGTCGCTTCGAGTTGCCGTCCGCGCCGATCGTGTTCGAGATCGACGTCGACGCGTGCACGACGGTGCCGGTGCCGCAAGGGCGTCCCGTCTCGCGGCTGCCGGTGGTGCGGCGCGACCTCGCCGTGGTGCTGGACGACGCGCTGCCCGCGCAGGCGGTGCACGACGCGCTCGTCGGGGCTGGCGTGCCGTACGTCGAGGCGATCCAGCCGTTCGACGTCTATCGCGGCACCGGGCTCCCACCCGGGAAGAAAAGCCTTGCGATTCTTGTGCTTATCCGGGATACTGAACGTACTTTGACCGACACCGAGATCGAGGGGGTGGTGGGCGCGCTGCGGCGCGTCCTCGAAGATCGATTCGGTGCCGAGCTGCGCCAATAGGACTCCGCAAGAAAGCCCACCATGACGCTGACCAAAGCGGAACTGGCCGACCTGCTGTTCGAGCAGCTGGGCCTCAACAAGCGCGAGGCCAAGGACATGGTCGAACGCTTTTTCGAGGAGATCCGTCAGGCGCTCGAGGAAGGGCGCAGCGTCAAGCTCTCCGGCTTCGGCAATTTCCAGCTGCGCGAAAAGCCGCAGCGGCCGGGACGCAATCCCAAGACGGGGGAAGAGATTCCGATCACGGCGCGTCGCGTGGTCACGTTCCACGCCAGCCAGAAGCTCAAGGCCATGGTCGAAGCCACCAACCATGCAGGAACACAGCCGAGCCAAGTCTGAGCTCCCGCAGATCCCCGCCAAGCGCTATTTCACCATTGGCGAGGTGAGCGACCTGTGTGCGGTCAAGCCGCACGTGCTCCGCTATTGGGAGCAGGAGTTCACGCAGCTCAAGCCCGTGAAGCGCCGCGGCAATCGCCGCTATTACCAGCATCACGAGGTGCTGCTGATCCGCCGCATCCGCGACCTGCTCTACGAGCAGGGCTTCACCATCAACGGCGCGCGCCATCGCCTGGACAACGAGGACGCCGAGCCTCGCGCTGCGGCGCGCGCGGCGATGAGCACGAGTGCGATCGTCGCCGCGCCGCCGCCCGTCACGCTCGATTCCGCGGCGCTGCGTCGGGAGCTCGAGGAGATCCGTGCGCTGCTCGGCACGGTGAACGGCAACGGCAGCGGATGACGCGAGCGGCGCGACCGCGCGCCGAGCCGTACTTCAACGGCGCAGCATGTAAATCTGCGCGTACGCTTCCTGGTCGCGCTGGTCCATGTCGAGGCGCCGCGCGATCTCGACTTCGTTCACCCGCTCACCGGGCCCGGATGCGCGGGCGCAAAGACGCGCGGGCGGAGCCCCGCCTGGAACCACGTGATCATCGAGTAGATGTCGTAGACCGGCACGCCGACCGCGGCCTGCAGCGCCGCCGCGTACGGCGGCATGTTGGTGCATTCGAGCACCAGCGCGCCGATGTCGGGATGACGTTCGCACAGGCTGCGACCGGCGTCGACCACATCGGCACGCGCGAGCTCGACGTCCAAGTCCTGCGCTTCGCCCTTGATCAGCACGCGGAAGAGCTCGCGTCCCTGCTCCGTGCCGGCGATCGGCGTGTCGAGCGGGACGCCGGCGGCCTCGAGGTGGCGCGGCGTCAGCGTCGACGCGCTGATGGTGACGATGCCGATACGCTTGCCGGGCGGCAACGTCGCCTGCACCCAAGGCACCTGCATGAGTGACGAAGTGGCGACGGGAACCGCGACGGCCTGCGCGATTTCCTGCTGGAACAGCGAGAGGAATCCGCAGTTGGTGGTGATCGCTTCGGCACCCTGCTCGACGAGCTCCTTCGCGGCGTCCACGAAATCGGGCAGCAATCCGCGCGCGCCGTCGAGCACGACCTTCTGCGGGCTCGCGCCACGCACAACGCGATAGAGCACCGGGAACGGCCATGTCGTCGCGTTGCCCATGTCCCCGGGAATGCGCGGGAAGCGCGCCTGCAGCATCAGGATGCCGAGCGGTGCGCCGTACAGTGCCTTGCCGCCACGCGCGATGGCGCGTGCAGTGGGGTTCATGGGTCCTCCGTGTCGCGTCATTGCAGCCGCGCGCAGGCATGCGCGATGCGCGCGCACGCTTCCTCGAGGTCCGCGTCCGAGGCCGCGTACGAGATGCGGAAATACGGCGCAAGGCCGAAGCAGCTGCCCGGAACGACCGCGACGTCCACGGCGTCGAGAACATAGCGGCAGAAGGCGGCGTCATCGGAGACGGTCTCGCCTGCCGGCGTGCGTCGGCCGACGAGTCCCGCGCAGCTCGCGAAAACGTAGAACGCGCCGTCGGGCACGGGGCAGCGGATGCCTTCGATCGCATCGAGCCGCGCAACCACCGCGTCGCGGCGTCGCCGGAAGCGCTCGCGCCAGGCGGCGAGATGGTCCTGCGGACCGGTCAACGCCGCGATCGCGGCCGCCTGGCTGATCGACGACGGATTCGACGTGCTCTGGCTTTGCACCACGCGCATCGCCGCGATGAGGTCGGCGGGGCCGCCACCGTATCCGAGGCGCCATCCCGTCATCGCGTAGGCCTTGGAGACGCCGTGACCGTCAGCGTGCGCGACGCGAGCGCGGGCTCGAGCCGCGCGGCGGTCACGAACGGCCCGCCATCGTAGCGCAGGTGCTCGTAGATGTCGTCGCTCATCAGCCAGACGTGCGAATGGCGCACGAGCACGTCGAGCAGCGGGCGCAGTTGCTGCGTCGAGTAGGTCGCGCCGGTCGGATTGGATGGCGCGTTGAGCATGAGCCAGCGCGTGCGTGGCGTGATCGCAGCTTCGAGCGCGCGCGCATCGAGCCGGAATCCGTCGCGCTCCTGGCACGGCACCGCGATCGGCGTGCCGCCGGCGATCAGCACCATGTCCGCGTACGAGGTCCAGTACGGCGCGGCCAGGATCACCTCGTCGTCCGGATCGAGCGTGGCCATGAGCGCGTTGTGCATGACCTGCTTCGCGCCCGCGCCGGCGAACACCTCGTCCGTCGTGAGCTCGAGGCCGTTCTCGCGCCGGAATTTGTCGCGAATCGCGTCCTTGAGCTCGGCCGTGCCGTCGAGCACGGTGTAACGCGTCTCGCCCTTGCGCAACGCGGCGACCGCGGCATCCTTGATGTGATCGGGTGTCTCGAAGTCCGGCTCGCCGGCGCCGAGCACGATGACCGGGCGTCCCTGCTTGCGCCGCTCGGTCGCGAGGGCGCCGATGCGCAGGATCTCGGAAACCTGGATGGACGCGATGCGCTGCGCGCGACGAAAAGCGGCACCGCCTGCGGGGCGGCTCGTCACCCCTGCGAAAGCAGGGGTCCGGCGACTTGGCTCGGGCATGCTCAGAGCGCCGCCGTGACCACGATTTCCAGTCGCCAGCCGGGGTCGGCGAGCTCCACCTTCGCGCAGCAGCGCGTCGGCGTCGATCCCTGCACGACCCAAGCGTCCCAGACCGCGTTCATGCCGTCGTAGTCGTCCATCGTGCGCAGCCACACCTGCGCCGTGAGCAGTCGCGACTTGTCCGTGCCCGCCTGCCCGAGCAGGTCGTCGATCTTGGCGAGCACCTCGCGCGTCTGGTGCGCGATGTCGCCGGTCCGGTCATCGGGTACCTGCCCCGCGAGATACACCACGCCGCCGTGAATCACCGCGCGGCTGCGCCGCGCGCTCTGGTCGAGGCGTCTGATGTCGCCGCGCTCAGTCATGACGGACGAGGTCGTCGACCTGCATTGCGTCGTTCCCTCCCGAACCCGATCACGCGTCGACCTGGCAAGAGCCTCGCTTTACAGAATACACCGCCGTCATTACGCTCTGCATACAGCAAACGCGGAGGATCCGACATGCGCCTGCTGAAGCTCCTGGCCTGTATCGTCGTCGCCGCATGCACGTGGACACCCGCGTATGCGGCGTATCCGGATCATCCGGTCAGGATCATCGTTCCATGGGCGCCGGGGGGCACCGCCGACTCGCTCGCGCGGCTCGTCGCCGACAAGCTGACCGCGGCGCTCGGCCAGCCGTTCGTCGTCGAGAACAAGCCGGGTGCCGCGGGGAACATCGGTGCGGATTTCGTCGCGAAGGCGAAGCCGGACGGATACACGCTGCTCGTCGACCTCATGAATCCGCACGTGTCGAACCCGGCGATCTACGCCAACATGCCGTTTCGCGGGATCGAGGACTTCTCGCCCATCGCGCTGCTCGGCTACGTCACCACGACGATGGTCGTCAATCCGTCACTGCCGGTGAACAATGTCGCCGAGTTCATCGCCTATGCCAAGGCGCATCCCGGACAGGTCGCGTACGCGTCCGCGGGTGTCGGCTCTTCGACGCATCTCAACGCCGCGGTGTTCGCGCACATGGCGGGCATCGACATGCTCCACGTCCCGTACAAGGGCGGCGCGCCCGCGTTGCAGGACACCATCGCGGGTCGCACGCAGGTGCTGTTCACGGCGGCGAACATCACGGTGCAGCAGGCCAAGGCGGGCAAGATCAGGATTCTCGCGACCACGCGGGCGAAGCGCTCGGCGCTTCTTCCCGACGTTCCAACCGTCGGCGAGACGGTGCCCGGTTACGACGAGTCGGTCTGGTTCGGTCTCTTCGGTCCCGCCAACCTCCCGCCCGAGATCACGCGCGCGCTGAACACGGCAACCAACGGCATCATGAACGCGCCGAGCCAGCGCAAGACGATGGAAGACATCGGAATCGACGCGGCGAACGACTCGCCGGAGCAGTTCGCCGCCATCCTGCGCAAGGACTCGTCGCACTACACGAAGCTCGTGCACGAGCTGAACATCAAGGCCGATTAGCCGGCACGGCGCCGCGCTTCGCCATGCAGCCTCATCGCCCCGTCGTGGCCGGCGCCACGCACGTCGTGTCGGCCGGACACTATCTCGCCGCGCAGGCGGGCTTTGCGATCCTCGAAGCAGGCGGCAATGCCATCGATGCCGGCGTGGCGGCCGGGATCGTGCTTGGCGTGGTGCAGACCGACCGCGTCAACTTCGCGGGCGTGGCGCCGATCATCCTGTACCTGGCGTCCGAGCGACGCGTCATGACGCTCGACGGCCTCGGCCATTGGCCGCGTGCAGCCGACGTTCGTGTCTTCATCGAACGCCACGGCGGGCACATGCCGCCCGGCATACTGCGCACCGTGATTCCCGCCGCACCCAGCGCCTGGATCACGGCGCTGGAGCGATTCGGCACCATGAGCTTCGGCGACGTCGCGCAGGCCGCGATCCGCTTCGCGCGCGACGGGTTTCCGATGCACTGGCTCATGGCCGAGTGGATTGCCGCCGACGAGGAAGCGTACCGTCGCTGGCCCGAGACCGCGGCGGTGTTCCTGCCCGAGGGCAAGCCGCCGCGCGTCGGTGCGCCGTTCGTGCAGGCCGACCTCGGGCGCACGCTGCAATACATGGCCGACCAGGAGGCAGCGCATGCGAGCGCGGGCCGCGCTGCCGGATTGCGCGCCGCGCACGATGCGTTCTATCGCGGCGACATCGCGGCGACCATCGCCGCCTACCATCGCGCGCACGAGGGCTGGGTCACCGCGGACGATCTGGCGGGCTACCGCGTGCGCTTCGAGCCGCCCGTGCACACGCGCGTTCGCGACATCGACCTCCATGCCTGCGGTCCGTGGTGCCAGGGTCCGGTGCTGCTCGAGACGCTGAACGTACTCGCCGGCCTCGATCTGCGCGCGGCCGGCCACAACTCGCCGGCGTACGTTCACGCGCTGACCGAGGCGATCAAGCTCGCGTACGCCGATCGGCACGCGTGGTTCGGCGATCCGCGTTTTGTCGACGTCCCGATCGAGCGGTTGCTGGCGAAGGATTACGCCGACGAGCGCCGGCGCGCGATCGATCCGCAGCGCGCATATCCCGGCATGCCCCCGGCGGGGATGGCGAAGACAACGTCCGAGCTGCAAAGCAGCATCGCAGAAACCGAACCCGAGCCCGACACGTCGTACGTCTGCGTGATCGACCGCCACGGCAATGCGTTCTCCGCGACGCCGAGCGACGCTTCGTCCGCAACGCCCGTCATTCCCGGGACGGGCCTGTGCCCTTCGTCACGCGGGTCGCAGTCCTGGTGCGACCCGGCGCATCCTTCCGTGCTCGCGCCCGGCAAGCGACCGCGGCTCACGCCGAGCCCCGCGCTCGCCCTGCGCGAGGGCAAGGCGTATCTGGCCTTCGGATCGCCCGGCAACGACGTGCAGCCGCAGGCGATGCTGCAGGCGTTCCTCAACGTGCATGTCTTCGACATGGACGTGCAAAGCGCGGTCGAGGCGCCGCGCTTCGCGAGCTTCAGCTTTCCGCAATCGTCGGAGCCGCATACCTATCGGCCGGGCCGGCTCAACGTCGAGAGCCGCGTTGCCGGATCGACGCGCGACGCGCTCGCGGCACTCGGGCACGACGTCGTGACGTGGCCCGAGCGCGACTGGCACGCCGGCGCCGTGTGCATGGTCCGAGTCGATCCGCGCACCGGCGTGCTGGAGGGCGCGGCCGATCCGCGTACGCCGTCCGCAGCACTGGGCTGGTGATCGCGGCTACGCGCTATAATCGGCGTTCGGTCGGGGCGTAGCGCAGCCTGGTAGCGCACCTGCATGGGGTGCAGGGGGTCGGAAGTTCGAATCTTCTCGCCCCGACCAATCCGATCCTGTCTCCTGCCGTGACGCAACAACTCGTTGAGCGAACAACAGGTTGCTGCGCGCTGTGCCCGAGCGCCGTGCCGCACGAGCGTGCAACCGATCACGTGTGGCCAGCAAAAGATGCGCCCCTGGCAGTCAACCGAACCGTGGAATTCGTCTACCGACGCGTAGATGACCAGAACTGAAATCGACCGGCTCGGTAATCCTCTCCGAACGGAAATCACTGCCGAAGATCTAAAGGCCCTCGACGCTTACCGGCGCAGCTTTCGCACCGAATACGACGCGGTCGTCGACACGATAAGATCGCAGTTATCCTTAGAGACTAGCGGACGTCCAGCGAAGTCGACTCCCGCGATTGTCGACAAGCTACACCGAACTTCGATGCGTCTCTCGCAGATGCAGGACATCGCTGGTTGCAGGTTGCCACTCGTACCAAGGATCAGGGCGCCTATTTGTCTCGCATTCAAGGGCTGTTTCCCGGAAGTATAGTCGTGGATCGCCGCGAGCGACCAAGCCATGGTTACCGCGCAGTACACGTCATCGCATGCCGAAAGGACAGACCTGTCGAAATTCAGATACGCACTGGCTTACAGCACACATGGGCGGAACTCTCGGAAAAATGCGCTGATGCATTTGGCGCTCCGTAAAGTACGGTGGAGGACCAGAGAACATTCGGAAGCTGCTCGATAGCTATTCCCAGTTGATTGCTACCATCGAGCACATCGATGGCAAGGCGGGAGAAAACCCCGCAGTATCGAATTTGATTGCTGTCACCCGAGCGAGCATGGATACCATCAAGGCCAATCTGCGGCAAGTCTTCAGGAAACTATCATGATTTATCTGATCGAATACGATCGACAAAGCGGCAAGCTGATCGCGATTGAAGAGTTCGAAGAGCATGACCGGGTCACCGCCGAAGACATCCGGCTGGAGAAAGAATTGCGGTTGTTACGCGACCAAAAGTTGTCCCATGAAGTCGTTCTGCTAGAAGCATCGAACGCAGAAGAACTCCATAAGACGCACCGTCGATATTTCGAGCGTATTGATCAGTTGATAGCGCAATAGACGTGTCCTGTAATGAAAGTCCACGGCCAATGCCACTGCGCTGCCATCGCGTTCGAGGCCGACGTCGACCCCGAGCGCGTGACGATCTGCCACTGCACCGATTGCCAGACGCTCACCGGGACGGCGTTCCGCGTCAGCGTTCCAACGCGGATCGAAACCTTCGTTCTGCTCAAAGGCACCCCGAAGATCTACCGCAAGACGACCGCGGACAGCGGCAACGTTCGGCTGCAGGCGTTCTGCGGCAACTGCGGAACGCCGATCTACACGGCGGCCGCGCACGACGCGCAGACCTACGGCCTTCGCGTCGGCACGCTTGCCGAGCGCGCGCGGCTCGCGCCGCGACATCAGAAATGGTGCCGCTCGGCCCTGCCCTGGTCGATGAACGTCGCGGATCTGCCGCGCGCAGAAAGGGAATAGCGGCGGACCGGCGTAGGATGTAGGCGCCCCGGTTGTCATGGTTGCGCTCGTGCGCGCGCGGCCCGCCGCTGCGCGCGCGGAAAGTGCCTCGATGCACCGCTCCGACATCCACCGCTGGGCATTCCTGCTGCTCGTCGTCGCGGTCTCGCTCGCGTTCGCGTCGATCGTCTGGCCGTTCTTCGGGGCCGTCTTCTGGGGAACCGTCCTGGCGATCATGCTTGGTCCGGTCTACCGGGGCCTCGTGCCGTTGCTGCGGCAGCGGCGGACCCTCGCGTCGTTCGTCACGGTCATCCTGTGCCTGCTCGCCGGCATCGTTCCGCTGACCTTGCTCGCGATCGCGCTCGTGCGCGAAGGGATGATCCTCTACGACAACATCATGTCGCGCCAGGCCGACCTCGGCGCCTACCTGCAGAGCCTGGTCAACTCGATGCCGGCGTGGCTGCTGCGGCTGCTCGATACGCTGGGCCTGACCGACATCGCAGGCGTCCAGGACGCGCTTTCCAACACGGCGATCGAAGCGAGCCGCACGCTCGCAGGCCACGCGTTCAGCGTCGGGCAGAACGCATTCGATTTCGTGCTGAATGTGGTGATCGTGCTGTACCTGCTCTTCTTCCTGCTGCGCGACGGGCCGGACGTGCTCGCCGGCATCGATCGCGCACTGCCGCTGCGGCGCGAGCACAAGACGCAACTCTTCGCGAAGTTCGCTTCCGTGATCCGCGCCACGGTGAAGGGCAACCTCGTCATCGCGCTCGTGCAAGGCGTGCTGGGCGGCGTCGCGCTGGCGCTCCTCGGCGTGAACGGCGCATTGCTGCTCGGCGCGCTGATGGCGGTGCTCTCGCTGCTGCCCGTCGTCGGCTCGGCCCTGGTATGGGCGCCGATCGCGGTCTACTTCCTGTTCACCGGCGCGATCGTCAAGGGGATCGCTTTGCTCGTCTTCGGCACCGTGGTGATCGGCGTCGTGGACAATGTCCTGCGGCCGCTGCTGGTCGGCAAGGACACGCGCATGCCGGACTACCTGGTGCTCATCTCCACTCTCGGCGGCATCGCGCTCTTCGGCTTCAACGGCTTCGTGATCGGACCGGTGCTTGCGGCGCTGTTCGTAGCGACGTGGCAGCAATTCGGCGCAACGCAGGCCGCCCTCGATGAATGACGCCGCGCGATCCACACAGCGGCCCGCCACGGAGCCCACGATACCCGCCACACGCGGATAGCCGGCGCGCCGGTGCTGTCCATTGAAGCGTGGCAGCGAAAGCCTCCTCCTGGATCGCGGTCTGGGCCGCCCTGATCGGCAACCTGCTGGTCGCCGTCACCAAGGCCGGTGCAGCGGCCTGGACGGGCAGCTCGGCGATGCTGAGCGAAGCGGTGCACTCGTTCGTCGATACCGGCAACGAGCTGCTGCTGCTCTACGGCATGCGCCGATCGCGCCGCCGCCCCGACCGCATGCATCCGCTCGGCTATGGTCGCGAGCTCTACTTCTGGAGCTTCGTCGTCGCGTTGCTGATCTTCGCGCTCGGCGCGGGCGTGTCGGTCTACAAGGGCATGGCGGAGGTGCGCGCTCCCGAGCCGATCTCCGATCCGTACGTCAACTACATCGTGCTGGGGCTCGCGTTGCTGTTCGAGGGGGCGTCGTGGACGATCTCGCTGCGACAGGTTCGGCGTGCCAAAGGCGAGCTCGGCTACTTCGAAGCATTCCGGCGCAGCAAGGATCCCCCGTCCTTCATGGTGCTGTTCGAGGACTCGGCCGCGCTGCTCGGCATCGCCATCGCGGCGCTCGGCACGTTCGCCACGGCGAGCCTGCACATCGCCGTCGCGGATGGCATGGCCTCCATCGCCATCGGCCTCGTGCTCGCCGCCGTTTCGGTGCTGCTTGCCCGCGAGAGCAAGAGCCTGCTGATCGGCGAGCGCGCGGACGCGCACCTGAGCGACACGATCGTTGGAATCGCCGGCGCCGAGCCGGGTGTCACGCGCGCGAACGGCGTGATGACGACGCAGCTCGCGCCGGATCAGATCGTCGCGGCGCTCAGCGTGGACTTCGAGGATTCTCTGACGGCGCGCGAGGTGGAGGCATGCGTCCGGGACATCGAGCGCAAGGTGCGCGCGACATATCCGCAGGTCAGGGAGCTGTTCGTCAAGCCGCAGACCGGCGCCAGGTTCCGTGAGGCGGTGGAGCGCAAATACGGCGCACGGGCTCCGCCTGTCGCGGGCGATGTCCCTGCGCCCGACGCCAAGGCGGCGCCGCGGGGCTGACCGCCGCGACGTGCACGCATGCACGCCCTCGCGACGCGGTATGCTTGCAGGTCGAGGAGGCTCCTATGCCGAGCGATGCGATTTCCGATCGGCCGTCGGTGCATGGCATCGAAAGCCTGCGACCCGTGCTCATGGGCACGCGACACATGGCCGTGGCCGGCCACTACGGCGCCGCGCACGCGGCGTTCGCGATGCTCGAGGCCGGTGGCAACGCCGTCGACGCCGGCGTCGCGGCAGGCATCGCGCTCGGCGTGCTGCAGAGCGATCTGGTCAATGTCGCCGGTGTCGCGCCGATCATGCTCTATCGCGCCGCGACGCGCGAAGTGCTGACGATCAGCGGTCTCGGCTGCTGGCCGCGCGCCGTGACGCCGGATTTCTTCCAGCGGCGCTTCGGCGGGCGGATTCCGCACGGCATCCTACGCACCGTCGTGCCGGCCGCGCCGGATGCGTGGATCACCGCGCTCGAAAGCTTCGGCACGATGAGCTTCGGCGAATGCGCGGCGGCCGCGATTCGCTTCGCGCGCGACGGCTTCCCGATGTACCCGCTCATGTCCGAGATGATCGGGACGCACGTGGATGACTACGCGCGCTGGCCGTCCAGCGCGGCGATCTACCTTCCGGGTGGCCGGCCGCCGCAGCCGGGCGAGCTGTTCGTGCAGCGCGATCTCGCGGGCACGCTGCAGTACATGGCCGACGAG
>DASXAF010000039.1:0-2550 GCA_036406955.1 Casimicrobiaceae bacterium
GGCTGCGACGCGCAGCTCGACGGAGTCGGCAAGCCTGGCATACGCCTCGAACTCGTCGGGCTCGAACGGCTCCTCGAGCCAATAGATGCCGAGGTCCTCGAGCTTTCGCGCGACGCGGATCGCACGATCGGCATCCGCACCGTAGCCGAACCCCGCGTCGATCAGGATCTCGACGCCGGCGCCCGCGGCGCGCTTCGCCGCGGCCGCGAGCCGCACGTCGTGCGCCTCGTCGCGACCCAGAGGGCCCCAGCCGAACTTGATCGCCGTGAAGCTCATCGCGACGAGCTCCTCGACGCGCGCCGCCACCTCGCGCTCGGTCTCGGGCATCAGGAGCGACGCGTAGGGACGGATCCGGTCACGCTTCTTCGTGCCGAGCAGCTCGCACACGGGCTTCCCGAGCGCCTTGCCGCGGATGTCCCACAGCGCGATGTCGATGCCGCTGATGGCGTGCATCGCGACGCCGCGGCGCCCGTAGTAGACGGATCCCAGGTACATGCGCCGCCACAGTCCCTCGATGTCCATCGGGTCCCGGCCCACGAGCACGTGCCTCAGCCCCGTCGCGATGTAATGCGAATCGGGCGCCTCGATCACGGCCTTCGCCACCTCGGGCGCGGAGTCGATCTCGCCGATGCCGACGATGCCTTCGTCGGTGTGGACCCGTACGATGAGATCGTCCTGGCTCCCGTCGGCGATGGCGCCGTCGACCACCGACTGACGCAGGATGATGGCTTCGACTTCCGTGATCTTCACGCAGCTCTCCTCGATGGGCCCGATTCCGATGGGGCGAAGATATCGGCGACGAGGTCGCCGGTCACGACCGCATGGTTGCCCACCCAGCTCAGCGGCGGGAAGGTCATTACGTAGCCGTCGGCGGGCATGGCGATCGCCTCGACCTCGCGGCCCATGACATCGCGCACGCGCGCGATCACGGTGCCCTGCGCGACGAAGGTTCCGCACTCGACCTCGTAGCGGATGAATCCGCCGCGCTCGGCGCGTATCGTCGGCAGCGCCGGGTGAACGCCCGGCAGCACCAGGAACCCTCGTTGCGGGCGGATCTCGTCCGCGATCATGCCGAGATGCGCGAGCACGTTGCGAATGCCGAGGAGCGTGCCTTCGACCACGGTGTCGTCGAGCATGCGCGCGCGGGTCATCTCGACCATGAACGCGGGCTTGCCGGCGTCGAGGCACGCACCGGCGAGCGTCAGCGGGTTCGGGGCCGTCGTCACCAGCGTGAGGCCGAACGCTTTCGCCATCGCGAGGCTCTTCTCCCACGCCCGCGAGCCCAGCGCGTCGACCTTGCCGCCGCGATACATGAACGCGAAGGCCATGCCGGGATCCGACACCGCGTGCAGGTCGATGGCCGCGTCGCAGCGCGAGGCGATGCCCGTCCACAGCGCATGCGCGATGCGCTGCGTGAGGCTTCCCTTGGGGTCGCCGGGCCACAGCTTGTGCAGGTCGCCGGCGAACGCCACGCCCTCGCGCGCGGCGTAGTGCGGCGCCACGCGCGTCGCGAACTGATGTGCGAGCAGATTGGCGAGCGGAACGACGACGAGCGCGCCCTTGAGCGCGGTGGGGTCGATGCCGTCGCGCAGGCGGCGCAGCGTCTCGACGGCGTGTATCGTCTCCTGGCCGTGCGACCCCGCGTGCAGGTACACGAGCGGGCCCGGGTCGCGTCCGTTGATGATCGTGACCGGTACGCGGACGGGCGTCACACCGTCGGCAAGCTCGCCGATGTGCAGCCAGCCCTCGGCGACCGTTCCTGGCGGTGCCGTCAGCGACCCGACCGTCAATGCATCATGCATCACGTCTCCCTGCGCGCGAACGTCGTTTCTCGTGTCCTGTCGTCGCGGTGCTCACGACGTCACCCCGAATCGGGGCACCACTTCCGGATTCACCGGCGAGGCCGGCCGACCGTTCGCGAGCACGCGCACGACCTCGCGCGCCGCCGCGGTGGTGACGTCCTCGCGCGACTCCTCGGAGTACCACGCGGCGTGCGGCGTCAGGATGACGTTCGGAAGTGCGAGCAACGGGTCGTCGGCCCGCGGCGGCTCGGGATCGGTCACGTCGAGGCCCGCGCCGGCAATGCGTCCCTCACGAAGCGCTTCGACCAGCGCGCGCTGGTCGACGACAGCTCCACGCGACGTGTTGACGAGGAACGCGGTGGGCTTCATGAGCGCGAGCTGTGCAGCACCGATCATCCCGGTCGTCTCCGGCGTGAGCGGAACGTGGATCGACAGGTAATCGGCGCGGCGCAGAACGTCGCCAAGCGATGCGAACTCGACCTCGGAGCCCGCGGCGTGGCGCGCATGCGCCACCACGTCGAGGCCCAGGCCGCGGGCCTTGCGCGCGACGCAGCGCGCGACGGCGCCGAAGCCGATCAGCCCAAGCACCTGCCCCGCGAGGCGATGCCGCGGTATCGCGAGACGATAGTCGAACCGGCCCTCCCGCGCGGCGCGATCGAACGGCAACAGGCACCGCGCCCAGGCAAGGAGCATGGCCAGCACGTGATTCGACACCTCGTCGTGGTTGGCATCGGGAACGTTGGTGACC
>DASXAF010000040.1:0-29519 GCA_036406955.1 Casimicrobiaceae bacterium
ACGGGCTGGACGATCTACCCGCCGCTGTCGGTCGAGAACGGCATGGGCATGGACCTCACGATCTTCGCGATCCACATCATGGGCGCGTCGTCGATCATGGGCTCCATCAACATCATCACCACGATCCTCAACCTGCGCGCGCCCGGCATGACGCTCATGAAGATGCCGCTGTTCTGCTGGTCGTGGCTGATCACTGCCTACCTGCTGATCGCGGTCATGCCGGTGCTGGCCGGCGCGGTGACGATGCTGCTCACCGACCGCCATTTCGGCACGTCGTTCTTCAACGCGGCGGGCGGCGGCGACCCGGTGCTGTTCCAGCACATCTTCTGGTTCTTCGGGCATCCCGAGGTCTACATCATCATCCTGCCGGCGTTCGGCCTCATCTCGGAGATCATCCCAACGTTCTCGCGCAAGCCGCTGTTCGGCTACGCGTCGATGGTGTACGCGCTGGCGGCGATCGCCGTCCTTTCGTTCCTCGTGTGGGCGCACCACATGTTCACCACCGGCCTGCCCGCGGTGAGCCTGCTGTTCTACATGTACGCGACGATGCTGATCGCGGTGCCCACGGGCGTGAAGGTGTTCAACTGGCTCGCGACCATGTGGAAGGGCGCGATCAGCCTCGAGGCGCCGATGCTCTTCGCGCTCGGGTTCCTGTTCCTGTTCGTGATCGGCGGCTTCACCGGGCTGGTGCTCGCGATCCAGCCGGTCGACGTGCAGTTCCAGGACACGTACTACGTGGTGGCGCACTTCCATTACGTCATGGTCGCCGGCACGTTGTTCGCCTTCTTCGGCGCGACGTACTACTGGATCCCCAAATGGACGGGCCACATGTACGACGAGAAGCTCGCCGACTGGCACTTCTGGGGCTCGTTCATCTTCTTCAACGTCGCGTTCTTCCCGATGCACTTCCTCGGGCTCGCCGGCATGCCGCGACGGATCCCCGACTACGCGCAGCAGTTCACCGACTGGAACATGGTGTCGACGATCGGCGCGTTCGGGTTCGGCCTGTCGCAGCTGATCTTCGTGTACGTCGTGATCAAGACGATTCGCGGCGGCGAGAAGGCGCCTGCGAAGCCGTGGGAAGGCGGCACGTCGCTCGAATGGACGCTGCCTTCGCCGGCGCCGTACCACACGTTCGAACATCCACCGGTTGTTAAATGATGGAATCGAGGCGCGCGCGGCGCGCCTCGACTTTTTGACTTCGTACAAGATGGATCGTCAACGCCAACTCGCCAACCGCAAGACCGGCTTCATCCTCCTGTCGATCGCGCTGGTGTTCTTCGTCGGCGCGTTCGCCGCGCGCATGCTCGGCACGCCGGCCGTGTCGATCGCCGTGCTCGGCGGCGCGATGATCCTGTTCCTCGTGCTGGCGATCGGGCGGCATCTGCGGAGATGAGCGCGCAACGACCCGACGGCGATCGTGCCACCGCCCAGCGACACGCCAATCGCGTGCTGCTCGCGAAGCTCGGCGTGATCGCGCTCGGCATGTTCGCCTTCGGCTATGCCCTGGTGCCGTTCTACGAGAAGATCTGCGAGGTCACGGGCCTGCGCAACATCGACCGGCCCGATGCCGTCGCGAACTCGCAGGTGGACGCGAGCCGCGTGGTGCGCGTGGAGTTCGACTCCAACGTGCGCAACGTGCCGTGGCGCTTCCAGCCGCTCGAGCCGGTAATGTCCGTGCATCCGGGCGCGGTCACGCAGGCGGAGTTCCAGGTGGTCAACACGACCGACCGGGCCATCACCGGCCAGGCCATTCCGAGCTACGGGCCGCAGTACGCCGCGCAGTACTTCCGCAAGCTCGAATGCTTCTGCTTCTCGCAGCAGACGCTGCAGCCCGGCGAGACGCGGCTCATGCCGGTGGTGTTCGTGATCGATCCGCGCGCACCGGCGGACTTGAGCACCATCACGCTGTCGTACACGTTCTTCGAAGTCGAAGGCCGAGGCAAGGCGGGGCCGGTCGCCGGCGCCCCGACGTCGCGCGGCGGATAACAGGGGAGTCAGGATGAGCGCAGCTACCACCCACGACACGAAGCCCTATTACTACGTCCCGCAGCCATCGACGTGGCCGATCAGGGGATCGGTCGCCCTGCTCCTGATGGCCTTCGGAGCGGCGAGCTGGTTCAACCAGTATTCGATCGGGCCGTGGCTCGTGCTCGCCGGCTTCCTGGTCCTGCTGTGGATGCTGTTCGGCTGGTTCGGCACGGTGATCCGCGAGTCCGAGGCGCGCCTGTACAACAAGAAGGTCGACACCTCCTTCCGCTGGAGCATGAGCTGGTTCATCTTCAGCGAGGTGATGTTCTTCGCCGCGTTCTTCGGTGCGCTCTTCTATATCCGCGCCATCGTCGTTCCCGGTCTCGGGAGCGACCTCACGGGGCGCTACCTGTGGCCGGGCTACGTCGGACAGTGGCCGACGGTCGGGCCGTACTGGAACACGGTATTCACGCCGATGGCGGCGATGGGCATACCGCTGCTCAACACGATCATCCTCGTGAGCTCGGGCGGCACCCTCACCGTCGCGCATCACGCGCTCAAGGCCGGGCACCGCGGCGCGCTCAAGTTCTGGCTGTTCGTCACGATCGTGCTGGGCTTCACGTTCCTGTGCCTGCAGGCGTACGAGTACACGCACGCGTACAGCGAGCTCAACCTCAAGCTGTCGACCGGCGTATACGGCTCGACCTTCTTCATGCTGACCGGCTTCCACGGCTTCCACGTCACCATCGGCGCGATCATGCTGACGGTGATGCTGGTCCGCGCGTTCCGGGGACACTTCGACGCGCAGCATCACTTCGCCTTCGAGGCGGCGGCGTGGTACTGGCACTTCGTCGACGTGGTATGGCTGCTGCTGTTCGTGCTCGTGTATTGGCTGTAGTCCATTCGGCAATCGCCTTTTCGGAACGGGCGAGCGCGAGTAAGGGCATCCCGGCGGAATTCCGGGCGATTCGCCGACGGAAGCGCGACGCGGTGACCCGCGCCGAAGCTCTCGTACAGGCGTCGCTAATGCATTCCCCCGGGCGCGATCCAGCCCATGTGATACGACAGCACCAGGAAGGCGATCAGCGCGGCCGACAGCACGACGCGCACCGCGAGCGCGACGACCACGCGCTGTCCGCGACCGCGGTCGCGGTAGAGGAACACGAGCGCGGTGAAGAGCGCCGTGACGACCGCGATCAGCGCGACGACGATGATGATTTTCAACGCGAGCGCTCCTCGCCTCGATGTGAGCGAGGAGCGTGACCCAGTCTAGCACTCCGCAGAGCGCCGCCCAGCCGCCGCAAGGCGCTCGCCCCGCTGGCGAGGAAGGCAGCGCAGAGCGCTGCATCAAAGGAGAACGCGCGCGCGCGCGGCGTCCCGCGTGGCTGCCCCTGGTCGCCATGATCGTGGTCGTGAGCGCGTGCGTGACCGCAGGCAACTGGCAGCATCGGCGCATGCAGGAAAAGGACGCGCTGCGTGCGGCCCTCGACGCGGCGAACGCGAGGGCACCGGTCCCGCTTCCGAGCGGCGCCGACGACTGGACCGCGTGGCGCTATCGCCGCGTCACCGCGCACGGCCGCTACGACGCCTCCGAGCAGTTCCTCGTCGACAATCGCGTGCACGACGGGCGCGTCGGCTACGACGTCGTCACGCCGCTCGCGCTTGCCGACGGCAGATGGCTGCTGGTCGACCGCGGTTTCGCGCCCGCGGGCCGCGACCGGCGCGTGCTGCCCGATGCACCGCCGCCGGCGGGTGATGTGACCGTGGAAGGTCGCATCCAGGTGGCGCCGTCGGGCTATCTGTTCGGCAATCCGGAGCCGTCCGGCGTGCTGTGGCCGCATCTCGATCCCGCGCGCTTCGCGGCGCGAACGCATCGCGCCGTGCTGCCGGTGTATCTCGAGGCGACCGGCGGTGCTACGGGCGACGGCGCGCTGTCGCGCGACTGGCCGCAGCCCGACCTCGGCTCCGAGCGTCACCTGAGCTACATGGTGCAGTGGTACACCTTCGCGGCGATGGCCGCAGGCCTCTGGTTGTTCTTCACGTTCCGTCGAGCGCCGGCCGCACGCGATGCGAACTGAGACCGCGCCCTCGCAACGCCGGCGCGTGCGCCGTCAACTCCTGCTGATCGTGCTGATCGGCATGGCGCCTGTGATCGCGTCCTACGTGGCGTATTACGTGCTGCCCCGCGACAAGCAGGTCAACTACGGCACGCTGCACGCCACGGCGGCGCCGCCGGTCGCGGGCGAGCGCCTCGACGGCACGCGCTTCTCGCTCGACGACCTGAAGGGCAAATGGGTCATCGTGTCGGCTTCCGGCGGCGAATGCGACGCTCGCTGCACGTCCGAGCTCTACGCGTCGCGCCAGGCGCGCACCATCCAGAACGCCGAGCGGGAGCGCGTGCAGCGCGTCTGGGTGGTGACCGACGCGGCGCCGCCGTCGCCTTCCCTGCTCAGCGAGCATCCGGACCTGCTTGCCGTGCGCGCATCGCCGGCGACCGTTGCCGCGCTGCCCTCGGCGGGACGCGACATCTACCTCGTCGACCCGCGCGGCAACCTCGTGCTGTCGTGGCCCGCCGATCCCGACATCAAGCGCATGGCCGCCGATCTCGCGCGCCTGCTGCGCGCGTCGAGCATCGGCTGATGCCTCGACGGTGTAGAATGCACGACTCGCCGCGTCGCGTTCGCGACGCGCTCCACCGCTTGCGATGACGACTCTCGCACTACCCGCGCTGCGCCTGCGCCAGTTCCTCGCGCTCACCAAGCCGCGCGTGGTGACGCTCATCGTCTTCACCGCGGTCATCGGCATGTTCCTCGCCGTGCCCGGCGTGCCGCCCGCCGGCCGCGTGTTGTTCGGCACGCTGGGCATCGCGCTCGTCGCGGGCGCGGCCGCCGCGATCAATTGCCTCGTGGAGCGCAAGATCGACTCCGTGATGCAGCGCACGCGCGTGCGCCCGCTGCCGCGCGGCCAGCTCACGTCGCGGCAGACGCTCGTGTTCGCCGGCATCGTCGGTGCGGCAGGGCTGTGGCTCCTGTTCCGCTTCGTCAATCCGCTCACGATGTGGCTGACGCTCGCGACGTTCGTCGGCTACGCGATCGTGTACACCGTGCTGCTGAAGCCCGCCACGCCGCAGAACATCGTCATCGGCGGCGCGTCCGGCGCCATGCCGCCGGTGCTCGGCTGGGCGGCCGTCACGGGCGGGGTGCCGCCCGAAGCGTTGCTGCTCTTCCTGATCATCTTCATCTGGACGCCGCCGCATTTCTGGTCGCTTGCGCTGTACCGTCGCGAGGACTACCGGCGCGCCGGTCTTCCGATGCTCCCCGTGACGCACGGCCAGCGCTACACGCAGCTCATGATCGTGCTCTACACCGTCGTGCTGGTCGCCGCCACGCTGATGCCCTATGCGATCCGCATGAGCGGCCCGCTGTACCTCGTCGCCGCGCTCTCGCTCGGCGCGACGTTCATCGGCTACGCGGTGCGCCTGTACCGCAACTACAGCGACGCGCTGTCGCGTGCGACGTTCCGCTTCTCCATCCTGTATCTCGCGGCGCTCTTCTCCGCGCTGCTGATCGACCACTACTGGCAGTGAGACAGGCGTTCGTACTCGCCGCGCTCGCGCTGCTCCTCGGCGCCTGCGCGCCGAGCGGGCCGAGCTTCGAGGGATCGGATGTCACCGGCTCGGGCTTCGGGCGCGGCTTCGAGCTCTCCGACCCGTCGGGTCGCGTGCGCACGCTCGCGGACTATCGCGGCAAGGCAGTTGCCGTCTTCTTCGGCTACACACAATGCCCGGACGTGTGCCCGACCACCATGGCAGCGCTCGCCGAGGCGATGAACAAGCTGGGTTCGGATGCCGGGCGCGTGCAGGTCGTGTTCATCACCGTCGATCCCGAGCGCGACACGCCGCAGCTCCTCGCGACGTACGTGCCCGCGTTCTACCCGACGTTCGTCGGGCTGCGCGGCGATGCGGCCGCAACGGAGCGCACCGCGCGCGAGTTCAAGGTCATCTATCAGAAGGTGCCCGGCAATGCACCGGGCCGCTACACCATGGATCACTCCGCCGGGGTGTTCCTGTTCGACCCCGAGGGCCGGCTGCGCGTCTTCGAGGGCAACAATGCGTCGCCCGACGTGTTCACGCACGATTTGCGCGAGCTGCTGAAGGCGGGCTGAGCGAGCGCGCTCGGCAAGTACGAGGCCGTAAGCGCGCCGCGGATCAGCCGCGGAGCGCGTCCCAGTGGGCCAGGATCAATCCGATCTTGCGCAGCACGACGTCGACGTCGTCGAGTTGTGCGGCGATGCGGGCGGTCACGTCCGGCCCGAGCGTCGGGTCGAACGCGACACGCGAAACGTAGCGCGCGCCCACGGCGATGCGCAATGCGCCAAGCATCGCCGTGCCTCCGCGCCGGATGCGCACCGGCTGGCCGATGTGACAGCACTTGGCGGCAAGCGCCTTGTCGGCCTCGGACGCGGCGGCGGGAAGCCCGGCCGATATGTCCTGGTTCAGCCAGAAGTAGACCAGCCGGGCGTCATCGTATTCGAGCGGCGTTCGGCGTCCGGTCGCGCGGTCCTCGCGGTAGACGACGAACGTGAAGATCGTCTGCAACGCGTCCCAGGTACATGCTTCATCGCGCGCCCGCCTGTCGCCCACGGGCGCTTCCAGCAGCTCGGCGTGGGGGCATTCCGCGATCGTGCTGCGAAGGCCGCGCACGAAAGCCTCGAAGTAGCGGCATCTGTCGTCGTCGCGCACGGCCTGGTATGCCTGCATTTCCCACAGCGCCGTGCGCCAGCGCAAAAACAGACCGACATTCGGCCGAGGCTCGAGACATGCGCGGAGCCTTTGCCAGAGAGGGGGAAGCTCGAACCGGCTCGCGTAGTCGCGAAATCCGCGCGGAAGATCGCCGCGCTGCTCGAACGCACCGGCGAGCGCTGGCGGGACGAGCAACGCGCCGGAGAATGGGGATCCCGTATAGAACTTCGATCCGGAGATCATCACCATGAAGCCTTGCTCGAGGTAACCGGCGATACCCGCGTTGTCGATGCGCATCTGCGCGGCATCCACGAGCACGAAGACCGAGGACGGATCGAGCGCGCGCATCCTGCCGACTGCGTCGCGCGCCGGTGCGCGTACACCGGTCTTCGAGCTGTCGAGCAGGTGTATCAGGACGGCTTCGCCACGCGCCAGCGCATCGGTGCAAACCTCGTGAAGCTGGCGCTCGATCGTGTCGAGCGATACGAGCATTCCGGTCTCGTCGCGCACCGGGAGCGTTACGACACGCACCCGATCGGAGTCCATGCCATCCAGGCTCGTGCCGGGCTCGACGGCTCGTCCAAGAGGTGCGATGCGGTCGAAATGAAATCCACGCGCCGCGGGCATGGAGCCGCTTCCGATCTCGTCCGGCGCGATGACTACATTGACGAGCGCCCGCGGCTGGGTGTCGAGCGCCAATTGCACGGCGAACAGCTCGCAGTCGGTGCCCGACGAGCAGAAGATGATCTGTGCGCTCGCAGCCGAGTCGAGCCCGAGATACGCCGCCAGCTCGTTTCGCGTCTGCTCGACCGCCTCCTCGAACACCGGCACGAGTGCCTGGCCGGTCAGCGTTCGCGCGAGGATGGCTTGTCGTGCGCGCTCCGCTTCCTCGTAGGCCAGGTCGGATGTCGACGACGCGGTGCACGAGCAGAAGGTGATCGCCCACGGACGCGGGGAGGGGCTGCAACCGTAGCCGTTGAGCCGGGTGTCGGGGTCGACCAGCAGCCGGCTGTCGCCGCCGAGGTTCAGCCCGTACTCGGTGGGTATCGCGAAGGGGAACACGGAAACGGCGAGCGCGCAGGCGCGCTCCGCGATTGCGTCGGGCGAGAAGCCGTCGACGTCGTCGCCCTGAAGAGGCAGAAGATGCGCCGAGTGTCGCGCCAGGGCGGCGGCCTTGGCGCGCCGGCCCGCGACGTCGTCGGCCCATTGCCCCGACTGTGAGGCGAGCGCTGCGAGCCAGGGTGGTGCAGCGTTCAGAAGGGCTTGCCGCTCGGTCCGCGGCATGGTGTCCATGTACACGAGCGCAGTGTGCGCAGCGAGGAGGGCACGCGCGAGCTTGTGCGCGGGATCGAGCGACGTGCTCGTGCGCTGCCAGAACGCCACTTCGAGTGCGTGTCGCAGATGGAGCGTCGCCAACGCAGGGACGGCCAGGCTCCTGGTCGCGATCTCGATGCACCGCCCGTGCGTGACCCGGAATGGATGTTCGAGGTCGCCGCATGCGCGCAAAGTGACGTCGTACAGCAGCGGACGAAACTCGGGCCGCTCGGACAATTGCAACAGGACCGCCGCCCGATCGCCCCCCGTATCGACCTGTCCCGCGGACGAGGCCAGCGCGTCGAAGCGAGCGACGACCGCCGGATCAGTGCGCATCGAGGTTGCGAGCGACATCATGCAAGCACGTCATAGGGCATATCGCGCGGTTTGCTGCTCCATGGCCCACGGAAAGATGTACCGGCGCAGCCACGACGGCGTCATGTCGGCTTCGGCGGGAGCGATCGCAAATCGCCACAAGAGAGGCGTTCGGTTGAGACGAGTCTTGACCGAATCGCTGGTCCTGCTGAGCCACGCTTCCAGTCGCGGGCTCGCGGGTGGAGGTACCCGACCGCGCTTCACCCAAGCCGATCGATTGTCCTTGAGCCAGGCGAGATAACTCGACATCGATGCAGGAGCGAGCAGCTCCTCTGACAACACAGAGCCCGCCTTCTTCAGCTGACCGAACAGCTCGCGCGGGACTCCCGCTTGTTCCACGATCCGGCGGCATATCGGCTTGCTGTAGTCCTTGAACATCCCCGGAATGTCCCACTGCTTCATTTCCGGGGCATTGCTCAAGGCGTTCAACTCGCGCGTCTGTCGCACGCCCCAGAATGTAATGGGACAATGAATGAATCCGGCGGAGAGCCGGTACTCCGTCATCGACAGGCCCGACGAGTCGGCGCGCACAATGGTTTCACTCAGGTATTTGCCAGGCTGCTTCTGCCACACCTTGCCGTGATATCCGGTCATGAGCACGCGACCGCGAAGCAATCGCTCCGCGCTCCTGAACGCCAGGTCCTGTCCCAGTCCGTCGCCCACGATGAACGGAGGTTCCGGCATGACGAACTCCCGCCATTCGGCGCGCCTTATGCGAATTGCCTGTACGCCGAGGATCTCCGCGATGGCGTCGCCGGAATCGTCGTGGCCGTGCATGGCCTTGTCGATGCAGAGCGCCTCGATGCACCCCGCCTCCCTGGCGAGCGTCGTCACCGTGGGTGAGTCGTAGCCTGTAGATAACGTCCCGAGCATGGTGTAACGCGTCGTGCGCTTCGGGTCGTTGATGTTGCGGGCTAGCTGGCTCATCGTGCCCGCCATGAAATCGCGGTACCGCGCGAAGGAGCCGAAGTCGCGCCGCGGAAACGCTTTCGCCGTCACGTCGAGATTGCTGCCATCCCACGTCAGATTGTGAAAATAAGTGAGCTTGACGACGCCGGCAGACGTCTCGAACGATCGACGGTACTTGTCGACGCCCTGGATGATACTGTTCAGATCGGCGAAATAGTCCGGATAGCTTGGATCGAAACGCGCGCCAATGGCCGCGAGAAGGCAAGGCAGGGAATTCGACACGTAGACGCCGCTCTGCGCCTCGATGGAAGCCAGCCGGTCGACCGTCGCGCCCGCGGAGACGAACACCAGGTTCTTTCCGCGCAGACGGCCCCCGCTGCCCGACACGATGTCGGTAAGGTCGAAGCCGCCGGATTCGTAGTCATCCGGCCACACGGCTTCGCAGAACCAGTCGTCGGTAGTCTCGACCTGCGCACCGTGCAGAATCGTCGCGACCGCGTCGTTCTTGTGCAGCTTGGCGAGCCATGCCAGTGGCGGCCATGCAGGCATCGCCTGGTAGTCGAGATGCATCAACTCCTCACGACCTTATGTAACGCCGTCACCACGTCGCCCATTTTCAGTGAGGCCGATCCCTTTACCAGGATGCAATCGCCATCTCGAAGGAGGTCGGGGACTGCGGTCGCGCACTCCGTGCTGGTTGCGAACCAATAGTCCGGGTCGTATGCCTTGCCAAGCTCTCCCACCCCCACGACGAGATCCGAGTGACTGTGCGCATATTGTCCGATGTCACGGTGATACTTCGCGGCCTGCTGTCCGAGCTCGGCCATCTGCCCGAGGATCGCAACTCTCCGATGGCCCGGGCGGGCAGCTTCGCTCAGGACGTCGAGCCCGAGCCGCATCGACAGCGGGTTTGCGTTGTACGTGTCGTCGATGACCAGCCAGTCTCCCAGCGCCAGCCGGTTGAGTCTCGCCTTCGGCGGTGTGAAAGCGGAAAGGGCCGTAGAGATCGTCTTTTCCGAAAGTCCGAGATGTCGCGCCACGACGCACGCGATGTTACGAGAAAGATCCAGCCCGCGCCCCGAAACGCGGACCACCGGCGCCCGTGCCAGCCGCTCGAGGTCCTGCACGAAATCGTGTCCTTCCCCCAGGACGACCAGCCCCGACGAAGGGACGGCTTTCACCACCGCGCTCTTTTCCCTCATCACGCCCTCCACGGTGTGAAACCGCTCGAGGTGCGTCGGGCCGATGCTGGTGACGATTCCGATTTTCGGCGGCGCGAGCCGAACCGACCTGTGGACGTGACCGTGCAAGCCGGCCGCGCATTCGAGCACGAGCACCCGCGGATAGCGAGCAAACGTCACGAGAGCCAGCGCTCGCACCGTCAGCTTGCCAAGCGACCGCAGGCGCTCCGGCCCATCGCTGCTGAGCCAGCGGTCCTGCAGCAATATCGTCAGCGGCACGCCCACGTCGTTGTTCATGTTGTCGACGGTGCTTCGAACGGCGCCGAGCACATCTTGCGCTTCCGGCTGTGAAAGGACTGCGGCGATCTGGCCGGTCGTCGTGGTCTTTCCGACCGATCCGGTGATCGCGATGATCAGCGGGCGCCGCGCCAGCATCACGCAGCGCGCCAGGACGTAGAGGTACGGCAGGACGACCCGGTCGTCCACCAGGATCCGCAGCAGATACCCCCGAAAGAAACGCCAATGGATCAGCCCGAGCAGCCTTCTCACGCGATTCTCATAACCAGGCGGTGTCGGGGTCGTACTCGCGTCATGAAGCCAACCGACGCGACCAGTGCGCGCATGGTGCTCGCCGGTCGGGCGAGCACGAAGCGAAGTTTAACGCGAGTACGTCAGGTTGCGGCGCGCTCGCGCTGCTCGATCAACTCGATCTTGTACCCGTCGGGGTCCTGCACGAACGCGATCACCGTGGTGCCGCCCTTCACGGGGCCCGCTTCGCGCGTCACCGCACCACCCTTGTCCTTCACCGCCGCGCAGGCGGCCGCGGCATCCGGCACGCTGATCGCGACGTGCCCGTACGCGTCACCGAGATCGTAGTGATCCACGCCGTAGTTGTAGGTCAGCTCGAGCACGGCGTGCTGCGATTCGTCGCCGTAGCCGACGAATGCGAGCGTGTATTTCTGCTCGGGTCGGTCGGTGGTGCGCAACACCCGCATGCCGAGCACGCCGGTGTAGAAGTCGATCGAGCGCTGGAGATTGCCGACGCGGAGCATGGTATGGAGGATTCTCATCGAGGGCACCTTTGGCTGCGGCATGCGAGGGGTTGGGGGCGAGTTCTAATCCCTAGATCTCGATCATCTCGAAGTCTTCCTTCCGCGCGCCGCACTCGGGGCAGGTCCAGTTCGGCGGCACGTCTTCCCACCGCGTGCCCGGCGGGATGCCTTCCTCCGGCGCGCCGGTTTCCTCGTCGTAGATCCAGCCGCAGATCAGGCACATGTACTTTTTCATCGCGTGGCCGACCGAGCGCGCGCCTTCGGTGGAATAGAATGAGAATTGTAGCGAATCCACTTCCTCCGCCCGCGCATCGCGTGCGCTTTCGATGGCCAGCGAACGTTCCCTCCCGCCCCCTGTCGTGCTCACGTTCGCCGCATCCGATCCGTCGGGCGGCGCCGGGTTGCAGGCCGACCTCCTCGCGCTCGCGAGCATGGGCTGTCATCCGCTTTCCGTGGTGACCGCGCTGACGGTGCAGGACACGATTGGCGTCGAAGGCCTGTTGCCGATCGACGCCGAATGGGTCGCGGACCAGGCGCGTCGGCTGCTCGAGGACATGCGCGTCGACGCGTTCAAGCTCGGCGTTCTCGGCAGCGTCGAGAACATCGCCGCGATCGCGGAGATCGTGTCGGACTATCCCGACGTGCCGCTGGTGCTCGACCCGGTGCTCGCTTCCGGGCGCGGCGACGAGCTCGCGACCGGCGACATGACGCGAGCCATGCGCGAGCTGCTGCTCCCGCAGGCGACGCTCGTCACGCCGAACAGCATCGAGGCGCGTCGCCTCGCCGACGTCGACGACGAGGAGGACAACGACGACGCGGCGCTCGGCGAATGCGCCGCGCGGATCATCGCGCAGGGCTGCGAATACGTGCTCGTCACCGGAACCCACGAGCCGACGCCGAAGGTGGTGAACACGCTCTACGCGAAGTCCGGCGTCGTTCGCAGCGACACCTGGCCGCGCCTCGCCGAGACTTATCATGGCTCGGGATGCACGCTCGCTTCGGCGATCGCGGCGATGCTCGCCAACGGCCTCGACATCGGCGACGCGGTGCGCGAGGCGCAGGAGTACACCTGGCAGACGCTCGAGAAGGCGTATCGGCCGGGCATGGGGCAATGGATTCCCGATCGCCTGTTCTGGGCGCGCGACGAGGGCCCCGAGGCCTCCGACGTCGCGGTACCCGCGAGCGGCGAAGCCGATGCACGCGGCCGTCACTGATCCCGCAGCGTTGCGCCGCGCGCGCGCGCGGCGCATCCGCGGCCTCTACGCGCTCACGCCCGAGTGCGACGATACGCAGGCGCTCGTGTCGATGGTCGCCGCAGCGCTCGAAGGCGGCGCGTGCGCCGTGCAATATCGCAGCAAGCGCGCGGAGGCGGGACGCGCGCAGCAGGCGCAGGCGCTCGCGCGTGTGCTGGCTGCGCGGGGCGGCGTCTACATCGTCAACGACGACCCCGCGCTCGCGAGGGCGGTTGGCGCGGACGGCGTGCATATCGGCCGCGACGACCCGAGCATCGCAGCGGCACGCGAGCTGCTTGGTCCCGAGCGGCTGATCGGCGTGTCGTGCTACGGCGATCTCGCGCGCGCACGCGACGCGATCGCGCACGGCGCCGACTACGTGGCGTTCGGCAGCTTCTTCGGCTCGAGCACCAAGCCGCAGGCGCAGCGGGCCGACGCATCCCTGCTCGTCCAGGCGCGCACGCTCGGCGTGCCCGTCGTCGCCATCGGCGGGATCACGGCGCAGAACGTGCGATCGCTGATCGACGCCGGCGCCGACGCGGTTGCCGTGATCTCGGACGTCTTCGCGCACGGCGACGTCGACGACGTTCGCGCGGCTGCCGAGGCCATCGCGCGGCAATTCGAAAGCTGAATGAGCCGCAACGAGGACCTCTTCGCGCGCGCGCAGCGCAGCATTCCGGCGGGCGTCAACTCGCCGGTGCGCGCGTTCCGCTCGGTGGGCGGCACGCCGCGCTTCTTCACGCGCGGCGAAGGCCCGTACCTGTGGGACGTCGACGGCAAGCGCTACATCGACTACGTTGGTTCCTGGGGCCCCGCGATCGCCGGCCATGCGCATCCGCTCGTGGTGGCGGCGGTGCAAAGGGCCGCCGCACACGGCCTGTCCTTCGGCGCGCCCACCGAAGCGGAAGTCGAGCTCGCCGAAATGCTCATCCGCCGCGTGCCCTCGATGGAGCGCGTGCGCCTCGTATCGTCGGGAACGGAAGCGACGATGTCGGCGCTGCGCCTGGCGCGCGGCGCCACCGGGCGCAGCAAGATCGTCAAGTTCGAAGGCTGCTATCACGGCCATGGCGACAGCCTTCTCGTGAAGGCGGGCTCCGGCGCGCTGACGTTCGGCCAGCCTTCGTCGGCCGGCGTGCCGCCGGCGATCGCGGGCGAGACGATCGTGGTCCCGTACAACGATCTGCGGGCCGTCGAAGCGGCGTTCGAGAACGACGGCAAGGAAATCGCGGCCGTGATCGTCGAGCCGGTCGCGGGCAACATGAACCTCGTCGTGCCGCGCCCGGGCTTTCTCGAGGGCCTGCGCGCGTTGTGCGACCGCTACGGCAGCGTGCTGATCTTCGACGAAGTCATGACGGGCTTTCGCGTGCATGCCGGCGGCGCGCAGGCGCTGTACGGCATCGCGCCGGACCTCACGACGCTCGGCAAGGTGATCGGCGGCGGCATGCCGGTCGCGGCGTTCGGGGGACGCGAGTCGATCATGCGCGAGATCGCGCCGCTCGGCCCCGTATACCAGGCGGGCACCTTGTCGGGCAATCCGGTGGCGGTCGCTGCGGGCATCGCGACCGTCGCGCTCACCGAGCAGGACGGCTTCTACGAAACGCTTTCAACGACCACGCGCCGCTTCGTCGATGGCCTCACCGCGCTCGCGCAGCGCGCCGGCGTCGACTTCACGGCGCAGTCCGTCGGCGGCATGTTCGGGCTCTATTTCTCCCCCGCCATCCCCGACGGCTACGACGCCGTGATGGCGTGCGACAAGGCGCGGTTCAATCGCTTTTTCCACGCCATGCTCGAGGGCGGCGTGTACCTCGCGCCGTCGGCGTTCGAGGCGGGCTTCGTGTCGTTCGCCCATACGGCCGCCGTCGTCGACGAGACGATGCGGGTCGCCGAGCGCGCCTTTGCCTCGGTCGCCGGCCCGTTGTAGCGGCCGGCATCGGGGATTCTTCGAGGATGTGACAGCGGGTCGCAACCTGCGGCGTCACGGCGGGTCAACGGTCCGCCCGGCGAAACCGTTGGCTGTTGGACTGCAACGCCGGCGAGCGCCGGGCGACGCGAAGGCGAGCACGCAAGGCCTTAACGCATAAGGTTTTTTTGCTCGAATTTCGAGCGTCGCATGATAGAATGACGCCCTTGGAAACACTGGCCCCTCCCCACGAACGCGCCGCCCCGGCAGAAGCGGCGCCGCGCAAGCGTCTCGGCGAGCTTCTCGTCGAGCGCGGCAAGCTCGACGCTGCGGCGCTCGAGCGCGCGCTGCGCCTGCAGCAGGAAAGCGGCGAGAAGATCGGCGCGCTGCTCGTGACGCTCGGGCTCGTGGCGCAGCGCGACGTCGCCGAAGCGTTGTCGACGCAGCTCGAGCTGCCGCTGCTCGACGCGTCCGGCTATCCCGAATTCCCGATGCTCGAGGAGCGGGTTTCGGCGCGCTTCCTGCGCGAGGCGCGCGCGCTGCCCGTGCGCGAGGACGAGTCCGAGCTGTGGCTCGCCATGGCCGATCCGACCGATCAATACACGATCGGTGCGTTCGAGATGGTCACCGGTCGGTCCGTGCGGCCGATGATCGCGATCCCGACCGAGCTCGACGCCGCGCTCGAGCGCCTGTACGGCACCGGCAAGTCGGCGCAAAGCCAGATCATCGGCGACGTCGAGCAGCGTGGCGACGACATGGCGTTCGACGCCGACGTGCAGCAGTTGAAGGACCTCGCCGCGGAAGCCCCGGTCATCCGGCTCGTGTCGCTGTTGATCACCAACGCGCTCGAGACCCGCGCCTCCGACATCCACATCGAGCCGTTCGAGAACCGGCTGATCGTGCGATATCGCATCGACGGCGTGCTGCACGAGGTGGAATCGCCGCCCAAGCGCCTGTCCGCTGCCGTCATCTCGCGCGTGAAGATCATGGCGAACCTCGACATCGCCGAGCGCCGCCTGCCGCAGGACGGGCGGATACGCCTGCGCGTCCAGGGCAAGGAGATCGACCTTCGCGTGTCCACCGTGCCGACGATGCACGGCGAGTCGGTGGTCATGCGGATCCTCGACAAGGGCGGCGTGGCGCTCGACTTCCAGCGCCTGGGCTTCGAGGAGGACACGCTCAAGAGCTTCCTCGACGTGCTGCTCCAGCCGCACGGCATCCTGCTCGTCACCGGGCCGACCGGCTCGGGCAAGACCACGACGCTCTATACCGCGCTCGACCGCCTCAACCAGCCGGACGTCAAAATTCTCACTGTGGAGGACCCGGTCGAGTATCAAATGCCGGGGATCAACCAGATCCAGGTCAAGCCGCAGATCGACCTCACCTTCGCCAATGCGTTGCGCTCGATCGTGCGGCAGGACCCCGACGTCATCATGATCGGCGAGATTCGCGACCTCGAGACCGCCCAGATCGCCGTGCAATCGGCGCTCACGGGCCACCTCGTGCTGTCGACGGTGCACACCAACGACGCGCCGTCGACGGTGAACCGCCTGCTCGACATGGGCGTGGAGGACTACCTGCTCACCTCGACGGTGATCGGCATCCTCGCGCAGCGCCTGGTGCGCACGCTGTGCCCGCACTGCAAGGAGCCTTACACCGCGCTGCCCGAGCTCGTCGAGCAGATGAACCTGCGCAAGTTCTCGCGCGAGCGCGACATCACGCTGTGGCATCCGCGCGGCTGCAGCCAGTGCGCGAACACCGGCTACATGGGCCGCGTCAGCATCATGGAGATGCTGCCCATGACCGACAGCCTGCGCAGCCTGGTGATGAAGCATGCGACGGCCACCGACCTTCGCGCCGAGGCCGTGCGCGGGGGCATGCTGACGATGTACGAGGACGGCGTGCGCAAGGCGCTGCGCGGCATCACGACCTTCGAGGAAGTGCTGCGCGTGACGCGGGAGAGTTGAGCGTGGCTGTGAGCTTCGTGGATACGAGCGGCGAGGAGCCCTGATCCCGCCATGCCACTCTACGCCTACCGCGCTGTCTCCCCCGCCGGCGAAGTCGCTGCCGGCGAGCTCGACGCCGCCAACGAATCGGAGATCGTCGACCGCCTGCGCGACCAGGGCATGATGCCCATGCAGATCGCGCGGGCGACCGGCGCGGGCGCGGCGTCGAGCACCACCGCGCGCACCACGCGCCGCTGGTTCACGGCCAAGCGCGTGAGCCGCGACAACCTGCTCGCGATGACGCGCGAGATGGCGACGCTGCTGCGCGCGGGCCTTCCGCTCGATCGTGCGCTGCAGATCCTCATCGACCTTGCCCCGACGCCGCCGGTAGCCGAGCTGCTGCAAGGCATACGCGACGACGTGCGCGGCGGCAAGGCCCTGTCGCAGGCGCTCGACGCGCGGCGCGAGGTGTTCTCGCGCTTCTACGTGAACATCGTGCGCGCGGGCGAGGCGGGCGGCGCGCTGGGGGTGGTGCTGCAGCGCATGGCCGACACGATGGAGCGCAACAAGGAGCTGCGCGAGAGCGTGCGATCGGCGCTCATCTACCCGACCATCCTCGTGTGCGTCGCGGTCACCTCGGTGATGGTGCTGCTCGTATACGTCGTGCCGCAGTTCGAGCAGATGTTCTCGCAGGCGGGCAAGGCGCTGCCGCTGCCGACCGCGGTGGTGATCTTCGTGGGCAACGGCATCCGTCACTACTGGTGGGCGATCGTGGGCGGCGCGTTCCTCGCGGTCGTCTGGTTGCGTCGGCGCGGCCGCACGCCCCGCGTGCGGCGCATTCGCGATGCGCGCATCCTGCGCGCGCCGCTCCTCGGCGACGTCGTCGCGAAGCTCGAGGTCGCGCGCTTCGCGCGCACGCTGTCGACGCTGCTCGCCAACGGCGTGACGCTGCTCGCGGGCCTGTCCATCGTGAAGGAGACGATGACCAACGTCGTGCTCGCCACGGGTCTCGACTGCGTCATCTCCAAGCTGCGCGAGGGCAAGGGCTTCGGCCGGCCGCTCGCCGAGACCGGCATCTACCCGCGGCTCGCCACGCAGATGATCCTGGTGGGCGAGGAGAGCGGCCGGCTCGAGGAGATGCTCACGCGCGTCGCCGATGTCTACGACCGCGAGGTGCAGGTGGCGATCAAGCGCTTCCTGTCGATCCTCGAGCCCGTGCTGATCCTCGGGCTCGCGGTGCTGGTGGGCGGCATCGTGTTCTCGATCCTGCTCGGCGTGATGGGCATGAACGAGCTCATCGGCTGACGCCGGCACGAACCGGCGAGCAACATCGTGTCCAACCCTGTCCCTTGCGCACCGAAGGCCGGACAACAGGCCGCGCAAACTGCAATGACGAAGGAGCACGCTATGAAAAGCGCGCAAACGCAGCCGTGTCGCCGCGTCCCCGCATTCCGCCGCAACGATCGCGGCATGACGCTGATCGAGATCCTGGTCGTGCTGGTGCTGATCGGCATCGTGATGGGCATCGTCGGCGGCAATTTCCTGAGCCGCGGCGAGAAGGCCAAGGCCGACGCCGCGAAGATCGAGATCGGCCAGATCGCCCAGGCGCTCGATCTGTTCAAGCTGGAGGTCGGCCGCTATCCCACGCAGCAGGAAGGCCTGCAGGCGCTCGTGAGCGCGCCTGCCGGCGCGAACAACTGGAACGGTCCCTACTGGAAGCGCGGCACCGTGCCCAAGGATCCCTGGGGCAACGAATATCGCTACGCGTCGCCCGGCGCGTCGGCGCCCTACGACATCACCTCGCTCGGCGCCGACGGCAAGGAAGGCGGCGACGGGGTGAACAAGGACATCACGGGCCACGAATAGCGTGGCTCGAGTGCCGTAACGATGAGCGCGTCCTACCGCCAGCGCGGCGTCACCCTGCTCGAGCTCCTGATCGTGCTCGCGCTGATGGCGCTGATCGCAGGCATCGCGTTGCCGATGCTCGGCAACGGCGTGTCGACCACCGAGTTGCGCAACTCCGCGCGCCAGCTCGCGGCGGGGCTGCGCACCGCGCGCAGCGAAGCCGTGTCGCAGCGGCGCGAGACGTTCCTCGTGCTCGACGTCGCGGGCAAGCGCTTCAAGGTCGATCGCGATCCGCGCGAATACCCGTTGCCCAAGGGCGTGCAGCTCAAGCTCTTCACCGCGCAGAACGACATCGTCGACGCCAACGTCGGCTCCATCCGCTTCTTTCCCGACGGCGGCAGCAACGGCGGGCGCATCACGGTCGCCTCGGGCACGCGCAAGTACGAAGTGGACGTCGACTGGCTCACAGGCCGGGTCGCGATCCTCGATTGAGCGTGATGTCGCCGGCCCGCCACTGTCCGTCGTTCCCGCGAAAGCGGGAAGCCAGCGTCTTTCGAGCGAACGTCGCTCGGTCCCCGCTTTCGCGCGGACGCCCTGCGATGAAGGCGGCGGCCGGCTTTTCGCTGCTCGAGGTGCTGGTCGCGTTCGTGATCCTCGCGCTCGTGGTCACCGCGCTGTTCGGCCTGTTCGGCGGCGCGCTGCGCAACGCGTCGACCGCCGAGGACTGGAGCCGCGCGTTGCTGGTCGCGGAAAGCCGTCTCGCTGAAGCGTCGAGCACGCAGCCGATGCGCGAAGGCTCGGCCTCCGGAACGGAAGCGAACGGCCGCATCACCTGGCAGACGGCGGTCACGCCGTACGTCTCGCCCGACCCGAACCCGGATCTCGAGCGCGCATCGGAAACGATGCCCACGCGCCTGTATCGCGTGAGCGTGCAGGTGCAGTACACCGGCGACAACGGCAGGCCGCGCACCTTCACGCTGTCCACGCTGAAGCTCAGCGCACGGAGCCTGCAGTGAAGAGAAGCATCGGCGGCTTCACGCTGCTCGAGCTCACCATCGCGCTCGTGCTGCTCGCGCTGATGTCGTCGGTCATCTACGGCGCGCTGCGCCTCGCCGGCACGAGCACCGAGCGCGGCGAAGCGAAGGTCGATTCGACCTCCGGCATGCGCCTCGCGCAGGAATTCCTGCGCGCCCAGCTCGAGGCGCAGCATCCGCTGCGCATGCGCAAGGTGCAGGAGTTTCCGCTGCTCTTCGCCGGCGATCGCGACCAGCTTCGCTACGCCGCGGCGCTGCCGCCGCGCGTCGCCGCGGGCGGCATCTGGTATTACCGCATCAGCGTCGCGCACGACGATCCGCGTTCGCCGCTGGTGCTCGAGCGCATGGCGCCCGACGTCAACGGCGAGCGCATGCCCGACTTCGCGCAGGCCGAGCGCTCGATCCTCGCCGAAGGCATCGCCGACGTGCGCTTCGCCTATTTCGGCCGCGACGCGAATGCGACCGACGCCACCGAGCCCTCGTGGCGCGACCGCTGGGACGACCCTCAGCGCCTGCCGCTCCTGGTGCGCATCGACGTGACGCCGAAGCGCGGATCGGCGTGGCCGACGCTGGTGGTGCAGCCGCGCGAGGCACCCGAGGCGGGTTGCCGCTCGTACGATCCGGCTCGCCAGGTGTGCGTAGCCGTATGAGGGCCGCCGGGCCGCCCCAAGGCACTCGCCCCCCTGCGGGGGGAGGCGGCGCGGAGCGCGCCAAGCCGTCGCAAGCGCATGCACAGCGCGGCATCGCGCTCGTGCTCGCGCTCTGGATCACGGTGATGCTCACCGTGGTCGCGAGCGGCCTCGTGTTCAGCATGCGCAGCGAGACCCTTGCGGCGCGCAACGCGCTGTCGCTTGCCCAGGCGCGCGCGGCCGCCGACGGCGCGGTCGAGCGCACGGCGTTCGAGCTCTCGCGCCCGCGCATCGCCGACACGTGGCTGCCCGACGGCTCCCCGCACACGTGGCAGGACGGCGACGCGACGATCGTCGCGAGCGCGGTGGACGAAGCCGCGCGCATCGACATCAACTTCGCCAACGACGCGCTGGTGAAGAGCATGCTCGCCGCGCAAGGCGTCGACGACGATCGCGCCGCGCACATCGCCGATGCCATCGCCGACTGGCGCGACACCGACGACCTGAAGCGCCCCAACGGCGCCGAGGAGGCCGACTACCGGGCGGCGGGCCTCAAGTACGCGCCGAGCAACGGCCCGTTCGAGACGGTCGCCGAGGTCGGGCGCGTGCTCGGCGTGACGCCCGACGTGTACGCGCGCATCGCGCCCCTGCTGACCGTGTATTCGCATCAGCCGGGGATCAACGCGCTGACCGCGCCGCGCGACGTGCTGCTGTCGCTGCCCAATGCGACGGCCGACGTCGTGGACACCTACCTCGAGCAGCGCGCGGCCGCCCTCGAAGCGAAGCAGCCCGTGCCGCCGTTCCCGCCCGCGCAGGGCTACGCGAGCGGCGCCGTGCCCGTCTGGCGCATCCATGCGGAAGCGACGCTGCCCGATGGTGTAACCTTCGCCCGCGAAGCGGTGCTGCGGCCATCGGCCGATCCCCGGCGGCCGCTGATCGCGCTGGCGTGGCTCGAGGCGCCGCGCGCACCTCCGCAACCGACGGCGGTTGCGCAGAATTCTTCCACCGCACCGGCAGCGCCCGTCGCTGCGAAGAGCACGTCCGCCTCGGGCGGGATGGGCTTCGGTTCATTCATGAAATCGTATGGCCGTTCAAAGTGAATTGACGCTCGGCACGGCGGGATCGCAGCTGCGCGACCTTGCGCGCCGCCTCGGTGTCGCCGGATTCTGGGACTGGTGGCTCGATCAGCTCGCGAGCCTGGTGCCCGCGGGACCGCGCGCCGCGTGGCAACGGCGTCGCATGCGTCCCGTCCTGGCGTTCGACGGCGCGCGGGCGACGCTGTGGCGGCCGGTGGCACGCAACGGCACGCTCGCGATGGAAGAGCACGCGGCGTTCCCGCTCGACGGCGATCCGGCCGAGGTCGCGAACGCCGGCCGCCTCGCGCTCGGCACGCAGGGCGCCGATTCGGCGGTTGCCGTCACGCTGGCGCTGCCACCGCGCACGGTGCTGCGCAAGCAGCTCGCGTTGCCGATCGCGGTGGAGGAGAACCTGCGCCAGGTCCTCGGCTACGATCTCGACCGGCATACCCCGTTCAAGTCGGACGAGCTGTACTTCGACGCGCGCACGGTCGGCCGCGACGCGACGCGCGGCATGCTGAGCGTGGACCTCGCTGCCGCGCGACGCTCGCAGGTCGATCCGCTGCTGCGTCACGCGGAGAGCTGGGGCGCGGCGGTCGCTGCAATCAGCGCGGATCCGCCGGCACTGTCGTCGTCGTCGTCGCTGAACCTTCTGCCACCCGAGATGCGCAACGGCCGCGCGCCATGGCGCCGATGGCAGTTCTGGCTGCCGATCGTGCTGCTCGCGTTGTTCGCGATCGCTGCAACGGTGCTGCCGCTGTGGCAGAAGCGCGAGCAGGCGATCGCGCTCCTGCACGACGCGGAGGCCGCGCGCGCGCAGGCCGCGGTGAGCGAGGCGCTGCGCGCCGACCTCGATCGCCAGGTGGCCGACTACAACTTCGCGCTGGAGCGCAAGTTCGCGTTCGCGCCCACCGTGCAGGTCCTCGAGGAGGTGACGCACATCCTGCCCGACGACACGTGGCTCACGCAGCTCGAGGTTCGTTCCTCGCGCACCAAGGACACGCAGCGCGAGCTCAACCTGCGCGGCGAGTCGGCGAATGCGGGCCGGCTCGTGAGCCTGCTCGAGGACTCGAAGCTGTTCACGCAGGCCGCGCCGCGCTCGCCCACGACGAAGATCCAGCCGGGGCCCGGCGAGATCTTCGACGTCGGCGCGCAGTTGAAGCCGCTCGGCCGTCCCGAGGGCGAGCCGCTGGTGATCGCGTCGGCACCGAAGGCGTCTGCACCGCGGCCGCCTGCAAGCTCGCCCGCGCCGGCCACGCCGGCGCCGGCGAAGCCGCCGGCGCCCGCCGGCAAGGCGACGCCCTTGCCCGCGCCACCGGCTGCTGCAACGCCCGCGGCGCCACCGACCACGGCGCCGCCGCCCGCCACCGCCACGCCGCCCCCGGCCGCAATGCCGGCGGAAGGCAATGAAGCGGATGCAGAGCCGGGTGCGCCCAGTGAAGCGCCCGCGCCCGTGCCGGCTACGTCGAACGAAGCGCCCGCGCCGGCGGCGAGCGAGCCACGGGCCAATGCCCGGCCATCGGGCGCGCCTTCCGCCCGGCCCTTCACGCGCTACAAGATCAAGGTGCCGGGAGCGACGCAATGACGCCCGCGTTCGCAACCAAGCTCACGCCGGCGCGCCAGCGCCTGCTCGCGCTCGGCATCCTGCTGATCGCGCTGTTCGCCGCGGCCGGCGTGCTGGTCATGCCGGTGATCCTGCTGCATCGGCATTACGACGCCGCGATCGCGGACCTCTCCGACAAGCTGTTTCGCTATCGGCGCGTGGCGGCGCAAGGGCCCGAGCTTCGCGCGGCGCTCGACGCCGTGAAGGCCAGGGACGCGCACCGCTTCTACCTGCGCAACACCGCGCCGAATCTCGCGGGCGCCGAGCTGCAGGAAATGGTGAAGGCCGCGATCGAGAACAACGGCGGGCGCATCACGACCAGCCAGAACACCGCCGCTCGCGACGACGGGCGCTTCAAGCTGATCGGCGTCAACGTGCAGTTCTTCGCGACCACGCCGGCGCTGCAGAAGATCCTCGCGACCCTCGAGACGCAGCAGCCGTATCTCGTCATCGACAACATCGCGGTGCGTCCCCTCAACGCGTTTCGCGGCTTCAAGCCCGGACCCGGACAGGAGCCCGAGCTCAACCTGCAGCTCGACGTGAGCGGCTGGGCCTATCCCGAGCCGGTCAAGCCCGCGCCCGCGACGCCGGCGCGATCGTAAGGAGACATCGATGGAGCGAATCGACTCGCGCACACGGCAATGGCTCGTATGGCTCATGCCATTCGCGGCCGTCGCGCTCATGCTGGGATGGGAAACCGATTGGGGCAACGGGCTGCAACCCGAGGCGCGCGCCGCCGATGCACCGGTGAAGCCGCAGGCCGTGTCCGTCGCGCTGCTGCCCGACTTCAAGGTCGAGGGCGGCACCGAAGCGCGGCGCGAAACCGTCGACCGCACGCTGTTCAATCCGACCCGCCGTCCCGCGCCGCCGGCGCCCGCGACCGCAGGCACTCCATCGAGCATGGCGAGAGGAAGCTTCGCGTTGACCGGCACGACGCTCGCGGACGGCTCGGCCACGGCGTTCCTGCGCGAGGTCAACGGCGGCAAGGTGCGCCGCGTTCACAAGGGCGAAACGGTCAACGGCATGCTGGTCGCGGAAGTGAAGCCGGACAGCGTGCGCCTCACGCAGGGCGGCGAATCGGAGGAGCTCACGCTGCACGTCGCGAGCGGGCCGAAGACCACGATCCAGCCCGCACAACCCGCCACGGCCGGCGCGGGCGCTCAGCCCCCGGCCAACGCCGCGGCAGCGGCGGCTGCGCAGCAGGCCGCGCACCCGGGCGGCGCGCAAAACGCTGCGCAGCCACCGGTCGCGCAGAACGTCGCAGAAGTGCTCGCACAGCGTCGCCGCGCGGCGCGCGCGGCGGAGGCTGCAGCCGCGCAACAGCAGCAACAGCAGCAGCAACAGCAGTGGCCACAGCAGTCCGCGACCGGGCAGGCACAAGGCGGGTCGCAGCAGTCGCCGCCCAACTGGAGCAGCACCTACCAGCGGCTGATGCAGCAGCCGAGACGCTGATAGCCGCGCGCAGTTTCATTCACCCATACGCACGGGTGCGCCCGCATCGCGCGCCCGTGCGGAGAAAGAACAAGGATGCCTGAACATCTCGTCAAGCGCGGGACGCTCTTTTGCGCGATCTCGCTCCTCCTCGCGGGCTGCGCGACGCACCCGGCGAACAACGACGTCGCGCCGGCGCACTCCGCCTCCGAGGCGCCGCTCGGCATGACGCCGGGCCTGAGCGATGCCGTCGCGCGCGCCCAGGGCAACAACGAGCCCGACCGCTCGCGCATCTATCGCGGCAGCGGCGTGGTCGTGAAAGGCCAGGAGCAGGGCGGCGCCGTGCCGCCTGCGCCGCCGCCCGTCCAATTCACCGGGAATGCGGTCGTGCTCAATTTCGAGGGCGCCGACCTGCGCGAGGTGGTGCGCAACATCCTGGGCGACATCCTCAACGAGTCGTACACGATCGATCCCGCCGTGGGCGGGCAAGTGACGATCCGCACCACCGCCGGCGTCCCGCGCGATTCGCTGCCCGCGACGCTCGAGATGCTGCTGCGCATGAACGGCGCGACCATGATCAAGGACGGGCCGGTGTGGAAGATCGTGCCGCAGGCGAATGCCGTGCGCGGCAACGTGACGCCACAGCTCGGCGGTGCCCAGCGTGCGCTGCCGCCCGGGTTCTCGGTGCGCATCGTGCCGCTGCGCTACATCGGCGTGCGCGACATGGCGAAGATCCTCGAGCCTTTCGCCAGGGATGCGAGCACCATCCGCACCGACGACGTTCGCAACCTGCTCATCCTCGCGGGCACCGAGCAGGAGCTGCAGCATCTGCTCCAGACGGTCGACATGTTCGACATCGACTGGATGGCCGGCATGTCGGCGGGCATCTTCACGCTGCAGAACGCCGACGTGAAGAGCGTGATGCAGGAGTTCGGGAACCTCCTCAGCGACCAGAACAGCCCGCTCGCGGGCATCCTGCGCGTCATCCCGATCGAGCGCATGAACGCGATCCTCGTGATCTCGCCCAACGGGCAATACCTCGAGGAAGCGAAGAAGTGGATCGAGCGCCTCGACGCGGGCAGCGGCGAGGGCGTGCGCTTCTACGTCTACAACCTGCAGAGCCAGCGCGCGGAGCTCATCGGGCCGCTGCTGCAGCAGGCGTTCACGGGCCAAACCACGCAGCCCATCGGCACGACGGCGCCGACCGTCGCGCCGGGCACGCCGGCCGGGCAGATCGTGTCGCCGCCGAGCTTCATGGCGCAGCCTTCCGTGCCTGTCGCGAATCCCGTACCTACACCGGCGGCCGCTGCCGCCGCAGGCAGCGCAATCGGTGCTGCTGTGGGTGCCGCAGCAGGTACCGCGCGCGGCGTGGCCGGTGAAGGCGGCGTGGGGGTCGTGCGCAACATCCAGGTCGTGGCCAACAAGGATCAGAACACGATCCTGATCGTCGCCACACCTTCGCAGTACTCGATCATCGAGCAGGCGCTGCGCAAGCTCGACGTGCCGGCGCGGCAGGTGATGATGGAGGTGACCATCGCCGAGGTGCAGCTCACCGACGCCTTGACGTACGGCATCGAGTGGCTGTTCAAGGGCGGCGCGCCCGGGGGACGCGGCAGCGGCGGATTCTTCTTCCCGAGCGGCGGAACGGCGCCGTTCAACCCCGGCCCCGTGGGGTTCACGCCGCCGAGCTCGGCCAACAACACGACGGTGCCTGCGATGGCGCTCACCGCCGGATTCAACTACATCCTGAACAGCGCGAATTTCCTCGGCGGCGTGCAGGCCGTGCTGCACATGCTCGACACCTTCGGCAACACGAAGGTCATCGCCAACCCGCACATCGCGGCGCTCGACAACCAGAAGGCCACGATCAAGTCGGGCGATCGCATCCCGATCAACCAGCAGACGCTGGTCGGCGGCACGACCAACGCCGTGACGACGACCTCGCAGTACATCGACACGGGCGTGCTGCTGCAGGTCACGCCGCACATCAACGCGGGCGGCCTCGTGACGCTCGACGTGCAGGCCGAGGTGAGCAATCCCGGCACGCCCGCGGCGGCGGGCGACGCGCCGCCGATCAGCACGCGCTCGGTTCAGACGATCGTCGCCGTGCCGTCGGGCCGCACCATGGTGATGGGCGGGCTCATCCGCGACAACAAGATCAACACGACCAACGGGTTCCCGCTGCTCGACCGCATCCCGGTGCTCGGCGGGCTGTTCGGCAAGACCGACCTCAACAACTCGCGCAGCGAGCTCGTCGTGTTCATCACGCCGCGCGTGGTCGAATCGTCGCTCGACGCCGAGTCGATCATCAACGACCTGCGGCGGCGCATGGAGATGCTCGACCGCACGTTCCCCGCGACCTCGACGTGGCCCGCGTCGCCGCCGAGCGTCGTCGATCGCTTCGAGCGTTCCATCAATCCGTATCGGTGGCAGCTGCCGCTGCCGACGGAGCCGAAGCCGCTGCCGCCGCCGGTGGGACAACCCACGCAGACGCCCGCGCCCGGCGAGCCCGCATCGGCCGCGACACCGGTTCCGGGTGCCCAGCAGCCCATCAACATCGCCCCGCCCCCGCCGGAGCCCGCGCCCGCGCCGGGCGCGTCGAAGCCGACGCCGCCAAAGCCGGCACCCCCATCCGCTCCCGCGCCGTCCGTGCCGCCGCCGCCGGCCCCGGCGCCACCACCCGCCAAATGATGCGCAACACCCGATAACGACGAAAATGTCGTGAAGGCCCGACAAAACGGGCTTTTCGCGTGTTGTTCCGTTGCAACACGCCGCGCGCGCGATCGTGCGCGCGGCTGTTCCCGTTGACGCCACATTGTGCAATGGCTACGCTTTGTTCAACTTTTCCTCGTCCACGCTTCGGTACCCGATTGTCAGCGTCAACAGTTAAGGCACCGAAAACCGGGCGCGGAACGGCAAGCTTTCGTGACGTTTTGCGGCACATTCGCGAGGGAGTCGTCGCCAAACGGCGACAGTTCACGTTAATTCTGTGCGCCGCGGTCGTTGCGGGTTGCGCGAGCACCCCGCAGCTCAACGCGGACACGGCGGCGGACGTGAAGCGCGATGCCGTGGCGGCGCGCGCCAAGGCCCGGTGGGACGCCCTGATCAAGCTCGATCTCGACAGCGCGTACCAGTACCTGAGCCCTGCGACGCGCGAGACCACGCCGCTCGACGTCTACAAGGCGAAGCACAAGGTCGGGATCTACAGGAGCGCGAAGGTCGACGACGTGGACTGCAAGGGCGACGCCTGCACCGTACGTCTCACGGTCACCTACGACTACCGGCAATTCCGGGGCATGCAGACACCCCTGGTCGAGAAATGGATCATCACCCGGGGGCAGGCGTGGCTCGTCGAATAGTTGGCACGGTTCCTGTTTGGGGCTGGGCCACGCGTTGCAAAAATCCTACAGAAGGAGCAGTCGCGGAGACGGATTTCTTTGGACTGAAACACCCGGTTGTAATAACATGCGGTCGCTGTTGTTTCTAAAGTGATCACTTTATAGACGGCAACTCAAGGAGTCATCGCCTACCATGAACCTCTTCAAGAAGAAGTCGCTGTGCGCCGCGGTCGCTGGTGTCGGCGCGCTGGGCGCGTTCGGTTCCGCGCAAGCGGTCAACCTGAACCCGGACGGTCTGGGCCAGGTCCTCATCTACCCGTATTACACCGTTCGCAACGACGGCGCCGGCAACGCGTACAACTCGCTGCTGTCCGTCGTGAACTCGACAGCGTCGGTCAAGGCGGTGAAGGTCCGTTTCCTCGAAGGCAAGAACAGCCGCGAAGTCCTCGACTTCAACCTGTTCCTGTCAGCGAAGGACGTGTGGACGGCCGGCCTCGTGCCCGACACGGGCGGCGGCACGCGCCTCGTCACGGCCGACAGGTCCTGCACGCTGCCGGCGATCCCGGCGGCCGGGGTCCTGTTCCGCAACGGGCTGCTGTCGGCCGACGGTGCGGGCGCGGATCTCGACCGCACGACGGAAGGCTATGTGGAAATCATCGAGATGTCGGTGATTTCCCCCGACTCGACCACCGGCGTGAATGTCACGCATGATCCGCCGGGAGGCTCGCCTCCGGGATGCGCCAAGGTCACGGACGCGCAAGCGCTCGCCGACTCGTCGGGCATCGAAGGCGGCCTGTTCGGTGGCGTGACGCTCATCAACGTCAACTCGGGCACGGACTACACCGAGGACGCCGTCGCGCTCGACAACTTCGCGACTGGACAGGTGCTGTACACGGGTGGCGCGAACCTGGCGCCCGACCTGTCGTCTTCGGTTCCGAAGACCAGCGTCACGATCTCCAACGGCTTCGTGTGGACGTCGCTCTGGTCGGTGAACCCCGCCGATCCGGTGAGCGCGATCCTCATGCACGACCAGGTGATGAACGAGTACGTGCTGGATGCCGCGACCAAGTCGGGTACCGACTGGGTCGTGACGATGCCGACGAAGCGCTTCTACGTTTCGAACGGCACGGGCCCCGCTTCGGGCGGCCTGTTCCAGCGCAACTTCAACAAGACCGACGGCTCGTGCGACGACGTGTCGCTGAACATCTACGATCGCGAAGAGCAGACCACGACGACGCCGGTCGACTTCTCGCCGCAACCGTCGGCGGGTGTCAACCAGCTCTGCTGGGAAGCGAACGTCATCACGTTCAACGGCACGAACGTGCTCGGTTCGGCCAACGTGTCGAACATCGACGTGGCGAGCCTCAGCTTCAACCCGGCAGCCGAGAACGGCTGGCTCAACCTGGGCTTCTTCCCGGACAGCGTTACGGGCGGCGTGCATACGCTGGAGAACTTCAGCACGATCATTCTCGACCCGACGTCGGGAGCTGTGTCGCCCACGACCACGGCCACGTACTTCGGCCTGCCTGTCGTCGGCTTCGCCGTGCAGTCGTTCGCCAACGGTGCGATCCAGGTCAACGGCGCGGGCGTGCTGTCGAACTACGGCGGCAACTTCGTCCACAAGGGAACGCGCTTCATCGCGTCGCCGATCCTGGCGCCCGCGACGGAGTAAAGGCTTCCCGGCCTGACGTAGTTGAGCACTATGTGACGAAAAGGCGGGACCTCCGGGTCCCGCCTTTTTTTGCAACATCCGGGCGCAGTCCCGGGGAAACAAAAATTATGCTGTTGTACTGGACTGGAAAGCCGTCCGTCAGCGACAATCGCGCGTCCGGCGACGCCTGGCGACGTGTGATGGGCGTTACGGAATAGATGGATCGGATCTTGCGTTTTCGAGCTGGGCACTTCATCGCTGCAATGTCGAGGTAATACATGCATATCGTTC
>DASXAF010000041.1:0-1645 GCA_036406955.1 Casimicrobiaceae bacterium
ACGAGCGCGAGGCCGATCATGAGCGCCGCCGCGGTGGAGGCGGTGCGCTGCGGGTTGCGGCGCGAGTTGTCGCGCGCCAGCGCGCCGGCGGCGCCGCCGATGCGCGTGGCCGGCCATCCCAGCACGCGCGCGAGCGGGCGCACGAGGTGCACGGAGAAGAGCGCGATCCCGAAGAAGATCAGCAGCGCGCCGACGAGCATGAAGATCAGCACCTGAGCCGTCCCGAGGCTGTTGCCGAACAGGCCGTACGCCAGGCTCGCGAACCCGAGGACCGCGAGCGCGATCGACGCGGGGACGCGGAAGCGCGCGAAGCGTCCTTCCGGCAGCACGGCTCCCTCGCGGACGGCTGCGATCGGCGGGACGCGCGTGGCGCGGAAGGCCGGGCGCAGGCTGGCGATCAGCGTGACGAGCACACCGACCAGGAGCGAGACGATCACCGTCCGCGTCCCGAACACGAGGCCGCTGTTGGGCAGCGTGAACCCGACCGCGTCGAACAGCGCGAACAGGCCCTTCGCGAGCGCGAGCCCGATGAACAGCCCGGTGACCGAGGCCAGGATGCCGACGACGAGCGCCTCGACCATGATCGCGCGCAGCACCTGCCGTCGCGACGCGCCGAGCGTTCGCAGGGTGGCGAGCTCGCGCGTCCGCTGCGCGATCGTGATCGACAGCGAGTTGGCGATCACGAAGCTGCCGACGAAGAGCGCGACGCCGCCGAACGCGAGCAGGAAGTTCTGGAGGAACGAGATGAAGGCGTCGGTGTCCTTGGCGTCCTCGGACGCCTGCTGGTCGCCGCTCCGGACCTGCGTGCCCGCCGGGAGGATGTCGTTGATCTGCGTGAGCAGCCGGTCCTCGGGCACGTCGGGCTTGGCGGCGACGGCGATCTCGTCGAGCTTCCCGGGCTTGCCGAACAGCGCCTGGGCGGTGGGCAGGTCGAAGCCGGCGAGTGTGGCGCCCCCGATGGTCGACACCGACCCGAACTTCACGATCCCCGACACCCGCAGCCGTCGCACCGGCCCCTGCGCCTGCACGCCGACGCGCTCGCCGATCTCGAAGTGCTCCTTGCTGGCCGTGGACTTGTCGATCACGACCTCGCCGGCCTTCGGCCAGTTGCCCGAGACCAGCTTGAGCGGATTGAAGCGCGAGGCGCCGTTCGCGATGCTGAAGCCGAGGTTGGGTGCGCCGCCGTAGACGACCGCCTTCCCCTTGTCGTTGATGAGCTGCGCCTCGCCGCTGACGCTCCCGGCCGCCTCGGCGACGTCGGGAAGGTCCTGCACCTTCGGCAGCAGCGACTCGTCGAACGCGGGCGCGGTGACGCCGCTCCCGCTGTTGAGGTCGAACGCCGACTTCCCGCTGATGACCGCGTCCGACCCCTGGCGAACGTCGGTGAAGATGGAGTTGAAGGCCTTGTCGATCGAGTCCGTGAGCACGTAGGTGCCGCTCACGGTGGCCACGCCGAGCACGATCGCGATGGCGGTGAGGGCGGTACGCAGCTTGCGGCCGAGCAGACCCCGAAGCGCGAAGCGGATCACGTCGTGCCGAGCTCCTCCATCGTGGCGACGATCTCGTGCGCGTCGGCGCCGTGCGACTCGCGCACGATCAGGCCGTCGGCGAGGAACAGCACCCGGTCGGCGATCGCGGCCGCGCG
>DASXAF010000042.1:0-1545 GCA_036406955.1 Casimicrobiaceae bacterium
TCGAGGAAGGGCTCGAGGCGATGCGGCGCAATCCCGCGCATCCCTTCCCGTACTCCAACCTCGCCTACGCGTATCGCGGCGTCAATCGCTACGAGGACGCCATGCGCGTGGCCAACGAAGCGGTCGCGCGCAAGTTCGAAACGCTGCCGACGCGCCGGCTGCTCTATCAGCTCGAGATGATCGCGGGGCGCGAGGCGGAAGCCGCCACGCACCTCGAATGGGCGCAGGGCCGCGCGCGGGCCTTCGATCTGATCGGCGCGGAAGCGCAGGTCGCCGCCTACGGTGGACGCGTGACGTCGGCGCGCGAGCTGTATCAGCAGACGATCGAGATGGCCACCAAGGGCAATTTCCACGAGGTGGCGTCCGGCTACGCGGTGCAGTTCGCGTGGATGGAAGCGTTATACGGAAACGCCGAACAGGCGCGGCAGATCCTGGAGCCATACCTGCGCACGCCGCTCGCGCCCGTGCCGCGGGCTCGCGCCGCGACCGTGCTCGCGCTCGCGGGCAAGCCGGCCGAAGGCGAAGCGCTCCTCCGACCGACGCTCCAGAAGAGCGCCACATCGACGCTGATCGGCGGCACGCACCTGCCCGTGGCCGACGCGATGATCGCGCTCGCGCGAAAGCGGCCCGCCGACGCCGCGGATCGGCTCCGCGTGGCGGTCCCGTACGAGCTGGGTTTCGTGGCGGCGCTCGTGCCGGCGTACGTGCGCGGCCTCGCCCTCCTCGCGCAAGGGGATGGGGCCGCCGCGTCGGCGGAATTCCGCAAGGTCCTCGAGCACCGCGGCGTCGATCCGTTCTCGGCGCTCCTGCCGGCCTCGCAGCTCGGGCTCGCCCGCGCCCTCCAGCGCGCCGGCGACACGGCGGGCGCGGGCAAGACCTATGACGAGCTGCTGCAGACGTGGGCGCACGCGGACACGTCGATTCCGATGCTCCGTGCCGCCCAGTCCGAGCGGGCGGCGCTGGTCGCGTCCTCCAGTACCGCTCGAAACAGCCGCTAAAGTACTATCTCCGCGGAGCGCTTTTATGACTCGCACGTCAGCGTGTGTCTCAATTGCCATCCTGTGCGCGATGGCCTATCCAGGCCTGAGAGCAGACTCCCCGGCGGCCGCCCGGCAGGGCCAGACGCCGCCGGCGACGCCGCAGCCTGGTCAGGAGATGAACGCGTACTACGAGCTCGGACCAGCGTCGCTGCCGCACGACGGCATTCCCAAAGGTGAACTGCGCGGTCCGTTCGTGCTGCCAAGTCAGGCGTATCCGGGGACCCAGCACACCTACTGGCTGCACGTACCCGCGCAATACGACCCGGCCGTTCCCGCGAGCCTGATGATCTTTCAGGACGGCCAGGCCTTCAAGGACATGGATGGATCGGTTCGCGCGCCGAACGTGCTCGACAACCTGATCTATCTGCGCGAGATTCCCGTCATGATCACGGTGTTCATCAATCCTGGCCGGACACCCGAGCAGCCCGAGCCCACGCCGTCGGAGTGGGGCGATCGGACGACCAACCGGCCGACCGAATACAACACGCTCGACGACAAGTACGCG
>DASXAF010000043.1:0-62162 GCA_036406955.1 Casimicrobiaceae bacterium
GACGAGCCGGACACCCGGTCCGTGTCGCGCGCACTGGCTGCGCGCCTCGACGCATGGTTCTCGCGTTACGTCGATCCCGCGCTCGACGGTCGCGACAAGCCGGTGAACGGATGCGGCCAGGTCGATCTCGCCGACATCGCGGACGCGCGCAAGGCGTTCGCAGAGGACCCGATACAGGCCTTGTCTTCCACTGCGAGGCGCGTATGACTTCTCGATTCGACTCCCGACGGCGTAGCCTGCTCGCGCTCGGCGCTGCATGCGCGGCCGCTCGTGCATGGCCGGCGGTTGCTGCCGACGCGACGCCGGGTAACCATGCGCTCAAGGTCGGCCTGCTGCGCAACCCGGTCGCGGGCCTGATCGCCATTGCCGAGGAGAAAGGCTGGTTCCGCCAGGAAGGTCTTCAATTCTCTCCGGTCCTCTTTGCGGGCGCGGGCGGACCCAAGCTCATCCAGGCGATGGGCGGCGGAAGCGTCGACCTCGGGACGGTTTCTGCGACCGCGGCGCTGCTGGCGCTCGCAAGCGGCGCCGTTCCCTTGCAGATCGTGTCGATCGCGACCGATCCGGTGCCGGCGTTCGTGATCCTCTCCGCACCCGGGATCCGCACGGTGCCCGACCTCGAGGGCAAGCGCGTGGCGACGAGCGCCGGCACGGGGCTGCAGTATTTCCTCGCGCGCGCGCTCGGCAAGTTCGGGATGTCGCTGCGCGACGTCGAGTTCGTGAACCTGCCGGTCGGCGACGCGCATGCGGCGTTCCTGGCCGGCCGCGTCGACGCCGTCGTGCCCTCGCTCAACGGCCGCTACTACATTCGCAACTTGCGCAAGGACACGCGCGAGCTCTTCACCGCGGACATGTTCGCCCGGCCGCCGGGCACGCCCGTGAAGTTCGAGGACTACGACGTGTTCGTCGCGCCGCGCGGCGTGGTCGCGTCGCAGCGCGACGCCTTGCGGGCGTTCCTGGCCGCCTATCACGGCAAGGCCGTTCCGTACCTGCTCGACCGTGCGACGCATGCAAACGCGGTCGCGGAGATCACGCGCTACGTGAACGTGGAGCAGAAGAGCCCGATCGACGAGAGCGCGATGCGCCAGCAACTGGAGGCGAGCCGCTTCTTCGACGTCGCGGATGCGCGCGCGATCATGTCGGGCGCCGATTTGCGCGCGGGGCTCGAGGACCAGCTGCGATTCCTCGGCGAATCGAAGCAGCTCGCGGGCACGATCCGCATCGACGACGTGATCGCGCGGGGCCTGCTCGACTGACGCAGGCGCGGCGACTCTCGCGCCGAAGGAGCACGCGGGGGGCCGGGCGCCGACGTCCGACCCCCACCGCGCGGCGATGGGGACGTCGCCGTTCGCCGGCCTAAAGAATTGCGCGCACGCGCCGATACCACACGGAAGTCGTCCGCAATCCGGAGGAGATTCCGCATGTCCCGCCTCGTCGTCGCGCTTTGCGCGCTCGCGCATTGCCAGGACCTCGTCGGTGGCGTGCGGCGGTGTCCATGAATCCCGACGCGGCGCTGCCCGGCTGGACCGCGGATCGCGCGGCTGCGCGGCCGCAGGCGGTGAGGGGCGTGCTCGTCGATCTGTCCATCCGCCGCAAGGTCCTGGTCGCGCCGTTGACCGCGCTCGCGCTCTTCGTGTGCGTGTGCGCGCTGGCGGTGGCTGCGCTGATGCACCAGAAGCGCGACCTGGGCGTGATCATTCACGACGATCTGGCCGACCTCTCGCAGCAGCACGGCGCGGCCTTCGCGCTCGCACATGCCCATGCGAGCGCCTACCGCGCGCTCGCGCTGATCCGGGCCAACGCGGAGAAGGAGCGCGTGAAGGCGGTCATCGACGAGCCGCTCGATACGCTGGAAGCGATGCGCCTGTATTTCGCGCAGGTCGGCTCCGCGGCGCAGGTATCGGGAGCCGTCGACGACCGCAAGGATTTTGCGACGGCCGCCGAGGTGATCGGCAAATACCAGTCGGCAGTGCGCAAGGCGATCGACGGCGCCGAAGGCGACGCCGGCATGGGCGCTACGATGATGGAAGTTGCCGATGCGCGCTACGGCGAAGCCGTTACCGCCATGCGCGGAATGGCGGGGTCGCACACCGAGCGCATCCAGGCCCTCGAGCGTGACGCCGAGGGCCAATACCGGCTGCTGCTCGGCAGCGTGCTGGGCGCGCTCGCGCTGGCGCTGGTGCTGACGGTCGCCGCGGCGCTGTACCTGTCGCGCCTGATCACCCGGCCCATCCTGCGCATGACCGACGCCCTGGTGCAATGCGCGCGCGGCGACCTCAAGGTCGACGTGCCCATCGAGTCGCGCGACGAGATCGGCGAGGCGTGCGAAGCGTTCAACGCGTTCAACGCGCATCTTCGGACGTTGCTGCACGACATCATTCACGAGACCGCCGAAGTGGCGCGCGTGGCGGAAACGGTGAGCACCAACGCCCGCCGCATCGGCGAGAGTGCGACGCAGCAAAGCGCGTCCGCTGCCTCGGTCGCGGCGAACGTCGAGGAAGTGTCGGTGTCGATCAGCCACGTCAGCGACCTCACCACGGCCACCGAGCACTCGTGCAGCCAGACCGGAGACAGCACCCGCAAGGGTCTTGCGACGATGCAGGCCTCGGCGGACGCCGCGCGCAAGGTCGCGGCGTCGGTGGAGCGCGTCGGCGCGCTCGTGCAGGGACTGGAGAAGCGCTCGGGCGAGATCGCGGCCATCGTGCGCGTGATCAAGGAGATCGCCGACCAGACGAATCTTCTGGCGCTCAACGCGGCCATCGAGGCCGCGCGCGCCGGTGAGCAGGGACGCGGGTTCTCGGTGGTGGCCGACGAGGTGCGCAAGCTCGCCGAGCGCACGGCGTCGGCGACCGTCGAGATCGGCAAGGTGATCGAGGCGGTGCTCACCGACACGCAGCAGACCGGACAGAGCCTCTCCGTCAGCCACGACGAGGTCACGCACGGCCTCGGCTACGCCGAGGAGGCGTTTCGCAGCATGGATGCCATCCAGGCGGAATCAGGACGCAACCTGGTGAACGTGCACGACATCGCGAGCGCGGCGCGCGAGCAGGACAGCGCGATGCAGGGCATCGCACGCAACATCGAGGACATCGCCGCCAAGGCCGAGAGCATCTCCGCGGCCATCTCGCAGAACGTCGAGGCAGCCGCGCAGCTCGCGGGGCTCGCGCAGAGCCTGCGGACCTCGACGATGCGGTTTTCGGTGTGACCGGGCTGGGGTGAGGGTCGCACCTACGGACAAGCCGCATTACCGCAGGCATTCTGCCCGAGGTTGACGCCACCGAAGACCTGCACGCCGCCCGCGTTGTTGCCGACCAGCGTGTTGCCGTAATACGCGACGTTGTTGCTGAGCCCGAGGCCGACGAGCCCGCACCCGGTCACCACGTTGCGCGCGACGGTTGCCCCGATGTCGCTCTGCACCGAGATGCCGGCGTCGCGCGAGTCGGCGATCATGTTGTCGACGATCAGGCCGCCGTACGTCTTGATCCCGTAGCTGCCGTTGCGCTGGATCGTGTTGCCGCGGGCGATCAGATTCTTCTGGCCCACGATCGTGCTCCGAACCAGAATGCCGCTGAAGCCGTTGTCGTGCACGCGCAGGTCTTCGATCCGTACCGAATCGCCGAGCACGTGGACTCCGTCGGCGCCCATGCCGGCGATGGTGCCGTTGCGGATGGTGATGTTGAAATAGGCCTTCTGCGGGTTGTCGGAGCCCGAGAGGACGCCGTAGCCGCTCGCGAGCGAGCCGACGTTGGTGCACGGGAACGCCGGACAGGTGACCGGCCCCAATATCCCGAAGCCGTTCAGGTCGAGCGTCACGTTGCTGGCATTGATCTCGATGGCATTCGTAGTGTTGTTGGGCACGGCGAGATTGCCGGCGAGCCGATAGCTGCCCGGCTGGTTGATGGACACCGGGAAGCCCGGTGCATCGCCGGGCGTGGCGTTGCCCGTCATCGCCTTGTTCTGGTCGATCAGGATGACGCCGTCCACCGCCCATGCCGGCAGGGTGCACAGCGTCGCGGCCAGCATCGCGCAGCGAATCGTCCAACGGATCATCGGCACCGTCGCCTCCTCGATCGTGAGTGGAACAGGGTAAATTCGGCGCACGCCGTCGCCCGCCGAGGCCGATCGTCCGGCCGTCGCCGCCGCCGGCAGCGGGCCGGGCATCATCGCGGCGAAGGTGCGCATGTCGGGCTCCGGGTGCGAGCGGCCAGCCGCTCGGGCGGCAGGCCTCCCGTGAGCTTGTACGGCGTGCGGCCGCGAAAACGGACAGCGTCGGCCGGCATTGTGCGCTTGCACCGCCCACCGGAGCCCGCATGTAGGCGGTGAACCGCCTCGCCCGGCGATGGACGAAGGCGTATGATGCGCGCGGCTTTCGGCGCCACGAGCGCAGAATGGCCGCGCAGAGCCTCGGGGTCGGAGTCGGTTGTCTGCTGCGACCCTAGGGCTCTGCCCCGAAGAACACGATTCTTTTGGAGCTTTCCGGCATGTCTTCCGCGGCTATCGGCAGCGCTGCTGCCCTGCGCGACGTCTCCCTCGACGACAAGTACGAGCTCGAGCGAGGTCGCGTCTTCGTCACCGGCGTGCAGGCGCTGGTGCGCCTTCTGATCCTTCAGCGCCAACGCGACAAGGCCGCCGGCCTGAACACCGCCGGCTTCGTCTCCGGCTATCGCGGCTCGCCGCTCGGCGGGCTCGACCAGGCGCTGTGGAAGGCGCAGAAGTTCCTCGCGCGCGCGGACATCAAGTTCCAGCCGGGGCTCAACGAAGACCTGGCCGCCACGTCGATCTGGGGATCGCAGCAGGTCAACCTCTATCCGGGCGCGAAGGTCGACGGCGTGTTCGCCATGTGGTACGGCAAGGGCCCGGGCGTGGACCGCTGCGGCGACGTGTTCAAGCACGCCAACTTCGCCGGCACGTCGAAGCACGGCGGCGTGCTGGTGCTGGCCGGCGACGACCATGCGGCGAAGAGCTCCACGCTGCCGCACCAGTCGGACCACCAGTTCTCGGCCGCCATGATGCCGGTGCTGTACCCGTCGTCGGTGCAGGACATCATCGACCTCGGCCTGCACGGCTGGGCGATGAGCCGCTACTCGGGGTGCTGGGTCGGGTTCAAGTGCGTGTCCGACACCGTGGAGAGCTCGGCGTCGGTGTCGATCGACCCCGACCGCGTGAAGATCGTCGTGCCCGACGATTTCCCGCTGCCGCCCGACGGCGTGTCGATCCGCTGGCCCGATCCCTTCCTCGCCACCGAAGCGCGGATGCAGGATTACAAGATCTACGCCGCCCTGCACTACTGCCGCGTCAACGAGCTCAATCGCATCGTCATCGACTCCCCGAGGCCCCGGCTCGGCATCATCACCAGCGGCAAGAGCTACCTCGACGTGCGCCAGGCGCTCGACGATCTGGGGATCACCGCCGAGGACTGCGCGCAGATCGGCATACGCCTGTTCAAGGTCGCGATGCCGTGGCCGCTCGAGCCCGAAGGCGTGCGCCACTTCGCCGAAGGCCTGGAAGAGATCCTCGTGGTCGAGGAGAAGCGCCAGGTGGTCGAGTACCAGCTCAAGGAGCAGCTCTACAACTGGCGCGACGACGTGCGCCCGCGCGTGGTGGGCAAGTTCGACGAGAAGGGCGAATGGGTGCGCCCGCACGGCGACTGGCTGCTGCCGCCGCACGCCGAGCTGACGCCGGCGATGATCGCCCGCGTGATCGCGCAGCGCATCGAGCGGCTGAACCTGCATCCGCGCACCCTGGATCGCATCCGCGAGCGCGTGCAGTTCATCAATGCCAAGGAAGCGGCGCTCGCCAGGCCGAAGATCAGCCTCACGCGCCTGCCCTACTTCTGCTCGGGCTGCCCGCACAACACGTCGACCAACGTACCGGAAGGCAGTCGCTCCACCGCGGGCATCGGGTGCCACGTGATGGCGATCTGGATGGACCGGCGCACCAACACGTACACCCACATGGGCGGCGAAGGCGTGCCCTGGATCGGCCAGGCGCCGTTCACCGAGGAGAAGCACACGTTCGCCAACCTCGGCGACGGCACGTACTACCACAGCGGCATCCTCGCGATTCGCGCCGCCGTGGCGGCCGGCGTGAACATCACGTACAAGATCCTGTACAACGACGCGGTCGCGATGACCGGCGGCCAGCCCGTCGACGGACCGATCACGCCCCAGCTCATCGCGCGCCAGTGCGCGGCCGAGGGCGTCTCGAAGATCGTGGTGGTGAGCGACGAGCCGGACAAGTATCCCGGCGGCTATTTCGCGCCCGAGATCGAGATCTTCCATCGCGACGAGCTCGACGCCGTGCAGCGCAGGCTGCGCGAAGTGCAAGGCACGACGATCCTGCTCTACGACCAGACCTGCGCGGCCGAGAAGCGCCGCCGGCGCAAGCGCGGCACGTATCCCGACCCCGCGAAGCGCGTGGTGATCAACGAGCTGGTGTGCGAAGGCTGCGGCGACTGCGGCGTCAAGTCCAATTGCGTGTCGGTCGCGCCGGTCGAGACGGAGTTCGGCCGCAAGCGCACGATCGACCAGTCGTCGTGCAACAAGGACTATTCGTGCGTCAACGGCTTCTGCCCGAGCTTCGTCACGGTGGAAGGGGGACAGCTGCGCAAGCCGAAGAAGGCTGCGGCGGTCGATCTGTCGTCGCTGCCCGAGCCGACGCATCCGGGCACCGCGGACCCGTACGGCATCCTGGTGACCGGCATCGGCGGCACGGGCGTGGTGACCATCGGCGCGCTGCTCGGCATGGCTGCGCACATCGAAGGCAAGGGCACGAGCGTGCTCGACATGACCGGCCTTGCGCAAAAGAACGGCGCAGTGGTGTCGCACGTGCGCATCGCCGATTCGCCCGAGCAGCTCCACGCCACGCGCATCGCGGCCGGCGAAGCGAAGCTCGTGCTCGCCTGCGACATCCTGACGGGCGTGGGCAACGAGGCGATCGGCAAGATGCAAAAAGGCGTGACCCGGGCGCTCGTCAACACCGCGCTCGTCATGCCGGCGCAATTCACCCGCGATCCCGATCTCAAGTTCCCGGTCGGGTCGATGGAGCAGGAGATCAAGGACGCGGTCGGTCCGGGGGACGCGGAATTCCTCGATGCCACGAGGCTCGCCACCGGGCTGATGGGCGATTCGATCGCGACCAACCTGTTCATGGTCGGCTACGCGTATCAGCGCGGGCTGCTGCCGCTCGCCGAAGCGTCCGTCTTGCGTGCCATCGAGCTGAACGGCGCGGCGGTCGAGTCGAACAAGCAGAGCTTCAACTGGGGACGCCTCGCGGCGGTGGATCCCGCGCGCGTCGTCGCCGCGGCAGTGCCGCCGGCAGCCAAGCCCGATTCGCAGCGGCTGTCCGAGACGCTCGACGAAGTCATCGAGCGGCGCGTCAAGTTCCTCACCGACTACCAGGACGCGGCGTACGCCAAACGCTACAGCGACCTCGTGAACCGTGTCCGATTGGGCGAGATTGGTCGGGACCCGGGCGGTCCCATGGAGCTGACCGAAGCGGTCGCGCGCTACTACTTCAAGCTGCTCGCGATCAAGGACGAGTACGAAGTCGCGCGACTCTACGCCGAGACCGACTTTCTCGACCGCGTCGCGTCGCAGTTCGAGGGCGATTACAAGCTCAACTTCTGGCTCGCGCCGCCGACCACCAACAAGCCGGACGCGAAGACCGGCGAGGCGAAGAAGTCCCGGTATGGGCCCTGGATGATGCCGGTGTTCCGCGTGCTGGCAAAGATGCGGCGCTTCCGCGGCACGGCGTTCGACGTCTTCGGTCGCACGGCGGAACGCAAGATGGAGCGCAAGCTCATCGCCGATTACGAAGCGCTCGTCGACGAGCTGCTGAGCGAGTGGAGCCTTACGAACAAGGACCTCGCCGTGCAACTCGCGTCGATTCCCGAGTACATCCGGGGATACGGGCACGTGAAGGATCGCCACCTGAAGGATGCGAAGGCGCGCGAAGCCGCGCTGCTCGAGCGCTTCCGTTCGATGGCCGCGGCGAGGCCGGCCGACCTTGCGAAGGCGGCCGCTTAGCGGAGAACAAGAACCTACGAAGAAGGGCGGGATGATCCCGCGGCGCCGCCGAGGCGGCGCCGCGACTTTGTGTGTTCCAGATGAATGCTCCGGACGAGCCGCGACTCGACGCGTTCGCACCGGCACGGGCGTGGTTCGCATCGCAAGGCTGGTCGCCCTTCCCTTTGCAGGAAGACGTCTGGGCCGCGTGTGCGCGCGGCGAGTCGGGGCTCATCCACGCGCCGACCGGCATGGGGAAGACCTACGCGGCGGCGCTCGGGCCGATGGTGCTGGGGCCGCGAGGCACGCCCGGCGAGCCGCCGCCGCTGACCCTCTTGTGGCTCACGCCGTTGCGCGCGCTCGCGCAGGACACCGGGCTGGCGCTCGCGCGCGCCGCGCAGGCGCTGAACCCGCATTGGATGGTGGATGTGCGCACCGGCGACACGCCGAGCGCCCACCGCGCGCGCCAGGAGCGCCGCCTGCCGACCGCGCTCGTGACCACCCCCGAGAGCGTCACGCTGCTGCAATCGCGCGCCGACTGGCGCGAGCGGTTCGCGAACGTGCAGGCCGTCGTCGTCGACGAATGGCACGAGCTCATGTCGACCAAGCGAGGCGTGCAGACCGAGCTTGCGCTCGCGCGCATGCGCGGCGCGCAGCCGTGCGTGCGCATCTGCGGCTTGTCGGCGACGCTCGCGAATCTGCAGGAAGCGCTCGCATGCCTCGTCGGCCCGGCGCGCGCTTCGAGCGCACGCGTCGTGCAGGGCATCGCGCGCAAGACGGTCGCCATCGACACCGCGCGACCGGCCACGATCGAGCGGTTTCCGTGGGGCGGCCACATCGGGTTGAAGCTGCTGCCCCAGGTCGTTCGCGCCATCGACGACGCGCGCTCGACGCTGGTCTTCACCAACGTCCGCTCGCACACCGAGATCTGGTACCAGGCGATACTCGAGGCGCGTCCCGACTGGGCGGGCCAGGTCGCGCTCCACCACGGCTCGCTCGAGCGCGAGGCACGCGACTGGGTCGAGGACGGCTTGCGCTCCCGCAGGCTGCGCGCCGTCGTGTGCACGTCGAGCCTGGATCTCGGCGTGGATTACGCGCCGGTGGACCAGGTGCTGCAGATCGGCAGCCCCAAGGGCGTCGCGCGGCTGCTGCAGCGCGCGGGGCGCAGCGGCCATCAACCGGGTGCGGTGTCGAAGGTGACGGTGGTGCCGACGCAGGCGCTCGAGCTCGTCGAAGCCGCCGCGGTGCGCGAAGCGGCCGCGGACCATCGCATCGAGCCGCGTCCCGCGCTCGTGGCACCGCTCGACGTTCTCGTGCAGCACCTGGTGACGTGCGCGCTGGGCGGCGGATTCCGCCCCGGCCAACTCCTCGCCGAAGTACGATCGACGCACGCCTACGCGTCGCTCACCGACGACCAGTGGCAATGGGCGCTCGACTTCGTCATCCACGGCGGCGCGAGCCTCAACGCCTATCCCGAGTATCGCCGGGTGGCGCTCGACGCAAACGGTGTGGCGCACGTGCCCGAGGCGCACATCGCCCGGCGCCATCGCGCGCAGATCGGCACCATCGTCTCCGACGCGAGCATCGCGGTGCAGCTTCGCAACGGCCGCAAGCTCGGCCATGTCGAGGAGTCGTTCATCGCAGCGCTCAGGCCGGGCGATTGCTTCGTCTTCGCAGGGCGTGCGCTCGAATTCCTGCGCGTGCGCGAAATGACGGCGTGGGTGCGCCTTGCGCCGGCACGATCCGCGGTGGTCACACGATGGCTCGGCACGCGCATGGCTTTCTCGACCCTGCTCGCCGAGCGCACGCGCCATCTGATCGCGGAGGCGAGCCGCGGCCGCTTCGATTCGCCGGAGCTTGCGCTGGTGCGGCCTCTCATGATGCTGCAGGGCCGATGGTCGGCGCTGCCCGGCGAGCGCGAATGGCTCTGCGAGCGCATCCGCTTGCGCGAAGGCCACTACGTCTTCTTCTATCCGTTCGAGGGACGGCTCGCGCACCTCGGCCTCGCGACGCTCTTCAGCTATCGGCTGTCGAAGCTCGCGCCGCGCAGCTTCAGCATCATGGTCAACGACTACGGCTTCGGGCTGCTGTCGGCGCAGCCCGTCGCGTTGGGTTTGCACGAGATCGGCACGCTGCTCGCGGCGCCGAACGTGGAGGAAGACATCCTGGCAGGTCTCAACGCCGCCGAGCTCGGACGGCGCCAGTTCCGCGAGATCGCGCGCGTGGCGGGCCTCGTGTTCCAGGGCTATCCGGGGCAACCCCAGTCGAGCCGCCAGCTGCAGGCGTCGAGCGGCCTGCTGTGGGACGTGTTCAACGACTACGACCCCGGCAACCTGCTGCTCGCGCAGGCGACGCGCGAAGTGCTGGAGCGCCAGCTGGAAGCGTCGAGGCTTTCGGTCGCGTTGGCCCGCATGCGCGGCTCGCGCGCGTTGCTGACCGACCCGCCGCGTCCCACGCCCTTCGCGTTTCCGCTGATGGTCGACATGTTTCGCGAGAAGCTCAGCACTGAGGACCTGGAGACGCGCGTTGCGCGCATGGTTGCGGAACTGGAGAAGGCGGCGGATCGACCCGCCGTCACTTGATCCTGCCGCGCGCGGCGACGCGCCAGATCGCTTCGATGCGCCCGGCCCGCATCGCAACGATCTCCTCGTGCAGGTGCACCGTCGTGTCGGAATAACCGACGACGAATTCCAGCCGCTCCCCGACGCGCGGCGTCGCGCTGGCGTTCGCAAGCTCGATCCTGGTGTGCTCCGCCGACAGCTTCATCGCGGCCACGGCGCCGAGCCCGATCGGCTCGGGCATCGCCGTGTCGCCGCTCATCGCCTTCCTGCCCGCATCGACGACGATGCGTGTCGGTGTCGGGCGGCTCGTCACCGTCGTGAGCAGCGTCAGCGCCGGCGTGAAGTCCACGTGGTAGTCGCGCCGGTAATGCATGTCGCTGAAGATCGCGCCGCCAACCTGCACCTCGGTGACGCCGGGCTGCTCGATGCAATACGGGAACGTGCCCGTGCCGCCGCAGCTCACGATCTCCACCGGTAATCCAGCCTCTTCGCATGCGCGTGCGCTCGCGACCAGCGCGCCCACGGCTTCGCGGACGAGGCGCCGCTTCTCGTCACGATCCGCAAGGGTGGTGGCGTGACTTTCCCAGCCGAGCACCCCGGTGAAGCGCAGGCCCGGGCGGCTCGCGATCTCCCGGGCGAGCGCGACCACCGGCGCGCCCGGCTCGACACCGGCGCGGTTCATGCCGATGTTCACCTCGATCGCGACGCGAAGCCGGCGGCCGGCCGCTTCGAAGGCCACGTTCAGCTCGGCGACATTGCCGACATCGTCGACGCATACGACTGGATCGGCAGCGCGCGACAGCGCGACCAGGCGCGCGAGCTTCGCCGCACCGACGATCTGGTTCGCGATGACGATCTCGCCGATGCCCGAATCCGCCATCACCTCCGCTTCGCCGAGCTTGGCGCACGTGACGCCGATCGCCCCGGCGGCGATCTGCAGCCTGGCGATCTCCGGGGTCTTGTGCGCCTTGATGTGCGGGCGCCACGCCACGCCGTGCGTGCGGCACGCGTCGACGATGCGGCGCATGTTCGCGGTCATGACGTCGAGATCGACGAGCAGCGCCGGCGTGTCGAGCGCCGAAGCCGGTTGGCCGACGAGCGCAATCGGTGCGCTCATCGCCGCGTCGCGCTCGCCGCGGCGGCGTACGCATCCTCGACCAGCCGCAGCGTCGCGAGGTTTTCCTCGGCGTCGGTCTCGAAAGGCGCGCCCGTCTGCAGGCACTCGACGAAATGGGCGATCACACCGTCGAAGCTCGCCTGGTAGCCCTGATCGCGGTCGTACGCGATGCTGCGCGGCGTGGGCCCATGCAGGGTCAGCGTCCAGTCGTCGAACGTCGCGCTCGCGCGCGAGCCGACGATCTCCAGCCGATCCGGTGGCCGCGCGGAATAGCCGGGGGCAGCCATCGTGCCGGCGACCTCGACCGGCGCCCCTGACGCAGCCTGGAGGAACACGGCCGCAAGCGTCTCGCCGGTCACGTCGGAAAGCGTATGGGCGGTGCGCGCCGAGAGCACGGTCAACGGTCCGCAGAGAAATCGCACGACGTCCAGGTGATGGATCAGCACCTCGGCGAGCATCAGGCGCGGCTCGTGCTGCATGAAGGGCTGCCGCTCGAGCGCCGGCCGCCGGCCCGCCGCATCCGGCAGCATGCCGGAGCCGATCATCGACATGCGCGCGAGCAGCACGTCGCCGAGTTCGCCGCCTCCCATCCAGCGATGGAGCTCGCGATACCAGGGCCGGAAGCGCCAGTTCTCGTGCGCCATGAGCCGCACCCGTCCCGCGGTGCGGCGCACGAGCGCCTCCGATTCGACGAGCGTCGGCGTGAGCGGCTTCTGGCACAGGACGTCGATGCCGCGCGCGGCGGCGGCATCGACCCACGCCGCGTGCGTCTCGCGCGGCGACGCGACGTCCAGCGCATCGATCGCCTGGTGCGCGAAGAGCATCTCGGCATCGCCGTAGACCTTCGCAATCGCGAATTCCTTCGCGCGCGCGGTCGCCCGTGCGACATCCGGATCGCACACGGCCACCACGCGCACGCGGTCGCCGAGCTTGCGCCACGCCTCGAGGTGGTACCAGGCGATCATGCCGGCACCGGCAATGGCGACCTTCAGCGGTGCGGCGCGAGTCGGAGTCATGCGATCGCCCTCGTCGTGTCGGGGTCGAACAAATGAAGCGCGCCGACATCCACCGCGACGTCGACCCGGTCGCCGACGCGAAGCGACGTATCGCGGCCGAAGCGCGCGACGATCTCGTCCTTCGCGGGCTCGAGCGCCGCGACGACGAGCGTCTCGGCGCCGAGCGGCTCGACCGCGAGCACGCGGGAGCCGAGACGTGCGCTGCGCATCGACGCCGGCGGCGTTTCGTACAGATCCTCGGGCCGGATGCCGACCACGACTTCGCGACCGACGTATGCCGCAAGCGCATCGCGGCCGCGACCGACGACGGGCACGTCGGCGCCGGGAAGGTGCAGCATCGGCGTGCCATCGCGCGACTCGAGCCTTGCCTTCAGAAGATTCATCGGCGGATTGCCGAGGAAGCGCGCGACGAACGTGTCGGCCGGCCTGCGGTACACGTCGAGGGGACGGCCGATCTGCGCGACCTTGCCGTGGTTCATGATGCAGATGCAATGGCCCATGGTCATCGCCTCGACCTGGTCGTGCGTCACGTAGACGGTCGTCGTGCCGATGTCCTGCTGCTGGCGGATGAGCTCGTTGCGGGTGGTCACGCGAAGCGCGGCGTCGAGGTTCGACAGCGGCTCGTCGAAGAGGAACACCTTCGGGTCGCGCACGATCGCTCGCCCCAGCGCCACGCGCTGTCGCTGGCCGCCCGAGAGCGCGTGCGGCTTGCGTTGCAGGAGCTCGGCGAGGCCGAGCTTCGCGGCCGCGGCGCGTACCCGGCGAGTCACTTCGGCATCGTCGACGTCCCGGCGCCGCAGGCCGAACGCGAGGTTGTCGAACACCGTCATGTGCGGGTAGAGCGCATACGACTGGAACACCATGGCGATGTCGCGCGCCTTCGCCGGCACGGCGTTCACGACGCGTCCGTCGATGCTCACGCTGCCGGACGTGATCGGCTCGAGCCCGGCGATCATGCGCAGCACCGTCGACTTGCCGCATCCCGAAGGTCCGAGCAGCACCATGAACTGGCCGTCCTCGACCGTGAAGCTCACGTCGCGCACCGCGTCGGTGGAAGCGCCGGGATAGCGCTTGCAAAGCTGCTCGACCGTTATGCCCGCCACGCCGCCGCCGTGCTCGAGTGTGCCATGGGCTAACGGACCGCGCCGGCGGTCATGCCCTTGATCATCGTTTCGGAGAAGAAGGCGTACAGCGCGATGACCGGCAGGATCGCGATCATCAGCCCGGTCGCCGCCATGCCGACGTCGAGCTGATGGCTGCCCGTGAAGTGCATGATGCCGAGCGGCAGTGTGCGCTTGTCGTCGTCGGTCAGCAGCACGACCGCGAAGAGGAACTCGTTCCACAGGATGATGAAGTTGAGCGTGACGGCGGTGAAGATCGCCGGCGCGCCGATCGGCAGCGTGACGCGCCAGAAGATGTCGAGGTCCGAATAGCCGTCCATCCGCGCGGCGTCGAAGAGGTCCTGCGGGATCTGCGCGAAGAAGCCCTCCAGGATGTACACCGTCATCGCGACGTGCGTGGCGACGTACACGAGGATCAGCCCGCTGCGCGTGTTGTACAGGTCGATGTCGAGGAGGATCTGGAAGAGCGCGAGTATCAGGAGCTGCGGCGGCAGCACGAGGCCGGACAGGATGAGGAAGCGGATCAGCCGGTTGCCGCGGAAGGTGTATCGGGCAAGGCAATGCGCCGCCATCGCCCCGGCAATCGTCACGATCGCCACGGATGCCACGACGACGACGGTGCTGTTCCAGAAGTACGTCTGGTAGTTCGACCGGGTCCACGCGTCGACGAACTTGCCCCAGTGCACGGGCGAGGGCAGCCCGTACGGATCCTTGAAGATCTCCGCCGTGGTGCGCAGCGACATGGTCGCCACCCACAGCAGCGGCCCGCCCGTGATGATCGTGTACACGAGCGCGAAGAGCGCGAGCGGGAGGCGGCGCACCGGTCCCACCGGCTAGAACTCCACGCGGTCGCGCTGACGCAGCACGCGCGTCATGAGCGCGACGAACGCGAGGATGATGATGAACCACAGCACGGCGATCGCCGAGGGATAGCCGAGGTCGAAGGTGTTCCACTCGAACGCGCGCTTGTAGACGTAGGTCGAGACCGTTTCGCTCGACCAAAGCGGTCCGCCGCCCGTCATGACCCACACGAGGTCGAAGACCATCATCTTGCCGATGAACGACAGCACCAGGAGGTTCACGACGGTCGTGCGCAGCATCGGCACGATGACGTACACCGTCTTCGCGACCCAGCCGCAATTGTCGAGCTCGGCCGCGCCCAGCACTTCGCCGGGCAGCGCATGCAGGGCGGCAAGGAAGACGATCATGTTGAAGCCGAGCCACTTCCATTCGTGCGCCGCCAGCACCGACCACAGCGCCGTCGACGGCTGCCCCAGCCACGATTGCTCGAGCGCGCCGAGGCCGAGCCAGCGCAGCGTCGCATTGGCGAGGCCCCAGTCGAAGTCGAAGATCCACACCCAGATGATTCCAACCACGACGTACGACATCAGCACGGGCGTGAACCATACGACGCGGAGCACCGGCGCCAGCGGTGCGCGCGCGAACAGGCAGAGCGCGAGCAGCAGCCCCCCGACGACGTCGATGATCGTCGCAACGATCGTGAAGAACGCCGTGTTGGTGACCGCCTTCCAGAACACCGGGTCCGCCGTGACGAGCGCGATGAAGTTGCGCGCGCCGACGAACTCGACCACGCCTTGCGGCTTGATCGCGTGGAAGGCGTTGTAGAACGTGCGCAGGACCGGATAGATCGTGAAGGCTGCATAGAGCAGCAAGGCCGGCGCCAGGAAGGCGAGCACGAGCCCCAGGCGCCCGCGCCGCGGGTCGTCCTGCACGCTTCGGGAATCGGCCCGGGCAACGCCGAGCCAACCCGCAGCACCGGCCATCGCGAGTTGCCGCTAGCCCTTGTAGCAGGCCTTGTTCATTGCGGCGACCGCCTGGTCCACCGACAGCAGGCCGCCGGGAAAGCCCGAGTTGATCACCTGTCCGTAGGCGTCCTTGCACTCGCCGGTCGCCATGTCGCGCGGCTGGCCGATGAAGTACTTCGAGCCCTTCTGCCGGTCCATGAGCTCCGTGAAGTACGCGGCGTGCGGACCGGAGAATTGCTTGACGTCGGCCTTGATGCCGGTCTGCAGGTACACCGTCTCGATCCACATCTTGCCCATGTCGGGCGTCGACATGGTGTTCAGGAACTCCGCCGCGAGCGCCTTCTGCCTGCTCGCCGCATTGATCGCGAAGCTCGCACCGATCGTGGACGTCTTGCATTCATTGCACGCGCCGCCGTCCATCGCGGGGAACTGCATGATGCCGAGCGGAAAGCTCGCAGGCTGGCCGCCCTTGTCCTCCGGCACGAACGCCCGGCCAGTGTAGAAGCTGCCCATGGGCAGCATCAGGGCGCCCGGCTTGCTGTAGAAATAGTAGTGCGACTCCCCGAGCTTGAGCGTCATGAAGTTCTTCGGGTAGGCGCCTGCATCGACGAGCGTCTTCACCCACTTCAGCACGTCGACCACGCGGGGATCCGACCACGACAGCTTGCCGGTGTACAGCTTCAGGTAATCGTCGGGACCGAGCTTGCGCAGCAGAGCTTCGGTAGTGATGTAACCGCCGGGATACGGGCGGTCGCCCACGCCCTGCGCGATCGGCGTCATGCCGGCGGCGCGAGCCTTCTTCACGAGGTCGAGGAACTGCGACTGCGTGAGCTGCCCGTTCGGCGGCAATTGCACGCCGAGCTTCGCGAGCAGGTCCTTGTTGTAGTAGAGCTCGACGGTGTAGGCCTCCTGCGGGATGCCATACGTCTTGCCGTCGTGCGTCCACACCTTGCGCGCCCACGGCTCGATGTTGTTCCAGTTCACCAGGTCGTCGAGCGGAACGATATAGCCCGAGGCGATGTATTCGGTCTGGTCCGGCTCGAGGTAGAACACGTCGGGTCCCTTCCCGGCCGGCAACGCGGTCTTCAGCGCCGCGAACAGCGGGTTCTTCTCGTACCACGTGATCTTGACCTTGAGCCCTGGATGCTTCTTCTCGAGATTGCGCGCAGCGAGCTCCCGGAACGCGACCTTGGCGGGCTCGTCGGCTTCGTGGCTCCAGACTTCGAGCGTCGTTTCCTGCGCCCTCGTCGCCGGCGCGACCATCAGGGCGGCGAGCGCGACCAGGCCCGCCACTGCAAGCGCACGCATCGTCATGGCTCCTCCCGTCGTGGACGCCCCGGGCATCCCGCAGCGGGGCGCCGGCCATCTTAGTACAACGTCGTGGCGTGCACCATTTCATGCGCGGCTCGGCGCATCACGCGGCGTTCGCCGCCGCACGCCGCGAAGCGCCGGTTTCGGCTCAGGGCCGAAGCAGCCGAGGCACGCTCAAGGCCCCGAGGCACGTCAACGCCGCGATGGGCAACACGTGGCCGAGGATCACGTGCCGCAGCTCGTTCGAGGGACAGAACATGAACACGACGAGGCCCGCCCAGGTGCCCGCAGCGGCGCCGAGCGCGGCGCCTCGAAGCCTGCTTGCCGCCGGAGCGGCGCGGCGCAACGCGGCGGCGAACGTCACGAGCACCAGCACGCCGACGATGCCCGCGATCAGCATGCAGCGTGTACCCCATGGCGAGATCCAGACGAGCGCGACGTCGGGATCGGGCACGTGCGCCGGCGTCGCGAGCGCGAGCAGCAGGTACGCGGGCGTCGCGAGCGCCACGAGGAGCCACAGCGCGATGATGCCGAAGCCCAGGCCGCTGCGTCCGCGCCACACCGCGACCAGGGTGGCGGCGAGCGTGAGCGCACCGATCAGGGCCAGCACGAGCATCGAGGCGAGCTTGCCATGCGCTCCGACATCCAGCCCTGCAGCGAGCCGGTGATAGACGAGCTCGGAAGCGGCGACGAGCACGACGGCCGCGATCACCGACGCCGCGACCAGGCCGATCGCCAATCGCGCTCGTGTGCCGACGCTCGACGCATGCGTCGTCTCGATGGACCGGCGTATGCGCCGGTACAACCGCTCGAGCCCGTCGTCGTCAAATCTCGGCTGGCTCGGTATCGCTCGATCGTTCATCGCTGCTTTCCCTCCATCCCGCCGCCCGCAGGGCAGCCTTGAGGTGACCGGCTGCGCGGTGCGCGCGCTGCTTGACCACGTCAGGGGTCGTTCCCAGCACGGCAGCCGCCTCCTTCACGCTGAGCCCTTCTTCGCGCACCAGCGCGTACGCCACGCGGTTCTTGTCGGACATCCGGTCGAGCGCTGCGGTGACGACCCTGAGCATTCCATGCGCCAGCGCGTGCGCCTCCGGCCCGTGCCGCTCGCGGGCGCCCAGCGCGCCCTCGTCTTCAGCGACGTCGTGGACCAGTCCCAGGTGCTCGGGACGACTGCGCCAGTACTTCAAGCGGTCCTGGTGAACCGAGCGCGCGATGGCGAACACCCACGGCACGACCCGGGCACCGTGCAGGTACGTCGCGCGTGCGCGATGCACGCGCAGGAACGTCTCCTGGAACAGGTCGTCCGCCTCCGCGGCGTTCGTCGCGAGGCGCCTGCAGAAGCGCCGCAGGCGGGGCGCGAGCAGGCCGTACAGCGGCTCGAAGACCGCGTCTTCGCCCCTCGCATACCGCGACATCAAATCGCGCAGCGGCTCGACCTCGACCGATCCATGACATTGCGTGGCGGCATCGGCCGTCGGCCGCGCTTCAACGACGAACGCCGCCAGGCGCCCCGGCCTCATGCACATGCTCCCTATACGCCCGCGCAGGACACAGGTGACATCCGGCGCCCGGATCGGGCGCAAATGTCACCGCGGGCACCGCGTCGCGGTATTGCGGGGTGCGTGCAGGAAAGCGCGCGCGTTTGCGGCAACACCCCATCGTCATCATGGAGATTGCAATGAACATTTGCGATGCGAACCTTCTCGTTCATCTCGCCCATCCCTCCGTAGGCAACGACATCGGCGCACTGGTTCGCGATCTGAGGAGCCTCCACGGCGTTCAGAACGTCTTTCCGGTGGCGACGCTGTCGCGCTTGCTCGTGGTCGAATGCGACCTCCGTGTGATCGCCGCGAGAGCCTTGCTGGGTCGCATCCGCCGCCGCTGGTCCGGTGCGCGCCTGCTCCGCGCGGCAGGCGCCATGGCGATGCCCCACGTCGATTCGGGGCACTTCGCACAGCGCGCGGGACGGGCGTGAGGTAGAGTCGTGGACGCCCTGCCCTCGTCGTCCATTCGAGGCCGCCTCATGTCCTACACCGGAACGCCGTTCGACCTCAGCGGTCACGTCGCGCTCGTCACCGGCGCGTATCGCGGGCTCGGCTTCGCCATCGCGCGCGGGCTCGCGCGTGCCGGCGCGGCAGTGTGGCTCAACGCGCGTCGTGCCGAAGCCGTTGCCGAATCGGTCAAGGCGCTGCGTGACGAAGGCCTCGAGGCCGACGTGGCGCTGTTCGACGTGACCGACGCCGACGGCGTCGCAGGCGCCGTCGGCGCGATCGCGCAATCACGCGGCCCCGTGTCGATCCTCGTGAACAATGCCGGCATCCAGCGGCGCCATCCCATGGTCGAATTCCCGGACGCCGACTGGGACGCGATCATGGCGACGAATCTCACGGGCCCTTACCGCGTCTCCAGGGCCGTGCTGCCGGGCATGATCGCGGCGCGGCGCGGCAAGATCCTCCACATCGCGTCGCTGATGAGCGAGCTCGCGCGGCCGACCATCGTGCCGTACACCGCCGCGAAAGGCGGCGTTCGCCAGCTCACGCGCGGCATGGCGGTCGAGCTCGCGCAATACGGCATCCAGGTGAACGCCATCGCGCCCGGCTATTTCGCGACGGAGCTCAATCGCGCACTACTCGACAACGCCGAGTTCGACGCGTGGGTGAAGAAGCGCACGCCCGCCGGCCGATGGGGCGAGCCCGCGGAGATCGCCGGGCTCGCCGTGTTCCTCGCCTCGCGCGCTGCGGACTACATCACCGGCCAGATGATCACGATCGACGGCGGGATGAGCGTCGCGCTCTGATTGCGGCGAATGGTGCTAGCTGCGCCGATGAGGCGTCGAGCGCTTGTGACTGGCTTCCTCGTGCTTTTCCCCGCTCGCGCCGAGCGCGGTGACTGCCCAGGGCGACGTGCCGAACGACGCGAGCTGGTCGATGACCTTCTGGCTCTCGGCGAAGAAGTCCTGCATCGCCTCGGTGGCGAAGCGCGTCTGGACGCCGAAGGCTTCGGCGGCAGTCTCGCATTTCGCCATCTGGTTCATCGCCTCGATGCCCTTCTGCAGCTCGTTGCTCCAGTAATTCATTGCGTTCGCCTGCACCGACTCCGCACCCTGCAGCCACGAGCGGTAGGCGCGCTCGGCATAGTCGAGCGTGTCGCCGTTGAAGCCCCACAGCGTGCGCACGTCCGCGTGCGTGCCGCTTGTGCCGGTTTGATTCGCCATGCGTGAAACCCTCCAGAAAACGGTTGTTGCACGGGCCGGATGTCCTTGCACGGCTCGCTCCGACCTCGCTTCGATGATAGCGCTGCGATTCGACGTTGTGTCATCAACTTTCATGCCATTTTCGGCTCGACGTCCGGCACGCGCGCGAGCTCTTCGAGCCACACCGTCGCCTCGGCATCGCTCGGCGCGCGGTAATCGCCGCGCGGCGACAGCGACCCACCGGAGCCGACCTTCGGCGCATTCGGCATCGCGCTGCGCTTGAATTGCGAATCGTGGAAAAAGCGCTGCAGGAACACCGCGAGCCAGCGCTTGATGGTCGCGATGTCGTAGGCGTGGCGATCGCCCTCGCGGATGCCCGGCCACGTGCCGGCCGCCGCATCGTGCCACGCCGTCCACGCGAGAAACGCGACCTTCGACGGTCGATAGCCGAAGCGCAGCGTGTAGTACAGATGAAAGTCCTGCAGCTCGTACGGGCCGACGAATGACTCGGAGCTCTGGGCCGGCTGGCCGGACGCGTCCCCCGGCACGAGCTCGGGGCTGATCGTCGTGCCGAGCACTTCCCGCAGCACCCCGCTGGTACCGGGGCCGAGCGCGTCGCTGTCGGCGACCCAGCGAATCAGGTGCTGGATCAAGGTCTTCGGCACGCTGGCGTTCACGCCGTAGTGCGACATCTGGTCGCCGACGCCGTACGTGCACCAGCCGAGCGCGAACTCGCTCAGGTCCCCCGTGCCGATGACGAGGCCGCGGCGCAGGTTGGCCAGCCTGAAAAGATGGCTCGTGCGCTCGCCCGCCTGCACGTTCTCGAACGTCACGTCGTACACGGGCTTGCCCTCGGCATACGGATGGCCGATGTCCTTCAGCATCTGCACGCAGCTCGGGCGGATGTCGATCGTCAGCGCCTCGCACCCGAGCGCCTCGACGAGACGCTCGGCCTGGCCCTGCGTGCGCTCGCTCGTCGCGAACCCGGGCATCATCACCGCGAGAATGTCGCTGCGCGGACGACCGAGCATCTCCATCGCGCGCACGCACACGAGCAGCGCGTGGGTCGAATCGAGACCGCCGCTCACGCCGATGACCGCCTTGCTGCTGCCGGTGAATCGCATGCGGGTCGCGAGACCCTGCACCTGAATGTCGAAGATCTCGCGGCAGCGCTCCTCGCGCGTCGCGGGGTTGGCAGGCACGTACGGGAACCGCTCGTACCTGCGCCCGAGCAGCAATGCATCGTCGAGGGGCAGCTCGACATTCAGCTCGACCGTGCGGAATGGCCGCGCCAGCGCGTCGGCGCATTGCCCGAAGCTGGTCTGCCGCGCACGCTCCTGCACCAGGCGGTCGAGGTCGACGTCCGCCGTGATGAGTTGCGAGGCGTCCTCGAAGCGCTCGGTTTCCGCGAGCCGGTTGCCGTTTTCGTAGATCAGGCCATGGCCGTCCCATGCCATGTCGGTGGTCGACTCGCCGCTGCCGGCCGCGCTGTACGCATAGGCGGCGAGGCACCGGGCCGACTGGTTCCCCACCAGCTCGCGCCGGTAGTCGCCTTTCGCCGTGGTGATGTTCGACGCGGACAGATTGAGCAGCAGCGTCGCGCCGGCCATGGCCGCGAACGAGGACGGCGGTACGGGCACCCACAGGTCCTCGCAAATCTCGACATGGAACGCGAGCGACGGCTGCGCGCGCGCGCGAAACACGAGGTCGCTGCCGAAGGGCACGTCGCGCGCGCCGCACACGTCGACGCGATCGAAGTGCGCCGTGCGTCCGGAGGCGAACTGCCGCAGCTCGTAGAACTCGCGATAGTTCGGCAGATACGTCTTGGGCACCAGGCCGAGCAGCCGGCCGCGCTCGACGATGGCCGCGCAGTTGTAGATCCGGTCGTGCAGCAGAAGCGGCAGCCCGACCGCGGCGACGACCGGCAGGTCGCGCGAAGCCGCCATCACGCTCGTCAGCGCGACCTCGCACGCATCGAGCAGCGCCTGCTGCTGAAAAAGGTCGTCGCAGGTGTACGCGGAGAGCCCGAGCTCCGGGAAGACCGCGACGATCGCCTTGCGCTCGCACGCCTGCTCGAGCGACTCGACGGTTCGCTTCGCGTTGTGATCGGGGTCCGCGACGCGCAACGTCGGCACCGCCACCGCGACGCGTACGAAGCCATGGCGGTACAGGTTGAAGAACGTGGACGTGGCCATGCAGGCTAGTCTACGGCAGGCGAGCGCGCCGGCTTCGCCCGGCGTACCCTAGCGCTCTCGCGCACTCGCCCGCAGGAGCCTGCCATGGCCTATCACCGCATTCTCGTGCCCGTCGACGGCAGCGCCGCATCCCAGCGCGGTGTCGAGGAGGCCTTGCGGCTCGCGCAGGCGCTCGATGCGCGCGTCAGCATGCTCCACGTGCTCGACAGCGCGCCAATCGTCGCGGCGCCCGACATGGCGGCGTACGTGCCGCAGGTGATCGACGATCTGAGGCTCGCCGGACAGCAGATCGCGGAGCAGGCGAAGGCGCGCGCCGATGCTGCCGGTGTCGGTTCGGACGTGATCCTCGCCGACGCGGGCGGCAGGCCGGTGTTCGAAGCGATCATCGAGCAGGCGCAGCGCGTCGACGCCGATCTGCTGGTGATGGGCACGCACGGCCGCCGTGGCATCGCTCGCGTGCTCATGGGCAGCGACGCCGAGGGCGTCGTGCGCAACGCGCGGGTGCCGGTGATGCTCGTGCGCGGGCCGGAGGAAGGCTAGCCGATCGTCGCGGGCCTGCGATCGAGCAGCCGGTAGAACCATGCGAGGCCGGCACGCGTGTTCTGCGCAGGCCGGTATTCGCATCCGACGTAGCCGTCGTACTTGAGCTCGTCGAGCAGGCGGAACAGGTACGAGTAGTTCACCTCGCCGACATCCGGCTCCGTGCGGCCGGGCACGCCCGCGATCTGCACGTGCCCGATGTGCGCGATGTGCTGGCGCAGCGTGTTCGCCAGGTTCCCTTCCACGATCTGCGCGTGGTAGAGGTCCATCTGGACCTTCAGGTTGCGCGCACCGACTTCCGCGCGGATGGCGTGGGCATCCGCCTGCGTGGTGAGGAAGTAGCCCGGGTTGTCGAGCGGGTTGAGCGGCTCGATCAGGATCGTCAGCGCCTGCTCGGCGGCTTCCTTGCATGCGAAGCGCAGGTTGCGGATGAACGTGCGCCTGCGCCGATGATGCTCGTCGGCGTCGACGTCCGGGGGCAGCAGCCCCGCCATCACGTGCAGACGCCGGCATTCGAACGACTTCGCCGTGCGCAGCGCCGTGACGATGCCCGCGGCGAATTCGTGCTCGCGATCGGGCAGCGACGCCGTGCCGCGGTCGCCGAGCTTGTAGTCGCCCGGCGGCGCGTTGAACAGCACGATGTCGAGCTTGTGCTTGCGCTGGCGCTCGACGATGTCGCCCGCCTGATACTCGTACGGGAAGCCGAATTCGACCGCGCGAAAGCCGGCGTGCGCCGCCTCGGCGAAGCGGTCGAGGAACGGCACCTCGTTGAACAGGAAGCTCAGGTTGGCGGCGAACCGCGGCATGGAGACCGGCCTTTGCGTTACGGCCACGCGCCCTTCGGTCGGTGGGCGTCGGTTAGAATGCGCCGATTCTGCGCGCGCGTTCAACGACGCGCAACGCCGTGCGTAGCCGACGCACGGCAATCGTGTCGATGTCCTCAGCACACACAGGGCTTGCGCTGGAGCCGCCGTCAGCACCCGCGACGGCGCAAGGGGCCTGGACGACGGTCGTCGCGGGCGAGGCCGTGGAGCTCTGCGCCGAGCGCGCGCTGCACTGGCCGCGCATGCGAACGTTGTTCGTGGCCGACGTGCACCTGGGCAAGGCGGCGGCGTTTCGAGCCGGCGGCGTGCCGTTGCCGCGAGGCGCGACCGCCGCGGATCTCGCGCGCCTCACCCGGCTGCTCGAGCGCACCGCCGCCGCGCATCTCGTCATCCTCGGCGACTTCTTCCATGCGCGCGCCGGCCGCGTTCCGGCGCTCGACGCGGCATTCACCGCGTGGCGCAGCCGGCATGCCGCGCTCGACATCACCCTGGTGCGCGGCAACCACGACCGGCATGCGGGCGATCCACCGGCACACTGGCACATCGCGTGCGTTGCCGCGCCGCATGCGCTGCCGCCCTTCCTCGGTTGTCACGACCCCGTGATGCCGCCGAGCGGCCATGCGTTGTGCGGCCATCTGCACCCCGGCGTATGGCTCTCGGGACCCGGCGAGGATTCGGCGCGCCTGCCCTGCTTCGTCGTCGGCGCACGCCGCACGATCCTGCCCGCGTTCGGCCGCTTCACGGGCCTCGCGCGCGTGGCGCTCGCGCCACATGACCAGGTGATCGCGATCGCAGGGTCGCGGCTGTTCGCGTTGCCGAGCGCGCCCGCCTAAGCGGCGCCTCTTCGCGCCCGCGTTCCCTTCTCCTGCGTTGGCATCCGCTGCACGGCCGGTACCGAAGGCGCCGGCAGGTCGGCGACCGTGCGCTCGACGTCGGCGAGCCGTTGCGCGGTCGCAGGCAATTTCGGCACGTCGACCCGCGAAGCGCTGCCGAGCCCGAGCGTGGTCGTGAAGTCGCCGCAGGTGTCGCGCCGCCAGCGGCTCAAGTAGGGCACTTCGACGCCGAAGCGCTTTTCGATCAGGCGCAGCGTCGAGGTGTGGTCGAGCGTGTCGCTCACGACGTAACCGCCGCGCGAGAACGGCGAGATCACGAGGCACGGCACGCGAAAGCCCAGGCCCACGGGCAATCCGTTGACGAACTCGCCCGGCGTTCCGGCCGGCGGCGTGGGCGGCAGCACGTGATCGAACAGGCCGTCGTTCTCGTCGTAGTCGAGGATCACCACCGACTTCGACCACGCGCGCGGATTCGACCACAACGCCTCGAGCACGCGACGCGTGTGATTCTCGCCGGCCGCCGGCAGGTAGTCGGGATGCTCGCTTTGCGTCGATGGCGGCACGATCCACACGACCTGCGGAATGTTGCCGGTCGCAAGATCGTGCAGCAGCTCGTAGAACGGCCGGTTGCGCAGCGCGGCGTCGTAGAGCTCGGATTGGCGCCGCGCGTTGGCGAACGTCGAGAAATACTTCACCACGTTGCAGCCGTAGTCGTCGAAGTCGTGGTAGATGCGCCACGTGATGCCGGCAGCCGTCAATCGCTCCGGATACGTCTCCCAGTCGAAGCCGCGCCCGCTGTTGTCGACCGCGGGCTTGCCGAACTTCGCGTCGGCGTCGATCGATCCGGTCATGAGGAACAGCCGGTTGGGACGCGTCGACGACAGCATCGAGCAGTGATAGCCGTCGCAGATCGTGAACGCGTCGGCGAGCGCGTAGTACAGCGGCAGATCGGCGCGCGTCAGGTAACCCATGGTGAGCGGCCCCGCGTCGCCGTCGATCGAGCGGTGCACGCGCACGAAACCGTCCATGGCGGCGTAGTCGAAGCAGCCGTGAAGCCCGCCCCAGCTGTGATTGAGATCGTGCAGACGCTGTGCGCTGGTGCGCTGCGTGTCGAGATGAAACGGCAGGACGTAGCCGTCGGGATGCTCGCGGTCGGGCTGCATGAAGACCGGCCTGCCGCTTCGCAGGCGCAGCGGCGACGCATCGTCGAAGCCGCGCACGCCCGCGAGCGTGCCGAAGTAGTGGTCGAAGGAGCGGTTCTCCTTCATCAGCACGATGACGTGATCGATGTCGGTGAGGCGCGCCGGCGCTGCCTGCGCCGGCGTGGGCAAGGCCGCCGCCGCGCCCAGCGCGGCAGCGCCTTGCAGGAAGCGGCGGCGGTCGAGGTCCGGCGGTCGCATGAGGGGCGACAGCATGGCGGCCCCGCGCCAGACGGGCAATACGCCCTTTCGGCATGTCGCGGGCGCGAGCTTTCCGCGCCTTGCCGCGACCACGCGCGCGCCGGTGGACGAACCGGTGGATAAGTCATGGAAAGTGCGTGAATAAGTCAAGCAAACCCGCTCACCGAGGTGTTTTTTCGACCGTTTATCGGGACGAAAACTGTGGATGAAAAAAGCCTTGCACTCCCGGTTTGGACCCACTATTCTTTGTGTTGAGCCCGGACTTGAAGCACTACATATAGAGGTTTGGCCCACAACAAAAAGATGCCGGGCACGCCCCGAAGAGTCGCGCCAGGCGCGGCTTTTCAGGGTTTGGCCCGGTGAGGCCCCTGCCGGGCAAGCCGCGATCTTTCGGCGGCTGCCGCCGCGCCCGGCAAACCCCTGAAAAGTCCCGGCGGCACCCGTCCGACGAAGAGATTTCGAGGAGAACCACCCATGCAGATCGCCCCCGCCGCTTCCACGCCGTCCCAGCCCCCGCGCGACCTGATCGTGGGTGAGGCGGGCAGTCCGGTCGGAAGCAGCGCGGACCCGCGTTTCGCCCAGTACAAGGTCATTCGCCGCAATGGCTCGGTCGTGGGATTCGAGCCGGCCAAGATCACCATCGCGATGACCAAGGCGTTCCTCGCCGTGAACGGCGGTCAGGGCGCCGCCAGCGCCCGCATTCGCGACGAGGTCGCGCGTCTCACCGACCTCGTGGTCGGCGCGCTGATGAAGCGCAAGCCGGAAGGCGGCGCGATTCACATCGAGGAGATCCAGGACCAGGTCGAGCTCGCGCTCATGCGCGGCGGCGAGCACGAGGTCGCGCGCGCGTACGTGCTGTATCGCGAAAAGCGCGCGCAGGAGCGCGCGGCGGCGAAGAAGCACGAGCCGAAGAAAGCCGAGCACGCCCTCGCCGTCACGGACAACGGCGTGCGCAAGCCGCTCGATCTCGATCGCCTCACCAACCTGGTCAAGGCGTCGTGCGAAGGCCTGCCCGACGCCGATCCCGATCGCATCCTCAAGGCCACGCTCAAGGACCTGTACGACGGCGTGCCCATGGACGAGGTGCGCAAGGGCGTGGTGCTCTCCGCGCGCACGCTGATCGAGAAGGATCCCGCCTACTCGTATGTGACCGCACGTCTGCTGCTCGACAGCCTGCGCTTCGAGGCCATGCGCGAGGAAGCCACGCAGGCGGACATGGAGACGAAGTACGCCGACTACTTCCCGCAGTTCGTCAAGCATGGCATCAAGATCGGGCTCCTCAACGAGGCGCTCGCGCAGTTCGATCTGAAGAAGCTCGGCAAGGCGCTCGTCGCCAAGCGCGACCTGCAGTTCGGCTATCTCGGCCTGCAAACGCTCTACGACCGCTATTTCCTCGTCGACCAGTACGTCGGCGGCCGCCGCTTCGAGCTGCCGCAGTGCTTCTTCATGCGCGTCGCGATGGGCCTGGCGTTGAACGAGGTGGATCGCGAGGCGCGCGCCGTCGAGTTCTACGACGTGCTCTCCACGTTCGACTTCATGTCGAGCACGCCCACGCTCTTCAACTCCGGGACGCATCGCTCGCAGCTGTCCTCCTGCTACCTGACGACGGTCAGCGACGACCTCGACGGCATCTACGAGGCCATCAAGGAAAACGCGCTGCTCTCCAAGTTCGCCGGCGGCCTCGGCAACGACTGGACCAACGTGCGTGCCATGGGGTCGCACATCAAGGGCACGAATGGCAAGTCGCAGGGCGTGGTGCCGTTCCTCAAGGTGGTGAACGACACGGCGGTCGCAGTCAATCAAGGGGGGAAACGGAAGGGCGCCGTCTGCACGTACCTCGAAACCTGGCACCTCGACATCGAGGAATTCCTCGAGCTGCGCAAGAACACGGGCGACGACCGCCGCCGCACGCACGACATGAACACGGCGAACTGGATTCCCGACCTGTTCATGAAGCGCGTGGTGGAAGGCGGCGACTGGACGCTGTTCTCGCCCTCCGACGTCCCCGACCTGCACGACGCCTGGGGCCACGCGTTCGAGGAAGCCTATCTGCGCTACGAGGACAAGGTCGCGCGCGGCGAGCTGAAGCTCTTCAAGAAGATTCCGGCGCTGCAGCTGTGGCGAAAGATGCTCTCGATGCTGTTCGAGACGGGGCATCCGTGGATCACGTTCAAGGATGCCTGCAACGTGCGCTCGCCGCAGCAGCACGTGGGCGTGGTGCACAGCTCCAACCTGTGCACCGAGATCACGCTGAACACCGGCGAGACCGAGATCGCGGTGTGCAACCTCGGCTCGGTGAACCTGCTCGCGCACATGGTCCGGACCGACTCGGCCGGCAATTCCGGCTGGGTGCTCGATCAGCAAAAGCTCAAGCGGACGATCACCACCGCGATGCGGATGCTCGACAACGTGATCGACATCAACTACTACGCGGTCAGCAAGGCGCGCAACAGCAACCTGAAGCACCGGCCGGTCGGCCTCGGCATCATGGGATTCCAGGATTGCCTGCACCTCATGCACGTGCCGTACGCGTCGGACGCCGCGGTGCAGTTCGCCGACACGTCGATGGAAGCGGTCTGCTACCACGCGTACTGGGCGTCGACCGCGCTCGCCGAGGAGCGCGGCCGCTACGGCAGCTTCAAGGGCAGCCTGTGGGACCGCGGCGTCATGCCGCTCGACACGCTCAAGCTCCTGCGCGAGGAGCGCGGCGGCTACGTCGACATCGACGAATCGTCGACGATGGACTGGGAGGCGCTGCGCAAGCGCATCCGCGAGCACGGCATGCGCAACAGCAACTGCATCGCCATCGCGCCCACCGCGACGATCTCCAACATCATCGGCGTCGCGGCGTCGATCGAGCCCGAGTACCAGAACATCTACGTCAAGTCGAACCTCTCGGGCGAGTTCACCGTGGTGAACGAGCACCTGGTGGCGGAGCTGAAGAAGCTCGACCTGTGGGACGACGTGATGGTCGCCGATCTCAAGTACTTCGACGGCTCCCTCGCCAAGATCGATCGCGTGCCGGCGCCGATGCGCGAGCTCTACGCCACCGCGTTCGAGGTCGAGCCGAAATGGATCGTCGAAGCGGGCGCGCGCCGTCAGAAGTGGATCGACCAGGCCCAGTCGCTCAACATCTACATGGCCGGCGCGTCGGGCAAGAAGCTCGACGACACGTACAAGCTCGCATGGCAGCGCGGTCTCAAGACCACGTACTACCTGCGCACGCTGGCAGCGACGTCGGCCGAGAAGTCGACCGGCCGCGGCGGCGAGCTCAATGCGGTGCCCGCGTCCGGCGGCATGGCGTCGATGGGCGCACACGCCGCGGCCCCGGCGCCCAAGGCGGAAGAAGATGCCGCGCCGAAGTTCTGCGCGATCGACGATCCTGCATGCGAGGCATGTCAATAAGGACGCGCGTCCGCTTGCACAGGAATGACGTTACAGGACAACAACGATGATCAGCTACGGCACGCTGCAGTTCACCGATCCGGTCGCGTTCGGGCCCGACGCCCTGCTCCCGACGGCCGGCCTGTACGCCATCCTCGTGCCCAACTACGAGTATCGTCCCGCGCCGTACGAGCCGATCTACTTCGGCGAGAGCGCCAACATGCGCGCCGCGGTCGGCACGCATCACGTCGCGTACAAGCGCTGGCGCTGGCATCCGCGCGGCCGCTCGGGCCTGTTCGTTTCGTCCGTGGCGATGCCCTCCTCGACCGAGGACTGGCGCCGCTACAACCTGGCCCAGCTGATCAAGCAATACATCCCGACGTGCAACCGCGACGAAATGGCGGATGCGCAGACGGACGCACTGAGAGCGATTGGATCGCGCCGGTTCGGCGCGGGTGATTGAATTTTTCGTCTCCTTTCCCCATGGGGAGAGGGCCACGGTGAGAACCGCTGACGACGCTCGACGAGGCGACCCGCAAGCGGCCAGAGACTCGGTGAACCGGTGCGCGCGACGGCAGCGATGACCCAGAGACATCGCGCGGCGCCATCGGGTGAGGCAGACCTTTGCGAGCCCAGACAGGACGCGAAGTAGCGTCGGACGCGAGGGAACGAGCCCTACCGACAGGACCTGCATGTCGGGTCCGCGGCAGTGAGTTGAACTGGGGGCGCGCGGGACTGCAACCGCGCGCCGATTTTCCCAGGGCCGGGTTCCCGGCACTTTCGTTCAACTTCGCGAAAGGGAGGCCACCGTTGGCCCGCTATGAGCATGCACCACGGCACGTGATCGAAGCGCGGTACCTGCACGACTACAAGGTATGGCTGGAGTTCAACGACGGAAAGAAAGGCGTCGTGGACCTGGCCGACGAGCTGCACGGCGAGGAGTTCGAGCCGCTGCGTGATCGGGACCGCTTCGCCACGTTTTACCTGGACTACGGTCTGGCTTCGATTGCCTGGCTCGAAGGTCAGGATTTTGCGCCGGAGTTCCTCTACGAGAAGCTGACTTCGATGCACTGACAGCCACGCAGCAAGCGGAGCCCTCGCAAGAAGGGACCGCTCGCCAAACGGGAGACGGCATGGAGCGCGCGACCGCAACCTACGAAGACGACGAGCACGACGAGTTCTACGAATACAACGACGAGCGTCCGACGCTCGATCCGCAGGAGCGTCCCACGGATCAGCGCGGCGAGCGCCCGATGCGCGTCGAGCGCGGCCGGGCCTGGGGGCCGAGTCGCCAACGATCACGATGAACCCGGGACGCTGAGGCATCACCGAGAAGAGCTTGAACGGACGACACGTCCGCCAACGAGGATACGCATGCAGACGCTGAGCTTCGACGACGACATTCCCGCACCGATCGTGCCGCCGGCCGCGCCACCGACCCCTGCCACGATACGGGCTCAGATCGCCGGCGGCATCCTCTCGCGCGAGCCGGTGCACGACCTCGACGTCGACAAGCAGTCGATGCAGGCGAAGCGCGTGCGGCTCGAGGACAAGCGCGTCATCAACGGCGCAGCGGACGTCAACCAGCTCGTGCCGTTCAAGTACAAGTGGGCCTGGGAGAAATACCTTGCGGGCTGCGCCAATCACTGGATGCCGCAAGAGATCAACATGCAGCGCGACATCGAGCTGTGGAAGAACCCGGCCGGCCTCACCGACGACGAGCGCCTGATCGTCAAGCGCAACCTGGGCTTCTTCGTCACCGCGGACTCGCTCGCCGCGAACAACATCGTGCTGGGCACGTACCGGCACATCACGGCGCCCGAATGCCGGCAGTACCTCCTGCGCCAGGCGTTCGAGGAGGCGATCCACACGCACGCCTACCAGTACATCGTCGAGAGCCTCGGCCTCGACGAAGGCGAGATCTTCAACGCGTACCACGAGGTGCAGTCGATCCGCGACAAGGACGAGTTCCTGATCCCGTTCATCGACACTCTGACCAACCCGAACTTCAGGACCGGCACGCCCGAGGCCGACCGGCAGCTCCTGAAGAGCCTGATCGTCTTCAGCTGCATCATGGAAGGGCTGTTCTTCTACGTCGGCTTCGTGCAGATCCTGGCGATGGGCCGCCAGAACAAGATGACCGGCGCCTCGGAGCAGTACCAGTACATCCTGCGCGACGAGTCGATGCACTGCAACTTCGGCATCGACCTCGTCAACACGATCAAGCTCGAGAACCCGCATCTGTGGACCGCGGAGTTTCGCGAGGAGATCGCCGAGCTCATGCGCAAGGGCGTCGAGCTCGAGTACCGCTACGCGGAGGACACCATGCCGCGCGGCGTGCTGGGGCTGAATGCCCCCATGTTCAAGGAGTACCTGCGCTTCATCGCCAATCGCCGCTGCCAGCAGATCGGCCTCGACCCGCTGTTCGACAAGGCCGACAACCCGTTCCCCTGGATGGCGGAGATGATCGACCTGAAGAAGGAAAAGAACTTCTTCGAGACGCGGGTGATCGAGTACCAGACCGGAGGTGCGCTGTCGTGGGATTGAGCCGGTCCCGCCTCCGCAAGCTCAAAGAAGACCACGACTCAAGGAAGAGTTCGTCCAACTGCAATCGCTGTGTGGGAGGGCGTCATGGTGTCATTCTGGTGGCTGCTGGTTGCGGCTTGCGTCGGGGTCAGCATCGGGATGCTGTTGTTCGCGGTGATGACGATGGCGGCTGAACCGTCGCACCCCGACCTCGACGGCGGGCAAAACGAAGCGCTGACGTAGCGCTTCTCGTCGCACGAATGCCGCCGGCCTGATGGACCGGCGTCGAGTCGGTGTCACCTCGTCGAACCGCGCGGTTCCATCGCCCGGCTCCGCGCTCAACGCGCGGGAGCCCATCGCCTGAGGAAATCGGTCACCGACGCTCGGTCCATGCTTCGCATCGATTCGAATTCACCATCCTTCTGGCTGTAGACCAGCCGGCCGTCGCTGTCGACCACCGCGAGCGCCGGCACTCCCTTCCGGAGCGGAATGCCATAGCGCTCGGCCACGTCGAAGTTCGCCTTGATGCCGTTGTTGCCGACGTTCACGTGCACGACCACGTAGTGTCGCTGCAGGAGCTCGGCATTCGTCGGCTCCCGGAAGCGCAGATCGAGCACCTTGCAATCGGTGCACCAGTCGCCACCGAATTCGACGATGACGCGTCGATGCGTCGTCGCCGCCTTCTCGAGCGCAGCCGCGATGTCGGCGTTGGCGGCCGAGACGTCAGGATAGATGCGCTCCCCGGCGGAGGCGGGCGGAACGAGCAAGAGAAGTCCGGCAGTGAGCAGGACGTGTGAAAGGAATCGTTTCAACCCAGGACTCCGTCGCGCGCGTCGGGATCAGACAAGCAGCATAGGGCAAAATTCAAGGCGCTGCTCTCTTGCCTTGCGTCGTTCCCGCAAAGAGAGCAGGTGCGGGCCCGAAGACAACGTCGATGACGCGGTGATGTTCATCGTACTGCACGACGCCTGGCGGCTTCATCCACTGACCTGGATACATCGCGGTGAAGCCCGCCGAATCGCCTGTGAGCTTCGCCGCAACGGCCACGCGGTGCGGCGCGCTGCCTTTGGGCGCTCCAGCTTTGCCGAGTCACGCGGTGGCAGGCACATCCTGCGCTTGTGCGATCCCGTCATGTTCGAAGCCGTGGAGGCGCTGTCGTCGACCGGAGTGCCCTACATCGGCCCTGGCTTCGAGGCAATGAAGCGCTGCTATGACAAGTACGCCGCCACTCGCCTTCTCGCCGCCGGCGGTTTCACGTGTCCGGAGACCGCGCTGGGCACCGAGGCCGACCGCATCGACTTTCCAGTGGTGCTCAAGCCGCGGTGGGGATCGGATTCCATCGGCGTACGACGTTACGAGCGCGGCCCGGTGCCGGCTCGCAAGCGTAACGAACGCTACATCGTCCAGCGCCATGTCCGCGGCGCGGACATTACGGTCGGCGTCCTGAACGGCGAGGCGGGCTTCCCGCTTCACATCCGTATCCCGGACGGTACGCTGTATACATTCGCGCGCAAGTACGTGCTGCGGCCACGCATCGAGCCGCTGGCAGAACAGCCGTTCGCGACCCGTGTGCGTGTCGAAGCGGCGCGAATCGCCGCAGCGCTGGGCGTCGACTGGGCGGCACGAGTCGATTTCATTCACGAACGCGCCGGCGACCTGCTGTATTTCCTGGAATGTGACGTGGCGCCGCTCGTCGGTCCGGGGTCGGCATTCGACACCAGCCTGCGCGCAGCAGGTCTCACCCGCAGCGAGCAGCTCGAACGACTTTTTCTGAGGGATGATCGATGTCGATCGCGCCGCTCGACCGCATGAGTTGCGGTACATCGCGTCGGCCGTTCAACGCGACGTGCGGCGTGCAGGAACGCGCTTGACCTGCGGTCCGCGTTGCGCGACATCACGCAGATACATACCTGGCGGCTTCCCGAGCGCCTTCTTGAACATGGTGATGAAGGCACTGACCGATTCGTAGCCCAGATCGGCCGAAACCTGCTGTACGGTCGCGCCGGACGCCAGCTCCCGCAATGCGACGATCAAGTGCAGTTGATGGCGCCAACGCCCGAAGGACAACCCTGTCTCCTTCACCACGAGACGGGCGAGGCTGCTCTCGCTCAGTGCGACGCGGTCGGCCCACTCTGACAACGTGCTGCGGTCAGCGGGATGTTCTGCCAAGGCCGCAGCGATTCGCCTCAGGCGCCGCTCGGAGGAGAGCGGGAGATGCAATTGCTGAATGCGCATGCGCGGCAATTCGGCGAGCAAGACTCTGGTCAGCAGCTCGCGCCTGCCATCGTCAGAGGCGCAATCCGACAGTTCGATGATCGCTTCGCGCAGCAGTGGCGAGATCGAAAACGTGCAGCATCGATCGGGCAGCTCGGCGGCGTGCGGCTCGATATACACGAAATAGAGGTGCGCGTTGGCGGTCGCCATATTGCTGTGCGCCATTCCGCTCGGGATCCAGACGCCGCAATGAGGCGGGACCATCCACAGCCCAATGGGTACGCGACATGTGACACCGCCCGCCAGCGCGAAGACGAGCTGGCCTTTGCGGTGCGTGTGGGTGGCCACCTCCGTCTTGTCTTCGACGACGTCGACGCGCACGGCAATCGCCGGCTCAGTCGCCTCGTCGACATCCAGGTTCGCCCACGGGTAGCGTAGCGGCCGTCTCACGATTGACGACTTTTGGTGATCGATTGCGATGATATCCAAATCGATCAACCGGAAACTTCGATAGTCTTGGTTCCCACTGTGCCAACCGACCCGGAGGTACGACCGAGTGCTCGCTTTGGTAACCGTTCCTGAAAGCGCTGGCGGGTTGAGGCTGACCGAGCTCGAGGAGCCCCGTCCTGCCGCAAACGAGGCGTTGATCGCCACCCACGCGACGTCGTTGAACCGCGGCGAACTGCGCCTCCTCGCGCTCCGACCGAATGGCTGGATACCCGGTCAGGACGTTGCCGGGATCGTCGAACGCGCGGCCACGGACGGCTCCGGGCCCGCCGTCGGCGCCCGGGTTGCGGCCTTGGCAGATGAGGCCGGTTGGGCCGAACGCGTTGCCGTTCCAACCGATCGCATGGCCGTGCTGGCGGATGGCGTCGATTTCGTGTGCGCGGCCACGCTTCCAGTCGCAGGCATTACCGCGCTGCGGACCTTGCGCCTGGGTGGTGACCTGATCGGCCAGCGAGTCCTGGTCACGGCGGGCAGCGGCGCGGTTGGGCGTCTGCAGATCCAGATCGCCCGACAGCACGGCGCTTCGGTAACCGCGGTCGCCGCCGCTCGACATGCCGCCGACCTTCGCGGCCTTGGGGCAGCGCAGGTCGTGGAGTCGATCGAAGAGGCTCAAGGACCCTTCTCACTGATCGCCGAGTCGGTCGGCGGCGAAAGCCTCGCACGTGCCATCGAACGTGTGGCTCCCGGAGGGACGATCGTCATGTTCGGATCGAGCAGCGGCGAGCTCACATCGGTCGGGTTCCGCCAGTTCGTTCCAGGTCGCGAGGGTGCGCGACTTCAGACGTTCGCCTACTACGCCTCCGGTCCAGGCATCGATGCGGACCTCGCTTCCCTGCTCGGGCTGCTCGCGGCCGGCCGGCTCGAAGCGCGGGTGGCTTTGACTTTGCCATGGCACGACGTGGGCCGAGCCCTGGAGGCGCTACGGCGGCGCGATATCAGCGGCAAGGCCGTTCTCACCATCGCGAGCTGATCGGCGCGCCTTGGTAAACTCCTCGCGTCATGCTCACGCAATCCGAGAAACGACAGCTCGACGAGCTCGGCTATTTCGTCCTGCCGAATTTCATTCAGCGGCCGCTGCTCGACGAGCTGCGCAACCGGGTCGAGACGCTGTGGGCGGAGGAAGGCGACGACGCGGGATCCGAGTTTCGCTACGAGCCCGGCACTCGGCGGCTGGCCAATCTGATCGACAAGGGCGCGGTCTTCGCCGAGCTCGTCTCCATGCCGAGGATCCTCGACTGCATCGAGCATGTCATCGGGTCGGGCTACAAGTTGAGCAGCCTCAACGCCCGTTCGACCAATCCGCACAACGGTGAATCGCAGCCCTGGCATGCCGACGCCGGTGCGATTGCCGACGAGCGTGGTTACTGGGTGTGCAATTCGGTGTGGATGCTCGACGACTTCACCGAGGAGAACGGCGCCACGCGGATGATTCCCGGCTCGCACACGTGGCGCCGCTTGCCCGAGGCCGGCAACGCGGGCTCGATGCACGGCGAAGCGCTCGTCACCGGCAAGGCTGGAACGGTGGTCATCATGAACGCTCACATGTGGCACGGCGGAACGGCGAACCGCACCGATCGATGCCGCCGTGCCTTGCATGCGTTCTATACGCGAGACGACAAGCCGCAGCAGCAGTACCAGAAGGCGCTGCTGCGCGCGCAAACGATGGCGGCGCTGACGCCGTTGCAACGTCGCGTGCTCGCGCTCGACGATCCCGAGAACGACCGGCTGAGCTCCGCGACGACCCGGACGAGCGGATTCCTGAAGTAGCGCCGGCGCTCGACGTTCCAGCGCGTACAACCCCCGTTTCGGCGATTCGAACTCGCCGAATGGTGGACGATTTCACCGTCATCGCGGTGGCGTCACTCCGCTAACGTTTCTGCTTGCGCGACTGCAGGCGCATCGCCGGCATGGCCTTGAGCCGTTCCTGAACGTCATTCCAGTCGTCTCGCAGACGCGCTCGACCGGCTGCCGCTTGCTCGCCAAACGACCCCCTGGCTTGGTCGAGGACCGCGCGCAGATCCTTGCCGAGCGCACGTCCGCCGGCCAGGTCGGACAGCGTCTTCTCCGCCCGGCCACGCATCTTTTCCGGCAGCGCGTCGGACACCCGCGTGGCGGGCATCGAATGGGCGGCGCGTGCGCCTTTCCCGAAGAGCTCGGGGTGCAAGTATCGGCCGCGCTCCGTCTTCGGCTTGGCCTCCTCGACCGCGATGCGGTTCGCCTCGGCCCACGCATCCTTGCGGACTCCGGTGACCTGCCAGCACACTTTCACTCTGCCGGGGTCGGTGCGGATGACGAAGGCGTTGTCCTTGATCTCCTCGGCCACCATCGCGCGGGCGAATGCGCCGATCACCGTCAGCTGGTAGCGGAAATCGCGGTTGAGGGCCTCGAAGTAAGCGGGCAGCCGAACCCGGGCGATGCCGTCGCGGCCGGTGGTGACCGTGCCGCTGTACACGTTCAACATCTCCGGGGATTCGACGAACGAGTGCGAGAGGTACTTGTTCTTCGGATCGATCGGATGGTCGACGGTGAATCCGCCACCGGCCTTCTGCAGGAACCCGGTAACGCGAACGCTGCCGACGAAGAGCCCTGCAAACCCGTTGGCACTCTGGCCACGCACCGCGGCGACGTCGGGGTTGTCGCGAAGCGAGGCGAAAGTGAACCCCTCGACGCCGTTGCCCAGCACGCTCACGCCCAGCACCCCGCCGCCTGGCTGCGCGGAAAAATGCAGCGAGGAATGGCCGTAGCCGTTGCCGAAGGTGAGACCTCGCGTGGCGTCGGTCGATCCGCTCACGCCGCTCACGCCGACTCCCTCGTCGCTTCGACCGTGCACCGCCGGGCCCGCACCGCTGCCGCTCCCGTCACCGAACGTTTCGCCGAGCACGCCCGCGTCGCCGGTTCCGGTCGTGCCGTGCACGCCGATGCCGCGAACGCTACTGCCGATGGCGCCAGTCGCGCTGCCGACGAAACCGGTAACGCCGTTGCCGCCGGTCGTCGAAGAGCCGAAGACGCCGTGGGAGCCGTCGTCGGCACTGAACGTGACGCCGAGCAGGCCGGACGAGTTGACGCTGCGCGCGAGCATGCCCGGCGAACCGAGCCCCTCGCCGACCACGCCGCTGTCGTTGATGCTGCGGCCGACCACGCCCGGCCCGTCCACGCCATGTCCTTCGACACCGGCCGGTGGATCGATCGGAATGGTGGAGCCCGGCGGCAACACTCCGCTCGTGCCGAAGACACCGCCGCCAATGTTGGAATCGCCCCACACACCGACCGGGACGGGATTTGCACTTGGATCTCGAGGCTGCTGCCCGCTGATCGCCGGGCTGAATCCCTTGACTTGCGCCATGACGCCTCCCTCGGTTGATCGTTGCCGAACCTGCTCGGCGAACATCGGCGCGGTGAGCGTGGGCTGGGCGTCGGCACGATATCGCGCGCTCGCATCGACGCACTCACCCTGCTCGTCCGCGCCACCGCAACTGACGTGTCATCGCGCTTCGCTCGTTGCAGCGAATGCGGTCAAACCGAGGCATTCTCTGTCGTGGGCACGCAAGTGAAAAGTGTCCTTTGGGACAACCCGGTCTCGGCCCGGTGGCCCGCTCGCGGGGCGCGTGGCCGTCCAACGCCGGCGGCGCGGCTCGCGTTTCGCGGCTCGCCGAGCCGAGCGATCGACAGCGCGCTCGATCAACGCAGCGGCGTCGACGCGCTATACGCTGGCGCGCATCCGCGAATCGAGGCTCCAGGGTCCGGCGCCTGCAACGAAAAGATAGAGGAACACGAAGCAGAACATCACGGCGAGGTCGCCGCCGTTGAGAAGCGGCAGCCAGCCCTTCGGCCAATGCGCCATGAAGTATGCGACCGCCATGTCGCCCGACAGGATGAAAGCCACCGGTCGCGTGAATAGACCGATCAGGAGCAGCACGCCCCCCACGACCTCGATGATCCCCTGAATTCCGAGGAGCGACATGAGCTGAACGTTGTCGAACATGGCTTGATGGGGAACGTGAAAGAGCTTCGCGGTTCCGTGCATCAGGAACAGCAGCGCCGTCACGATCCGCAATATGCTCAAGACGCGTGGTGACCATGCTTGAAAGCCGGTTGGGTCGCTGACCATGTAGCCTCCGACGGTTGATGTGCCGACGTCCGGTCCCGCGCGATCGCAGGCAGGAGACGGGGCACGCGCGATTTTGATTCGCGCGCCGTGCGGCCGCAAGCGGGCCGACTTTTCTGCGAGCCGTGTCCATCGACGAGATGACACTCCGTTTCGGGCCGCGCGGGTTGGTGTACGCTGAGCTCCACATGTTCTTCACCCGGTCGGCTGCTCGATGCGTCGCGTCACCGTCGAAGCCGTTGCCGAACCGGAGAAGCCGCGCTCACCTTCACTTGGGCGGCGACGAGGATCACTTGTGGCGGCTTTCATCAGGATTCTGTTCATCGTCGCGCTGATGGCAATGCCCTCGATGGCCGACGCTCGAAGCGTGCAGGATTGGCTGATGTTCTATCCCACGCGCGTCGGCTCCGCCGAAGTGCGCGAGGCGATCGACCATGCTCGCGACCAGTACGGCGCCGAACTGCGCGAGTGGCACGTCGGCGGACAGCATTGGGGCCTGGTGGCGGAGCCCATGTCGCGCGCGCCGTCGCGGGGCACCGCGCTCCTGTTTCATGGCAATGCCGGCTGGGCGGGGGACCGCCTGTATTACCTGCCGCCGCTTCTCGCGCGCGGCTATCGGGTGGTGCTCGTCGAGTATCCCGGCTACGGGCCGCATGCCGGCGAGAGCAGCGTCGAAGGCGTCCTCGGCCTTGCCGATCGCGCGGTAACCGAGGCGTTGCACGCGTGGCCCGGCCAGCTCCTTCTCGTCGGTGAATCGCTCGGCGCTGGCGTCGTCGCCCAACTCGGGACACAACACGAGGCGACGCTCAAGGGGCTCGTGCTCGTCACGCCGTGGGATTCGCTGCGCACGCTCGCGCGCATGCACTACCCCTGGCTGCCCACGAGCCTCTTTTTGAAGCATCCGATGGATTCGATCGCCGCGCTGCGCTCGTTTCGCAAGCCGATCGCGGTGCTCGTCGCCGGCCGCGACGAGATCGTCGGGGCGGCGGGCGGCCTTGCGCTCGCGAAGGCCCTCGGAGTCGCCCGACTCGTGCAGTTGCCGAACGCCGGTCACAACGACTGGCTCGACGCGATGACCTCGAGTCATTGGGACGAGCTGCTGTCCGCGTTCGACGGCTGACCGTCCGACGGACCCATGGCACAGATCGCGATTCACGCCGCCGCCGTCGCGTTCATCGTCGCGGCGGCCGCGGTAACGCCGGCTCGAGCGGCGTCGCATCAGCACGCCTTTTGCGCGAACCCCGACCATGCGAGCCCGGTGAAGGTCCCCGCCGATCTGGTCGCGTCCGTTGCCGAGGCGTTCGAGATCGACGAGGCCACTGCGCGCAACGGAGCCTTCGTGCGCTGCGCCGGCGACAAGCTGCTGGCGTGCTTCGTCGGTGCGAACCTGAACTGCTTCAAGGCCGATACGCGGCGCACGCTGCCGGGAGCAACCACGTGGTGTCGCGACAATCCGGGGTCCTCGAGCATTCCCATGTCGGCCACCGGACACGCCACCATCTATGAGTGGTCCTGCAACGGGCGCCGCGCGGTCGCGGGAAAGGTCGTGATGGCGGTGGATGCGCAGGGTTACGCCGCACGCAATTGGAAAGAGATACGGTGACGCTTGCGACAGCGCACCGGCCGCCGACGGCCGTGCCCGGATAGGCATTTTGCCCGGGCGAACTTAATATACCGGGCGCAGCAACCCACGATCCCAATCGGCGGAGGCTCGATGACTTCGATTCGCGTCAGATGCGCGCGCATCTCGTTCAGGACGTTGGTGGCGATTGCCGCCCTTGGCGCGGTGACCGCGCCCGCCCGCGCCGACGTGCTGGACGACGTCAAGGCGCGCGGCACGCTGAAGTGCGGCGTCACCCTGGCCGCCCCGGGCTTCTCCGCCGAGGACAACAGCGGCAAGCGCAGCGGTTTCGACGTCGACCTGTGCAAGGCGATTGCCGCGGCCACGCTAGGAGACGACACCAGGATCCAGCTCGTGCCGATGGACCTGAAGACGGCATTCGCGGGATTGCCCGGCGGCGCCGTCGACGTGCTGACGCATCGCTTCACGTGGACGCAGAGCCGCGACGTCGGCGGCCTGAAGTTCGCCAAGGTCATGTTCTACGATGGCCAGGGGTTCGCCGTCACGAAGAAGTCGCGCGCGAACAAGCTCGCGGACCTGAACAACGCGACCATCTGCACCGCGCAGGGCAGCACCTCCGAGCTGATCGTGGCCGACTACTTCCGCGCGCACAAGATGAAGTACAAGATCGTCACGTTCGCTTCGCAGGAACAGGCCTGGGACGCGTTCGTCGGAGGTCGTTGCGATGCCGCGATCAACGACCGCTCGGGGCTGGCCGCGCGGCTCGCCAAGCTGCCGAACCAGAACGACTTCAAGGTGCTGCCCGAAACCGTGTCCAACGAGCCGATCGGTCCGATCGTCGCGCAGGGGCAGCCGCGCTGGGAGGACGTCGTGCGCTTCACCCTCAACGCGCTGGTGGCCGCCGAGGAGCTCGGGATCACGCAAGCGAACGTCGATGAGATGCGCAGCTCCCAGGTACCGGACGTGCAGCGCCTGCTGGGCACTACCGGTGACATGGGCAAGCAGATGGGGCTCGAGAACGATTACGCGTACAAGGCGATCAAGGCCGTGGGCAACTACGGCGAGATCTGGGACCGCCATGTCGGCCCCAGGACGCCCCTGCGGCTCGAGCGCGGCCGCAACGCGCTGGTCGCGAACGGCGGCCTGATGATGTCGGTGCCGGTGCGATAGCGCCTTAAGTGTCGTGAAGCTCCGCGGCGCCGTCCTTCGCGAGCGGCTGCCGGGCTACGTCGGTCAGGCGGCGCTGCTCGCCGGCGTGGCGTGGCTCGCATTCGCCGGCGCATCCAACTTCATCGACAACGTCGCGCGGCTGCGCATTGCAAGCGGCTTTCGCTTTCTCGACGCGCATGCCGGCTTCGAGATCGCCCAGTCGCTCATACCCTTCGGTGCGGGCGCGAGCTACGGGCGCGCCGTCGTCGTCGCGACGCTCAACACCCTGCTCGTGGTTGCGCTCGCTTCGCTGCTCAGCACGTTCCTCGCGTTGATGGTCGCCTTCGGCCGGCTGGCCGCGCACCCGCTCGTGCGCGGCGCCTCGGCGCTCTACGTCGAGACGTTTCGCAACATTCCCCTGCTCCTCCAGATCTTCTTCTGGTATTTCTCCGTGCTGGCGCTGCTGCCGCCCGTGGCCGACAGCTTCCACCTCGGCGGCGTGCTGCTCAACAACCGCGGGCTCTTTCTTCCTCGCCTGCACGTGAGCGGCGGCATCGGGCTCGAATGGCCGCACGCCGAAGGCTTCAACGTCGAGGGCGGCGTTGCGTTGTTGCCCGAGCTCGTCGCCCTCACCCTCGGGCTCGCGATCTACAACAGCGCGTTTTTGGCGGAGATCTTTCGGGCGGGCATTCTTTCGGTCCCGCGCGGTCAGGTCGAAGCGGCCACGACGCTCGGCCTGACACCGACGCGCGCGGCGGTCCTCGTCATCCTGCCGCAGGCGCTGCGCCTCGCGTTGCCGCCGGCGGCCGGCCAATACCAGACGCTCGCGAAAGCGTCGTCGCTCGGCGCCGCGATCGGCTATCCGGACATCATGCAGATCGTCGGCGGCACGATCCTGAGCCAGACCAGCCAGGCGCTCGAGGCGATGACGCTGGTGGTCCTTCTCTACGCAGCCATCAACCTGTCGATCGCCGTGGCGCTCAACGTGGCCAACCGCCGCACGATGAAGCGGGCCTGACATGGCCACCGTGCGCGACAGGATGATCGAGCCGAGGTGCGCGCCGGTCGTGGGCCTGCCGTTACACGCGCGCTGGCAGCGCCTGTTGTTCCCGACGCCGCCGATGAGCCTGCTGTCCATGCTGCTCGTCGCGGCGATCGCCTGGCTCGCCTGGCGCTTCGTGCAATGGGCGATCCTGGATGCGCACTGGAGCGGCTCGACGAGCGACGCATGTCCTCCCGACGGCGGCGCGTGCTGGGCCTTCCTCGCCGCGCGCTGGCGGCCCTGGCTCGTGGGCGGATATCCAGCGGATCAGCTCTGGCGCGCATGGCTCGTATTCGCGACGTTCATCGCCTATTGGATCTGGCTGACACGGCGGCCGCCCGGCCCTGCCACCGCGCGGGCGTTGTGGGGCTTCGTGCTGCTGCCCGTCGTGCTCTTCCTGATCCTGTTCGGCGGCGGACCTTTGTCGGTCGTGCCGCCCACGCGCTGGGGCGGATTGCTGCTGACCCTCGTCGCCACGCTCGCGACGTTCGCCACCGCGCTGCCGCTGGGCCTGCTGCTTGCGCTCGGCCGGCGCTCTCGCCTGCCGATCGTGTGCACGCTGAGCGCCGCCTTCGTCGAGACGATGCGCAGCGTGCCACTGCTCGTCGTGCTGTTCATCGCGGCGACGCTGCTGCCGCTGCTGCTTCCGAGCGGCTGGAACGTCGATCTCTTCGCGCGCGCGCTCGGCGCATTCGCATTGTTCAACGCCGCGCTCGCAGCCGAGGTGTTCCGCGGCGGCCTGCAGACCGTCGGTCACGGGCAGCTCGAGGCCGCGACGACGGTGGGCTTGAGCGACTTCGCCGCATTGCGCCTCGTCGTGTTGCCGCAGGCGATCACGGCGGTCGTGCCCGCGCTCGTGAACATCATGATCGCCGTGATCAAGGAAACGACGCTGCTTTCGGTGATCGGCGTCAACGATCTGCTCGGAGCCGTGGAGAACGGCGCCAAGTCGCCGGAGTGGATGGGCGACGCGAACATCCTGACGTCGGGCCAGGTCTTTCTCGCCATGGTGTACCTCGCCGTGTGCTACGGCCTGTCGCGGTACAGCCGCCGGCTGGAGGCGCGGCGATGACGCAGCACGCGGCGTCCCGGTCGCCGCAGGAGAGCGCGGTCCGAATGCTCGGCGTGAACAAGTGGTACGGCGCGTATCACGCGCTGCGCGAGGTGGACCTCGACGTACGTTCGGGCGAAAAGGTGGTCGTCTGCGGCCCGTCGGGCTCCGGCAAGTCGACGCTCGTGCGAACGATCAACCTGCTCGAGCCTTTCCAGGAGGGACGGTTGCGCGTGTGCGGCTTCGACATCGTGCCCGACGAGATCACCCGGGCGGCTCGCCTTGCGGTCAATCGCCGCGTGGGCATGGTGTTCCAGCAGTTCAACCTCTTCCCGCACATGACCGTTCTGCAGAACCTCACGGTGGGCCCGGTGTGGGGGCTCGCGGTGAATCGGCGCGACGCCGACGAGCGTGCGCACCGCTATCTCGCGCGCGTGGGGCTCGCCGACTTTGCCGCACGCCATCCGGCGCAGCTGTCGGGCGGACAGCAACAGCGCGTCGCGATCGCGCGCGCGCTTTGCATGGAGCCGCAGGTCGTGCTGTTCGACGAGCCGACCGCGTCGCTCGATCCGGAAATGGTGAACGAGGTGCTGCAGACCATGGAGGCGCTCGCAGCCGACGGCATGACGATGGTGGTCGTCACGCACGAGATGGGCTTCGCGCGGCGCGTGGCCGATCACGTCGTGTTCATGGACCAGGGCCAGATCATCGAGCGCGCCGAGCCCGACGATTTCTTCGACCGCCCGCAGAGCCAGCGGCTTCGCGCGTTTCTCGGCCGGGTGCTGTCGCATTGACCGGGCGTGCGCGCGCCCGGCACATCAGCGATGCGCGTCGCGTGCCTCCATGAGCCCGAGCGCCTCGGCCTGATGCCGATGCCCGCGAGTCTCGTATCCGACCACGGTCACGGCCGGCGCGAGCGAGAGCACGGTGAGGCACACGGCCATGTCGACGCCGAAGTTCGCCAGGACGATCGCCAGCGCCATGACTGCGGCCGTTGCGAGCAGCAAGGCGACGTGAAAGGGATCGAACGCTTGGACGAGGTAAGCGTACAGCGCGTACATGCCTCCGAGGAACACGGCGACGGGCACGGCGGTAGCGAGCAGCGTGGCGACGGAGCCGATCCCTGCCTCGTGGCCGATGAAATACGCGGCGACGTGCAGGCCGGCGCCCGTGGCCACGATCGCGGTCACGATCAGCATCTGCCCGTAACCCCACACGAAGGACCGGTCGCGGTGCACGTGGAGCACCCGCGCGGACGGCAGCATGAAATATACCCACCAGATGCCGAACGTGAGGCCGACGCCGGCGAGCGACACCAGCGCGGCGTCGAGACTCCAGCCCTGCTCCTCGACCACCGCCGAGAGCGTCGCAACCGTGCCGACGACGCCCTCGCCGAGCGCGATGATGGCGAACGCGGCGTTGCGATCCACGATGTGATGGGCGTTCCACGGCGTGCCGCCGTCCATTCGCTCCGCGAGGACCGGCCCGGCCAGCTCCATGATGATCAGCACGAAGCCCATGAGGATCGTCGCAGCCAGCGAGAAATCGCCGAGGATCTGCACGATCCAGCCGACCTGCGCGGTCGACACGGCGATGGCGTACGCCACGCACGCGCGTCGACGACGCGGATCCTGCCGCGCCGCGCGCAGCCACTGGAACACCAGGGCGACGCGCATCACGACGTAGCCCAGCACCATCACGGAATTGTCGACGTGCGCGCCATGCTCGATCGACGCGAACATGCGCGGAAGGCCGATCGCGAGCACCAGCACGCCGATCATCTGCACCATCGTGGCGACGCGGAAGATCCAGTCGTCCGTGTCGTATGCCGAAGCGAACCAGGAGAAATTGATCCAGGCCCAGCAAATGGCGAAGCTCGCGAAGCCGAAGCCGAACGACGCCGCGCCGTAATGCCCTTGCGCCACCATGTGCGCAACCTCTGCAGCAGCGAGGCTGAAGCTCGTCGCGAAGGTGAGGTCGAACAGCAGCTCGAGCGGAGTCGATGCGCGATGCTCCTCCTGCGGGTCGCGCCCACCCATTCTTCGCAAGTGATGATGAAGGGACTGTGCGCTCGTGCTCATGTGCGAGGACGGTATGATCGAGCGCGTCGCCCGGCGCACGATGCACCGACGCGGATGGGCCGTGCGCGCGATTGTACGATGCGATCGGCGGCTCGGCGGTTGCGCCGCACCGGGTAGCATTGCGCAGGGCTTCGACCGCAAGGAAAAGCATGAGACGGAAGATCGCCATCGCGTGGAGCGCACTGGCCGCCCTCCTGGTGAGCGGAAGCATCGCTGCGGCACCGAGCTACTCGGCGACCGCGCTCGGCACGCTCGGCGGCAACGGCAGCTACGCCAACGCGATCAATGCGTCGGGTCAGGTGACCGGGTATTCGTACCTGGAGAGGGCGACGCCGACCAAGCCGAATCCCTCGACCGAATGGCATGCGTTCCTGTACGGCGCCGGCGTCATGCGCGACCTCGGCACGCTCGGCGGTCCTTTCAGCGCGGGGACCGCGATCAACGACAGCGGCCAGGTCGCGGGCTTTTCGGCCGCCCTGGTGGCGGGCAAGCTCGAGCGACGCCCGGTGCTCTTCGACAACGGCGCTCTCCACGACCTCGGCACCCTGGGTGGCGCCGACGGCGACGCGTGGGGAATCAATGCAAGGGGAGAGGTCGTGGGCGCGTCGTCGGTTGCCGGGAGCGTCATGCAGCACGCCTTCCTGTACGCGAACGGCCGCATGACCGACCTCGGCACGCTGGGTGCCGAAGGCGCCACTGCGCGCGCCATCAACGCGAGCGGGCAGATCACGGGCACGGCCGACGTGACGCCGAGGGGAAACTGCGGCAGTCCACTGCCCCACGCGTTCCGCTACTCGAACGGGCACATGAGCGACCTGGGGACGCTCGCAGGCGGCTGCAACAGCGACGGCTTCGCGATCAACGATGCCGGCCAGATCGCGGGACAGACGTCCGCGAACGGCTACCAGGAACAACACGCGTTCGATTGGTCCAATGGCGTGATGCACGATATCGGCACGCTGGGTGGCGACACGTTTCCGTTCGCCATCGACTCGAAGGGACGGGTCGTCGGCGCGTCGGTCGCCCCCGATGGCCAGAACCACGCGTTCCTCTACGCCGACGGCAAGATGTACGACCTGAACGGACTGGTGTCCGGTCTCGCGGGAACGCTGCTTTCCGTCGCCAACGGCATCAACGACAACGGCCAGATCGTGGCCAACGGCTGCAGCCGCACGCTGGTCTGCCAGGCGTTCCTGCTCGATCCGGCGCCACCGCCGGCGGCGCCCGCCAAGGCGCTCGCGGTCGAGTATTACCATGCGGCGTTCGATCACTACTTCATCACCGCGATTCCCGAGGAGATTGCGGCGCTCGATGGCGGCAGGTTCCCCGGTTGGGCGCGCACCGGCGAGACGTTCGACGTCTACGCCAATGCGCTTCCCGACACGGCACGCGTGTGCCACTTCTTTGGCACCGCCTTCGGACCCGAGAGCTCGCATTTCTACAGCGCCGATGCAGGCGAATGCACGATCGTCAGGCAAAGCGGCGACTGGCAGCTCGAAGGCGACGTCATGGCAGTGCCCGTCCCGGACGCCGCGGGCGATTGCCCCACGGGCAGCCAGCCCATCTATCGGCTCTACAACAACGGCAAGGGCGGCGCGCCGGCCCATCGCTACACGACGAGCCTCGCGGTGCGCGCGCGAATGCTGTCGCAAGGCTGGATCCCGGAAGGTTACGGCGACAACGGAGTCAGCATGTGCTCGCCGGCGTCGTGAACGCATGACAGTTTCCAGCAAAGCCGCCGTCCTGGCCGAAGCGCTTCCATACCTTCGCGCGTTTCACGGCAAGACCATCGTCGTTCGCTTCGGCGGCCAGGCGATGGCCGACCCGGCGCTCAGGGCGGGATTCGCACGGGACGTCGCCCTGCTTCGCCTCGTCGGAATGAAGATCGTCGTCGTGCACGGCGGCGGCTGGGGCATCGACGAGCTCATGGGCAGGATGGGCCTGGAAACGCGGCGCTATCGCGGACATCGCATCACCGACGAGCGGACGCTCACGCTCGTCGAGATGGCGCTGAGCGAGCTCAACCAGGAGCTCACCTCGCGCATCAATCGCGAAGGCGGCCGCGCGGTGGGCCTCGATGGGCAGGACGGGCGATTCATTCGTGCGTGTCCGATCGGCACGCCTGCGGACGATCCGCACGCGCCCGATCTCGGGTTCGTCGGTGACGTCGAGAGCATCGACACGGCGTTGATCGAGCTCCTGCTCGCGCGCGATTTCGTGCCGGTCGTGATGCCGATCGGCGTATCGACCGACAACACGGCGTACCACATCAATTCCGATCGCCTGGCCGGAAGCCTCGCCCGCGCGCTGAAGGCGGAGAAGCTCGTCCTCATGACGAACATCGCCGGCGTGCTGGGCCGCGACGGCGAGCTCGTCCCGATCCTCAAGGCCTCCGATGCGGACGAGCTCCTGCAAGACGGCGTCGTGCAGGGCGGCATGGTGCCGCGTCTCGCGGCAGCGGTGGCTGCCGTCCGCGAAGGCGTGCGCTCGGTCCACATCATCGACGGCAGCGTACCGAGCGCGCTGCTTCTCGAGGTCCTCACCGCGGAAGGCGTCGGCACGGCGGTACGCTCGGACGCGCAGCCGAGCTTCTTCGCCGACAGCAAAGCCTATCTGCTCGGCCCGGCGTAGCTCGACACATGACAACGCGCCCGAGCGCCGATCGACCGTTGCACCCCGTGCGCGTCTTCGCTGCCCTCGCCGCGGTCACGCTCATCGGTGCCGGCAAGCTCGCCGTGGCGGCCGAGCATGACAATGCCGGTTACACCGCGGACCTCGCCAGGTTGATCAACGACTATCGCGCGCAGCACAGCCTGCCGGCGCTCAGCCCGGCGCCGTCGCTCTCGGACCTGGCGCAGGCGCATGCGGCGGCGATGGCCCGCGAGGATCGACTCTCGCACGACGGCTTCAAGGAGCGTCTCGCGAAGACGCATGCGCCGCATTGCGTCGAGAACGTCGGCGCGGGCTACGGCACCGCGCGCGACGAGTTCGAAGCGTGGCGCAATTCACCGGTTCACGATCGCAACCTTCTCGATCCACGCATCCGCTACATGGGGCTCGGCATCCACCGGCGCTACGTCACGTTCTTCGCGTGCGGCTAGACGGCCGGCCGTCGGAGCGTGTGGCAAACTTGGCCATGGACGCCATTCACGAGCCGGTCGCCGACACCGTCGCGTTTCGATTCGACAATTCCTATGCGCGCGAGCTGCCCGGGTTCTACGTTCGGCAGCAACCCACGCCGGTCCCGGCACCGCGCCTGTTGTACCTCGACCGCGGCCTCGCCGAAGAGCTGGGCCTCGACCTGTCGTCGCTCGCCGATGAAACGCTGGCCGCGGTTTTTGCGGGAAACCTCGTTCCGCAGGGCGCCGACCCGCTGGCCCAGGCGTACGCAGGCCACCAGTTCGGCTGGTTCTCACCGCAACTCGGCGACGGACGCGCGCTGCTCCTGGGCGAGGTGATCGATCGAGGAGGACGTCGTCGCGACATCGCGCTCAAGGGCTCGGGCCGCACGCGATTCGCGCGCGGAGCGGACGGCAAGGCGGCCGTCGGTCCCATGCTCAGAGAGGTGCTGGTGAGCGAGTGCATGCATGCACTCGGGATTCCCACGACGCGCGGCCTGGCGGTCGCTGCGACAGGCGAGCCGGTGTATCGCGAAACGGTCCTGCCCGGCGCGGTCCTCACGCGCGTCGCGGCGAGCCACATCCGGGTCGGAACGTTTCAGTACTACGCCGCGCGTCGCGACCTGGACGGCGTTCGCCGGCTGGCCGAATACACCATCGCCCGTCACGATGCCGGGCTTCGCGGCACACCGACGCGCTTCATTGCGTTCCTGCGCAACGTGACCGAGCGCCAGGCAGCGCTGATCGCGCAGTGGATGAACGTCGGCTTCATTCACGGCGTGATGAACACCGACAACATGGCGATCTCCGGCGAGACCATCGACTACGGGCCGTGCGCCTTCATGGAGGCGTACGACCCCCGCGCGGTGTTCAGCTCGATCGACGAGCAGGGTCGCTATGCCTTCGCCAACCAGCCGGACATCGCGCGCTGGAACCTCGCGCGCTTCGCCGACACGCTCGTGCCGCTGTTGTCGGACGATGTCGAGCAGGCGGTTGCGATGGCGACCGAAGTCGTCGCTGCATTTCCGGATGCGTTCGCCGCACGTCTGCTGAGTGGACGACGCGCGAAGCTCGGGCTTCTTCGCGGCGAGCCCGCGGACGACAGTGCCGATGCGGAGCTGGCCGGCGAGTGGCTGGCCCTGCTTCAGGCGCAGCACGTGGACTTCACGCTCGCCTGGCGCCGCCTCGCCGATGCCGCCGACGGAAACGACGCGCCGCTGCGCGGGCTCTTCAGCGATGCGCAGGCGCTCGACGCATGGCTTGCCCGCTGGCGGGGCCGCTGTGCGAGCGAGGATCGCGATCAGGCCGCTGCGGCGGATCGCGCGGGGCGGATGCGCCGCGTGAATCCGCTGGTCATCGCGCGCAACCATCGCGTCGAGGAAGCGCTCGCGGCCGCATCCGACGATGGCGACCTCGCACCGTTCGAGCGGCTCCTCTCCGCGATCAGGCGACCGTACGACGAAACGCCGGAGAATGCGCATTATGCCGAGCCGGCACCACCGGACGTGACGGCGGCCTATCGCACGTTCTGCGGGACGTGATGCGGGCGGGCCTCGGACGGTAATTTCGTCCGGCAAGCGCTACACGGTGCGCGCCTCGCGCGATCGCGATCGGCGGGATCTTTCCCCACGTTCTGGCGACATCGGCCCCATCGACGAGAGCGCGATGCCGCCCGATCGCGGCGCTCGCGAAACGCCCCGGAGCCGTTACGGTGACGGGTTGGCCGCGACCTCGTGGCTGGCGCTTCCGGCGCAATTCGACGTGTGCATCGACACGCCCACCGGCAGATAGCGGCCGTAGCTCTGCAGGTAGGCCGCCTGCGCGTAGTACGCCTCGCGCTCGAGGTCCAGCGCCTGCTTGCAATCGTACGGCGCGAATCCGCGATGGGCTGCCTGAAGGTAGTGCACGAACTCGTGCACGATGATCGAAGCGGCCAGCAAGCTGCGCGGATCCGAGCCATCCTCGATCAACGCCCGGATGTCGTCGCGAACGTAGACGACGTCGTGGCCCGTGTTCGGATACCAGCCCCACACGTGGCAGTGCCTGCCGCCGCACGCATGCGCGTCGAAGAATTCCTGCGGCACGAATTCCACGGTCGGCTGCTTGTCCGGCGCCGGATACGGCGACAGCTTCACCGCCCAGCCCATGAGCGCGTTCATGACCTCGGCCTCCTGCGCGGTCTCGGGCGAGCCGAAGGCAGGAAGGGCCTGAAACAGCGCAAGCAGCAACGCGAGCACGCGCACGGCAAAGCTCCCGATCATGCGAAGCGACCGTGCTGCGGCAGAAAGCGACTGCAAGCAGCGGCGCGAATCACGAGCGCTTCGGCATAGCCTTCTCGGCTTGCGGCGTCGTGGTCGCATCAAGCCTGGCACGGCCAATCAAGCAACGAGCGTGCCCGCGCCTGGCGGACGTCCCAGACGACGTCCGTCGAAGGCGATGCGAGGGGTGATGAGGGCCTCGGGATCGCAAATGGAAAGGCGTTCACGACAGCACTATTCCGGAATCGGCGACGCGATTCATCCGGCGACCTGCTGCGACCCTGGCGCCACGATACGGCCGTTCAGTGCATCGCACTGCGTCAAGACCGAACGAGGAGGTCGCCATGGCACGATACGAGACACGCGAGATCGCAACCTGCCTGCCCGACGGCTCGGCTTGGGTTGGCCGCTTCACGGTCACCGACGGCGAGCTGAACTTCGGCGACGACCGTTTCGATGCAGCGCATGGATTGGCCTCTGTCGAGATTGTCGCTCCGACGGCGTCGACGCGCGAACGCGACACCCAGGTCCATCGCTGGATGCCGTGTCCCGCTTTCAAGCTGGCCGCATGAGCTCGTAGGCGCCGCGCGACCCGAACGCCCGCCGCTGTTCGCGCGAGCGTAGCCGCCATGCGCGAGCGGCAGTTCCACCCTCGCGCGGATTGCCCGGCGCGTCGTCGAACGCAGGGTACACTCGCAGCGGCTCACATTCCTGCCGTGACGGCCGCCATGTCGCCGTCGCGCGAGACGACGCGCGCATGGATTGGACGTTCGTACCCGCCTACGTCGCACTCGGCGCGGGCATCGGATTCCTCGCCGGCCTCCTCGGCATCGGCGGCGGTTTCACGATCGTGCCCGTGCTGACCCTGCTCTTCACCTACCAGGCGTTTCCCGCGGCGCACGTGGTGCACATGGCCGTCGCCACGTCGACCGGCTCGGTGCTCTTCACGGCCATGGCGAGCACGCGCGCGCATCATCGTCATGGCGCGGTGCTCTGGAAGGTCGTGGCGGCGCTCGCGCCGGGCCTCGTGATCGGTTCGCTCGTCGCGCCACAGCTTGCCGCGCGCATATCGGGGACGGCGCTCGCCTCGCTGTTCTGCGCCGTGACCGCGATCGCGGCGTTTCAGATCGGTCGCGGTACGCGGCCGAAGGCTTCGCGCGACCTGCCGGGGCGCGGCCCGCTCGCGCTGCTCGGACTGGTCGTCGGCCTGCTGGCGAGCTTCGTCGGCACGGGCGGCGCCTTCATCGTCGTGCCCTTCATGACGTGGTGCAACGTGCGATTGCAGAACGCCATCGCCACGTCGGCCGCGTTGGGCGTGCCCGTCGCGCTGTGCGGGGCGACGAGCTTCATCGTGGCGGGCTGGCACCAGCCCGACTTGCCTCCTCTTTCGCTCGGGTACATCTACGTGCCGGCGCTCGCCGGCATCGTGGTCGCCAGTGTGCTGACCGCGCCAATCGGCGCGCGCGTGGCGCACCGGCTGCCGATACGCCGGCTTCGCATCAGCTTTGCGACCATGCTGCTGGTGCTGTCGTCGTACATGTTCTACCGCATCGTGAGCGCGTGAGCGTGCCGGACGGAGCACCCGATGACGCGTTGCGGTTGAAGGCGGGCCGTCAGTGAGCGATCATGGCGCCGGGCATCGCCCTCGCGACGAAGGGAGCTTGCGTCATGGATCAGGTCCGGTTGCTGCGGCGCGCAGGAAAGCCTGACGCAAACGTCACGGTGAAACCGGCGAAAGGAGCGCGATAGCAGGCAAGTCGGTGTTCCAAGTTCGGGCGAGCCCGGAGCGGCTCACGGCCTTTTGCGACGGCGTGTTCGCAGTCCTCATCACCGTGCTCGTGCTGGACCTTCGCCCGCCCGAAGTACCGACCTTCCGGGCGCTGCTGTCGCTCTGGCCTTCGTGGATCAGCTATGCCGTCAGCTATGTCTTCATCGCGATCGTCTGGGCCAATCACCACTACCTCATGCGCCATGCGACCGAGGTCACGCCGCGCCTGATATGGTTCAACTTCGCGCACCTGTTCTCCGTTTCGCTGCTTCCTCTTTCGACGGCATGGATGGCCGTGAGTGAGCTCGCGCCGCAGCCGGTCGCGTTCTATGCAGGCGTCTTCTTCCTCGTGAACGCGACGTACATCTTCCTGATCCGCGAGCTCATCGACCGCGCGCCCGGCAAGCACGTGACGCGCGTCGCACGCCGGAACATGCGCATTCGCTCGATCGCGACGCTGTGCCTCTTCGCGTCGGCATCGGTCACGGCGTTGCGCTATCCGCTGCTCGGTCTTTGCATTTGCTGTTGCTGTCTCATCGTCTATCTCAGGCCCGAGGCGCCGGGCGCCCCATCATGACCAGGACCGTTGCACAGAAACGAGCGGCGTTTCGCGCGCTGCATCGCGAAGGCTGCTTCGTCATCCCCAATCCCTGGGACACCAGCAGCGCGAGGATGCTGGCGAGCCTCGGATTCGAGGCGCTGGCCACGACCAGCTCGGGCTATGCGTGGTCGCAGGGCCATGCCGATGGCGAGGTGCCGCGCGACGTGGTGCTCGAGCATTTCCGCGCCATGGTGTCCGCCACCGACCTGCCGGTGAACGCCGATTTCGAGAGCGGCTATGCCGCCGATGCCGCCGGCGTGTCGCAGAGCGTGCGCATGGCCGTCGACACCGGCGTGGCGGGGCTTTCCATCGAAGACTCGACCGGCGATCCCGAGCATCCGCTACGCGCGATCGACGACGCGCTCGCCCGTCTGCGCGCCGCGCGCGCGGCGATCGACGCGTCGGGAGGCGAGACGCTGCTGGTCGGCCGTGCCGAGAACTTCATCGTCGGCAGGCCGGACCTGGACGATACGATCAAGCGGCTGCGAGCCTACGCGGACGCGGGCGCCGACTGCCTCTACGCCCCGGGCATTCGAACGCGCGATCAGATCGAGGCGGTGGTCAAGGCCGTGGCGCCCAAGCCGGTGAATCTTCTCATCGGATGGGCCAGCGACCTCACGATGAAGGATGTCGCGGCCATGGGTGTGCGACGCATCAGCGTGGGGGGAGCACTCGCCCGCGCCGCGTGGGGCGGCTTCCTGCGTGCGGCGCGCGACATCGCCGAGCACGGCCGCTTCGAGTGTTTCGCGGACGCCGCTTCCGGTGCCGAGCTCAATGCGTTCTTCAAGCACGCGAAGCGTTGAGCGAGCGCCGTCGGTGACCGGCGCTCACGCCCGTTCCGCCTCCATCGCCGCTTCGGACGCCAGGCTCGCGACATCGCGATAGATCGACGCGACCGCAAGCACGCGGCCGTTGCGTTTGTACCGGACAACACAGTCGCGCGCGGCGATGTCGCCGTCGATCGCGATGTCGTCCCATGCCTCCGCGTGCCCCACGTAGTTGATCGGCACGTCGTAGTGCTGGCTCCAGAAGAACGGCACGGCGGCGAATCGCTCGCGGGCGTCGAGCATGTTGACCGCGGCGGCCTGGCCCTGGCGCTGCGCGACCACCCAATGCTCGACGCGGATCGCCGCGCCGGAGTGGGGATCGGGCCAGCGTGCGATGTCCCCCGCCGCGAAGACGCCCGGCGCGCTGGTCTCGAGATATTCGTTCACGGTCACGCCGCGATCGATGGACAACCCGGCGTTCTGCGCGAGCGCGATCCGCGGCTGCACGCCGACGCCGACCACGACCAGGTCGGCGTCGATCGCAGCCCCGCTTTTCAGCACGACCTTGCGCGCGTCGATCATCGTCGCAGTGTCCTGCAGATGGAACACGACGCCATGCTCCTCGTGCAGGCCCTGGACGAACTCGCCGAGCTGCGCGCCGAGCACGCGCTCCATCGGCCGCTTCTCGGGCGCGACGACGTGGACCTCGACGCCGCGTGTGCGCAGCGACGCGGCCACCTCCAGGCCGATGAAGCTCGCGCCCATGACGACCGCGCGGCGGGCGGCAGCCGCACGGGCGATGATGGCGCGACAATCGGCGAGCGTGCGCAGCGTGTGCACGTGCGGCAGCTCCATGCCGTGCAGCGCCAGTCGAATCGGTTCCGCGCCGGTGGCGAGCAGCAACCGGTCGTAGGCGATGCGCGCGCCGTCGCCGAGCACCACTTCGCGGGCACGCAGGTCGATGTCGCTCACCGTGGTGCGTAACCGCAAATCGATCCGCTGCCCGGCGTAGAAGTCGTCGCCGCGCAAGGGCACCCATTCCTCGGGCGCGGTGCCGGCCAGGTAATCCTTGGACAGGTTCGGCCTGTCGACCGGCGGCGCATCGTCGTCGCTCAGCATGACGATGTCGCCGTCGAACCCCCTGCGTCGGAGCATCTCCGCGGCGGCGAATCCCGCCGCGCCACCGCCGACGATCACGATCCTGCGCGGTGTGCCGGGCCCGGATGCGAGGGGCGGCGTTGCCGACGGATCGACCTTGCCACGCACGAATACCTTGCCTTCGCGCAGCTCGGTGGTCCAGCACGCGACCGGTGCGAGCGCCGGCGCGCGTATCGCCTCGCCCGTGCGCAGATCGAAGCACGCGTGGTGCCACGGGCAGCGCACGGTGCCGTCGACCATCAGCCCTTCGGCGAGCGGACCGCCGTAATGGGTGCACGTCGCGCCGATGGCGAAGAACTGGTTGCCGTGCCGCGCGAGCAGCACGGCGTCTTCGCCGACGTGACCGCCGAGCATCTTGCCGTGGGCCAGCGTGTCGGTCGCGACACCCGCCGTCAGGTCGGGACCGCTCTTCTCGTCTCCCGGCGCGCTCATCGCACTCTCCATTCAACGCGGCGCGGGCGCGTCCCGCCGCAAATCGACGGCATGCGCCGAGCCCGCACGACGCAGTGTGGCTCGGCAGGGACGACGATGCAACGGGGGACGCGGGCTAATCGGCGCCCACCGACCAATAGGGATCGGACTCGGGCTTCGAATTGGCGAGATAACGGCGCTCGATGGCGCGGCGCAGCTCGTCCGCGTGGCGAATCTCGTCTGGCGTAGGCGCCACGAAGGGAGGCGGATCGGCGCGGGAATCGCGCGGCTCGGTCGCTGTTTTCATGCGATCGCAGTCTGATCGCATCCCAAGCGTCCTGCTGCCGGCAGGCGGCGGCAAGTTTCGTCAGCGCCTTGCGCGCCGTGCCGCTCGACGGCGCCGAGCCCCGCTGTAGGAATCGTCTTAGCGGTGCGTCGCCCCGCTGTCGCGGCGACGCGACTGCATGCCTCAGCCGCGCAGGTGCCGGTTGAAGAAATCGAGGGTACGCTGCCACGCGAGCTTCGCCGCCGCTTCGTCGTAGCGTGGCGTGGTGTCGTTGTGGAAGCCGTGGTTGGTGTTCGGGTACATGAACATCTCGTACTTCACGCCGTTCGCCTTGAGCGCCGCCTCGTACGCAGGCCAGCCCGCGTCGATGCGCTCGTCGAGCCCGGCGTAGTGGATGAGCAGCGGTGCCTTGATCTTCGTCACGTCCGCCGCCTGCGGCTGGCTGCCATAGAACGGCACCGCGGCGCCGAGATCCGGGAATTGCACGGCGTACATGTTCGCGATGCCGCCGCCGAAGCAGAATCCCACCACGCCGACCTTGCCCGTGCACTCGGGACGCGACTCGAGATACGGGTAGGCCGCGAAAAGGTCCGCGCTGCGCTTGGCCGGATCGAGCTGCGAGAACATCTGCGCGGCCTTTTCGTCGCTCCCGGGATAGCCGCCGAGAGGCGTCAGCGCATCGGGCGCGAGCGCGACGAAGTTGGCGACGGCGAGGCGCCGCGCGACGTCCTCGATGTACGGATTGAGGCCGCGATTCTCGTGGATCACGACCACACCGGGCAGCTTGCCCGACATGCTCGCGGGACGCGCGTAGTAGGCCTTGACGGTGCCCGATCCGTGCGGTGACGGGTAATCGACGCGCTCCGCCTTGATGCGCGGATCGTCCTTGGGAACCTGTTGCGCCCACGCGTAGTTCGGCTTGAGGCTGTCGAGCATCGCCGCGGCCGTGAACCCGCCCACCGCGTACTTCGCCGCCCGATCGAGGAATTCCCGGCGGCTCATCCAGCCATGCACGTATTGATCGAACAGCTTGAGAACTTCGGGCGGAAAGTCGCTGGCGCGTTTGCGTTCCATCGAGGAGCTCCGGTGGGTTGCGCGGCAAGGCGGCCATTCTAGTCCCACGCTGCTGCATGCGACGCCTGCGCGCTATAGTGCCTGGCACATGGACCTCCGAGCGCTCGTCCGGACCGTTGCGGACTTTCCCAAGCCCGGCGTGCAATTTCGCGACATCACCACGCTGCTCAAGGATGCGGCGGGGTTTCGATTCGTGACCGAGCGGCTCGCGGCCGCGTATCGCGCTGATGGCGTGGAGAAGGTTGCAGCGATCGAGTCGCGCGGGTTCATCGTCGGCGCGGCGCTCGCTTACGACCTGCAGTCGGGCTTCGTGCCGATTCGCAAGGCGGGCAAGCTGCCCGCCGGCAATTTCGGGCGGGACTACCAGCTCGAATACGGCACGAGCCGCGTCGAGATGCATCGCGATGCGATCCAGCCAGGGGAGCGCGTGCTGGTCGTCGACGACCTGATCGCCACCGGGGGAACCGTCGAGGCCTCCCTCGAGCTGGTGCGCCTCGCCGGCGGCTCGGTCGTCGGTTGCGCGTTCGTGATCGACCTGCCCGATCTGGGCGGCCGCGCGCGCATCGAAGGTCTTGGTTACCGAGTCGTAGCGCTCTGCGAGTTCGCGGGGCACTGAGCCGATCACGCATCGAGGAAAGCGCGGATCTCCCGGCCCACCTCGTCCGGGCGCTCGAGATACGGGAAGTGCCCGCAGCGTTGGAGCGTCACCATGCGCGCATTGGGCATGGCATCGGCGATGTGCGCGACGCACGCGCGCGGGATGATCTCGGGCTCGCCATAGGTCAGCAGCGTCGGCATCGTCAGGCGCGCGAGCGCGGGCAACAGGTCGTAACCCGCGGAGCGCCACGTCTCGTCCATCAGCCGATCCTCGATCGCCCGTGCCTTCAGGATGCCTTCACGGGTGAACGTCGCGCGGAACGTTGCAATGATCCTGTCGAGGTCCTCGCGACGTGCGAGCGCCGGCTCGAAATGAATGCGGTAGTACGCGGCAACGGCATCCGGATCGCCCTGCTCGTAAGCCGGAGTCGCGGCAATGGCCTCGAGCCGGTCGCGACCGGCGGCTTCGCGCGCCCGCTTTGCGAGCAACTGGAAATCCGCGCTCGACGCCGGCGCCGGGTTCATGAGCACGAGGTGCGACACGCGCTCGGGATGGCGGATCGCATATTCCAGCGCCAGGACGCCGCCCCACGAATGACCGAGGAGGACTGCCGCGGGTAGATCGAAGTGCCGCCTGACTGCGTCGATGTCGGCGACGTCGCTTTCGAGCGTCACGTCTTCGGGAAGGACGCCTTGCGCGGAAAGACCCCGTCCCCGCTGGTCGTAATAGATCAGCCGAAAGACGTCGCAGAGCCGATCGAGGTCCGGCAGCAAATAACGGTGGTCGAAGTCGGGCCCGCCGTGCAGGACGATAATGGCGCGTCCTCGCCCGACGTCCCGAAAGTACAGCCTCGCGTGCGCGACCGCGATGCGGCCCTGGCGTGGCATGGTCATTTCGGCGGCATTATGCAATCGATCATCTCGATTCGCACCACCGGTCCGGCGCTCTACGAATTCACAAGCGAGGCCGAGCGCTTCGTTCGCGAGAGCGGCGTCGATCGGGCTCTGCTCACGCTCTTCGTGCAGCACACTTCCTGCTCGCTCTGCATACAGGAGAACGCCGATCCCGACGTCCGCCGCGATCTCGAGGAATTCTTCCGGCGCCTCGTGCCGCCCTCCGACGCGAAATCGATGCAATGGGTGCGCCACACGACCGAAGGCAGCGACGACATGCCGGCGCACATCAAGGCCGTGCTCACGGCCGTCTCGCTGTCGATTCCCGTCACGAGCGGACGGCTCGCACTCGGCCAGTGGCAGGGCGTCTATCTGTTCGAGCACCGCGAAGGCGCACATGTGAGGCGCGTGGTGGCGCATTTGTCCTGAGGCTGCATGCTTTCCGAAAGCCGGGCGCCCGTGCCGGGCTTCCTGCGTTTCGGAGCGGCCGTTGCGGCAACGTGGCGAGTGCGCCAGAATCGGCCCCGTTGCGCCACGAGGCATTCGATGGTCGCCAACGCCGCCCTGCTCTTCACCGACATCGTCGACAGCACGTCGACCACCCAGCGGCTGGGCGACGAGGGCGCCGCGGCGCTGTGGAACGAGCACGACCGCCGGGCGCGCAGGCTCCTGCGCCAGCACAAGGGCCGCGAGATCGGCCGCTCGGACGGCCTGCTGATGCTGTTCGACAGCGCATCGGACGCCGCGCGCTACGCGCTCGACTACCACGCGCAGACGGCCGACATGGGCATCGCGGCCCGCGCGGGCCTCCATGTCGGTCCCGTCGTGCTGCGCGAGAGCTCGGACGACGATGTCGCGCTCGGCGCCAAGCGCACGGAGGCCGAAGGCCTCGCGATTCCGTTCGCCTCGCGCGTCATGGCGATGGCGCGCGGCGGGCAGACGCTCCTGACCGCCTCGGCGAGGGACGCGCTCGACGCGCAATCGCTCGGCACCGCGGCCGAGGTCCGCAACCACGGTCACTACCGGCTGAAGGGCATCGACGAGCCCGTGGCCGTGTTCGAGATCGGCCGCGCGACACACTGCAGCTTCATGCCGCCCGCCGACACCGACAAGTCGTATCGCGTCGTGCGCCACGGCGACCTGTGGCGGCCCGTGCGTGACATCCCGCACAACCTCCCCGCGGAGCCCGATTCGTTCGTGGGCCGTGGCGAAGACCTGTCCGCCATCGCGCGCCACTTCGACGAGCGGGCGCGGCTGCTGACGCTGCTGGGACCCGCGGGTACCGGCAAGACGAGGCTTGCGCTCCGCTATGGCCACGGCGCGCTCGGCAACTGGGCGGGCGGCATCTGGTTCTGCGACCTCTCCGACGCGACGACGCTCGACGGCGTGCTCTACGCGACCGCGAGCGCGCTGGGCGTCCGGCTGACCGCGGGCGACGGCGCGGCGCAGCTCATCGAGGCGATCGCGGCACGAGGACGTTGTCTCGTGGTGCTGGACAATTTCGAGCAGGTCGTGCAGCACGCAGGGGCCACGGTCGCACGCTGGGTCGAAGCGCACGACGCGGCGTTCATGGTGACGAGCCGCGAGCGCCTGCACGTGCCGGGCGAGGTCGTGCAGAGCGTCGAGCCGCTGCCGATCGACGGCCCTGCGGTCGATCTCTTCGTCGCACGCGCGCGCGCCGTGCGCCACGATTTCGCGCCGGACGCGGCCGAGCGGCACGTCATCGCCCGCGTGGTGAAGATGCTCGACGGGCTTCCGCTGGCGATCGAGCTCGCCGCCGCGCGCATCGCGCTGCTCTCGCCCGCACAACTGCTGGAGCGGTTGCGCGATCGCTTCAGGCTTCTCGCCGGTCGCAGGGGCGTGAGCCGGCAGTCCACGCTGCGCGCCGCGATCGACTGGTCGTGGCAATTGCTGGCGCCGTGGGAGCAGGCGGCGCTCGAGCAGTGCTCGGTGTTCGAAGGCGGCTTCACGCTCGCGGCCGCGGAAGCCGTGATCGATCTCGCTGCATGGCCCGAGGCCCCGCCGGTGATCGAGGCGATGCAGGCGCTGGTGGACAAGAGCCTGCTGCGGCGCTGGATTCCACCCGACGCACAGGCACGGCACGACATCGAGGAGCCGTACTTCGGGATGTACATCAGCATCCACGAGTATGCCGACGAAAAATGCCGCTCGCGCGGCGCTGGCTACCAAGGCGCGGTGCACGAGCGCCACGGCGCGTTCTTCGCGGCATTCGGCACCGACGCCGCGCTCGAAGCGCTGTTCACGCACGGCGGCACGCAGCGCCTGCGCACGCTGCGCCGCGAGCTCGACAACCTGCTGCTCGCCTGCCGGCGCGCGATCCTGCGCGCGGACGGCGAGACGGCCGTCGCGTGCTATCGCGCGGCGTGGGAAGCGCTCGCCATGCGCGGTCCGTTCGGCATCGCGGTTGCGATGGGCGACGAGATCCTCGCCATCCGCGAGCTCGACGTGCGCCTCGCGGAACAGGCGCGCCTCACGCTCGCCGAGGCGCTGACGCGCACCGGCGCGACCGAAGGCCTCGAGGCCAAGCTCGGCGAAGCCCTCGAGCGGGTGCGCGCCATCGGCGATCGCAAGCTCGAGGCGCGCGTCCTCGGCCGGCTCGGCAACATGTGCCAGTGGACGGGCCGTGTCGATCAGGCGCAGGCCTACTACGAGCGCGCCCTCGAATGCGCGCGGATGGCGGGCCACCGGCTGCTCGAGGCGCGCATGCACGGCAATCTCGGCATCACGCATGACGAGCACGGCCGGCGCGAGGAGGCGGTTGCGCACTACGAAGCGGCGCTTGCGATGGAGCGGGAGATCGGCAGCCGGCGCGACGAGGCCATCACGCTGTGCAACCTCGCCAACCTGCTCGGCGCGCAGGGACAGACCGAGCGCGCACGCGCCACGTTCGCAGCGGCGCTTGCGCTGCTGCGCGAGCTCGGCGACCGCGACACCGAGGCGATCACGCTTCAGGTGGCAGGCGAGTTCGAGCTCGGCCAGGGACTCGTCGAGGAAGCGGAGCGGACGTTGCGCGCGGCGCTCGAGCTCACACAGCTCATCGGCAATCGCAGCGTGCATGGCCAGGGACTGCGCAGCCTCGGCGGCGCATTGGTGGCGCTCGGCCAATACGACGACGCGCGCTCGGCCATCGAGCAGGGGCTCGCCATCGCGCGCGCAGCGTCGAACCGGCGCATCGAGGCGAACTGCGTGGCCGCTCTCGGCGACCTCGCGTTTCGGCTCGGGCGGCACGGCGATGCAGCGGGCCTGCTGTCCGAGGCGGAGACGACACTGCGCGACATCGACGACCCGCCGCTGCTTGCCGACCTCCTTTGCACACGCGGCCTGGTGGATCTCGCCCGCGGCGATCCTGCGGCAGCGCGCTCGGCCCTGGCCGAGGCGCAGCGCATCGCGGGCGAGATGCACGTCGGACCGGCATCGAGCCTCGGCCGCGCGGTGGAACGCCTGCACGCCGCGATGGGGGGCGCCGCTCACGCAACGTGAAGCGGCACGCGAGCACACCGCGCGCACGAAGCGCTCGCACGATTGGCACCAGCGGGTTGAGATGCCCGATCACCGGAATGCTGCCGACGAGGATGCGCGCCATGCCGGCGGATCGTGGCCATAGCCGGCCGCGACGGCAACTCGTCGGCACAGCGCGCATTCCATGCGGCCCCCGTTGCAGCGTGTCCGACGGCGCTGGAGGGTCGC
>DASXAF010000044.1:0-53193 GCA_036406955.1 Casimicrobiaceae bacterium
TCCTGCACATGGTGACAATCGAGCCGACGCTGCTCGTTGGTCGGCCACTCCATCCAAGGCAGGCCAGGACGGTCGCCGGCAGGACCTCGCGCAGCGTGCAGAGCAACTCTGCTCGCTTTCTTGAAACGACGTTCCCGAGGAGCCGAAAATGTCGACACAACGCTACATCGTGCTGAAAACCGTCGGTGGCAACCGTGGAATGCTGGGGGGAGACGTCAAGGTGAAGACGGAGGCGCTCCGCGACGTCGACTTCAAGGTGGAATCCGCGACGCTCACGACGCGCGACGTGCAGGACGCGAAGCGAGACCCGTCGGTCGTTCACGCGGCGCCCGTCATGCCGGTCGTGCTCGTTGCGCCGAAGAAGATGGCCGGCGACGCCCAGGCGGCGGACGCAACGCCGACGTGGGGCCTGGACGCCGTGGGCGCGTCCAGCAGCCCGTATTCCGGTGCCGGCGTTACCGTCGCGGTGCTCGATACCGGCATCGATGCGAGTCACGAAGCCTTTCGCAATGCGGCGATCGTGCAGAAGGACTTCACCGGCGAAGGTGACGGCGACCGGCACGGGCACGGCACGCATTGCGCCGGGACGGTCTTCGGTCGCGAGGTGGGCGGCATGCGCATCGGCATCGCGCCCGGTGTCGCGAAGGCGCTGATCGGCAAGGTGCTCGACGCCCGAGGCAGCGGGTCGACCGAGAACATGCTCGACGGCATGCTGTGGGCCGTGCGCGAGGGGGCCAACGTCGTGTCGATGTCGATCGGCCTCGACTTCCCCGGCCTCGTTCGCCAGCTCGTGGACAAGGAGGGATTGGCGATCGAGCCCGCGACGTCGCAGGCGCTTTCCGCTTACCGCGAGAATCTGCGCCTCTTCGACGCGGTTGCGCAGCTCGTGCGAGCGCACAGCTCGATGTTCGAGAATGCCATCGTCGTGGCCGCGGCGGGCAACGAGAGCGAGCGTCCGAAATACGAGATCGCCACGGCACCGCCGGCAGCGGCGGATGGATTCATCTCCGTCGGCGCGCTCGAGAAGCTGCAGGGCGCCGATTTGCGGGTCGGCATCGCATCGTTCTCGAACGCACTGCCTGTCCTGTCCGCACCCGGCGTGGCGATCGGCTCGGCAAAGCCGGGCGGTGGCATGGCCGTCATGAGCGGCACCAGCATGGCCACGCCGCATGTCGCGGGCGTTGCGGCGCTGTGGTTCGAGCAGGTGCGCAAGACGAATCCCAAGCCGCGGATCCAGCAGCTCGAGGGCAAGCTCGTCGGGTCGGCGACGCTGGCGCGCCTGGCGAACGCGGAAGATGCGCCCAATGCGGGGGCGGGGCTCGTTCAGGCGCCGAGGGAGTGATCGATCGTCATCGGATTCGCCGGCGTGCGCGAACGACGCAGCGAGCGGCCGGGGTGGCTCCCGCCGCCCTGACGGCGGCAGTCAATCAACGGCAAGGCAGACATGCGGCGCGCATTGCTCGCGGTCGGCATGGCGGTGCTCGGTGGCGCGATGGCGGCCGGTGTCGCGCTGCCTGCGGCCGGTGAAGGCCCGAGCGCGCAACCGACCGCGGTTCGTGCTGCTCAACGATCCGGCGAGCGCCTCCTTCCCGAGCGATCGATCGTCGACCAGGACGCGCCGTACCGAGAGGCTTGCAGCCGCGAGGGGCTGACGGCCTCCGAGTGTGTCGGTCGGCTCATCTGGTTCAAGGCAACCGGCGGCAATGCGCGCTTCCACGCGTACACGTTTCCGCAGCGAATCGGCGTGCTCATCGACTGGTATCGCGTGTTGCGCACCGACCAGCGGGACGATCGGTTTTACGCCTGGGGCATCGTCAACGACCCGGCCTGCTGCAGGCCCGGCGACCCGAACTGTCCGGCCCGGACGCCCGAGGAGACGTTCGGATTCGACTGGTGTCCCGGCGACGACGTGCTGCTCGAATACGTCGGCAAGCGAGGCTATGTCGACCCGGCATGCGGCATGCAAGACGCGCCGCTCGACGCCGATGATCCGCACACCGCACGCGGCACGCTCGATCAACGCCAATCCTCGTGCGACCTCGCCTTCGGGACATCGACCGGCGCGCTGGGCTTTCGCAAGTTTCCCAATCCGCGATTCGATGCCGCACGCTGGCGCGCGCTCAACGGATCGCTCGCTACCTGGGACGGCATTTCGAGTACCCTCGTCGCGAAGACCGGCGTTCCCTCGGACGCCCGCGTAAGCCGGCTTGCCGACGCGTCGTACGAGCCGCCGTTCCTCATCGGAATGACCTGCGGCGCGTGCCATGTCGCGTTCGATCCGGCGCACCCGCCGAAGGACCCCGCGCACCCCGAATGGATCGACATTCGCGGGCTCGTCGGCAACCAGTATTCGCACATCACCGAAATACTGGGTTCGGGGATGCCGACGTCGAGCCTGGAGTGGCAGATGTTCGCGCACCCGCGTCCCGGCGTGACCGACACGTCCGCGGTGTCGCACGACCAGGTGAACAACCCGGGCACGATCAACGCGATCATCAATCTGTCGCAGCGACCCACCTTCAGCGGCGAAGCGATCACCAAATGGCGCAAGACGACGTCCTGCGCAGCCGACGCCCACGAAGACCGCTGCTGGTGCGAGTCTGCACGAAACGGCAAGTGCTGGCAGCGCGAGACGCGAAGCGACGACGTGACGTCCGTCCACGTCGGCGGCGTGGCGGTGAGCCTTCCGGGCGTGCATCACATGCTGAAGGGAGGCGAGGATTCGATCGGTGCCCGCGAAGCGATTCAGCGCGTCTACCTGAACATCGGTTCGTGCGCCGAGCAGTGCTGGGCGAACCATCTGTCCGACCCGCGTCAGCTCGATCCGGACAGCCGCGGCTTCGGCCAGACACCGGTCGCCATCGGCGCATGCCGGCGCGATTGCCCGAGCTTCCGCGCGATCGAGGATCGACTCGGCAACGTGCTCGACTTCCTGTTTTCGGCGGAAAGCGACGCGACGGACCTGTATGTCGCGCGCGACCACGAGCGCGTGGCCAAGGCTCGCGCCGAGGGCAGGCCGGCGCCTGCGCGGTACACGCGAAACGATCTCGTGCGCGACCTGGAAGCGGAGTTCGGGCGCGGTGCGGTCGCCCGGGGCCGTGCGGTGTTCGCGCAGCGCTGCGCTCGCTGTCACTCGAGCATTGCGGAGAGCAGCGCGGGCCCGTTCACGAGCCGGGATTTCGACGCGGTGGCCTCCGGCCATCCGCGCGCGTTGCGCGCCGATTTTCTCGGCAACGACGAAGTCGTTCCCGCGACCGAAGTCGGCACCTTCCGCTGCCGTGCGCTCCATTCGAACAACATGGCGGGGCACCTGTACATGGAATACGCCTCGGATGCGGTTCGCGCGCGCCCGATCGTCCCCGACATTCCGGAGCGCGACGAGCTCAAGAACGAAGGCCGCGGCTACTATCGCAATCCCTCGTTGGTCAACCTGTGGGCGACCGCGCCCTTCATGCACAACAACGCCGTCGGCCCGGAGCTGTGCGGAAAGCCTGCAAACGCACGCAACGACTTCTTCCGGCCGCGCTACGTGGACGCCGAAGGCAGGCTCCTGGCCGAGCAGCCGGCCTGCGTGCGGTACGACCCGAGTGTGGAAGGCCGCTTCGCGCTCTACAAGCGTTCGATGCACGAGCTGCTCTATCCGAACGCACGGGGTACGAAGGCGACGCTCACCTCCGAGCCGGTGATCGCCGACGTCGGTGTCCGCAACTGGAACGGTCACGACGAGCAGGCGCTCGCGGGGCCGGGCCGCGTGACGTTGCCGGCCGCCATTCCGGCGGGCTGGCTGAACGGGCTCGCGCACAAGACGCTGATCGAAGATCTCTACCTCGCGGAGCACGATCCCCGGATGCTGGAGCGCGCCGGCAAGGGTGAAGCGATCCCGGCGCTGCGCGCCATTGCCGAGCGACTGCTTGCCGATCCCCGGCGTTTCGCCGAGCTGTTCACCGATGACCGCGCGCTCGTGCTGGATCGCTACGAGACGTGCACGGAGACGATCGAAAACCAGGGACACCGGTTCGGCGAGGACCTGCCGGAGGCGGACAAGAACGCGCTCACCGCGTTCCTGGCCACGATGTGAGGCGAGCGACGGACGCGATGCGCTGCGCACATCGCTTTTCGAGGGCGCTGCCGTCGCTCCTGATCGTCGCGCTGCTCGGCTGCAGCGCGAGCGTGCCGACTGCGCCCGCCATTCCCTTCGCGCCGTACGGCAGCGGCTATGCGAGCAAGCCCGACTTCAACGAAGTCGAACATCGCTATCCGCTGTCGGCCGCCGATCGCGTGCATCTCACGCCGCAGAGCCTCGCCGCGCTCGACCAGGAGCAGCTCGACCAGCTCTACGCGCGCTTGAGCGCGGGCGCGATGCCGGACGGCCCGTACGAGGGGAGGGTGCTGTTGCCGCGTTCGGCAGCGGGGGACGTGTCGCTTGCCGATCCGGCGGGTCGATTCGGTGCGACGGCTCTGCAGCTGAAGGGGCTCTCGCTCACCGACATCACGCCGATCCTGTGGCGCGGAAAGGTGTTCGATCGCGAGCAAGGGGTGCTGCGCAATCGCATCGACGACCTGTCTTCGTTGCGCAAGCTGGGCTTGATCGATGCCGAACCGGCCCCGGTCTCGATCGGTGGCGAGACGACGTGGCTGCTGTTTCCGGCCAAGGTGTTCTGCGGGCAAAGCCTGCTCGATGCGCGGCGCGAGTCGATCGTCGCCGACTACGCGTTCGCCGACGACATCGCGGGTTACCGGGATCAGCCCGACTACATCGCCGGCCGGCGCGGCCTTCGCGTGCGCGAGGAGATGCGCATGGTGCGGCCGGGCTTCTACCTCGGCCGCGCGTACGTCGATCGCGTCTTCGCGCTCGACTTCATCCTGTACAACGAGCTGGTCGCGCGGGAGGCCGGCGATCGCTTCGCGGTGGACGGAGCGGTCGAGGAAGCATGCTGGACCGGCACACACGCGGGTCGCGCGGCGGCGCTTCGGTGATTCCACGCATGCTGTCGATGCCGAGGTTCGCTGCGCTGCTCGTCGGCGCGCTCGGCTGGGTCGCCGGCGCGTCGATGGCCGCGGTCGCCGATCAGCCGGCGCCGATCCCCGTCTTCGATCCCGGCATGCCGGGACCGAGCGTGCCCCCGGTCGGACGTTCGGTGTTCGACGACGTCGTCGCCTCGCCGCCCGGCGAGCCGCGCGTGCCCTATCCGTTCGACGCGTTGATCGCGCGCATCGAGCGTCACCTCGCACGCATGCCGTCGCAAACATCGATGAAGCGGCTCCTGATCCCGTTCGGGCGCTCGCTGCAGCGATCGGCGGCGGCGCCGCACTATCTCGAGTTCCCGAGACTCGTCGTGGCCGTGGACGGCGAGCCGTCATCGTCGTCGCCGCTGCTGCTGAAGGACCGGCTGTACGTTGCGTTCCAGGAGCGCGCCGACCAGATCGAGGTGATCAGCTACAACGACGCCGCCGGACGGTTCGAGTTCCAGCTCGTGCGCGACTATGCACCGGGCCGGTCGCCGCAGCTGGTCTACGCGAATCGCGCGCTCTGCACGAGCTGTCACCAGAACGGCGGACCCATCTTCTCGCGCCCGACGTGGGATGAAACCTCCGCCAATCCGCGCGTCGCCGCGCAGCTGCGGTCGCGCGCCGGCGAGCGTTTCGGCGTGGACCTCGCGAGCGGCATCGACGTGGCGAACGATTTCTCCGACGCCGTTCACCGCGCCAACGCATTCGCCGCGGCGCAACTGCTCTGGCGCGAGGGTTGCGGCGACGACCCGGTCGTCGCGCAGCGATGTCGCGCCGCGCTCTTTCGCGCGATGCTCGCGTTTCGTCTTTCGGGTCGCAGCCGCGGGCATGTCGCTTCGGCGCCGCTCGCCGAGTTCGAGGCCAGCGCACACAAACGCTGGCCGCAGGGTCTGGCGTTGCCCGAATCCGACATCCCGAACCGCAATCCGCTCGAAAGCGCCTCGCCGGCCGCGGTCGAGACGGCCTTCGACCCGCTGCTCGCGCGCGGGCCGTCGCAAGCGTGGCCTACGACGGACGCGAGCATCGCGGCACGCACCGTGGAGGCGTTGTCGGAGTTCGTGTCCGACGCCGACGTCGAGCGCCTGGACCGGGCGCTCGTCGCGTCGCGGGCCGGTGCGTCGCCGGTGCGATCGAGCCTTCGCGTGCCGTGCGAAGTGCGCCAGGGCATAGCATCGGCGTCGCGCGCGACGATCGACTTCCACTGCGCGAATCGTCGCGACGCGCGCGCGGACCTCGAGGTGGACGCCAGCGCCGAGCTGGCGAGCGGCGGCATCGAGGTTGCACTGACGCGCGTGCGATGGCACGGCGGCTCGCTGCTGCTCGATGGATCGCTGCGCGATGCTCGCGTGGTGTCGCAAGGCAGGTCGATGACCGGCGTGCCGCAGCGAGGGCCGCTCGCCGCGCGGGACGCAAACGGCGATGCGATCGAGCGCATCACGTTGAGCTGGAGCGGCGCCTCGGGCGAAACCGAGATCGTGAGCGTGGACGATTCGGCGCGCCTCGACCGTGCCGTGGACGCGCTGCTGAGCGACGGCCTCCATCGCGCCTTCGGCGGCTTCGCGATGCCGACGTTTCGCCGTGCGGCGCTGATCCCGCCGCTCCTCGCGCGTCTCGGGTCGAGCGGCAACGAGGGCTGCTGCCGCGAGGACATTCGACCGACCGGTGCGCCGGTCGCGGACGCACATGCCGCTTTCGATTCGATCGCATCCGGCGGCGCAGAGGCTTCCGAGCTCGCGCCATTCTTCCGGCATTGCGCCGTGTGTCACTCGAGCAGCGACCCGGCGCCTGCGAACTTTCTGTGGGGCAACCCCGCAACCGTGCGGCAGCGCATCGCGCAATGCGCGCCGCGCATCTACGTGCGCCTTGCGATGTGGCGCGCGCCGCTCGATCCGCATGCGAAGACTCCGATGCCGCCGCAGGTCGCGCTCGCACGGCACGGGTTGGCGCCGGACGCGTGGCGCGACAGCGCGGACTTCGGTGCGCTGCTCGGCTACGCCGAAAGCCAGGCCACCGGACGCACGGGTCGACCGCCCGACGCCGCGCACCTTCATGCGCGCGACTACGATGCGCTGCCGCCATGCCTGCAATTGCCTGGCGATCATCGCGGCGAACGAACGCCATAGCGACCGCCGTGGGCGTGTGCCGGGGGGCCGGCCAGCGCATCGCGGGGCCCCCCGTGTCCGACGGAAGTCGTTGACGCGTCGCTGACCTTTCTGTTTACTACGTCCTGTCGACCGCATACCCGGCGGCACAGCGCGGCACGCGCCGAAGTCGCTCGGGGCATCGCCTTCTGGGAGGAAGCGATGAGTGACGTCAACGTCAACGTCGAGCCCGAGAGCCACCCTCGAACGGGCGATGCAGCGGATTGCTCGGACGTTGTCGCGCTGAGCGCAGAAGCGCGAAACGCGATCGCGTCGACCAAGGCGACGTGCCCCTTCATCGGGTCTGCCGTTGCGAGCGGACTGCTGCCGGTACGGGGCGGCGTCGACAACCCGCTGGCCGCGCTCGCCGACGTGCGAGCGCTGGGAAACGGCGGCGGCGGCGATCTCGGCGACCTGCTGGCGTTCTTCGCGGGCGGCAATCACGCGTTCATGCGAAGCGCGGCCGGTGCCCTCGACACGCCGGTTCCCGCGGGACTGTTCTCGCTCGAGTTCCCCGGCTCGCAGGGCTCGCATCCGGGGCATAGCGGCATCCTCGAAGGCGATGCGAACGCTCCCGGTTCCGGGCGAATGAGCGAGGCAGACTTCGAGCGGCTCGCACGGCGCGCACGAGACGGCAGCATCAGCCGGTCCGCCGTGGCGAGCTTCATCGCGGAAAACCTGCGCAGGGATCCGCAAGCCAAGATGTTCGGGCCGCGCACCGCGCTGCTGCTTGCGCGCGATCTCGCGTCGTTCGCGCAGGATGCCGGTCCGGCGATCCTGCGACACCTCGCCGGGTCTCGCTCGGACACCGCCGAGCATCGCGAGATGGAGCAGAAGCTCACCCGCTTGCTGGGCGAGGACAACCTCGTCGGCTCCGCGGGTGAATTCGGGCTGCTCTTCGCGTTCTTCGCCAACCGACCGGGCGCGGACCCGGGCGATCACGACCCGACGCTGCCGCTCGCCGACGTTCGCCGCATGTTCGTGGACAAGCGCCTGCCCGACGGCTGGGATCGATGGCCGAAGCGGCGAATCGACTGGGTGCTCAACACGACCGCGCTGCTCGTCGGTGCCGCGAGAGCCTACGTTGGGATCGAGCACGGCGCGCCCGCGCCGTCCGCCGTCGTCCCGCCCGAGGGAAGCGAGGCGCTCGTGCGACCCGCAGAGACGGGCAGCCGCCGCGGCGTGCACATGGGGCTCGCGCCCGTGTTGAACCCGGACCGGCCCGTGCCGCGAGCCAATACCGGGTCGCGCCTTCGCGACATCATCGCCGACGCGTCCGTGAAGATCATGCAGATCGAGCGCCGCTTCGATCCGTTCTACCGCGGACCCGTGGACGCCTTGCTGCGCGAGCCGCTGGCGCGCCTGGTGACGGCGATCATCAACAGCAGGCGCGTGGACGAGCACTTCGCGCTCGCCGAGGAGCGCCCCATTCCGGACGAGGACGCGTGGGTCGACTCGATCATCGACACCTTCCGCAAGCAGATGGCGGGCCTGTGGAAGCCGGGCGCGTTCGAGCGCGGCGGCAACACGAAGACGCACGGCATCGTGCGCGGCGAGTTCGTGGTGCACGACGATCTCCCGGCGCATCTGCGGCGCGGCATCTTCGCCGAGCCGCGCACCTTCCGCGCATGGGTGCGCTTCTGCGGTCCGGGCCCGTACATCACGCCGGACATCGACGACGTCGGGTTCATGAGCATCAGCATCAAGCTCATGGGCGTTCCAGGGCCCAAGCTGATGGACGACGAGCAGCACACGCAGGACATGTTCGGCGTGTCGACGCCGACCTTCGTGACGCCTGACGTGAGCGCGAACGCGCAGCTGCAGAAGGCGAGCCTGCAGAACGCGCCGATCTTCTATTTCGTGAACCTGCGTCGCTCGCACGTGCTCGACCTCGTGATGCAGGGCCTGTACCTCAAGACGCAGAGCAGCCCTTTCGAGGCGCCGTACTTCAGTTGCGTGCCGTACCTGCTCGGCGAAGGGCAGGCGATGCAGTACTCCGTGTGGCCGATCTCCAGACGGCGCACGCCGATTCCGCGACTGCCGTTTCGCCCACCCGACGACTATTACCGCGACGCGATGGTCGCGGCGCTCACCGCGGGCGACGTGGAGCTCGACTTCCGCGTGCAGGTGCAGACCGATCCGCACCTCATGCCGATCGAGAACAACGCGGTGCTGTGGCCCGAGCGCCTGTCGCCGCGCGTCTCGGTGGCCACGCTCCGGCTTCCCCGGCAGCGGTTCGATTCGCCGGCGCAGCTCGCCTTCGCGCGAAACCTCTCGTACAACCCGTGGCATTGCATTGCCGAGCATCGCCCGCTTGGCAATCAGAGCCGGGCACGCAAGCGCATGTACTGGATGCTTTCGCAAATGCGCTTCGAGATGAACGGGCTTCCGCGCTACGAGCCGAACGGCGACGAGGTTTTCGAGTAAGCCGCATGACGCCGCAATCGAGCTTCATGGTATTGGCCGCCATCGATGCGCCGCGCGAGGCGGAGCTGCGCACGCTGCTGCTGTCCATGAACGGCGCCCCGGGGCAGGCGGACCCGGCCAATGGCCTCGTGCCGTTCGGGAGCTTCGACGTGCTGCATTTCGCCCGCTTCGTCATCGTCGAGGACCAGACGCTCGAGGATGTGCGGGCTTTCTGCCTGCCGCGCCCCAGCTATCCGCTCTACCTCGCGTTCCTGGGCGACGTCGACGGCGATGGCGACGACTTCCTGCGAACGCTGGCGACGCGGGCCGAGAGCGGCTTGTGCAGGATCTTCGGTTGCTGCGAAGGCTTCACCGACGGCACCGACGTGTTGCAATGGATGCGGGACCACAGCCGCAGCGCGTCGGCGCAGTACGTGAACTGGCGCGGCCGCACCGTGCGCCGCGTGCGGGAGGAGGCGGCGTTGCGCGAGGCGCTCGAGCGCTACGTCGACAGCGAGGGTCCCAACCTCGCCTCGCTGTCGCCGCAGCAGGTGCACGCGCGGCTGCGTCGGTTCGTAGCCGAGCAGCGGCTGGAGCTGTCGCCCGACGCCGCGACGCCGCTGCGCTGGTGGATCGCCAACGTCGCGCACCTGGTCGGGATGGGGCTCGTCATTCTCGTGGCGGGTGTCGGGCTCGTCATCGTCTCGCCCATCGCGGCGTTCCTCCTGCGGCGCCGCGAGAAGCGCGATCCCGAGATGTGCTTCCGCGTCGAGCAGGCGCACTCCGACGCGCTCGCGCGCATCGAGGATCACGGCGTCATCAACCAGTTCACTGCGCTGGGCGCCGCCAAGCCGGGATGGGTGCGCGCATGGATCCTTCGCTTCGTGCTGGTCATCATCGACTACGTCGCACGGCATTGGTACACGCGTGGGCGACTCGCGCGCGTGCGCACGATCCACTTCGCGCGCTGGGTGTGGATCGACCCGGGACGGCGGATGGCGTTCCTCAGCAACTACGACGGCAGCCTCGAGAGCTACATGGACGACTTCATCAACAAGGTGGGCTTCGGGCTGAACGTCGTGTTCAGCAACGCCATCGGGTACCCGACCACCAACTGGCTGATTCGCGACGGCTGCAAGGACGAGCGCAAGTTCAAGGAGTACCTGCGTCGTCACCAGCTTCCCACGCAAGTCTGGTATTCGGCGTATCCCAACCTGACTGCCGCGGACCTCGAGCGCAACGGCAGCATTCGCAAGGGCATCGACGACGCCATGCTGAGCGAGCGGCGCGCGCGCGAATGGGTAGGCCTCCTATGACGCGAACGGTCGTCGACGACGAGGACACCCAGGGCCTGGTGCGCTTCGGCTACCGCGATCTTCGGGAGGCCTCTTACCTGCTCCTGCGCGTGCGCGATGCGGCGGCCGCCAGGTCCTGGCTCGCCTCGGCGCGCCTCGCGAGCGCCGTGCTATGCCCCGACGCGCCCGACACCGCGCTGCAGGTCGCATTCACCGCGCCGGGCCTGTCGACGCTCGGCGTTCCGCCCGCCGTGATCAACGCGTTTTCGCACGAGTTCGTCTCGGGCCTCACCGAGGCGAGCCGGTCGCGCCGACTGGGAGACGTCGGCCTGGACGAGCCGAGCCGGTGGACGTGGGGCGGCAACGCCGACACGACGCCGCACGTGCTGGTCATGTTCTTCGCGCGCCCGGGCAAGCTGCAGCCGTTCATGCAGGCGATCACGGCCGACGCCGCGTGCCAGGCAGGCTTCCGGCAGATGCAGCAGCTGGACACGACCGACCTCGACGACACCGAGCCGTTCGGCTTCAAGGACGGGATCAGTCAGCCCGAGATCGACTGGGCGCTTCGCGGCGACGCGGCACGACCGCGAATCGACTACGAAAATCGCGTGGCGCTCGGTGAGTTCGTGCTCGGCTATCCGAACGAGTACGGCAAGTACACCGAGCGGCCGCTGGTGGATCCGGGGCCGGCGAGCAGCCGGTTGCCGCCGGCGCTCGACGCGCCGCGACGCAAGGATGTCGGCCGCAACGGCACCTATCTCGTGATGCGGCAGCTGCGTCAGGACGTGGCCGGCTTCTGGCGCTTCGTGAAGGCGCAGGCGAACGGTGACGCCGCGATCGCCGACCACATCGCGGCCGCGATGGTGGGCCGCACCAAGGCCGGCGATCCGCTCGCGACGGCGACGCCGTCGAGCTCGCAGAACGAGTTCACCTTCGACGACGACCCGCTCGGCGCGCGCTGCCCGATCGGCGCGCACATCCGCCGTTCCAATCCACGCAATGCCGACTACGTCGGCCATCCCGGATGTGTCGGACGGCTGCTCGCCGCGCTTGGCTTCGGCCGCAACGGCTTTCGCGACGATCTCACGTCGTCGGTGCGATTCCACCGGCTGCTGCGCCGCGGACGCGAGTACGAGCGCGCGCTGCCGCCGGAGGAGATCGACGCCAGCGGCGACGCGGGCGAGCGCGTCGAGCGCGGCCTGCACTTCGTGTGCCTCAACGGCAACATCTCGAGGCAGTTCGAGTTCGTGCAGAACGCGTGGGCGATGAACGGCGGCTTTTCCGGCCTGCCGGGCGAGAACGACCCGGTGATCGGCAATCACATGACGAACGGGTCGGCCGCCGGCTCGTTCACGTTGCCGAACGAGGACAGGCTGCGCGGCCGGGTTCGCGGCATCCCGCAGTTCGTCACGGTGCGCGGGGGCGCTTACTTCTTCCTGCCCGGGCTGCGTGCGGTGCGCTACATCGCAACCGTGGGCGGCGCATGAATCGCCCGCTGCACGGCGCGGCGCGCGTGTCGACGGCACCGGCCCGGCGCGCGGGCGCCGCCTTACCGTGCGAACTGGAGCGCGAAGTTGATCAGCCGCTTCCTGTCCCAGAAAACGACGCCGAGATAGGCGCCGTCGCCGATCTGGCGGATCTCGTCGCGGATGTGCTGCGCCACGATCGACGTCTTCGAATAGTCGAGGACGATGCACTCCTTGCCGTCGACCCAGCTCGGCGCCTTGTAGACGTCCGCGACGATCGCCTCGATGCCGAACGCGAGGATGCGGTTCTTCAGCGTCTTGCCTTGTGCGTCGAACACCTTGCCCTGCCATCCGAACAGATTGATCGCCTTCGCGATCTCGGCCGTGTACGGCGTCCCGGGCGCGATGATCGCAGTGCCATCCGCCTCACCGGTCGGGATGTCGCCCGCCGGACTGCTGGCGAACAGGTCGTCGAGCTGAGCCTGGGACATGCCGAGCAACTGCTTGACGTCGTAGGTCATGGCGAGCCTCGCATGCGGGAAGGGACGATCGCCGCGCAGCGTGCCGGCCTTCGGCGCGTCACGAAACGCATCCGTTGCCGGATCGCGGGCCACCGCGGCAGCGACGGCCCATTGTAGATCACGCTTCGAAGTCCAAGGGGAGCCGCAGGCATGAGATCCGTTCGATCGATTCTGGGCCTTGCGACGGTCGCGATCCTGTCGCTTGCGTGCTGCTCGACCGTTCCGATGCGCGCCGGCTGCGCAGGCGGCGGCGCGGGTCACGTGCTCGACGAAGCGCTTTGCGCGGGACGCTCGGCCGGGTCGTTCCCCGCCGCGGCCGAAGATCCCGATCCATTCGCCGACATGGACTATGGAGCGACCAAGCGGCCCGAGGAGCTCGCTGCGGCGCTCGACCGCTACGTTCCGGGAATCAGTCCCCAGGACGCATGGCGAGCGGCCGTCATCGGCCGCAACAACTGGATCGTCTGGACCGGCGGCAACGATCAGCTATGGGATGTGCTGTCGGTGAAGAGCACCGGCCTGCTCGATTTCCTGAAGATCCTGTCGAGCCATCCCAGCATCAAGGAGTTCAGCCGCGACAATCGCTGGCACTACCTGGGCCTCGTGAACGAGCCCTGCTTCGAGAAGGCGACGCGCGGGCGCGAAGACCGCTTCGGTCTCTGGCTCGACACGCGTGGCGCGGGCTGCAAGGCCGATCCGTTCGAAGACGAGAACAAGTATCCGGGCGTGGCCATCGGCGCGCGCGGCAAGACCATACCGGTGGGTTCGTACTACGGCTACGCCACCGGCGTCGTGGGACTGCGCCTCTTCCCGAACCCCAACTTCGACGAAGCGGCCGCCAGGCGGTGGGACCCCGAGCGCTACTACACCGATCCGACGTACTACAACGACAAGAACCTCGTGAAGCCATACCGCGTCGGCATGTCGTGCGGTTTCTGCCACGTGGGCCCGAATCCGACGAACCCACCGGCCGACCCCGAACATCCGAAGTGGGAAAACCTCAACTCGAACCCCGGCGCGCAGTACTTCTGGGTCGACCGCATCTTCGTGTGGGACAGGGACGAGCAGAGCTTCGCCTACCAGCTCTTCCATACGTCGCGCCCGGGTGCGCTCGACACGTCGTTCGTGTCCACGGACTACATCAACAACCCGCGCACCATGAACGCGATCTACAGCCTCGGCGCGCGGATGGCCATCGCTCGCAAGCTGGGCCGCGAGCATCTCGCCGGCGGCGAAATCTACAACGAGCAGCTCAGCAAATACGTGCCTCAGGGCAGCCTCCTCACGCAGTTCTACCAGGCGCCCGACACGGTGTGGACGCCGCGCGTGCTCAAGGACGGATCCGATTCCGTGGGCCCTCTCGGCGCGCTCAACCGCGTGTACGTCAACATCGGGCTCTTCAGCGAGGAGTGGCTCGAGCATTTCGAGCCGTTCGTGGGCGGCAGGCCGTTCACGCCATTCGAGATCGCGGTCGCCGATCGCAACTCCAGCTACTGGAAGGCGACCGAAGCGCAGACGGCGGACGTCGCGCTGTTCTTCCTCGCGACGGCGAAGCCCGACCTGCTCAGGAACGCGCCCGGTGGCGCCGCCTATCTTGGCGCCTCGCAGGAGGAGCTCAAACGGGGCAAGACCGTGTTCGCCGAACGATGCGCGCGTTGCCATTCGAGCAAGCTGCCGGAACAGGCGTTGCGCTTTTTCGCGGCCGATCGTTGCTCGGCGGAGGGCTATCTCGATTGCTGGAACGATTACTGGCGCTGGACCAGGAGCAGCGAGTTCCGAACGGCGATGACGCAGATCGCGCTCGCGCCCGACTTCGCGGTCGACAATTACTTCTCGACCGAGCTGCGCGTTCCGGTCACGCTGACCGAAACCAACGCATGCTCGGCGCTGGCGACGAACGCGTTGAAAGGGGACATCTGGGACAACTTCTCGTCCGACAGCTACAAGAGGCTGCCTTCGGTCGGCACGATCACGGTGCACGATCCCTACACGGGCGCGCCGTCGTCCCTGTCCATGCCAGCCGGCGGACGGGGCTACATACGCCCGCCGTCGCTGATCAGCCTCTGGTCTTCGGCGCCGTTCCTGCTCAACAATTCGCTTGGCGAAAACTACTACCGTGACAGCGGGTCGGTCGCCGATCGGATGACGTCGTTCGACGGCGCGATCCGGGAGCTTCTCTGGCCCGAGACGCGGCAAGGCAATCTCGTCTACGCAACCGCGTCGGGCAAGACGCTCCGGGGAAAGGTCGACGTCACGCCGCGCGAGACGTATTTGCGCGTGCCGAAGGGATACCTGCCCGATTGGCTCCAGCAATTCTCGGGACCCTTGAGCTCGGTGCAGCCGTGGCTGTTCAAGGATGGCGGCATCGATCTGGGCCCGATCCCCGCCGGCACGCCGATCAACCTCATCTCCAACGTCGATCTCGAGCAGCGAGCGGGCGTGCTGAAGCTCGGCGCACACGCGGTGCAGGTGTTCAAGTCGATGCATCGCGAAGGGGTCGACGAGCAGGCGCGCAAGGCGCTGTTCGCGCCACTGGTCGAGGAGTTCCTTGCCGTGAGCAAATGTCGCGACTTCGTCGTCAATCGCGGCCACTACTTCGGCACCGACTACTTCGCCGAGGAGCCGGGCCTGAGCGACGCCGACAAGGGCGCGCTGATCAGCTACCTCAAGACGCTTTGACTCGAGGCGCACGCGCGGACCGCGGACGGCGCGTGAACCCGGCACGCTGAAGTGACCAGAAGCGGCTCCACCGTGCCGACGCGCCGGCGCTTCATGCGTTGGTGTGCAGCGCTGCTCGCGTCCTCGCTGGGCACGCTGGCCAGCGGCTGCGCCTCCCTGCTGCGCCCGCAGACGGCGACCTCCGCGCAATGCCGCAACGCCACGACCGAGGGCCCATTCGACTACGTCGTCGTGGGCTCGGGCGCCGGTGGCGGTCCGCTGGCTTGCAACCTCGCCCTCGCAGGCTTCCGCGTCCTGCTTCTCGAGGCGGGTGGCGAGGAGGATTCGCTGGAGTACGAGGTGCCGGCATTCCACGCGCTCGCGTCGGAGGACGAGCGCTACGCATGGAACTTCTACGTGCGTCACTACGCGGATCGAGCACAGCAGGCTCGCGACTGCAAATATGTGCCAGAGCGCGACGGCGTGCTCTATCCGCGCTGCTCGACGCTGGGCGGATGCACCGCGCACAACGCCATGATCTGCGTCTACCCGCACAACGGCGACTGGGACCGCATCGCCGCGCTGACGGGCGATGCGACATGGGGCAGCGACGACATGCGCGCGCTTTTCCAGCGTGTCGAGCGTTGCGAATACCGCATCCGCGCCGCCACGCACCGGCGCGGGTTCGGCGGCTGGCTGCCGCTCAACGTCGCCGATCCGTTGCTCGCTGCGCGCGATGCCAACGTTCAGTCGCTCGTGTGGGAATCGGTGACGGCGCTGCTCGGTCCCGTACAGGGCCGGCTGGATCGGCTGCTGGGGCGCGTGCGGCAGGGCATCGACCCCAACGACTGGTCGTTCGTCGCCGACAACGCGACGGGGCTCTGCATGACACCGATGAGCACCGACGGCGTCCGGCGGGTCGGCAGCCGCGAGCTCATTCGTTGCGTCAGGGCTGCATGCCCGGATCGCCTGGTCGTCCAGACACATGCCCTGGCGACGCGCGTCGTTCTCGACACGCAGCTGCGCGCGACGGGGGTCGAGTATCTGACCGGCGAGCGGCTGTACCGGGCGGCCCCGCCGCCGGGGATGCCCGAAGGCGGCCAACGCGCGACCGCGATTGCGTCGCGCGAAGTGATCGTGTGCGCGGGCGCATTCAATTCGCCGCAGCTTCTCATGCTCTCGGGCATCGGGCCGCGGGCGGACCTGGAGCGCTTGGGTATCCCCCCTCGCGTCGATCTTCAGGGCGTGGGGCGCAATCTGCAGGATCGTTACGAGATCTCGGTGATCAGCCGCGCCAGGCGCGAATTCGAGTTGATGCGCGGGATGTCGCTGCGGCCGCCCGTCGCAGGTGAAGCCGGCGACGAGCCCTTTCGCGAGTGGCGCAACGGCGCCGGGCCGTATACGACGAACGGTGTCGTCACGTCGATCGTCAAGCGTTCCGCGTCCGCGGGCGCGGAGCCCGACCTGTTCATGTTCGCGCTGCTCGGCTCGTTCAGGGGCTATTACCCGAAGTACGCGCAGGACATCGTCAAGCGGAAAGACGTCTTCACCTGGGCCATCCTGAAAGGGCATACGCGCAACCGCAGCGGCTGCGTGAAGCTGCGCTCGGCCGACCCGCGCGACGTGCCGCACATCGAGTTCAACTACTTTGCCGGCGAGGGCGGCGAGCAGGACCTGGACGCGATGGTCGAGGCGGTCGAAACGGTGCGCGACATCAATCGGGCCTGCGGCGACGTCATCGCGGAGGAGATCGAGCCCGGGGCCGAATGTGCCACGCGCGACGCGCTTCGCCGATACATCCGGGACCAGGCGTGGGGTCATCACGCGTGCGGCACCTGCCGCATCGGGCCGCCCACGGACGACGATGCCGTGGTCGACAGCGCGTTCCGCGTCCGGGGCACGAAGGGCTTGCGCGTGGTGGACGCCTCGGTGTTTCCCTACATTCCCGGGTTCTTCATCGCGTGCGCCGTCTACATGATCGCGGAAAAGGCTTCGGATGCGATCGTGGCGGACGCGCGGGCAGGCGGCGCAGCCGATGGATGACCGGTCCCGGGAAACCGTCCTGACATCGGGCTGGTATTACACTCGCCGTAGCCAACGGAGGTTCCATGCGCGTCTTCATCATCCGGCCGTTCGGCGAGAAGGAGGGGATCGACTTCGATCGCGTCGACCGGGAGCTGGTGCAGGTCGCGATCGCCAAGCTCAACGACCAGGGCCTCACGCTGACGGGCGGCACGACCGGCCTCATCAGCAAGCAGGGAAACATCCGCGAGGACATGTTCCGGATGATCGTCGCCTCGGACCTCGTCATCGCCGACGTGTCGATCCACAACGCGAACGCCTTCTACGAGCTCGGAATCAGGCACGCGCTGCGGCCGCGTCACACGCTTCTCCTTCGCAGCGAGACGGAGCATGCCTACCCGTTCGACCTGCAGACCGACCGCTATTTCGTGTACGACGCCGGGCAACCCGGTGCCAGCGTGGACGCGCTCGTCGCCGCGCTGCGATCGACGCTGGCGTCGATCGACCGCGACAGCCCGGTGTTCGCGCTATTGCCGAAGCTCGTACCGCACGCGCGCAGCGAGCTGGTCAGGGTACCGTTCGACTTTCGCGAGGACGTGGATCGCGCGCGTCGAGAAGGCGCTCGTGGCGACCTGCGATTGCTCGCATCCGAAGCGATCTCGTTCGAATGGGACCAGGAAGGCCTGCGGCTGATCGGCGAGGCGCAGATCAAGCTCGGCGCGTTTGGCGGGGCGCGCGATACCTTCGAATGGTTGCGCAAGGCCGCTCCGAACGACGTCCAGGCCAATCTCAAGCTCGCGACGATCTACCAGAGGCTTGGACTGAGCGAACCGCCCGAGCGCAAGGAAGACTTGCGCGCGCGATCGGACCAGGCGCTCGATCGCGTGCTGGCGGACGACCCGGCGGGCGGCGACCGCGCCGAGGCCTACGCGCTCCGCGCAAGCAACGAGAAGTCCCGGTGGATCGAGGACTTCTCGGGACGCAGCGGCGAAGACATCGCGGCCGCGGCGCTGCGATCGTCGCATCTGGACGCGATGCTGGGCCTTTACCTGAAGGCGGCGAACCTCGATCTCAACGCTCACTATCCTGCCGCGAACGCGCTCGGGTTGCTGAGGGCTCAGCTCGCGCTCGCGGCGCGGGTGCCGCACGCATGGGCGGAGCGCTTCGATGACGACGGCAAGGCGGCGGAGTCGCTGAAGCAGCGCGAAACGCTCGCGCAGCGGCTGACGTCGTCGCTTTGCCTCGCCCTCGAAATGGACGACCTCATGGGCCGCCGCGAAGGCCCGGCGGACGCATGGGCCGCGAGCAGCCGCGCCGACTTCATCATGATGACGGCCGCCAACCGGCCGCAGCGCGTCGCGGCCGAATACCGGCGCGCGCTCGCCGACGCGGATCGCTTCAATCTCGAAGCCACGCGGCGCAACCTCGCCATCTACAAGGCGCTCGCCGTTTTCGAGCCGGGCGTGAGCGCTGCCATCGAGGTCATCGACGCGCTTGTCGCGAGCAGCGATCGCGCGGGCAAGCCTCCGTCCCGCGTGGTGCTGTTCACGGGACACATGATCGACGCGCCGGACCGCGCCAAGGACAAGCAGCGATTTCCACGCACGCCACAGGCCGAAGCCAGGGCGCGCGCGATGATAAGGGAGGCGGTCGAGCGGGAACTGAAGGGTCACGAGGCATCGTTCCTGGGCATCGCCGGCGCGGCCTGCGGCAGCGACATCCTGTTCCACGAGGTGTGCGCGGAGCTGAACGCGGCGAGCGCGGTGTATCTGCTCCTGCCGCCGGAGAAGTACGAAGTCGAATCGGTGCAGCAGGGCGGCGCCGCCTGGGTCGATCGTTACCGTGCGCTGATTGCGCGGACCACCCCCAGGGTGCTGCAGGAGAGCAAGGACCTGCCGCGCTGGCTGACCGACAAGCCGCGGTACGGCGTCTGGGAACGCAACAACCTGTGGATGATGTTCAACGCGCTCGCGACGGGAACGCGCGATCTCAGCCTCATCGCCTTGCACAACCGCGCACGAGAAGCCGACGGGCCCGGCGGAACCGGACACCTGGTTGCGGAAGCTGCACGCTGGGGCTTCAAGCCCGTGGAGCTCGATGCGCGCGTGCTGCTCGACGCGTGAGGCTCCGCGGCGGCCGCACGGTCTACTTGTCGACCTGTGCGGGGGGCTTCAATCGAGCGATGATGTCGCTTCCGAATCGCTCGCTGAATCCGCACAGGAACGCCGCAACCCAGTATCCCGCGTCCGAGTTGGTGCCGGCCATCGGTTGACCGATGGTGAGCGCGACCAACTGGTGCTTCAGGATCAGGTACACGATGATGGCGAATGCGACGGCGACCAGCGGCTTCGATGCGCCGGACAGCATGAGCAACGTCCTGCTCGTCTCTTCCGCGAGATCGAGGTTCGACAGCCGGATGAGCACGCTCGTGACGCTGCCCATGCCCGCAAACGCGAACAGCGCGATCAGCGTGTCGGTCGACGGAAATGCCTTGATCACGCCCGTTGCGCCGAGCTCCACGATGACGAACGCGATCACGACGAGCGCCAGCACGCCGAGCGCCGTGCCCGCCACATAGTGGATCCTGTTTCGACCGAGCAGCGCCCGCTCGTATATTTCGGTCGCATGCTTCAGGATCACCTCGCCCTTGGCGACATCGCCCGCGACGATCGCAACCGTGGCCGCATTCTCCAGCAGCAGGAAGATCTCCTCGCGAGCCCAGAAGTGGTTCTTGGCCACCCGCTTGCCGAGCGAGCTCAGCTGACCGACGAACGCGATCTGGTCAGCGGCAAGGGCCAAGGTGGGATCGAGGCGAAGCTCGCCCCGGTCGTTGAATTGCGCCACCGGCGCGTGCTCGCCGATGAGGGGCTCGCGACCGGGTTCGTCCATGTCGGCGCGCTGCCGTACCGTTGTCGCCACCATGTCAATGACGAGCGAGACGGATGCCGAACTGCTCGTCCAGGTCGTACGCGATGCCGTGCACCGTGCCTTCGCCGTGTGCGATGCAGAGCTTGCGCCGCCTGACGTCGTCGACCCACTGCGCATTGGCTGCCTCCGCCCTGCGGTTCGCCACGATTTCCAGCTTGCGCATCTCGCTATCGGCCTCCGAGCGTCCGGCCGGGAGCAGCTTGAAATCCGCCAGTATCTGGGCGCGCGTCACCGAGCCGATGCTGCCGTTCTGGGTCACGATGTCGAACATGAGCGCCACGGCGCGCTCGCTCCACAACGCGTATTCCTGGCACATCGCAAGCGCACGCTGAAACGCGCGGTCCGCGTGAGCGACCTGCACCTCCTGGAACTCGGGCGTTCGCCCCAGCGCCTTTGCATAACCCTGCCACGGCTCGTTGATGGTGTGCTTGACGGGATGCTGCACCGAGCGCGCGAACGTCATGAGCTCCGCTTGCGGCGCCTTCAGCGCCGCGGCGAACGCGTCGTAGTGCGAACCGAAGATGCTCTTCACCAGGTCGCCATGTTGCGTCAGCATGTCGTCGAGCAGCGGCTGGAGCGAGCCCTGGCCGAAATTCCACTGCAGCACTCCGAAGCTGATGCCCTGTCCGTCGAAGTCGCCGCTCAGCCCGCAAAAGCATTCGGGTACGGCCGCCCCGGTTTCGAAGCTCCCGGTAAGCGCAAGGCAGCGCCGCGCGAGCTCGTCGTTCTGCAGCTCCGGAACCGGGATCGCGTGGTCGGCACCGAACATGGCTTGCCACGTCGTGTCCTTGACGCGGCCGTCGCCGGCGAGCCCGTTCTGCCGCTGAAACGCCTCGACGCCGCTCAGCGTGCTGCCGCCGAAATTCCCGTCCAGAGTGCCGCGATACAGTCCGCGGCTCTTCAGCATCTCCTGGATCTTCTTTACCGTCTCGCCTTGAGAGCCCAGGGCATAGGTTGGCATGGGTCTTCCTCGTGGACACCGGGGAGGGTGGGAGCGAGGCGTGAGTGCGGATAGCGGCTGAAGCACGCGGGCCGAGTCGCCAGTGCGTCGTAGTAGACAAGAAAGCTCACCCGAATGCAACAGAGCCCGCCGGCACGTCGGGCGGCCTCTTCCGAGCGTGTCGCGCATCGTCGATCGACGCTGCAGGAAGCCGAACGGGCTTGACCGCTCGAGGCCCATCTTGTCTACTACGACACGGACGCCCGGGCTTGCCATTACCCGCTGACGGCACCTCCGGCGGTCCTCGAATCGCGTCGTCCCCGATGGAGGTCGCCATGTCGAGGAACATCGTCGTCTGCTGTGACGGCACCGCGAACGAGTTCGCGAAGGACAACACCAACGTCGTCAAGCTGTACTCCGTGCTCGAGCACGACCCGGGGCACCAGGTCGCCTACTACCACCCGGGACTCGGAACGATGGAGGCCGCCGGCGCGCTCACGCCGCTTGCGCGCAAGATCACGAAATTGCTCGGCATGGCCATCGGCTACGGGCTGGCGAGCGACATTCGCGACGCCTACGTCTTCCTGATGCGGCACTTCAGGGAGGGCGATCGGGTCTTCCTCTTCGGATTCAGCCGCGGCGCCTACACGGCGCGCGCCGTCGCTTCGCTGCTGCATCTGTACGGACTCGTCCAGCCGGGGAACGAATCGCTCGTTCCCTACGTGATCCGCATGATGATGAGCATTCGGAGGGCGTCCGGATCGGAGCGGCAGCGCACCGCCGCGATGAACGACTACCTCGGTCTCGCACGCGATTTCCGCGACGCGATGGCGTGCGTGCCGTGCCGTCCCTGGTTCGTCGGCGTGTGGGACACGGTCAGCTCGGTTGGGTGGATCGCCAATCCGCTCAAGCTGCCCTACGTGACCAGCAACCCGAGCATCCAGATCGGGCGCCATGCGATCGCCATCGACGAGCGGCGCGCGTTCTTTCGCAATCACCTGTGGAGGCCGCCGAGCGACGCGACGCCGCAGGGGCCGAAGGACGTGAAGCAGGTATGGTTCCCCGGTGTGCATTGCGACGTGGGCGGCGGCTATCCCGAACCGCAGAGCGGGCTCGCGAAGGTCGCGCTGCGATGGATGTTGACGGAGGCGCGCGCGGCAGGTCTCCTCATCGACGCGGGAAAGTACCGTCACGTGCTCGGTGACGACGGTGGTCCTTACGTCAAGCCGGACGCGCTTGCCGATCCGCACGAGTCGCTGACCGGCGCATGGCACCTCGCCGAATTCCTGCCGAAGAAGCACTTCGACTGGGAGTCGAGGAAGGAAACGCGCCGGATGAACCTGTACCGGCGACGGACGATCCCGCCGAATTCGCAGGTGCACGTCGCCGCGAAGCAGCGCGGTGCGGAGTACTGCAAGCGGCTTCCCGACGACGTCGAATGGGTGGACGACCTCGCGCTCGACGCGGACCGCGGCTTGCCCGCCAAGGCGGCGTGAGGCAACCATGCCCGAGCCCATCCAGATCCGAACGGTCGCCGTGGAGTTCCTGCGCGCAGGGCCACCGCACAACCAGCTACTGTCGCCGCTGACTCAATACCTCGCGGTGTGCGGCGATGCCGGCGCGGGCGTGGTCACGGTACCCTACGAGCAGGCCGCGTTCGAGCGCAAGCTTAAGGAGCTGCGCTACGAAACGGGCGACGTGGGCGATCGGCTCGCGATGCTGCACGACGTCGGCGTCGAGATGGGCAGGATCCTCGGCTCGGTGCCGGGCTTGCCGGGTGCGCTCACCGTCGATCCGAGCAAGGCGTCGACGCTCATACACCTGCGCTTGACGCTCTCGGCCTCCGAGCTCGCGCATCTGCCGTTCGAGCTGGCGAAGGTGCCGGTAGGCCCCGCCATGACGTCGGAGAGCTGGCTCGCCATCCAGACGCGCCCGCCCGTGTGCGTGACGCGGCACATTCGAACGGTCTCGCCCGAGGGCGTAGTCTGGCCGCACAAGCCGCGCATTCTGTTCATCTCGGGTGCAAGGGAGCTCGTTCCGTTCGCCGATCATAGCGATGCATTGCTGGACGTCATCGAGCCCTTTCGCGATCCCAAATGCAAGGTCGTGGAGAGCGGCCACTGTCGGCAGGTCGACGACCTGCTCACGATTCTGGAGAACCCCTCGCTCGCGGAAGTGCTCGAGGAATGCAACCGGACGGCCTACACGCACGTCCACATCCTGACGCACGGCGACGAGGACGACACCGCGCCCGGCTCGTATGGATTGGTGCTGAGGGGCGCGAACGACTCCGCCGACGTGGTCTCGGGTGACCGCTTCGCAAACGCGCTCGTGTCGGTGGGCGGCGATTGCGTGCATCGGCCGTCGGTGGTCAGCGTGGCGAGTTGCGACAGCGGCAACGTCGGCACGGTCGCGACGCCGGGCGCGAGCTTCGCGCATGCGCTGCACCAGGCGGGCATTCCGCTGGTCGTGGCCTCGCAGTTTCCGCTCAGCATGGACGGCTCGGTGCCGCTCGTGCGAGGGCTGTACGAAGCGCTGCTCTGGGGCGAGCACCCGCTGCTCGCCCTGCGGCGCGTGCGCGCGGAGCTCCATGCCCGGTACACGGCCAACTGGCACGACTGGGCGAGCCTCGTCGTCTACGAGGCGCTGCCGCGCGCGCTCGACGATCAACTCGACATGTTGCGCTACTACCAGGCGCGCCGCGCGATGGACGCCGCGCTGGAGCGCATCGATCGAGCGGTCGCCAAGAAATCCGACGACTCGTTGCAGGACCTCGATCGGGCGGTCGATTGCGCGCTGGCGCGCTTGCCCTTCGACGGACAGTACGCCGTCGAGTGCCTGGGTCTGCGCGGCAGCGCCCGCAAGCGCATGGCGCAGGCCGCCTTCACGCTTCATGCCGAGCCGTCGCCCAAGCGTCACGACCTGAAGGACCCGGTCCTGCTCCTGGAGCAGGCACTGTCCGACTACAACGAGGCGGTACGGCGGTTGCTCGTCAACGACGGCAAGACCGTGCAGCGCGTGGCGACGTTGCATTGGGTGCTCGTGCAGGCCGTGTCGCTCGCGCTGGTGCTCGGCAAGAAAAGCGAGGAGCAGCGCTGGAAGGCGGCGAAGCTTTCCGCGGAGCTCTACCTGGAGCACACCGATCGACGGGAGCGCGCGTGGGCGCATGCAAGCCTCGTGGAGCTGTACCTGCTGCAGCTTGCGGACGGCAGCGAGCATGCGCGCGCCACCTCGGATGCCCACAAAGGAGCCACCGACCACGCCACGCTGCTGGTCGAGATGTTCCCGTTCCGCACCGAGTTCCCGGTCATGTCCACGTTGCGGCAGCTCAAGCGCTACGTCGAGTGGTGGGGCAGCGACCGGTTCGCGCAGCTTTGCCCGAAAAATTCGGTCTTGACCGGCAAGCCGTGGCGACATCTCGTCGATGCCGCGAGCGATCTCATCAAGATGCTGGAGCCGACGCACGATTCGTCGGGTGAGCCGGGCCCATCCACGCCGTCGGAGGGAAACGCCGAAGGCGGCACTTCGTCGTCGACACCGAGGAGCGAGCCGGCGGCCGCCGAGGCGACTGCACGGCCCGCAACGCTCGCTGCTCCACCGCGTCGGTCGACGACCCGCTCCAAGAAGGTGATTGCCGCGACCCATGCCGCGCCGCGCCGCGAGGCGCCGTTCTTCGACATCGAGATGCTGCCCGCAGGACACGGTGACGCGCTCTGGATCGAATACGGCGACGCGAACGTCTGCCACCGCGTGCTCGTCGATTGCGGCACGCAGCAGACCGCACCCGACTTGTTGCGTCGCATCGAGCAACTGCCCGACAACGCGCGCCGGCTCGAGCTCTTCGTGATGAGCCACATCGACGCCGACCACATCGGTGGCGCCCTGCGATTCCTCGGGGCCGTGCAGCAGGGCCTGCGCATCGACGACACGTGGTTCAACGGCTGGCGGCACGTCTCCGGCAGCCTTGGCGCGCGGCAGGGCGAGATGTTCTCGACGGCGATCCAGGACCTCGAGCTGCGATGGAACGACTGGCGTGAAGGACAGGCGATCGTGATCGACTCGGATCCGCTGCCCGTATGCCAGTTGCCCGGCGGCATGAAGCTCACGCTGCTTTCGCCGCAGCCTGCGGAATTGAAGAAGCTCGCGCCGGTGTGGACGCGCGAGCTGAAGCGCTACGGCCTCGAGCCGGGCTCGCGCGTCGACTACAGCCGCTTTCTGCGGGGAACGCCGTCCACGTCGACCGACGTGGAGAGCCTCGCCGCCGAGCCGTTCAGCGGCGACGCGGGCGCGCCGAATGGCAGCAGCATCGCGCTGCTGGCCGAGTACGGCAATGCCGCGGCGCTGCTCGGTGCCGATGCGTATGCGCCGGTCCTCGCCGCGTCGATCAAGCGCCTGCTGCAGAACAGCGGGCAAGCGCGGCTCAAGCTCGACGCGTTCAAGGTTGCGCACCACGGCAGCCGGAACAACCTGAGCAACGACCTGCTCGACCTCGTCGCGTGCCCGCGTTACCTGCTGTCGACGAACGGCGATCACTTCTACCATCCCGATCGCCAGGCCGTCGCGCGCATCATCGAGCATGGCGGCGAGCGACCGTCGCTGTACTTCAACTATCGCACGCGCTACAACGAGGTGTGGGGCGGTGCGCAGCTCCAGGAGCAGTACGCGTATACGGCGCATTTCCCGGCCGACGCCGGAAGCGGCAGCGTCGTGTCGCTGCTCGCTCCGAGGCTCTGACGCGCGCGATTACTTCGGCGCGGCCTCCCGGCTTTTGTCGGAAGCGTCGTGTCCCTTCTCCTTCGCTTTCTCGGCCGCTTCCTTCGCCGCCGCAGCCGCCTTGTCGGCAGCCTCCTTGGTCGCGTCCGCGGCCTTCGACAGCGCGTCCTTCACCTCCGGCGATGCCTTGTCGACGGCCTGCTTCGCCGCCTCGTTCGCCTGCTGACCGGCGTCCTTCGCGGCATGCATGGTCGCCTTGGCGGCGTCCTTGGCTGCTTCGCCCGTAGCTTCGGCGGCCTTCTTCAACGCTTCGCCCGCCTTGCTCGCCGATTCCTTCGCCCTGTCGGCGGCGGCCCTGGTCTCGGCGGATTGACGATCGCAGCCCGACAATCCGGCTCCCAGCGCCAACGCACACAGCGCAATCAGCAGGTGCTTCATCGCGTTCTCCCTCGAATGCGGTGATGGCGAGTCTAGCGCAAGCGCGCTAGAGCAACCGCGCGCGGCGGCGCTCCCACAACGCGAGCGCGATGCCGCTCGCCATGATCACCGCCATGCCGAGCGCGGAAACGGCGTCGGGATGCTGCCCGAAGAACACGGCGCCGAAGAGCGTCGCCCACACCATCTGAAGGTACGTGAACGGCGCGAGCTGGGACGCGGGCGCCCTCGAGTAGGCGCCGATCATGAGGCCGTGCCCGAGGCCGGCAAAGACACCGCTCAGCATGAGCAGGCCCGCATCCTTTGCCGTGATGATCGTCTCCTCGAGGAGGAAGGGCAGGACGATCGTCGCGCCGATCGCGCCGACCAGCGCGCTGTAGAAGAGCATCGTGTGCGGATTCTCCTCGCGCAACTTCCGCGTGTAGAGCTGGTACAGCGCGTTGCACACCGCGGTGATCACGAGGAACACGACGGCCGGATGCAGCACCGAAGAGCCCGGTCGCGCGAGGACCAGGATGCCGGTGAATCCGGCCAGCGACGCGACGATGCGCGCGCGCGTGGGGCGCTCGCCGAGCACCGGCAGCGACAGCGCCACGACGATCATCGGCGCCATGAACGTGATCGACGACGCCTCGGCCAGCGGAAGGTAACGCAGACCGGCGAAGAAACCGACGGTCGCGGCGAGCAGGAACGCCGAGCGCACGAGCTGCATGCGCAGGCTGCGGGTGCGCCAGAAGCCGTGACCCGCGCGATGCCAGGCGTACGGCGTGACGACCACCATCTGGCCGGCGTAGCGCGCCCACACGACGAGCAGCAACGGATGATCGCGTACGAGGTACTTGGCCGTCGCGTCGAGCGAGCTCAGGCATAGGCCCGCGAGGAGGAAGAGCGGCAGCGCGCGACGGAGGGGATGCGCGACGGGTCGTCCCTGCGCGAGCAGGGACCCGGTGTCGTTGGTTCGCGCCGACACGCGGACGACGCTGGATTCCTGCTTTCGCAGGAACGACGACTACGCCGCCTTCTGCATCAGATCCCGCAGCACGTAGGGCAGGATGCCGCCGTGCCTGTAGTAGTCGACCTCGATCGGCGTGTCGATGCGGCACAGCACGCGCACTTCCCTCGCGCTGCCGTCCTTGCGATGGATCACCAGCGTGAGCTCCTGCTGCGGCTTGATGTCCGCCGGCACGGCGACGTCGAACGTCTCGTCGCCCTTGATGCCGAGCGATTCGGCGCTGTCGCCGCCCATGAACTGCAGCGGCAGCACGCCCATCCCAACGAGGTTCGAGCGGTGGATGCGCTCGAAGCTGCGCGCGATGACCGCCTTGACGCCCAGCAGCTGCGTGCCCTTCGCCGCCCAGTCGCGCGAGCTCCCCGTGCCGTATTCCTCGCCGCCGAACACGACGGTCGGCACGCCCTTCGCCTTGTAGCTCATCGCCGCGTCGTAGATCGACATCCGCTCGCCGCCGGGCTGGAACAGCGTGACGCCGCCTTCGATGCGCGTGCCGTCCTCCTTCGGCGGCAGCATGAGGTTCTTGATGCGCACGTTCGCGAACGTGCCGCGCATCATGACCTCGTGGTTGCCGCGACGCGCGCCGTAGCTGTTGAAGTTCGCCACCGACACGTCCTTTTCCTGCAGGTACAGGCCCGCGGGCGAGGTCGGCTTGATGGAGCCTGCGGGCGAGATGTGATCGGTGGTCACCGAGTCGCCGAAGATCCCGAGCGCACGCGCGCCGCGGATGTCGCCGATCGACCCGGGCGTCATGTGGAAGCCCTCGAAGAAAGGCGGCTCCGCGATGTACGTCGAGCGCGGCCAGCTGTAAACCTGTCCCGTCGACTGGGGTATGGTCTTCCACAGCGGATTGGTATTGGCGAGATCGCTGTAGAGACGGCGATAGGTGTTCGGATCGCGCGCGTAGCTCATCAGGGCGGCGATCTCGTGCGACGAGGGCCAGATGTCGCGCAGGTACACCGGGCCGTTCCTGCCTTGTCCGAGCGGCTCGGTGGTGAGGTCCTTCAGGACCGTGCCGGCGATCGCGTACGCGACGACCAGCGGCGGCGAGGCGAGGAAGTTCGCCTTCAGGTTCGGATGGATGCGCGCCTCGAAGTTGCGGTTGCCGGACAGCACCGCCGCGCACACGAGGTCGTTGCTGACGATCGCGTCGTTGATCTCCGGCGCGAGATCGCCCGAGTTGCCGATGCACGTCGTGCAGCCATAGCCGGCGGTGTAGAAGCCGAGCTTCTCGAGATAGGGCAGAAGGCCCGTGCGCTGGAAATAATCGGTGACCACCCGCGAGCCCGGCGCAAGCGACGTCTTGACGTGCGGCTTGACGGTCAATCCCTTCTCGACCGCCTTCTTGGCGAGCAGGCCGGCGGCGAGCAGCACGCTGGGATTCGACGTGTTGGTGCACGAGGTGATGGCGGCGATCAGCACGTCGCCCGAGCCGATGTCGCAGGCCTGCTGCTTCAGGTCCGTCACGCGATCGGGCGTGGGCCGGTTGTCGCTCATCTCGGCCACGTCGCGCGGCGCGCCCGCCGGCACGTCGGGAATGCTTTCCCCGGCGGGGCGGCCGCGTCCGCCGCTGAGCGTGACGTGGAAGCGCCGCGACAGCTCGTCCGGCTTCTTCGCGAACCCGTTCTCGGACACCGGCTTGCTGAAGAGCGACGTGAACTGGCTCTTGAGGTTGGGAAGCTCGATGCGGTCCTGCGGCCGCTTCGGGCCCGCCAGCGACGGCTTGACGGTGGCGAGATCCAGCGTGACCGTCTTGGTGTAGTCGATGTCGCCGGCGCGCGGCATGCCGAACAGATGCTGAGCCCGGAAATACGATTCGAACGCGTCGAGCTCGGCCTCGCTGCGCCCGGTTGCGCGCAGGTAGTCGACGGTCGCTGCGTCGATCGGGAAGAAGCCCATCGTGGCGCCGTACTCGGGCGACATGTTGCCGATGGTCGCGCGGTCGGGCACGGACAGTGACGACGTGCCCTCGCCGAAGAACTCCACGAACTTGCCGACCACTTTCTCCTTGCGCAGCATCTCGGTGACGGTGAGCACGAGGTCGGTCGCGGTCGCGCCTTCGGGCAGCCTGCCCTTGAGCTCGACGCCGACGACATCGGGCGTGAGGAAGTAGACCGGCTGCCCCAGCATGCCGGCTTCGGCCTCGATGCCGCCCACGCCCCAGCCCACCACACCGATGCCGTTGATCATGGTGGTGTGGCTGTCGGTGCCGACCAGCGTGTCCGGGTAGTACACGCCATCCTTCTGATGCACGCCGCGCGCGAGGTATTCGAGATTGACCTGATGAACGATGCCGATGCCCGGCGGCACGACCTTGAAGGTGTCGAAGGCCTGCATGCCCCATTTCATGAACTGGTAGCGCTCGCCGTTGCGATTGAACTCGACCTTCATGTTGAGGTCGAGCGCCTGCGGCGTGCCGTAGTAGTCGACCATCACCGAGTGGTCCACCACCAGGTCGACCGGCACGAGCGGCTCGATGACCTTGGGATCGCGCCCGATGCCCTGCGCGACGTTGCGCATCGCCGCGAGGTCGACGAGCAGCGGCACGCCGGTGAAATCCTGCAGCACCACGCGCGCGACGACGAAGGGGATCTCCTCGGTGCGCTTGGCCGAAGGCTGCCATGCCGCAAGCTGCCGCACGTGCTCCTCGGAGACTTTCTTGCCGTCGCAGTTGCGCAGCACGCTTTCGAGCACGATGCGAATCGACACCGGCAGGCGCGAGATCTTGCCGATGCCCGCCGCTTCGAGCGCCGGCAGCGAATAGAACTTGCCGCTGCCCCCGCCGGAGAGGTTGAAGGTCTCGAGCGTGTGGAAGAGGTTGTGAGGGGTCGTCATGAGGGATTCCTTGGAAAGGCGGTCACCTGTTAGCGCCCTTGAACATGTTCCGCATGTTCATCGTCTGGCCGTTCGGCAGCGTGACGTCGCCGGGCTGCTGTCCCGCCGCGCAGGGTCCGGTGTAGCGCGCCTCCATCACGGTGTGCGCGGTCGATTGCCCGTTCACCGGCGGGTCGAACGTCGTGTCGACCTCGGTTCGATAGCCGACGTCGCCGTTGATGGTCATCGTGGACTTCGAATGCCACGTGCTGCCGTTCACCGTGCACACGAAGTCGCCGGTGCCGCGGTTGCCGCTCAGCTTGAAGTCGTGCTTGCTGCACATGCCCTTCATCGTGCCGAGGCCCATGTCGTACATCTCGCGCTGCAGCGACTCGTCGAGGCATATCTTCATCGCCTGGCCGCCGGGGCCGGCGCGATCGGCGCTGCGCTTCATCTCCCAGAGTCCGGGACGCAGCTTCGGATAGTCCTGCGCCGACGCGATCGGCAGCAGCAGGGCGCAGGCGACGAAGAGAAGCGGGCGCTTGATCATGAACGATCTCCGTCGGCGGTCAGGCCACCATCAGGTCGACGAATTCCTGCACCGGCGTCGCGGCCAGGCGATCCGCGTCGAGCGCGACGGCCAGGATCGCCTGCCGCTGCTTGTCGGCGAAGCGCAGCGCGAGGTTGCGCTTGAACTTGTCGATCAGCACCGGCATGCCTTCCTTGCGGCGGCGGCGGTGCCCGATCGGATATTCGACGACGACTTCGTCGGTGCGCGAGCCGTCGTTGAACTCGACCGTGATGGCGTTGGCGATCGAGCGCTTGTCCGGATCGAGATAGTCCCTGGTGAACTGCGGGTCCTCGACACAGACCATCTTCTCGCGCAGCGCGTCGATGCGCGGGTCGGCGGCCACGGCGTCTTCGTAGTCGACCGCCGTGAGACGGCCGAAGATCAGTGGCACCGCCACCATGTACTGGATGCAGTGGTCGCGGTCCGCCGGGTTGTCGAGGGGTCCCTTCTTGTCGATGATGCGGATCGCCGACTCGTGGGTGCGGATGGTGATCCTGCCGATGTCCGCGATGCGATCCTTCACCCTGGGATGGAGCTGCATGGCACATTCGACCGCGGTCTGGGCGTGAAACTCCGCGGGAAAGCTGATCTTGAACAGCACGTTCTCCATGACATAGCTCCCGTACGGGCGCTGGAAGCGGAACGGCTGGCCCTTGAAGAGCGCGTCGTAGAAGCCCCACGTCTTCGCCGAGAGCGCCGACGGATAGCCCATCTCGCCGGTGCGCGCGATCAATGCGAGCCGCACGCCGCGCGCCGTGGCGTCGCCCGCCGCCCAGCTCTTGCGCGAGCCGGTGTTCGGCGCGTGACGGTACGTGCGCAGGCTCTGCCCGTCGAGCCATGCATTGGACACCGCATTGACGATTTCGTCCCTGGCGAGTCCCAGCATGCCGGACACCACGGCCGTCGTCGCGACCTTCACGAGCACGACGTGGTCGAGGCCCACGCGGTTGAAGCTGTTCTCGAGCGCGATGACGCCCTGGATCTCGTGCGCCTTGATCATCGCCGTCAGCACGTCGCGCATGACGAGCGGCTTGCGGCCGGCGGCGACCGCCGTGCGCGACAACCAGTCGGCCGTCATGAGGATCCCGCCCAGGTTGTCGGAGGGATGCCCCCACTCGGCCGCGAGCCACGTGTCGTTGAAGTCCAGCCAGCGCACCATCGCGCCGAGGTTGAAGGCCGCCTGCACGGGATCGAGCTGATACGGCGTGCCCGGAACGCGCGCGCCATTCGGCACGACGGTGCCCGTCACGATGGGCCCGAGCAGCTTCGTGCACGCGGGAAACGACAGCGCCTCGAAGCCGCAGCCGAGCGTGTCGAGCAGGCAGTAGTGCGCGGTCTGGTAGGCCTCGGCGCTTTCGACGCGGTAGCCGGCGACGTAGTTCGCGATGTCGGTCAGGACGGCATCGGGTTGGGGGCGGACGTTGGAGATTGGGGCCGACATTACGGACGATCCTTCAGGGGCAGGAACTTGCGGTCTTCCGGGCCGACGTAGTTGGCGGACGGCCGGATGATCTTTCCGTCCTCGCGCTGCTCGATGACGTGCGCCGACCACCCCGACGCGCGCGAGATGACGAACAGCGGCGTGAACATCGCGGTCGGCACGCCCATCATGTGGTAGCTCACGGCGGAGAACCAGTCGAGGTTGGGGAACATCTTCTTGACGTCCCACATCACCTTCTCCAGGCGCTCCGCGATGTCGTAGAGCTTCATGTTCTTCTGCGCCTGGGACAGCCGGCGCGCGACGTCCTTGATCACCACGTTGCGCGGGTCCCCGGTCGTGTACACCGGATGGCCGAAGCCGATGATCAGCTGCTTCGCTTCCATGCGCCGGCGCACGTCGGCCTCCGCCTCGTCGGGCGTCACGTAGCGGTTCTGCACGTCGAACGCGGCTTCGTTGGCCCCGCCGTGCTTGGGCCCGCGCAGCGCGCCGATCGCGCCGGTGATCGCGGAGTACATGTCGGAGCCCGTGCCGGCGATCACGCGTGCGGTGAAGGTGGACGCGTTGAACTCGTGCTCCGCGTAGAGGTTGAGCGACGTGTGCATCGCGCGCACCCACAGCTCCGGCGGCTTGCGCCCGTGCAGCAGGTGCAGGAAGTGACCGCCGATCGAATCGTCGTCGGTCTCGACGTCGATCCGCTTGCCGTTGTGGCTCCAGTGATACCAGTACAGCAGCATGGAGCCGAACGACGCCATCAGGCGGTCGGCGATGTCGCGCGCGCCCGGCACGTTGTGATCGTCCTTCTCGGGCAGCACGCAGCCGAGCACCGAGCAGCCGGTGCGCATCACGTCCATCGGATGCGCGCTCGCCGGCACCGCCTCCAGTGCGGCGCGCACCGGATTCGGCAGGCCGCGAAGCGAGCGCAGCTTGTGCTTGTAGCTCTCGAGCTCCGCGACGTTGGGCAGCTTTCCGTGCACGAGCAGGTACGCGACCTCCTCGAACTCGGCGTGGTCGGCCATGTCGAGGATGTCGTAGCCGCGGTAGTGCAGGTCGTTGCCGGTGCGGCCGACGGTGCAAAGCGCCGTGTTGCCGGCGACCACGCCCGACAGGGCGACGGATTTCTTGGGCTTCGGCCCGGTGGCGGGTGCCGCATCGTTGGGCAAGGTCTTCTCCGTTGTCGTCATGCGCCGTCCTTGCGCTGCGCGAACAGGCGATCGAGCCTTTCTTCGTAAGCGTGATACCCCAGGAAATCGTAAAGCTCGGCGCGCGTTTGCATCGTGTCGACGGCCTCGCGTTGCGTGCCGTCGCGGCGCAGGGTCCGGTACACGTTCAGCGCCGCCTTGTTCATGGCACGGAAGGCGGACAGCGGATACAGCGCGATCGCGACGTTCGCGCCGCGCAGCTCGTCGACGCTGAAGAGCGGCGTCTGGCCGAACTCGGTGATGTTGGCGAGGATCGGCACGCCGACCGCGTCGGCGAAGCGCCGGTACATCGAGAGCTCCGTGATCGCCTCGGGAAAGACCATGTCGGCGCCGGCTTCCACGCATGCGCGTGCGCGCTCGATCGCGCAATCGAGGCCTTCGACGGCCAGCGCGTCGGTGCGCGCCATGACGACGAACGCGGGATCGGTGCGGGCGTCGACGGCCGCCTTGATGCGGTCGACCATCTCCGCCTGCGGGACCAGCTCCTTGCCGGGGCGATGGCCGCAGCGCTTCGCGCCGACCTGGTCCTCGATGTGCATGGCGCCCGCGCCGGCCTTGACGAGCGCGCGTACGGTGCGCGCGATGTTGAGCGCCGATGCGCCGAAGCCCGTGTCGACGTCGACCAGCAGCGGCAGCGACGTGACGTCGGTGATGCGCCGCACGTCGGTCAGCACGTCGTCGAGGTTGCTGATGCCGAGGTCCGGGAGCCCGAGCGATCCGGCGGCGACACCGCCGCCGGAGAGATAGATCGCACGAAAGCCCGACTTTTCGGCGAGGATCGCGTGATAGGCGTTGATGGCGCCCGGCACCTGCAACGGCCGCTCCTGCGCCACGGCATCGCGAAAGCGTTGTCCTGCCGAGCCGGCGGTCATTGGACGACCCTGCGCGCTACGCGCTTCGGGGCTGATTCGCGCAACGGGCCGCCGCACGGCCGCCCGAAGGCGGCCCGTGCTTTTTCCAAGCTCCGGCGGCCCGGCGCGAGCGCCTTGCGCAGGTATCGCTCGCGGCCGGCGTAGTGCACGCACGGCGGCAGGGCGGGCAAGGGCCTTTCGGTTCGGTAGAGTGCGTCGAGGGGAGACATGGCGACGAGCGGTGGCCTATAGCAACGCCGCTACCCCTGCCTGCTCGTCCTGCAGCTCCTTCAGCGTCGCGTTCATCTTCTCGCGCGAGAAGTCGTCGATCGGCAGGTCGCGCACGAGGCTGTAGGTGCCGTTGGCCGTGACGACCGGCATGCCGTAGATCACGTCGTTCGGGATGCCGTAGGCGCCGTCGGAGGCGATGCCCATCGTGACCCACTCGCCGTCGCTGCCGAGGATCCAGTCGTGCACGTGATCGATGGCGGCGTTGGCGGCGGACGCGGCGGAGGACAGGCCGCGCGCCTCGATGATCGCCGTGCCGCGCCGCGCCACGGTGGGAATGAACGTGCTGCGGTTCCACCCGTCGTCGTCGATCAGGTCCTTCAGCGACCGTCCCTCGCTGGTCGCGAAGCGGTAGTCGGGATACATGGTGGGCGAGTGGTTGCCCCAGACGATCAGCTTGCGGATCGACCCCACGGGGCGGCCGCTGCGCATCGCGAGCTGCGACAGCGCACGGTTGTGGTCGAGCCGCAGCATCGCGGTGAAGCTGGTCTTCGGCAGCGAGGGCGCCGACCTCATCGCGATGTAGGCGTTGGTGTTCGCCGGATTGCCGACGACGAGCACCTTGACGTCGCGCGAGGCGACTGCGTCGAGGGCCTTGCCCTGCTCGATGAAGATGCGCGCGTTCTCGCGCAGCAGGTCCTTGCGCTCCATGTCGGCGGTGCGCGGGCGGGCGCCGACGAGGAGGGCTACCTGTGCGTCCTTGAACGCCACCTTCGGATCGGAGCTGCCCTGCATCCCGGCGAGCAGCGGGAATGCGCAGTCCTCGAGCTCCATCATGACGCCCTTCAGCGCCGCCTGCGCCTTGTCCAGCGGGAGCTCGAGCAGCTGCAGGACCACCGGCTGGTCGCGTCCCAGCATTTCGCCCGAGGCGATGCGAAACAGCAGGCTGTAGCCGATCTGGCCGGCGGCGCCGGTGACGGCGACGCGGACGGGTGGTTTCATCACGAGCTCCTGTCGGAAGGACGCCGGCGCAGGGTCTTCGGAAGCGCCGCACGGCGAGGGACGATGCGCTGCGCGCGAGGCGCAACCCGATCCTCGGATGATACGGCCCGGCGGCTCGGCATGTCAAACCAGTCTTGTATAAGACATAACACAACTGTTACAACTGTGCTCTAATGGCCGGCATGGCCAGGACCGCCGTTGCGACGCCGACCTATCGCCCGCTGTACCTGCAGCTCAAGGCGCTGCTTGAAGCGGCGCTCGAGCGCGGCGAATGGGCGCCGGGCGAGGCGATGCCCTCGGAGCTCGAGCTGGCCGCGCGCTTCAACGTGTCGCAGGGCACGATGCGCAAGGCGATCGACGCGCTCGCCGCCGCCAACCTGGTCGTGCGCCGGCAAGGCAAGGGCACCTTCGTCGCGACGCACACCGAGGAGCACGCCTCCAACTTCCGGTTCCTTCGCATCCGCCGCAACGACGGCCGCGACGAATATCCGGCCAGCCGCCTGATCGACATCCGCCGCGCGAAGGCCGGCGCCGAGGCCGCGCGCGCGCTCGACCTGCGCGCGGGCGACGCGGTCATCGTGCTGCGCCGGGTGCTCGAATATTCCGGGGAGCCGACGGTGCTCGACGACATCACGCTGCCCGCGGCGCCGTTCAAGGGCCTGACGCGCGCACGCTACGAGAGCTATCGCGGCTCGATGTACGGCTTTTTCGAGACCGAGTTCGGCGTGCACATGCTCAAGGCACGCGAGAAGCTGCGCGCCATCGCGGCCGACGCGGCGGGCGCGGCTATCCTCGGCGTCGCCGAAGGCACGCCGCTGCTCGCCGTCGATCGCGTGACGTTCACCTTCGGCGATCGTCCCGTCGAGATGCGCCGCGGCCTCTGCAGCACGCGCAATCACTTCTACTTGAACGAGCTGTGGTGAAAGCGCGCCGCGGCGGGCCGGCACCCGCCTTGGTGCGTCTCGCCGGCATGGCGTTATAATTTCTTGCTGCGCACAAAAGCGCGGTTTTCGCGTTCGATGGCCGGCGGAGCGGCGAACCGCCGGATTTTCGTGCGCTTCGTCTTCCGGCATCCGCGTGTTCGAGACGTCGAGCGTCGCTTGGCATGTGGCGGCGCGCGTGGGGTCGGCGGCCTTGGCGGCGCGCTGCATCACCGTTTACGACGAACATGGCTACCGCACCCCGTCCCGTCGACCGGCCCCGGCCCGTCTATCTCAACCTGTTCGCGATTCGCCAGCCGATCCCCGCGATCGTCTCGATCCTCCATCGCGTCAGCGGCACGCTGCTGTTCCTGGTCGGCATCCCGCTCGGCCTGTGGGCGCTGCAGGCGTCGCTCGCCTCGCCCGAGGGCTTCGCCCGCGTGCACGACGCGTTCAGCTCGGTGATCGCCAAGCTGGTGCTGCTGGTGCTCGCGTGGTCGTTCTTCCACCACCTGATCGCCGGCGTGCGCCACGTCCTGGCGGACGCGCACATCGGGCTCGATCTCGCCGGCGCGCGTCGCTCGGCGGCGATCACGGTGGTCGTCGCATTGCTCCTCACGCTCGCCGTCGGAGCGCGGCTGTGGTGACCGCCAAGAGCAGCGTCGGCGCGCACTACGGGCTCGCGGACTGGCTCGCGCAACGCATCACCGCGATCGTCATCACGCTGTACACGCTGCTCGTCATCGTGCTGATGTTCGCGCGCGGGGGCGAGCCGGTCGACTCGGGTGCGTGGCACGCGCTGTTCGACCGCGGCTGGTTTCGCGTCGTCTCGTTCGTGTTCCTGGTCGCGGTGTACTACCACGCGTGGGTCGGCATGCGGAACATCCTGATGGACTACATCAGGCCGACCGGGCTGCGCCTGTTCCTGCAGGCGCTCGTCATTTGCGCGCTGATCGGCTACACGGGCTGGGCGATCCAGGTGCTGTGGGGGCTCGCCTGATGGCCGCCGGCATTCCGGTTCGCCGCTTCGACGCGCTGCTGGTGGGTGCCGGCGGCGCGGGCATGCGTGCATCGCTGCAGCTCGCGACGGCCGGCCTGTCCGTCTGCGTGCTCTCGAAGGTGTTTCCCACGCGCTCCCACACGGTGGCGGCGCAGGGCGGCATCGGCGCCTCGCTCGGCAACATGAGCGAGGACAACTGGCTGTGGCACATGTACGACACCATCAAGGGCTCCGACTGGCTCGGCGACCAGGACGCGATCGAGTACATGTGCCGCATGGCGCCGCAGGTCGTCTACGAGCTCGAGCATTTCGGCATGCCGTTCGACCGCAATCCCGACGGCACGATCTACCAGCGCCCGTTCGGCGGCCACTCGGCGAATTTCGGCGAGAAGCCGGTGCAGCGCGCCTGCGCTTCGGCCGACCGCACCGGCCACGCGATGCTGCACACGCTCTACCAGCAGAACGTTCGCGTGCGCACGCAGTTCTTCGTCGAATGGATGGCGCTCGATCTCGTGCGCGACGGCGAGGGCCAGGTGCTCGGCGTGGTCGCGCTCGAGATGGAGACCGGGCAGGTGTCGATCCTGCAGGCCAAGGCCACGATCCTCGCCACCGGTGGCGCAGGGCGCATCTTCGCCGCGTCGACGAACGCGTTCATCAACACCGGCGACGGCCTCGGCATGGCGGCGCGTGCCGGGGTTCCGCTCGAGGACATGGAGTTCTGGCAGTTCCATCCCACGGGCGTCGCGGGCGCGGGCGTGCTGATCACCGAAGGCGTGCGCGGCGAGGGCGGCATCCTGCTCAACAGCAACGGCGAGCGCTTCATGGAGCGCTACGCCCCGAATCTCAAGGACCTCGCGTCGCGCGACGTCGTGTCGCGCTCCATGGACCAGGAGATCAAGGAAGGCCGCGGCTGCGGTCCGAACAGCGATTTCGTGCTGCTGAAGCTCGACCACCTCGGCCCGGAGGTGATCAACAAGCGGCTGCCGTCGATTCGCGAGATCGCGATCAAGTTCGCCAACGTCGATCCGGTCAAGGAGCCGATCCCCGTCGTGCCGACCATCCACTACATGATGGGCGGCATTCCGACCAACATCCGCGGCCAGGTGGTCGCGCCGCGCGACGGCAACCCGAATGCCGTGGTCGAAGGCCTGTACGCGGTCGGCGAATGCGCATGCGTATCGGTGCACGGCGCGAACCGGCTCGGCACCAACTCGCTGCTCGACCTGCTGGTGTTCGGACGCTCCGCCGGCGATTTCATCGTCGGCGAGAAGCTCGCCGCGCGCTCGCACAAGGACCTGCCGCGCAACGCCGCCGAAATGGCGCTGGCGCGCCTTGCCCGCATCGACGACGCGACCTCCGGCGAATCGGTCGCGGAAGTGGCCGCGGACCTGCGCAGGAGCATGCAGTCGCATTGCGGCGTGTTCCGCAACGAGGCGCTGCTCACCGAGGGCGTGGCCCGGGTGATGGAGCTCGAGCAGCGCGCGCTGCGCGTCGCGATCAAGGACAAGAGCCGCATCTTCAACACCGCCCGCGTCGAGGCGCTCGAGCTGGACAACCTGATCGAGACGGCGAAGGCGACCATCGTGTCGGCGGAGGCGCGTCGCGAGTCGCGCGGAGCCCAGGCGCGCAGCGACTATCCGAACCGCGACGACGCCAACTGGCTCAAGCACACGCTGTGGTTCCGCGACGGCAACCGGCTCGAGTACAAGCCCGTGCACCTGAAGCCGCTGTCGGTGGAGGAGTTTCCGCCGAAGGCGAGGACGTATTGAGGCGAGGGGCGAGGATCGGGGAGCGAGGGAGCGTTCGCGTGGATGCGTACGATGGCGACATGGCGAACGTTTCACCGTTGATGTGTCCCCGATTTCCTTTGCGCTCGACTGCCCCCATATTCGACTTGGCACCGCCGCTCCCTCGACCCTCGCTCCGCGCTCCTGACCCCTCCTTCGCCGCAGCCCCTACCGCATGAAATTCCGCATCTACCGCTACGACCCCGAGAAGGACGCGAAGCCCTACCTGCAGGACTACGACATCGCGCTCGATCCGCACGATCGCATGCTGCTCGATGCATTGATCCGGCTGAAGGCCTTCGACGATTCGCTCGCGTTCCGGCGTAGCTGCCGGGAAGGCGTGTGCGGGTCGGATGCCATGAACATCAACGGCAAGAACGGCCTTGCGTGCATCACCAATCTCAAGACGCTGAAGGAGCCGGTCGAGCTGCGGCCGTTGCCGGGGCTGCCCGTGATCCGCGACCTCATCGTGGACATGACCCAGTTCTTCAAGCAGTACCACTCGGTGCGGCCGTATCTGGTCAACGACACGCCGCCGCCGGAGAAGGAGCGGCTGCAGTCGCCCGAGCAGCGGGACCAGCTCAACGGGCTGTACGAGTGCATCCTGTGCGCATGCTGCTCGACCGCCTGCCCGTCGTTCTGGTGGAACCCCGACAAGTTCGTCGGGCCGGCAGGGCTGCTGCAGGCGTATCGCTTCATGGCGGACAGCCGCGACACTGCGCTGAACGAGCGGCTCGACAACGTCGAGGACCCGTACCGGCTGTTCCGCTGCCACACGATCATGAACTGCGTCGACGTGTGCCCCAAGGGCCTCAACCCGACGCGCGCGATCGAGAACATCAAGGACGCGATGGTCAAGCGGACGGTGTGACCATGTCGAATGCAGCGTGCCCCGGTGAGCCTGCATCCCTTGCGGCGGCGCCGGTCGACGCGCGGCGCCTCGCGCGCATCCGCTGGCGCGCGCGGCGCGGGCTGCTGGAGAACGACCTCGTCCTCGCGCGCTTCCTGGACCGGCGCGGCGCCGATCTCACCGAGGCCGAGGTCGCGGCGCTGGATCGATTGCTGGATCTTCCCGACAACGAGCTGTGGGACGTGATCTGCGGCCGCGTGCAGGCCGACGCCGCGTTGCAACCGCTCGTTCACCAATTGAGCGAATCATGAGCACTTCTCTGGACAAGGCACCGGACACCGGCGCCGCTGCTTCACGCACGCTGACCGAAGGAACGCCGATGACCGACCGAACCGCCACGCTCACGTATTCCGACGGCTCCGCGCCGGTCACTTTCCCGATCCTCCAGGGCACGATCGGGCCCGACGTCATCGACATCCGCCCGTTGTACGCCAAGACCGGGCAGTTCACGTACGACCCGGGCTTCCTGTCGACCGCCGCATGCCGCTCCGCCATCACGTACATCGACGGCGACAAGGGCGAGCTCCTGTACCGCGGCTACCCGATCGAGGAGCTCGCGGTCCAGTGCGACTACCTCGAGACGTGCTTCCTGCTGCTGTACGGCGAGCTGCCGAACAGGAAGCAGGCGAAGGATTTCGACGAGCTCGTGACCCATCACACGATGGTCAACGAGCAGATGCAGTTCTTCATGCGCGGCTTCCGGCGCGACTCGCACCCGATGGCCGTGCTGACGGGGCTCGTCGGCGCGATGTCGGCGTTCTATCCCGATTCCATCAACCTGCACGACGCGCACCAGCGCGACATCTCGGCCATCCGCCTGATCGCCAAGATGCCGACGCTGGTCGCGATGGCCTACAAGTACTCGATGGGCCAGCCGTACATGTATCCGCGCAACGAGCTGTCGTACGCGGCGAACTTCATGCGCATGATGTTCGCGACGCCGTGCGAGGACTACACGCCGAACGAGGTGCTGGTGCGCGCGCTCGACCGCATCTTCATCCTGCACGCCGACCACGAGCAGAACGCCTCGACGTCGACGGTGCGGCTGTGCGCGTCGTCGGGCACGAACCCGTTCGCGGCGATCGCCGCGGGCATCGCGTGCCTTTGGGGCCCGGCGCACGGCGGCGCGAACGAGGCGGCGCTCAACATGCTCTACGAGCTGCAGGCCCAGGGCGGCACCGCCAAGCTCGGCGAGTTCGTCGCCAAGGCGAAGGACAAGAACTCGAACGTGCGGCTGATGGGCTTCGGCCATCGCGTGTACAAGAACTACGACCCGCGCGCCAAGCTGATGCGTGAGACGTGCTACGAGGTGCTCAACGCCACGGGCGTCGGCGACGATCCGCTGTTCAAGCTGGCGATGGCGCTCGAGAAGGTGGCGCTCGAGGACGACTACTTCGTGTCGCGCAAGCTGTACCCGAACGTCGACTTCTACTCCGGCATCGTGCAAAAGGCGATCGGCATCCCGGTGCAGCTCTTCACCGCGATCTTCGCGCTGGCGCGCACGGTCGGCTGGATCGCGCAGCTCAACGAGATGATCGCCGATCCGGAATACAAGATCGGCCGGCCGCGGCAGCTCTATGTCGGGTCGCCGCGGCGCAGCGTGAAGCCGATCGACGAGCGTTAGGAGCACTGCGATGGGCCAAATGCAGGAACTGGAACAAACCAGCACGCTCTTCGGCAGCAACGCGCCGTTCATCGAGGAGCTGTACGAGGAGTACCTCGCCAACCCGGACAGCGTGAGCGCCGAATGGCGCAGCTACTTCGACGAGCTTCGCGGCGACGCGCACGACGTGGCGCACGCGCCGGTGATCGAGTCGTTCCGGGAGCTCGCGCGCAGCAAGCGCGTCGCCGGAGCGATGGTCGACTCGACCACGATGCACAAGCAGGTGCTGGTGCTGCGGCTCATCAGCAAGTACCGCACGCTCGGCATGTTCCATGCGAACCTCGATCCGCTGAAGCGCCAGGACGCGCCGTACATCCCGGACCTCGACCTGCGGACCTACGGCTTCACCGAGGCCGACATGGACACCGAGTTCGACGTCGGCTCGTACAAGCTCGGCCCGCAGCGCATGCGCCTGCGCGACCTCATCGCCGCGCTGCAGGAGACCTACACGCGCACGCTCGGCGCCGAGTACATGTACATCTCGGACACTCCGACCAAGCGCTTCATCCAGGAGCGCCTGGAGCCGATCCGCTCGCGGCCGAGCTACACGCCCGAGTATCGCAGGCACATCCTCGAGCGGCTCACCGCCGCCGAGACGCTGGAGCGCTACCTGCACACCAAGTACGTGGGCCAGAAGCGCTTCTCGGGCGAGGGCGGGGACACGCTGATCCCGATGCTCGATCTGCTGATCCAGCGCGCCGGCGCCGCCGGCGTCGGCGAGATCGTCATGGGCATGGCGCATCGCGGGCGCCTCAACGTGCTCGTCAACACGCTGGGCAAGCTGCCGGGCGACCTCTTCTCCGAGTTCGAGGGCAAGGCGCCGCAGGACCTGCCCGCGGGCGACGTCAAGTATCACCAGGGCTTTTCGTCGGACGTGTCCACGCCGGGCGGCCCGGTGCACCTGACGCTCGCGTTCAATCCCTCGCACCTCGAGATCGTCGATCCGGTCGTCGAAGGCTCGGTGCGCGCGCGCCAGCACCGGCGCAAGGACCACAAGGGCGACCAGGTGCTTCCGGTGCTGATGCACGGCGACGCCGCGATCGCCGGCCAGGGGGTGGTGCAGGAATGCCTGAACATGTCGCAAACGCGCGGCTACTACACGGGCGGCACGATCCACATCGTCATCAACAACCAGATCGGCTTCACCACGTCCGATCCGCGCGACACGCGGGGCACGCTGTATTGCACCGACATCGCGAAGATGATCGAGGCGCCGATCCTGCACGTGAACGGCGACGATCCGGAAGCCTGCCTGCTCGCCACCGAGATCGCGCTCGACTACCGGCAGCGGTTCCACAAGGACGTGTTCATCGATCTCGTGTGCTTCCGCCGCCTCGGCCACAACGAGGCCGACGAGCCGATGATCACGCAGCCGCTGATGTACAAGAAGATTGCGCAGCATCCGGGCACGCGCAAGCTGTACGCCGATCGCCTGATCGAGCAGGGCCTCATGACGGCCGACCAAGCCGACGGCATGATCGCGACCTACCGCGCCGCGATGGACAAGGGCTATCACACGAACACGACGGTGCTGTCGAACTACAAGCCGCCGTTCATCGTCGACTGGACGCCGTACAGGAACCGCCACTGGACCGACCCGACCGACACGCGCGTGCCGATGGCGCGCCTCAAGGAGCTCGGGCAGAAGGTCACCAGCGTGCCCGCGGACTTCAAGCTCCATCCGCGCGTGGAAAAGATCATGGCGGACCGCCGTGCGATGGTCGAGGGCAAGGTGCCGGTCGACTGGGGCATGGGCGAGATCCTCGCGTACGCGACGCTGCTCGACCAGAACTTCGGCGTGCGGTTCTCCGGCGAGGACGTCGGCCGCGGCACGTTCTCGCATCGGCACGCGGTGCTGCACGACCAGAACCGCGAGAAGTGGGACTCCGGCATCTGGATCCCGCTGCAGCACATCAGGGAGGGCCAGCCCGACTTCGAGATCATCGACTCGGTGCTGACCGAGCTCGCCGTGCTCGGATTCGAGTACGGCTACACGACGTCCGAGCCCAACCAGCTCGTGATCTGGGAAGCGCAGTTCGGCGACTTCGCCAACGGCGCGCAGGTGGTGGTCGACCAGTTCATCAGCGCGGGCGAGGTGAAATGGGGCCGCATCTGCGATCTCGTGATGTTCCTGCCGCACGGCTACGAAGGACAGGGGCCGGAGCATTCGTCGGCGCGGCCGGAGCGGTACCTGCAACTGTGCGCGCAGCACAACATGCAGGTGATCGTGCCCACCACGCCGGCGCAGACGTTCCACATGCTGCGCCGCCAGATGCTGCGCATGTGGCGCAAGCCGCTCATCGTGATCACGCCGAAGAGCCTGCTGCGCCACAAGGAGGCGGTGTCCTCGCTCGACGAGCTCGCCGACGGGAGCTTCCACAACGTCATCGGAGAGGTGGACAAGCTCGACGCGAAGAAGGTGAAGCGGGTCGTCGTGTGCTCGGGCAAGATCTACTACGAGCTCCTCGCGCACCGGCGCGAGCGCAAGATCGACGACGTCTCGATCATCCGCCTCGAGCAGCAGTATCCGTTTCCGCACGACGACTACAAGGCGGCCATCGCGAAATATCCCGGCGCGAAGGAAGTGGTGTGGTGCCAGGAAGAGCCGCAGAACCAGGGCGCGTGGTATCGGCTGAACTTCTACCTGCGCTCGGATCTCGATGCGAAGAAGTCCCTGTACTACGCGGGCCGGCCGGTGTCCGCATCGCCCGCGGTCGGCTACGCGGCCAAGCACAACGCGGAGCAGAAGCAGGTGGTCGAGGATGCGTTCGCAGCCGAGCTGCGCTCGGGCGAGATGGTGATCGCGAGATGAACCTCTCACGCTGACGGGCACCCTCTTCCCTCGAGGGGAGAGGGCGCGCATTCAGGCTCCTTCTCGCCGCGAGCGGGGAGAGGGTTGGGGTGAGGGGGCACAAAAGAGAGCACGACCATGAGAATCGAAGTGAAGGTCCCGCAGCTGCCGGAATCGGTGGCCGAGGCCACGCTCGTCAACTGGCACAAGAAGCCCGGCGACGCGGTCAAGCGTGACGAGAACCTGATCGACGTCGAGACCGACAAGGTCGTGCTCGAGCTGCCGGCGCCGTCGGATGGCGTCCTCGCCGAGATCACGCGGCCCGACGGCTCGACCGTCACGTCGAACGACGTCATCGCGGTGATCGACACCGAGGCGAAGGCCGGCGCAGGCAAAGCCGCGGCGCCGGCTGCTCAATCTGGCGCCCAGCCTGCTGCAAAGCCCCAGGCGGCGCCGCAGCCCGCCGCAGCAAAGCCGCAACCGGCTGCGGCGCCTGCACAGGCGGGCGGCAACGGCGCGGCCTCCATGCCGGCCGCGCGCAAGATCATGGCCGATCAGGGCGTCGAAGCGGCCACCGTGCAGGGCACCGGCCGCGGGGGACGGATCACCAAGGACGACGTTCTCGCCGCCGTCGAAGCGAAGGCGGCGGCCACGCAAGCCCAACCCGCGACCGCGAAGGCGCCTGCGCCCGCGCCCGCGGCAAAGGCGCCGCCCGTGCAGGCGCCTGCGCCCGCGCCCGCAGCAAAAGCGCCGCCCGTGCAGGCGCCGGCCGTGCAATCGCCGGCCGCGCTCGGCGCGCGACCCGAGCAGCGCGTGCCCATGTCGCGGCTGCGCCAGCGCGTGGCCGAGCGCCTCGTGCAATCGCAATCCACCGCGGCGATCCTGACGACGTTCAACGAAGTCAACATGCAGCCGGTCATCGACCTGCGCAATCGCTACAAGGAGCGCTTCGAGAAGGAGCACGGCGTCAAGCTCGGCTTCATGGGCTTCTTCGTGAAGGCGGTCGTGCACGCGCTCAAGAAATTCCCGATGGTGAACGCGTCCATCGACGGCACCGACATCGTCTACCACGGCTACTACGACATCGGCATCGCGGTGGGCAGTCCGCGCGGCCTGGTGGTGCCCATCGTTCGCGACGCCGATCAGCTCACCATCGCCGAGATCGAGAAGCAGATCGCGGACTTCGGCAAGCGCGCGCAGGAGGGCAAGCTCACGGTCGAGGAGCTGACCGGCGGGACGTACACGATCAGCAACGGCGGCGTGTTCGGCTCGATGCTCTCGACGCCGATCATCAATCCGCCGCAGTCCGCAATCCTGGGCGTGCACGCGACCCGCGAGCGCCCGGTGGTCGAGAACGGCCAGATCGTGATCCGGCCGATCAACTATCTCGCACAGTCGTACGACCACCGCATCATCGACGGTCGCGAGGCGGTGCTGTCGCTGGTGGCCATCAAGGAAGCGCTGGAGGATCCGGCGCGGATGCTGCTCGACCTTTGAGCGCGCGCCATGACTGACACCTTCGACGTGGTCGTCATCGGCGGCGGCCCCGGCGGCTACACCGCGGCCATTCGCGCTGCGCAGCTGGGATTCAGCTCCGCGTGCATCGACGACTGGTCGCGCGCAGGCGGCAAGCCGGCGCCGGGCGGCACGTGCACCAACGTCGGGTGCATTCCGTCGAAGGCGCTGCTGCAGTCCTCGGAGAACTACGAGCTCGCGGCGCATGCTTTCGCCGAGCACGGCGTCGACGCCAAGGGGGTGTCGATCGACGTGGCCCGCATGCTCGCGCGCAAGGACAAGGTCGTCGGCCAGAACAACGACGGCATCCTCTATCTCTTCCGCAAGAACAAGGTCACGTTCCTCCACGGCCGCGGTGCATTCACCGGCCGGCAGGGCGAGACGTGGCAGATTCATGTCGACGGAGCGAATCCCGCCGACATCGAAGCGACGCACGTGATCATCGCGACGGGCTCGAGGCCGCGCCCGCTGCCCGGCGCCACCATCGACAACGTGCGCGTCCTCGACAACGAGGGGGCGCTCGCGATCCCGGAGGTTCCCAAGCGCCTCGGCGTGGTGGGTGCAGGCGTGATCGGGCTCGAGATGGGCAGCGTATGGCGGCGGCTCGGCTCGGACGTGACCATGCTCGAAGCGCTGCCCGAGTTCCTCGGCGCGGTGGACAAAGCGGTCGCCAAGGAAGCGCAGAAGCAGTTCACCAGGCAGGGCTTGAACATCCTCACCGGTGTCAGGATCACCGAGGTGAAGGCCGGGAAGAGCGACGTGCAGGTCGCATGGACCGACGCCGCAGGCAAGGCCCGATCGGCGACGTTCGACCGGCTCATCGTGTCGATCGGGCGCGTGCCGTACACCGAGGGCCTGGGCGCGGAGGCGGTCGGTCTCGCGCTCGACGAACGGGGCTTCGTCATGGTCGACGACGCCTGTCACAGCAACCTGCCCAACGTATGGGCGATCGGCGACGTCGTGCGCGGTCCCATGCTCGCGCACAAGGCCGAAGAGGAGGCCCTGGCGGTCGCCGAGCTGATCGCGGGCCAGCATGGGCACGTCGACTTCAACACCGTGCCGTGGGTGATCTACACCGCGCCGGAGATCGCGTGGGTCGGCCAGAACGAGCAGCAGCTCGAGGCGGCCGGTGTCGCGTATCGCGCGGGGACATTCCCGTTCATGGCCAACGGACGCGCGCGCGCGATGGGGGACACCACCGGCTTCGTGAAAATGCTCGCCGATGCGAAGACCGATCGCATCCTCGGCGTGCACATCATCGGGCCGTTCGCATCCGAGCTGATCGCCGAAGCCGTCGTCGCGATGGAATTCGGCGCGTCGAGCGAGGACATCGCGCGCATCTGCCACGCGCACCCGACGCTGTCCGAGGCGACGCGCGAAGCCGCATTGGCGGTGCTGGGGCGCTCGCTCAACTATTAGCGTGGGGCTGGCCGACTATCCCGGCCAGATCGAGCGCCGTCACGGCGCGCTCATCGACTTTCTCGAGCCGCTCCTCGCGCAGCGCAAGGGCACGCTGGACCACGCGCAGGCGGCTGCGCTCGATCGCCTGCAGGCGCTCGCCGACGAGCTGATCGCCTTTCGCGACGCGCGCGCGTCGACGCTGAAGCGCCTGTTCGCATCACCCGACGTCCCGCGTGGCGTCTACCTGCACGGCGGGGTGGGGCGCGGCAAGAGCTTCCTGATGGACGCGTTCTTCGCGTCCGTGCCGATCCGGCGCAAGACGCGCGTGCACTTCCACGCGTTCATGCGCGACGTGCACGCCGCGCTCGCGCGCGTGAAGCACGAGGAGGACCCGCTGGCGGTGGTGGCCGCGGGCATCGCGCGCAAGTGGCGCCTCGTCTGCTTCGACGAGTTCCACGTTTCCGACATCGCCGATGCGATGATCCTCGGCCGCCTGCTCACCGCGCTGTTCGAAGCGGGCGTGGTGTTCGTGATGACGTCGAACTACGCGCCCGACGCGCTGTGGCCCAACGGGCTCCAGCGCGAGCGCTTCCTGCCCACCATCGCGCTGCTCAACCGATGGCTGGACGTGCTCGAGATGGACGCCGGCATCGACTACCGCCTTCGCGCCCTGCAGCATCTGCCGACGTGGCACGTGCCGGCCGGCGCCGCCGCCGATGCTGCGCTCGCACGAGCGTTCGAGGCCATGCGCAGCGGCGAGGACGAGGACACCCACCTCGCCATCGAGGGCCGGACGCTGGCCGCCCGGCGGCGCGCGGGCAGCATGGTGTGGTTCGACTTCGCGACGCTCTGCGACGGGCCCCGCTCTCAGCGGGACTACCTGGAGCTCGCCCGGCGGTTCGCCGTGGCCATAGTCTCGGACATCCCGCGCATGGGCCCCGATACCGCCGATCAGGCGCGCCGCTTCACCTGGCTGATCGACATCCTGTACGATCATCGCGTGAAGCTGCTCGCGTCCGCCGAAGCGCCCGCCGAGGCGCTGTACCTGCAGGGACCGAATGCCCACGAGTTCCCGCGCACGGTGAGCCGGCTGACCGAAATGCGCACGCACGACTACATGGCGCTCCCGCATCTTTCCGGGGAGACGCCTGCCTGACGCGCCCATCCCACGCTCGACGTTCCACTAGGAGGACACACCCGTGCAGACGTTCAAGGCCTACCGCACGTTCCAGGACGACAGCTGCATCGCAAGCCGTTTCGTCGACCTGTCGCTGGACGAACTGGACCCCGGCGACGTCGTCATTCGCACCAAGTACTCCACCATCAACTACAAGGACGCGCTTTCCTACAGCGGCGCAGGCCGGATCATGCGCAAGTACCCCACGGTCGCCGGCATCGACATGGCCGGCACGGTGGAACGCTCGAACGACCCGCGCTGGAAGCGCGGCGACAAGGTCATCGTAACGGGCTACGACATGGGCGTGTCGCACGACGGCGGCTACGCCGAGTACGTGCGCGTACCGGCCGACTGGATCGTGCGCCGTCCCGAGAGCATGACGGCCTTCGACGCGATGACGCTCGGCACGGCGGGCTTCACGGCGGCGCTCGCGATCCATCTGATGCAGCACAACGGCCTCACGCCGGAAAGCGGCCCGGTCGCGATCACCGGAGCGACCGGCGGCGTCGGCTCGGTCGCGGTCGAGATCCTGTCGAAGCTCGGCTGCCAGGTCACGGCGATCACGGGCAAGCAGGAGGGCGTGCGCTACCTGCGGGAGATCGGCGCGACCGACGTGCTGCTGCGGCAGTCGGTGGACGTCGCCAAGGTCAAGCCGCTCGAGAAGGCGACTTGGGCGGGCGCGATCGACAACCTCGGCGGCGACATGCTGGCCTGGCTGCTCGCGACGTCGAAGGTCGCGGGCCGCGTCGCCGCGGTGGGCCTCGCCGCGGACATGAAGCTCACGACCAGCGTCGCGCCGTTCATCCTGCGCGGCGTGCAACTCCTCGGCGTCGACAGCGTCAACTGCCCCATGGACCTGCGCCAGACGCTGTGGAACAAGCTCGCGGTCGACTGGCGTCCCGATCGCGTCCACGACCAGGTGCGCACGATCGACTTCGACGAGCTGCCGACGCATTTCGACGCGTATCTGAAGGGCACCGTTCGCGGGCGGACGGTGGTAAGGATCGGGGCGGATACGCATCCTTGAGGGCGGCACGGCGGGCGCCATGGAAAAGTATTGCGAGTTTCATCGCCGCTCGCTCGAGGACCGCGACGCCTTCTGGCGCGAGGAGGCGGCGCTGGTCGACTGGCATGCGCCGTTCGATCGCGTGCTCGACTATTCGCGACCGCCGTTTTCGCGCTGGTTCGTCGGCGGGCGCACGAATCTCTGCCACAACGCGGTGGACCGGCATGCCGCGCAGCGCGGCGACCAGCCTGCGCTCGTCTACCTGTCGACCGAGACGGGGCACGAAGCGACGTACACGTACCGCGAGCTGCTGCGCGAGGTGAACCGCTGCGCGGCGATGTTCGCCGCGCTCGGCGTGGCGCGAGGCGATCGCGTGCTCCTGTACGTGCCGATGATCCCCGAGGCGGTGTTCGCGATGCTCGCCTGCGCGCGTCTCGGCGCGATTCATTCGGTGGTCTTCGGCGGCTTCGCGGCCGCGAGCCTCGCCACGCGCATCGACGACGCCAGGCCCAGGCTGATGGTCACCGCGGATGCCGGCATGCGCGGCGGCAAGTCGATTCCGTACAAGAACCTCGTCGACGAGGCGCTGCGCATCGCGCGTCATCCGCCTGCGCGCGTCCTCATCTTCGATCGCAAGCTCGATGCGCAAATGCCGCGCACCGCCTCGCGCGACGTCGACTACGCACACCTGCGCGAGCAGCACCTGGATGCCGAAGTGCCGTGCGCGTGGCTCGAATCCTCCGAGCCGTCGTACATCCTGTTCACGTCGGGCACGACGGGCAAGCCCAAGGGCGTTCAGCGCGACACCGGCGGCCATGCCGTTGCGCTGGCGTCGTCGATGCGCCGCATCTTCTGCGTGCAGCCGGGCGAGACGATGTTCACCACCAGCGACATCGGCTGGGTGGTCGGCCACTCGTACATCGTCTACGGGCCGCTCATCAACGGCTCGACCACGATCATGTACGAGGGCCTTCCGATCCGGCCCGATCCGGCGATCTGGTGGCGCATTGTCGAGCAGCATCGCGTGCGCACCATGTTCAGCTCGCCCACGGCGATCCGCGTGCTGAAGAAGCAGGATCCCGCGTACATGAAGCGGCACGACCTGTCGTCGCTGCGCTACCTGTTCCTCGCCGGCGAGCCGCTCGACGAGCCGACCGCGCGCTGGGCGTCCGAATCGCTCGGCGTGCCGATCGTCGACAACTACTGGCAGACCGAGACGGGCTGGCCGATCCTTTCCGCGCAGCCCGGCGTCGAGGACACGCCGCGCAAGTTCGGCTCGCCGTCGTTCCCGGTGTACGGCTACGACGTGCGCCTGTTGCACGAGGCGACCGGCAAGCCGGTGGGCACGAACCAAAAGGGCGTGATCACGCTCGTGCCGCCGCTGCCGCCGGGCTGCATGTCCACCGTGTGGGGCGACGACGCGCGCTTCGTCTCGACCTACTTCGCCACGCTGCCCGGCCAGCAGGTCTATTCCACGTTCGACTGGGCGACGCGGGACGACGACGACTACTATTTTGTGCTGGGCCGCACGGACGACGTGATCAACGTCGCCGGCCATCGCATCGGCACGCGCGAGATCGAGGAGGCCGTGCAGGCGCATCCGGGCATCGCGGAGGTGGCGGTGGTGGGTATCGCGGATGCCGTCAAGGGCCAGGTCCCGGTTGCGTTCGCCGTGCCGCGGGACGCGTCGCGCACGGCCACGCCCGACGCGGCGGCAGCGCTGCGGCGCGAGGTCATGGACACCGTCGATCGCGAGCTCGGCGCGATCGCGCGGCCCGCGCAGGTGCATTTCGTGGGCTTGCTGCCGAAGACGCGCTCGGGGAAGCTCCTTCGACGCTCGATCCAGGCGCTGGCGGAAGGGCGCGACCCCGGCGACCTGACGACCATCGAGGACCCGGCGGCGCTGGAGCAGCTCAAGGGCGTCCTCAGCCCCAGCGCCGCAAAGTAATCAGCGGCCGTTCGCGTCGCCGCAAAGCGGCGGCGCGGGATCGTCCTGCTTTCTTCGTGGGTTCTTGTTTTCCTACCCTGCGATAATGGCGGCTTTTCGCGCGTCGATGCCCGCTTCCGCCCATCCCGCCCACGCTCCGCTTGCCGAGGTCACGCGCGGCGGCGCCGTCGAGTGCATCCACTACGGGTCCGTGGCGGTGGTCGATCGCAGCGGAAGCGTCCTCTACGCCGCAGGTGACCCGCACGCCGTCACGTTCACGCGCAGCGCGCTCAAGCCGCTGCAGGCGCTGCCTTTCGTCGCCGGCGGCGGCCTCGAGCGCTTCGGCTATTCGAGCGCGCAGGCGGCGCTGTTGTGCGCGAGCCATTCCGGCGAGCCGCGCCATGTCGAGGCCGTGGCGGACATGCTCGCGAAGGCCGGCAATCACGGCAGCGACCTGCAATGCGGCACGCACCCGCCCGGCTTCTACGACGCACGCGGCGACGTTCCGCCGCCGCCGCCCTATTCGCCGCTGCAACACAACTGCTCGGGCAAGCACAGCGGCATGCTCGCGTGGTGCGCTCAACACGGGGCGTCGAAGGCCGACTATCTCGCCTGCGACCATCCGCTGCAGCGGGCCATCCGCCGCGCCGTGGCTGCGTTCACGGGCGTGGCCGAGAATCGGCTGATCGCCGGCACCGACGGCTGCTCGGCGCCGAACTACGCCGTTCCGTTGTCCGCGCTCGCCCGCGCCTTCGCACGGGTTGCGGCCGGGGACGTCGACGCGGACTACGGCCGCGCGCCGCGCACGCTGGCCGATGCCATGACGGCACATCCGGAGATGGTCTCCGGCGCTCATCGCAGCGACCTCGCGCTCATGCAGGCCGGCCGCGGCGACTGGGTGACCAAGATCGGCGCGGAGGGGGTCCAGGCCATCGGCATCCGCAGCGCGGGCCTGGGCATTGCGATCAAGGTCGCCGACGGCCAGAAGCGGGGGCTGTATCCGACCATCGTCGCCGTGCTCGAGGCGCTCGGCCTGGCCGACGCCCATGCGCGCAGCGCACTCGCGCCGTGGGGGCGGCGCGAGCTGTACAACTACCGCGGGTTGCCGACCGGCGACATTCGCAGCGTCGTTGTACTGGACAAGCAGCCGCGGCGCAGCGAGGCGCTCACGCGTGAATAATCGGCGCGCAAGTACCTGCCGGTGCCTGAACTTAGGAGAAGTGCAACGGTCTGTTGCTACCAACGCTCGCGCCGCCAGCACGACCGTGGAAGCGCCTTCCCGGTCGGGCCGCACAGCCGGCAGCAGCGCCCTCCGTTCGGCGGGCATAACAAAGACATGAATCAGGGACGACCCGCGGATGGGTGATCGCGAAGTCGATCAGCAGCTGGTGCTGCGAGCGCAACGGGGTGACAAGCGTGCGTTCGAGCTGCTGGTGACGAAGTACC
>DASXAF010000045.1:0-36537 GCA_036406955.1 Casimicrobiaceae bacterium
CTGTCTCGGCGTCGAGCTGCTGCGCTTCGACATGTCGGAATACATGGAGCGCCACGCGGTGTCGCGCCTCATCGGCGCGCCGCCGGGCTACGTCGGCTTCGACCAGGGCGGCCAGCTCACCGAGGGCATCACCAAGCATCCTTACAGCGTGCTGCTGCTCGACGAGATCGAGAAGGCGCACCCGGACATCTTCAACATCCTGCTGCAGGTGATGGATCACGGTACGCTGACCGACAACAACGGGCGCAAGGCCGATTTCCGCAACGTCATCATCATCATGACGACCAACGCGGGCGCGGGCGAGCTGGCGCGCCAGACGATCGGCTTCGCGACCGAGAAGCAGGCGGGCGACGAGATGGCCGAGATCAGGCGCCTGTTCACGCCGGAGTTTCGCAACCGCCTGGACGCGACGATCTCGTTCGCCTCGCTCGACCACGAGGTCATCCTGCGCGTGGTGGACAAGTTCCTGCTCGAGCTCGAGGCACAGCTGCAGGAGAAGAAGGTCGACCCGACCTTCTCGCAGAAGCTGCGCGAATACCTCGCGAAGAAGGGATTCGACCCGCAGATGGGCGCGCGCCCGATGGCGCGGCTCATCCAGGACACCATCCGCAAGGCGCTGGCCGACGAGCTGCTCTTCGGCAAGCTCGTGAACGGCGGAAAGGTCGCGATCGACCTCGACGAGAACGACAGGATCACGCTCGCGTTCGAGGAGTCGAGCGCGCCGGAAGAGGCCGAGCCGGTCGCCTGAGCGTCAACCTTCAGCCATCACTACGGCGCCCATGCGGCGCCGTTTTTTTGCCGGGAACCGGCGCGAGCGCGGCGGGTCCCTTCGGCATGGCGCTGACGCTCGCACGCTTCTGCAGCCTGCTGTTCGTGGCGCTCGCGCTGGCGCCCGCGCTCGCGCACGTGATGGAGCTGCCGCACAAGATCGGCATGAGCGCAGCGGATTACCTCACCGTGCAGCGCATCTACCGCGGCTGGGCATTGCTCGGCATCGTCGTGATCGCCGCGCTGGTGTCGACGCTGGCGTTGGTCCTGCTGGTGCGCCACGAGCCGCGTGCGTTCGTGCCGTGCCTCATCGCGTTCCTCGGGATGCTCGCGGCGCAGGCCGTGTTCTGGGCGTTCACGTTTCCGGTGAATCGCGCCACGAGCAACTGGTCGATGCTACCCGACAACTGGATGGCGCTGCGCGCGCAGTGGGAGTACTCGCACGCGGCCGGGGCGTTGCTGAGCTTCGTGTCGTTCATCGCGCTGATCCTGTACGTGAACCGGGTCGCGGCGCAGTAGCGTCGCGCCCATGGATCCCGGTGGATCGCGGTGCTGCGCGAGCGTATGCTAATCGCGACAACTGCCGCCGGAGGGACGCATGCCTGCCGCAGCTCGCAAGCCGCTGTATCGCTCGCTCTATTTCCAGGTCGTCGTCGCCATCGTCATCGGCGCGCTGCTCGGCCACTTCTATCCCGATCTCGGCAAGGCGATGAAGCCGCTCGGCGACGGCTTCATCAAGCTGATCAAGATGCTGATCGCACCGATCATCTTCTGCACGGTGGTGGTGGGCATCGCGGGCATGGAGGACATGAAGAAGGTCGGCAAGACCGGCGGGTACGCGCTGCTCTACTTCGAGGCCGTCAGCACGCTGGCGCTGATCGTCGGGCTGATCATCGTCAACGTCGTGCGGCCGGGCGCGGGCATGAACGTCGACCCCGCCACGCTGGACATCAAGGCGGTCTCCGCCTACACGGGACCGGGCAAGATGCAGTCGACGACCGACTTTCTGCTCAACGTGATCCCCAACACGGTCGTGGACGCCTTTGCCAGGGGCGAGATCCTGCAGGTGCTGCTCTTCGCGATCCTGTTCGCCTTCGCGCTGCACATGCTGGGCGCACGCGGCCGCCTCGTGTTCGACCTGGTCGACAAGCTGTCGCACGTGCTGTTCGGCATCGTCGGGATCATCATGAAGGTCGCACCGCTCGGCGCGTTCGGCGCCATGGCCTTCACCATCGGCTCGTACGGCGTCGGCACGCTGGTCTCGCTCGCGAAGCTGATGGCCTGCTTCTACGCGACATGCGTCATCTTCATCTTCGTCGTGCTCGGCATCGTCGCGCGGGTGCACGGGTTCGGCATCTGGCCGTTCATCAAGTACATCAAGGAGGAGCTGTTCATCGTCCTCGGCACGTCGTCGTCGGAATCGGTCCTGCCGCGCATGATTGCCAAGCTGGAGAACCTGGGAGTGCGCAAGACCGTCGTCGGGCTCGTCATCCCGGCCGGCTATTCGTTCAACCTCGACGGCACCTCGATCTACCTGACGATGGCGGCGGTGTTCATCGCGCAGGCGACCAACACGCCGCTCGATCTGGGGCATCAGATCACGCTCCTCGCGGTGCTGTTGCTCACTTCGAAGGGCGCCTCCGGCGTGACGGGCAGCGGCTTCATCGTCCTCGCGGCGACGCTGTCGGCCGTCAGCAACCTGCCCGTCGCAGGCGTCGCGCTGATCCTCGGCATCGACCGCTTCATGTCCGAGGCGCGCGCATTGACCAACCTCATCGGCAACGGCGTCGCCACGGTCGTGGTCGGGCGCTGGTGCCGCGAGGCCGACATGGCGCGCGTACGACGGACACTCGCCGGGGAGACGCTTGCGCAGGCCGAGGATCCCGAGCGCGTGCTCGTGCAGACCGAGGAAGGCGGCGACCTGCATCCGGCGGCGCTCGGCCGCCAGGCAGCGTAGCGACCGCGAACAGCATCTAGCCCAGCATGTCGTGCCAGATGCCGCGCGCCCACGCGAACGCGTCTTCGCCTTCGGCAACGCTCATCGCGCTCGACAAGCCGCCCGCGCCGGCAACGGTCACGTACGTCTTCTGGTCCGCGTCGTAGCGGTGCACCGATGCGATGTGCACCGCTTCGCGATCGGTGAGAAAGGTGTAGCAGACGTTGTTGATGGTGACGGGGTCGGGTGGCTGCCCGGCAAGGAGGGCGAGCACGGCGGCGGCGCAGAGCTTGCCGTGCTGATTCGCCATGTGCCCCGACTTCGGCATCGCCGGCGCGATTTGGATCGAGTCTCCGAGCACGTGCACGTTCGCGACCTTGATCGACTCGAACGTGCGGAAGTCCACTTCGCACCATTGATCGTTGGCGGTGATGGCGCCGGCCGCGCGTGCAATCGCACCTGCCCCCTGGGGCGGGATCACGTTCAGCACGTCCGGACGCTCGTCCTCCGCGACTTCGAAGTGCGCAGTCCCATCGGCGCCCACGCGCACCAGCACGTAATCGGGCCGGTATTCGACGATGCCGCGATACTCCTCGGCCCATGCGCGCATGAACAGCGCCTTCTTCGATTGCACGTCCTCGTTGCCGTCGAGGATCAGCACCTTGCTGCGCGGCTTCGCCCGCCGGAAATACCACGCGACCTGGCAGGCGCGCTCGTACGGCGCGGGCGGACAGCGAAACGGCGCGCGTGGAATGGAGATGGCGAACACGCCGCCGTCGCGCATCGCTTCGAGCTGCCGGCGCAACGCGACGGTTTGCGGCCCCGCCTTCCACGCGTGCAGGAAGCGCGATCGTGCTTGCGCGCTCTCCAGCCCTTCGATGCGATCGAAGAAGAAGTCGATGCCCGGCGAAACGACGAGGCGCTCGTAGCGCAGCGCATCCCCGCGCGACAGCCGCACGTGGCGCCGGTCCGCGTCGACCGCGACGGCTCGATCGTGCACGACGCGCACGCCCCGGCGCGCCAGTGCGTCGTACGTCATCGTGACATCGGCAATCGCGCGGCTTCCGCCCACGACGAGGTTCGACAAAGGGCACGAGACGAACGCATCGTTCGCTTCGACCAGCGTGACGTCGACGGCGTCGCCGCCCCAGTGCTTCAGATATTTCGCCGCCGTCGCGCCGCCATAGCCGCCGCCCACGACGACGACGCGCGCGGCCGGTGTTCGTCGCGCCACCGGCGCGCATGCCGTCGCGAGGCTTGCGCCGACTGCGGCGGAACTCTGCAGCAGCCGCCGGCGCGCACGATCGACGCTGCGCGAGGTCATCGCGGCGGCGGCTGTGCGGCGAACCAGCGCGCCATCGCTGCGACCTCCCCCTCGCTGTAGCCGCGCGCGAGCTGCGGCATCACGGTGTCGGCGCGGCCGCCGTCGCGAAACGCCCGCATCGTCGCCACGAAGTCATCGTGGCGCATGCCGGCGAGCGGGCGTGCGACACCGTGGCATGCCGCGCAACCGGCGGCCAGTCTTTCCCCGTCGTCGGCGAGCGCTGCGGGCGTCAGCGCCAGAGTCAGAACCGCGAGGACGGTCTGGCGGGCGGGCATCGTTGCAACTTAGCACGCAATCCCGACGGAACGCGATTCCACGACATGGGAATGTAGGAAACCCACCGACGGTGTGTGAGCCGCTCTCGTGTTCCCGTGTTATCAAGGGCTTGCAGGCGACCATCGCGCTCGCAAGCCCGGCTGCTTGAGCGCTGCAGCACTCAGCCACCAAAGCCGGGCGCTCGCATTTCCGTCATCCGGAATGATGTTTTAACACTCTGATTGAAAAAGAGAAAAATTATGTCGCGGCGCGCAAAAAAGGTTGAAACCGCGCGATCGCTTTGCTAGCCTGAGGCCTGTCACGCTTGGCGCGCGCTCCATCGAGCGCGTTGCCGGACCCCGGGCAGGGGCCACCCATCCATGCCCGCTGCGACGATCGGGCGATCCCCGGCGTCCGTGGCGCGAACGCGCGAAGGCCTGGCCGCTCGCGCTTCGAACGACGATGCACGACGGTGCATCGACCGATCAACCGCCGGCCTTCCCGGCCGGTCCGGCAATCGATGGGAGCGTCATGAATTACGATCTCGAAGCGGCACGACTGAAAAAGGATTGGGCAGAGAACCCGCGCTGGAAGGGCATACAGCGCGGCTATTCGGCGGAGGACGTGGTGCGGCTGCGCGGCTCGGTGCACATCGAGCACACGCTCGCGCGGCGCGGCTCCGAGAAGCTCTGGAAGCTGCTCAACGAAGAGCCCTTCGTCAACACGCTCGGTGCGCTGACGGGCAATCAGGCACTTCAGCAGGTGAAGGCCGGCCTCAAGGCGATCTACCTCTCGGGATGGCAAGTCGCCGCGGACGCGAACGTCGCCGGAGAAATGTATCCCGACCAGTCGCTCTATCCCGTCGACTCCGTGCCGCACGTAGTCCGCCGCATCAACAATACGTTCACGCGCGCCGACCAGATCCAGCATATGGAAGGCAACGGCGACGTCGACTACTTCGCGCCCATCGTCGCGGACGCCGAGGCCGGCTTTGGCGGCGTGCTGAACGCGTTCGAGCTGATGAAGGCCATGATCGAAGCGGGCGCCGCAGGCGTCCACTTCGAGGACCAGCTCGCGTCGGTGAAGAAGTGCGGTCACATGGGCGGCAAGGTGCTCGTGCCCACGCGCGAGGCGGAGGAGAAGCTCATTGCCGCACGGCTCGCCGCCGACTGCCTCGGCGTGCCGACGCTCCTGCTCGCGCGCACCGACGCCGAGGCCGCCGATCTCATCACCTCGGACGTCGACGACAACGACAAGCGGTTCTGCACCGGCGAGCGCACGGTGGAAGGCTTCTATCGCACGCGCAAGGGACTCGATCAGGCCGTGTCGCGCGGCCTCGCATACGCGCCGTACGCCGATCTGATCTGGTGCGAGACCGGGAAGCCGGACCTGCAGTTCGCGAAGCAGTTCGCGGACGCCATCCAGGCGAGATTCCCCGGCAAGATGCTGGCCTACAACTGCTCGCCGTCGTTCAACTGGAAGAAGAACCTCGACGATGCCACGATCGCGCGCTTCCAGCGCGAGCTCGGCGCGATGGGTTACAGGTTCCAGTTCATCACGCTCGCCGGGTTCCACAGCCTCAACTACTCCATGTTCAACCTCGCGCACGGCTATGCGCGCGACAACATGAAGGCATTCGTCGAGCTGCAGGAAGCCGAGTTCGCCGCGGCGCCGAAGGGCTTTACCGCGGTGAAGCATCAGCGCGAGGTCGGCACCGGCTATTTCGACGCCGTCACGACGACCGTGCAGGGCAGCCACGCATCCACGACGGCGCTCAAGCACTCGACCGAGGACGAGCAGTTCTTCGAGGAGAAGGCGCCCGACCGTCACGTCGCCAACGCCTGATCACGGCTTCCCGAGTCCGTCCACCGCGGCGCGCGAGCGTCGCGGTTTTTTTTATGCCGCCGGCACACCGATGGCCGTGCGGCCCGATCTCGTCGCGAGGGTTGCCTCAGCGACGCAGCCGCCGGTGCGCGAGCCAGTTCGACGCAACCGTCAGCAGCAGCGTGGCCGTCATCAGCACGAAGGCCAGCGCCGCACCGAAGGGCCAGTTGGTGAGCCCGGCGAACTGGTCATAGACCGTCGGCCCCATCATGTGGAACGTGGGACCTCCGAGCAGCACGGGGGTCGCGTACGCGTTCATCGCGAGGATGAACGAGAGGATCGTGCCGGCGATCACGCCCGGCATCGCGAGCGGCAGGATGACGTGACGGAACGTGCGCAACGGGCCGGCGCCGAGCCCCAGCGCGGCTTCCTCGATCGGCCGCTCGATGCCTTCGAGCGCCGCCTGCAGCGTCAGCACGACGAACGGCAGGTTGACCGCGACGATGCCGACGACCACCGCGAACTCCGTGTACATGATCTGCAACGGCGCCCGCACGAGGCCGAGCGCCATCGCGACCTCGTTGACGAAGCCGCGGTTGCCGAACAGCACCATCCAGCCTGCCGCGCGCACGGCATTGCCGACGAAGAGCGGCAGGATGACGATCAGCAGCAGGAGATTCTTGTAGCGCGACCGCGTGCGCGCGAGCACATAGGCCATCGGAAAGCCGACGGCCACGCAGATGGCGGTGCATACCGCAGCCACGCGGATCGTGCGCAGCAGGACGGCGATGTAGAAGGGATCGGTGAAGAACTTCACGTAGTTCTCCGCCGTGAACGCGTCGACCATCACCTTGGCCGGCGTGAACTGGTTCAGGCTGTACCGGAACAGGATGACGATCGGGATCACGATGCCGATCGCGACGATGAGCGACGCGGGCACGAGCATCACGGCGGCGCTCCATGCGACCGCGCCCTCGCGCGCGCGTGGAAGCGCCGCCGCCGTCATCGCTCGTCGTTCCCGCGAACGCGGGAATCCAGTGTCGCTCGCATGAAGTCGCGGGGGCCCGGCGTTCGCGGGGACGACGAACAGCGGGCTCGTTCGCTCAACCCTTGAACGTCTTGTCCCACCACTCCTTCAGCGCGGCGTCGTTCTTCGCGAGATACCCGTAGTCGAGGTCGATCAGGCGTTTGCGCTCCTCGGCGCTGAAGCCGATGCGCCGCTCGGTCTCCGGCGGAATCTTCGCGTCCGTGACGCTCGGGTTGTAGCCCATGTCCTCGGCGAAGGCCTCCTGCGCGGAGGCCTCGAGCATCTCGTCCAGCCATACGTGCGCGCCCGCCTTGTTCGGCGCGTTCTTGGGGATCACGAAGCCCGATATGTAGAGCGGGATGCCTTCCTTCGGCGCGACGGTGTCGACCTTCGCGCCGGCCTTCTGCCACTGCACCGCGCGCGCCTTCCACATGATGCAGATGCCGACGTCCTCGTTCTGGAGCGCCTGCGCCATCGCCTCGTTGGTCGGCAGGATCTTCGCGCCGGCCTTGCGGCACGCCATGAGCCGCGCCTTTCCCGGCTCGTAATCGGTCATCGATCCGCCCGACGCGAGCGCCGCCGCCATCATGGTGAACTGGTACTGGATGTCGATGATGCCGAGCTTTGCGCCGTGCTTCGGGTCGAGCGCGTCGGCGAAGCTCGTCGGTGGCGTCGCGATGAGCTTCGGGTTGTACAGGATCACCTTGCCCGAGTAGATGTGGCCGACGCCATACGGATATTTCATCTGCGGCAGCAGGTACTTCGCGTTGGCGATCTTCGAGTAGTCGATCGGGAGGCAGAGGCCCGCCTCGTTCATCTCGAACATCTGCGCCGCGGAGAGCCCCTGCAGATCGGTCGTGCCTCGCGGCAGCCGCGCCTCGGCGCGCATCTTGGCGCGGCGCTCGGGGTCGCCGCCGATATCGTGGACGACCTCGTACTTCTTCGGGACCATCAACGGCGTGTCGACGTTCTTCGCGAGCAGCTTCGAATAGTCGCCGCCCCACGTGCCGACGACGACGCGTCCGCCCGTCTGCGCGCGTGCAGGCGCCCATCCACCCATCGCGGCGACGCCGGCGAGCGCGCCGGCGGAGGCGATCCAACGGCGCCGCGAGATATCCAGCCGATAGTCTTCCATTGCCATAGCCCTCCGATGTCGCGATGGCGTCGGGTGTTTCAGCTCGCGCCGCCGCCATCGTCGGCGAGCACGAGGCCGGCCTGCGCTGGCCACTGCAAGTGGACGCGGTCGCCGACGGCGTACGCGCTGTCGCCCTCCGTGTTGGGCGTCTGCACCAGCAGACGGTCGGCGGATGTGAGGCGCACATGGTATTCGAGCATGCCGCCGAGGTACGAGGCGAATTCCACGGTCCCCGGAAACGAGTTGTCGACGCCGCTGCCCGGGCCGGCAGCGATCGAGACCCGCTCGGGCCGCAGCGCGAGCGTACGCCCTTCGCGTGCCGTGCCGTCGACGCATCGGATGGGAAGGCCGCTTGCGCTGCGAAAGAGCCCGGGTGCCTCGATGCGGCCGTGGACGAAGTTGGTGCGGCCGAGAAACCCCGCGACGAACGCGTTCGCGGGATGCTCGTAGAGCTCGCGCTGCGTGCCCATCTGTTGCACCTTGCCACCCGACATGACGACCAGGCGGTCGGCCATCGTCATCGCCTCTTCCTGGTCGTGCGTCACCATGAGCGTCGTCAGGCCGAGCTTGCGCTGCAAATCGCGGATCTCGACGCGGACCTCGGCGCGGAGCTTCGCGTCGAGGTTCGACAGCGGCTCGTCGAGCAGCAGGACCAGCGGCTCGATGACCAGTGCGCGCGCGAGCGCGACGCGTTGCTGCTGGCCGCCCGACAATTCACGCGGCAGCCGTTGCGACAGGCCCTCGAGGCGCACGAGACGCAGAACCTCGGCAAGCTTGGCCGCGATCTTCGCCTCGGCGAGTCCGCGCATCCGCAGGCCGAAGGCGACATTCTCGGCGGCGGTCATGTGCGGGAACAGCGCGTAGCTCTGGAACACGAGTCCCGTGTCGCGCTTCCACGGCGGCCGTCGCGTGATGTCCCTGCCGCCCAGCCGGATCGCACCTCGCGTCGGCATGATGAACCCGGCGATCATGCGCAGCGTCGTCGTCTTGCCGCAACCGGACGGGCCCAGCAGCACCACCAGCTCGCCTTGTGCGATGTCGAGGTCGATGCCGGCGACGGCCTGGAAATCGCCGTACGTCTTGCAAAGGCCTTCGAGCTCGAGGCGCGCCATGTCAGCGGCGCCGGGCCGCCGGATGTTGACAAGAGCACGGCCCGCCTTCGGGCGGCCGTGCGGCGGGCCGTTGCCGCTGACTGCACCCCCTCAGGGGGCAGCGAGCGAAGCGAGCGTGGGGGTCGTTCATCTCAAAGCACGCGCGTGAGCTTGACGTAACGGTCCGTGATCAGCATGCCGGCTGCGATCAGCGCGATCTGCAGCAGCGACACCGCGGCGATCGTCGGGTCGATGCGCCACTCGAGGTACTGCAGGATCGCGATTGGCAGCGTCGTCCGTCCCGGAGCGACGAGGAACAGCGTCATCTCGAGGTTGCCGAACGAGACGATGAACGAGAACAGCGCCGCGGCGACGATGCCCGGCTTGATCGCGGGCAGCGTCACGCGCAGGAACGTCCTGAGCGGCGTCGCGCCGAGATTCTGCGCCGCTTCCTCGATCGAGCGGTCGACCCCGCCGAGGCTCGCCGTGATCAGGCGCACCGTCCACGGGATCGTGATCATGATATGCGCGAGCACCAGGCCGGCGAGCGAACCGAGGAGCGGCCACTCCGTCGCGATCTCGACCTCGATCTGGAACACGTAGATCGCGGTCCCGGCGACCACGCCCGGAACGACCAGCGGCAGCAGGAGCAGCGTGCTCAATGCCTCGCGGCCGACGAACCGCCGGCGCGCGAGAACGAGGCTCGCAGGGATCCCGACGAGCAGCCCTCCCACCATCGCTGCCACGCCGACCTGCAGGCTCGTCACGAATCCGCTGACGAAGTTGTTCTGGTCGAACACGTGTGCGTACCAGCGCAGCGTGTAGCCCTGCGGCGGGAACGTCACGATCTCGTTCGAGAAGAAGCTGAGCCAGCACACGAAGACGAGCGGCGTCAGGATGACGGCGTAACCGAACGCCGCGGCCGCAAGCAGCGCGGCCCGGCCGATCCGGCGAGGATCGACCATGGGGACGCGTTCCGCCCGCGTCGCGAGCGCGGTGTCGAGCGCGGCGTTCGCCATCAGGCGCAGAGGCGGTTCTTGTGGAACCGACCGGCCTTCATGATGACGGACAGGTGCTCGCCCTGGCCGGTCAGCACTTCGAGGTTGCGGATCGGATCGCCGTCCACGACGAGGATGTCGGCGAACGCGTCAGGCGCCACGACGCCGAGCTTGCCCGGCATGCGCACGATCTCGGCGCCGATGACCGTCGCCTGGCGGATGATCTCGATCGGCGAGAGCACTTCGCGGCGCAGCAGGAACTCCCGGCTCTGGTCCACCTGGAGCTGACCGAGGAGATCGGTCCCGTAACCCACCTTGATGCCGTGGCGCTTGCAGATCTCGAGCGAGCGCAGCCCGCCGTCGATGACGAGGTCGTTCTTGGCGAGCATGTCGGCCGTCATGCCGAAGTCGCGCGCACGCTCCTTCATCGCGTAGTACGCGACGAGGTTGGCGACGAGATACGCGCCTTTTTCCTTCATCAGCTTCGCGGAAGCCTCGTCGATCAGGTTGCCGTGCTCGATGGTGCGCACGCCCTGGCTGACGGCGCGCGTGATCGCATCGGGCGTGTACGCGTGGGCCTGCGCGTAGCGACCGAACGCCTGCGCCTCCTCGACGGCGGCCGCGATCTCGGCGAGCGTGAACTGCCGGCTGTCGAGGGGATCGTAGGGGCTCGCCACGCCACCGGAAACCATGAGCTTGATCTGATCCACGCCCTGGCGAAGCTGCTCGCGCACCGCGGCGCGCACGGCGTCGGCGCCGTCGGCCACGCCAAGGCAGAAGCGCATCGCATTGCAGCAATGGCAGTCGTGCTCGTGGACGTCGGTGCGCCGGCGCGAATCGGAGTGGCCACCCGTCGGGCCGAGCGCACGGCCGGCGATGAACATGCGCGGGCCCGGCAGCAGGCCTTGCTCGACGCCGTCGCGCAGGCCCCAGTCGGCGCCGGCGGTGTCGCGGATGGTCGTGAAGCCGCGATCGATCATCGCGCGCATCAGGGCGGCGGCGCGCACCGTCATGAGCGTCAGCGGGACCGCCTCCAGGTAGCGAATGTTCACCTCGGACAGCATGACGTGAACATGGCAATCGATCAGCCCGGGCATCAGCGTCCGGCCCCCGCAGTCGATCACGACCGCGCCGGGCGCCCTGATCGGCTTCGCCGACACTTCGCGAACGAGCTCGTCCTCGACGAGCACCGACGTGCCTCCCTGCAGCGCATCGGCGCTGGGATCGAGCAGGTTCGCGTTGGTGAACAGGATCTGGCCCATGTGCGGATCCTCCTCTGCCGCGGAGCGCGCGAATGCGCGTCGATGTTGCCACGGCCGCTTTCGGCCGCGCAACCGTCACGACCCCGGCAGCCCGTGCACGTCCTCGAAGAACAGGTCCTTCCACGACGCCGGCGCATGCTTGATCTGGCCGTTGTCGTGCATGAACGTCGCGTACTTGAAGATCTGCCGCGGCGTCATCGTGAACTCGATCTCAGGGCTCGACAGCAGCGCGTAGACCTCGTCCACCGGCTCCTTGCTCTTCGTCACGTCGACGTAGAGCTGCGCCGCGGCGCGCTTGTCGGCATTGATCATGTCGGTCGCCTGCTTGAGCGCGGCCAGGAACGCGCGGTAGAGCTGCGGGTTCTCGCTGCGGAACTTCGCCGTCGTCCACAGCACGGTGAACGTGAGCGGCCCTCCCATCACGTCGTACGAGTTCAGCACGCGGTGCACGCGCGCGTCCTCGAGCTCCCAGTTCTGGAACGGCGGGGACGTGAAATGCGCGGTGACCGAGCCGTTCAGCAATGCGGACATGCCGTCCGGGTGGCTCATCGAGACCGTGAGCGCGTTCAGCGACTCGGCCTTGTCCTTGCCGAGCTGCTGCGCCGCGGCCATCGCGAGGATCGTCGCCTGGTTCGACACCTTGACGGCGGGCAGGGCGATCTTGTCCTTCGCGGTGAAATCGCGCAGCGACCTGATCGCCGGATTGGTCGTGTTGAGATACAGCGGCGCGGAAACCATCGCGGCGATCATCCGCACGTCGAGCGTGTCACGCGTCTTGTCCCACAGCACGATCGGCGGCGCCACCCCGCCCGACGCGATGTCGAGCGAGCCCGACAGCAACGCGTCGTTCATCACGTTGCCGGCGGCGAACCTGGACCACGTCACCTCGACATCGGGCAGGCCCGCCGCCCTGGCCTGCTGCTCGATGAGGTGGTGCTTCTGCATGTAGTTGAGCTGCAGGTAGCTGAAGCCGTACTGCTCGGCGATGCGAAGCTCGTTGCCGGCGGCCTGTGCGCCGGGATTCGCGAGCACGAGCCACAGCGCCGCGAGCCATGTCGATCGCAAAAGCGACATCGTCTTCCTCCTGGATTGATCTCGTTGTGTCGGTCAGCGGTTGATATTGCGGCGCCGCCGCCATGGCGTCAATCGCATCGACGGCTCGCGCAGTGCGGTCGCTCGCAGCGCGCCTTGTACAATCCCCCACGATCCGACAGCAGGCCATCCGTGCGAACCGAACGCTCGCTCAACCATGCCGCCGTGGTCGTCACCGGCGTCATCGGCTCCGACACGCACATCGTCGGCAATCGCATCCTGTCGATGGCGCTCGAGCGCGCCGGCTACAAGGTCGTGTCGCTCGGCGCGCTCACGCCGGCCGACGATTTCGTGAAGGCCGCCGTCGAGACGAACGCCGACGCGATCCTGGTGTCGTCGCTGTACGGCCAGGGCGAGCTCGATTGCCGCGGCTTTCGCGACCTGTGCGTCGAAGCGGGCCTGGAAGATATCCTGCTCTACGTCGGCGGCAATCTCGTCGTCGGCAAGCAGGCATGGGAGGACGTCGAGCGGCGATTTCTCGCGATGGGCTTCGACCGCGCGGCGGCCCCGGGCACGCGCGTGGACGCGGTGCTCGAATGGCTCGCGGAGGACCTCGCGCGACGCACGCGGAGCCGATGACGTGGGCGCCGCTGCGCTGCTGATCGATTTCGGCAGCACGTACACCAAGCTTCGCGCGGTCGACATCGAAGGCCGGCGGCTGCTCGGCGTGGGCCAGGGTCCGTCGACGGTGACCACGGACGTGACGATCGGCATGCGCGCGAGCCTCGCCGATCTCGAGCGGCGATTGGGCGGGCTGCCGCGATTCGACTACCGGCTCGCGTCGAGCAGCGCCGCGGGCGGGCTGCGCATGGTCACCGTCGGGCTCGTGCGCGAGCTGACCGCCGAAGCCGCGCGTCGGGCTGCGCTGGGCGCCGGCGCGAAGCTCGTCGGCGCATTCGCCTACCGACTCACGCGCGGTGACGTCGACGCGGTGGTGAGCCTCGCGCCGGACATCCTGCTGCTCGCGGGCGGAACGGACGGCGGCAATCGCGAGGTGCTGCTGCACAACGCGGGCATGCTCGCGAAGAGCCCGCTCGCGTGCCCGATCGTGCTCGCCGGCAATCGCGACACGGTCGACGACGCGCGGGCGCTGCTCGCGGGCAAGGAAGTGCGCGCCACCGGGAACGTGATGCCGGAATTCAACGTGCTCGACATCGAGCCGGCGCGCGCCGCGATCCGGCAGGTGTTCATCGAGCGCATCGTGCATGCGAAGGGCATCGACCGCGCGCGTGACGAGCTCGATGCGGTGCTGATGCCCACGCCGGCCGCCGTGCTCGAAGGCGCGCGGCTCCTCGCCGATGGTTGCGAAGGCGCGGCAGGTCTCGGCCCGCTGATGGTCGTCGATCCGGGGGGTGCCACCACCGACGTGCACTCGGTCGCGAGCGGAGAACCCTCGTCGCCGGGCGTCATCGTGCACGGACTGCCCGAGCCGCGGGTCAAGCGCACGGTCGAAGGCGACCTCGGCATGCGACACAATGCGGCGAACCTCGTGGAGGTCGCGGGCATCGATGCGATCGCGGCCGACGCGGGGCTCGACGCTGCGCGCGTGAGCGCGATCGTCACCGGATTCGCGTCCGACGTCGAGCGGCTGCCGCAGTCGCGCGACGAAATCGCGGTCGACCAGGCGCTGGCGCGCGCGGCGGTGCGTCACGCGGTCGGGCGCCACTGCGGCACCGTGCGCACGGCCTACGCCGTCACCGGGCCCGTTGCCGTGCAGGAGGGCAAGGACCTGTCGGACGTGGCCGCCGTGATCGGCACCGGCGGCGCGCTGGTGCACGGTGCCGACCCGGGTGCCGCGCTCGCCGCCGCGCTGGCCGATCCGAACGATCCGCATTCCCTGCGGCCCAAGGCGCCGAGGCTCTTGCTCGACCGCCACTATTTGCTGTATGCCTGCGGGCTGCTCGCGAGCGTCGAGCCGAAGGCCGCGCTCGATCTCGCCCTGCGGAATCTCGAACCGATCGACAGGACCTCGCCCGTTGAACGCACGCTCGCCCTCTGAAGCCGCGCGGCGGCCGCTCGCCGAGACGCGCATCGCCGACGACGAGTTCGCGCAGATGCGCCGGGACAACCTCGCACGCTGGCCGACCGGCAGTCGCGTCGACTTCGACGAGGCAGTCGCGCTGCAAAAAGCGCTGCCGGCGCACAAGCAGCTCGCACCGGTGATGCGACGGGCGGCGGCCGAGCGGCGCTGCCTCACGCAGCCGCGCGGCGGCTTCGGCACGTTCGCGATGCAGCGTGAGCTCATGGTCGCGCTCGACCGCGAGGGTCACGCCGACATCGTGCCGACCACCACCGACAGCTACACGCGCAACGAGCAGTGGCAGCTCGCGCAGAAGGGCATCGAGGAGTCCGAGCGACTCGGCCGCTCGATGCTGAACGGGTATCCGATCGTCAACTACGGTGTTGCGCGCGCACGCGAGCTGATCGGCGCGATCGACAAGCCCGCGATCATGCTGACCGGCACGACGATGCCCAAGCTCACGAGCGAGATCGCGTTCGCCGGCGGCTATTCGGGCTATCTCGGGTCGGGCATCGCGTACACCACGTCGTACATCAAGGACCTGTCGATCGAGGACGGCATCCGCAACTACCAGTACCTCGATCGGCTGGCCGCCATGTACGGCGATCATGGCGTCGAGCTGCACCGTCGCCAGCCGGGGTTCCTCACCGGCACCAACATTCCGCCGTCGATCGCGATCGCCACCTGCGTGCTCGACTGCCTGCTCGCCGCGGCGCAGGGCGTGACCAACTACGGCCTCGAGATGGGCGAGACGATGCATCTCGTGCAGGATGCGGCGGCGGTCGCGGTGTGCGGCACGCTTTGCCAGGAATATCTCGCGAGGAAGGATCACCGCGACGTGTTCACGTCGGTGACGCTGCTGCACTGGATGAGCGCGTGGCCGCAGGACGAGGCCCAGGCCGCGGCGTTGATCAGCTACGGCGGGACGCTCGCGGCGATCGCCGGCGCGACGAGCGTCACGACCAAGTCGACGCACGAGGCGTTCGGGATCCCGACGCCGCAGGCGAACGCGGAAGGGTTGCGCATGACGCGCATGGCGATCTACCTCGCCCGCGACATCCGGCTCGACGGCTTGCCGGCGTACGAGCAGGAGAAGGCGCTGATCGCGCGCGAGGTGCGGGCGATCGTCGACAAGGTCCTCGAGATGGGCGACGGCGACGTCGCTGTCGGCACGGTGCGCGCATTCGAGGCGGGCGTGATGGACGTGCCGTGGTCGCCCAACCGTCACTGCAAGAGCCGCGTGCTGCCGGCGCGCGACGTCGACGGCATGCTGCGCGTGCTCGATCCGGGCGACATGCCCTATCCGCGCGACGTGCTCGCCTACCACGAGGAAAAGCTGCGCAAGCGCGCGGAGCGCGACCGCATCGGCTATGGGCCGGATCTCGCCGTGCAGAGCGTGTACGAGATGTCGGAGCCGGTGGGCAAGCTGCTGCCGGATCGGGTCACGCCATGACCACGACGTTCGAGCGCATCGAGGTGCATCGGCTGCGCGTGCCGCTCACCACGCCGTACAAGCTCGCGTTCGGGCCGGTCACGCATTTCGACACGATCGTCGTCGAGATCGCCGACGCAGATGGGCGCGAAGGCTTCGGCGAGGCGACGGTCCTCACGGGCTACACCGACGAGACGATCGACGACGCATGGCGTGTCGCGCGCGAACTCGCGGCGACGATGGCCGAGGCGAACGCGCTCGATGCCGACACGGGGATCGCGACGCTCGCGCAACGCCAGCCCTTCACCGCCACGGCCTTCGGCACCGCGCTCGACATGCTGCGCGGGCACCGGGCGCTCGCCGTTCGCGAGCCGGTCGAGGTGCCGCTCCTGGGATTGGTGCACGCCGAGCGCGCGCCCGACATCGAAAGCGAGATCGAGGCGCTGCTGGATGCCGGCTTTCGCACGGTCAAGGTCAAAGTCGGCTTCGACCCGGAACGCGATTCCGCGCGGGTACGCATCATCCAGCGCGCGCTCGCGGGACGCGCGCAAATCCGCATCGACGCCAACCAGGGCTACAGCGCGGCGCAGGGCGTTGCATTCGTGCGCGCGCTCGATGCGCAAGGCATCGAGCTCTTCGAGCAGCCGTGCGCGGCCGGCGACTGGGACGCGCATCTCGCGGTCGCGCGGGCGGCCGGCGTGCCGATGATGCTCGACGAGTCGATCTACGGCATGGCGGACATCGAGCGGGCTGCGGAGCTTCGTGCAGCGAGCTACGTCAAGCTGAAGCTGATGAAGCTCGCGACGATCGATCGGCTCGAGGCGGCGATCGGCCGCATCCGGGCGCTCGGCATGCACCCGGTGCTCGGCAACGGCGTCGCGTGCGACGTCGGCTGCTGGATGGAGGCCTGCGTCGCCGCGCGCACGATCGACAACGCGGGCGAGATGAACGGCTATCTGAAGGCATGCGACCGGCTGCTGACGCAGCCGCTCCCGTTCGATCGCGGCGCGATCGTGCTCGAGCCGGGCTTCGCGCCCGCGCTCGACGCGCAGCGCCTTGCACGGTATCGCGTCGACACGGCCGGCGCGCGCGTCGTCGCACGACACGCATGAAGGCGATCCAGGTCGCGCGCTTTGGCGGACCCGAGGTGCTCGAGGTCGCCGACGTTGCGCGCCCCGAGCCGCGCGCCGGCGAGGTGCTCGTGCGCCTGCATTATGCCGGCGTCAATTTCATCGACGTCTACATGCGCAGCGGCCATTACGCGCGCTCGCACACGTACCAGACGCCGCTGCCGATGACGATCGGCATGGAAGGCGCCGGCGTGGTGGAGGCGCTCGGCAGCGGCGTAACGGAATTTCGAGTCGGGCAGCGTGTCGCCTACTGCATCGTGCGGGGAAGCTATGCCGAGCTCTCCGTCGTTCCCGCAGCGAGACTGGTGCCCGTCCCCGACGGCGTGCCGAGCGCGATCGCCGCCGCGCTGATGCTGCAGGGCCTCACCGCGCACTATCTCACCCATTCCGCGTACCCGCTGGATGCGGGCAGGAGCTGCCTGGTGCATGCGGGCGCCGGCGGCGTCGGCCAGCTGCTGATCCAGCTCGCGAAGCGGCGCGGCGCGTTCGTCATCGCGACGGTCGGCAGCGAGGAGAAGGCCGCGATCGCGCGCGAGCGCGGCGCGAGCCACGTGATCCTGTACCGCGACGTCGACTTCCGCGACGAGGTGCGCCGCATCACCAACGGTCGCGGCGTCGACGTCGTCTACGACGCCGTCGGCAAGGATACGATCCTGCGCAGCGTCGGCTCGCTGGCGCGACGCGGGATGTGCGTCAACTACGGCGGCGCATCCGGGCACGTGGCGTCGATCGAGCCGCTCGCGCTCGCCGAAGCCGGCTCGGTTTACTTTACGCGGCCGCACCTGGCGGACTACATTTCCACCGCATCGGAGCTGCGCGGACGCGCCGGGGACGTGTTCGCCGCCTATGCGCGAAAGGAGCTCCTCGTCGCGATCGATCGCGAGCTCCCGCTCGAGCGGGCCGGCGACGCGCACGAGGCGATCGAGTCGCGACGCACGAAGGGCAAGCTGCTGTTGCGAATCACCGACTAGAGGCGACCCGGAGCGCCCGTCCATCGATGTCAACGAAGGAGGAAGACATGAAACTCGCCGTTTGGTCACAGCGCGTGGCGCTCCTGTCGATCACGTCCGTCGCGGCACTGGTCGCGTGCCTCGCGCTCGCACAGGAGAAGTATCCGTCGCGTCCCGTCGAATTCATCGTGCCGTGGGGGCCCGGCGGCGGCGCCGACCAGGTCGCACGCAAGGCCGGCAAGATCATGGAGGACGACCTGCACGTCTCCTTCCCGGTCGTCAACGTGCCCGGCGCGACCGGCAACACCGGCATGGCGAAGCTCCTCGCCGCGCCGCCGGACGGATATTCGATCTCCATCATGACGTGGGACACCTATGCGCTGCTCGCCACGACGCCGAGCACGCGGTGGTCGCTGAAGGACATCATTCCGGTCGCGCTGATGATCAAGCAGCCGTCGGCGTTCATGACCGCGGCGAACAGCGACCTCAAGACCTGGGCGGACGTCGAGCGCGAGGCGAAGAAGCGGCCGCTGAAAGTCGCCGTCACCGGCTTCGGGAGCCCCGACGACATCACCGTCAACTATTTCATCGGCAAGGGACTGAAGCTCATCTCGGTCCCGTTCGCGAAGCCGGGCGAGCGCTACACGTCCGTGCTCGGCGGCCACGCCGACCTGCTGTACGAGCAGCTCGGCGACGTGCGCACGTTCCTCGACAGCCACCAGATGCAGCCGGTGATCATCTTCTACGACACGCGCTACGATGCGTTCCCCAGCGTGCCCGCGTCGAAGGAGCTCGGCTACGACATCTCGCTGCCGCAGCGCCGCGCGGTGATCATGAAGGCCGGCACGGATCCGGCGAAGGTGAAGGTGATCTCCGACGCGCTCGCCAAGGTTGCCGCCAGCGCCGAATACAAGCAGTACCTGAAGGACCAGTACGCGACCGACGACAGCTATCTGCCCGCAGCCGAGGCGCAGAAGGTCATGGAGGAGGACCTCGCCCACATGAAGAAGATCGCGTCGCAGGCCATGGCGAAGAAATGACGATCGCCCGTCGGGGCCGCGCCGCGTTCGTCGCGCGAGCGCGGCGGGCCCTGCCGTACGTCGTCGTGCTCGCGATATCGATCGCGCTGTTCTTCGTCTCGAGACGGATCGACTTCTCGGCCCCGGGCGGGCGCATCGGCCCCGACTTCTGGCCGAAGGCGATCCTCGCGCTCGCGATGCTCGCCTGCGCGTACCAGATCGTCAGGACGCTGTTCTTCGCCGACGAGCAGCTCGGCGGCGTTCTCGGCAGCATCATCGACGAGGCGGCCGAGCCGGGGCAGGAGCCTGAGCAGGCGCTGCCGACGTACCCGCGGCTCATCGTGGCGGGCATCGTGCTCACCGTGGCCTATGTGCTGCTGATCCGGCACCTCGGCTTCTTCCTCGCCACGCTCGGCTATCTCGCCGCCTTCATGTGGATCGGCGGATTCCGCCGGCCGATCGCGGTCGCGGTCGCGAGCCTCGTGGGCAGCCTCGCATTCATGTTCGTATTCATGAAGGTCGTCTACGTGTCGTTGCCGCTGGGGGAGGGGCCCTTCTCGCAGGTCACCTTCCTGCTGATGCGCCTCATGGGCATCCGCTGAGCCTCGCGAATGCTCGACATTGCGACCTCGTTCGTCGGCGCCTTCGCGACCGTCTTCCAGCCGGTCAACCTGCTCGCGCTCGTGGTCGGGTTGATCGTCGGCATGCTGGTCGCCGTGTTGCCGGGCCTCACGCTGGTGATGGGCGTGGTGCTCGCGCTGCCGTTCACCTACGGGATGTCGATCACGCCGTCGATCATCCTGCTCACGGCCATGTACATCTCGGGCACCTACGGCGGCGCGTTCACCGCGATCCTGTTTCGCATCCCCGGCGAGCCGCTCGACGTGCCGCTGCTCTGGGACGGCTACACGATGGCGCACAAGGGCGAGCCCGCGAAGGCGCTCGGGTGGACGTTGTTCGCCGCGTTCTACGGCGGCATCCTTTCGACGCTCGCCGCGGTGGCGATGGCGCCCGCGTTCGCGAAGTTCGCGCTCACGTTCGACGCGCCGGAATATTTCGCGATCATCCTGTTCGGCCTCACCAGCGTGGTCGCACTGTCCGGCGCGTCGGTCGTCAACGGCTTCATCAGCCTCTTCCTCGGCCTCATGATCGCGACGGTCGGCGTCGACGGCGTCTACGGCGCCGAGCGTTTCACGTTCGGCGTGCCGATGCTCGCCGACGGCATCGAATACCTCACGGTGATGGTGGGCGCGTACGGCATCGGCGAGGTGCTCGTGCGGCTGGAGCAGGGCTTCCGCACGCCGCCCGTGCAGGCGGGCGGCAAGGTTGCGACCCGCTTCCCGGGATTCCGCGAGGCGTGGTCGATACGCGCCACGATTGCCCGAAGCTCCATCCTCGGCATCATTCTCGGCATCATTCCGGGCGCGGGGGCGACCATCGCGTCGTTCGTCTCGTACGGCACGGAGGCGCAGTACTCCAAGCGCCGCAAGCTGCTCGGCACCGGCGTCGCCGAGGGCATCGTCGCACCGCAGACCGCCTCGACGGCGACCGTCGCGGGCCACATGGTGCCGCTCATCACGCTCGGCATTCCGGGCAGCGGCGCCACCGCCGTGATCCTCGGCGCGTTCCTGCTGCACGGCGTGCAGCCGGGGCCGCAGATCTTCGTCAGCGAGCCCGGCATGGTGTACGCGATCTTCGCGTCGCTGTTCCTCGGCGTCATCGGCATGTGCCTGCTCGGCTTCTTCGCCATCAAGGCACTGATCAAGGTGCTCTACCTGCCCGAGGCGGCGACGTCGGCGTTCGTGGTGATGTTCTGCTTCATCGGCGCGTTCTCCGAGCGCAACAACATCACCGACCTGTGGATGATCGTGATCTTCGGCATCGTCGGCTACCTGTTCGACCGCTTCAAGTTCCCGATCGCGCCCATGGTGCTCGGCTGCATCCTCGGCGACCAGGCCGAGAGCGCCTTCATGACGAGCATGATCAGCTATCAGAACGACTGGACGATCTTCTTCACGCGCCCGATCAGCGGATTCGTCATGGCGCTGGTCATCGTGGCGCTGGTGTTTCCGCTCATCCGGCACCGGCGCCAGATGCGCGTCGCGCGCAACCCCGCGGCGTCGCGGTCCGCGGGGTAGCGCGTGCCTCAGCGCTTCGGCTGCGTGACGATCGACTCGACCTTGTCGGGATAGAACGCAAGCCGGCCTTCGAGCACCGCCATCTCGTCGTAGGGCTGCTCGTAGCTCCACACGGCGTTCTCGGGACCGTCCTTCAGCGAGAAGTACGAGGCCTCGCCCTTGAAAGGGCAGTAGGTGCGGTGCGAGGTGCGCACCAGGCTGCCCATGTTCACGTCCTTGCGCGGAAAGTAGTAGACGACGGGCGCGATCGTGCTCTTGCCGCTTCCCACCGCCTCCTGCAACTGGACCGCGTCGCGCGTGTCGGCGATGATCTCGCCCCGGAAGGTCACCGTGACGCGCACGTCGGCGGGCTTCGTCGTGATGCTGTGCTCCGGGCATTGCTTGAACCCCGGTGCGCTGTTCGTGCTCATGAAAGTCTCCCGTGACGCAGTCCATGATTGCACCGTGGCCGTCGATCCTCAAGTCCGCATGGGGACCGCGGACCTCGTGCCCGCCGCACCGTCCGGCACCCTGCGACTGCACTCGCATTGTGCCGGTGCCGTAGCGGTCCCGTGGTGCTCGACCCGGCCGCGGGCTTCATGCTGGACATGGGCGGCATGCGTGTCTACATTAGCGGCGACACCGATCTTCGACTCGATCTCGGTACGGTCGGCACAGAGGGAGAACCATGGACAGAGCACCGAAGCCAACGTTGCGCATCCTCGTCGCTGCGGGACGCGCGGCCCTCGTCACGGGACTCCTGCTGATGCCCGCGACCGTCATGCCGGCCGACGAGGCGAAAAAGGGCGAACCACCAACGATCACCGACAGCACGGACGACCCGGCCGTGTGGGGCAAGACGTTCCCGCTGCATTACGAGCTCTACATGAAGTCCGCCGACATGATGAGCACGAAGCATGGCGGCAGCGAGGCGATGCCGCGCACGCCGACCCCCGACGATCCGCGCTCGAAGGTCGCGCAATCGAAGGTCGAGGAGGATGCGGGCCTGAGGGCAATCTGGCAAGGCTACGCGTTCGCCGCGGACTTTCGCGAGGAGCGCGGCCACGCCTACATGCTCGAAGACCAGTTGTTCACACAGCGCCAGGTCGTCGCGAAGCAGCCGGGGACGTGCCTCAACTGCCACGCCTCGTTGTTCGTCGCGTACAAGAAGGAGGGCGACGGCGACATCGTCAAGGGCTTCGAGAAGGTGAATTCCCTGCCCTACGCGGAGGCGGCGAAGCTGGTGAAGCACCCGGTGAGCTGCATCGACTGCCACGACAGCGCGACGTTCGCGCTGCGAGTCACCCGCCCCGCGTTCATGGAAGGCATGCGCGCGCTCAAGGCCTCGCAGGGCGTTCCCAACTACGACGTGAACCGTGATGCCACGCCCAATGAGATGCGCGCCTACGTGTGCGGACAATGCCACGTCGAGTACTACTTCAAGGGAGCCGAGAAGCGGCTGGTGTATCCCTGGGCGAAAGGCCTCAAGGTCGAGCAGATCGTCGCCTACTACGACGAGGTCGGTTTTCGCGACTGGACGCACAAGGACACCGGCGCGCCGGCGCTGAAAGCGCAGCACCCGGAGTTCGAGATGTGGAACCAAGGCGTGCACGGCCGCTCCGGCGTCACGTGCGTCGACTGCCACATGCCCATCACGACGTACAAGGGCCAGCGCCTCACCGACCACTGGGTGCGCAGCCCCGTCCTCGATCTCAAGGACGCGTGCGTCGGCTGCCACAGCAAACATGACGACAAGATCACCGAGGAGCAACTCAAGGCGCGCGTGGAGGAGATCCAGGACCGGCATTGGGCCTTGCGCGAGAAAGCCATGGCCGCCGTCGTCGGACTGATCAACGACCTCAAGGCGGCGAAGGCCGGCGGACGCGGCGATGCGGAATTGCGCACGGCCCTCTACCTGCAGCGACGCGCGCAGTTCTACCTCGACTTCGTGGAAGCGGAAAACTCCACGGGCTTCCACGCCCCCCAGGAGGGAGCGCGCATCCTCGGAGAATCGATCGACTTCGCGCGCCAGGGCCAGATCGCCCTGCGCGACAAGACGTTCGCGCCTACTGTTCCCGTGGTCGACATCCCTCCGCCTCCGGCGGCACCCGCGACGGCATCGGCCCCGACACCCGCAAAGAAGTAGTCGACGCGGCGCCGTACAGCTCGAATGATCGGGCGTGAAGGCGAACTTGCTCGCCGGGATGGGCGAGCAAGCCCGGGGCGAGGATCGGGCGCGCCTGGACGCTTTCCTGAGTCCTGACCACGGAAGCTGCCATGCCTGCCGAACCGCGACCGAGCGTAACGTCCCGACGACCCGGCCTGCTTGCGCGTGCCTGGCGGCGGCTGAGAAGTCCCAGCGCACGCTGGTCCGTCCTGTCACTGTTGGCGCTGGGATTCGCAGCGGGAGCCGTCGCGATCATCGGTACGCAGGTGCTGGTCGAGGTCACCGGCACGAACGAGTTTTGCGGCGGGGCTTGCCACTCGATGCAGTGGGTGGCCAGGGAGCACCAGCAAAGCGTCCACGGGACGAACCGCGTGGGCCTGGCCGCCACCTGCCACGACTGCCACATTCCCAAAGACTATCCGGAGCTGCTCTGGTACAAGGCGAAAGCCGGCACCAAGGACATCATCGGCGAGATGCGCGGCGTGATCTCCAACGAGGAGAAATTCAAGGCCGCCCGCCGGCAAATGGCGCAGCACGTCTGGGATGAGTACAAGGAGAACGACTCGCGCGCGTGCCGAAACTGCCACCAGTTCACCGACGCAGTGCTCGCCAGGCAGAACGAATGGCACGCCAGCCGGATTCGCGAAGGCAAGGCGACCTGCATCGACTGCCACAAGGGCGTCGCGCACACGGCGCCGGGGGAATGAGGTCTGCTCGCGGAGCGCACTCGTCTCCTGCGTCACGCAGGCGCCTGGCGCGTCAACCCGCAGAGCCTATGCCTGCAACGACTCGAGCGCCGGCTTGCCGCCGCGTTCGTCAAGTGCATCACCAGAGTTTCGCGATTGCGGGTGGCGCGGCGAGGCGCTCGTAGCCGATTGCACGGGAATTGGCCGCCGCGCGAGGCCGCGCGATGTCATTTCTGGCCGCTGTCGGAGCCGACCCACTGCACGAGCTCGAGGGTGATGCCCTCGGGGCCTTCGAACAATCGAAGCCGCCGGCTGATGTAGTCCATCTCGTCGCTAAGCATCCTGACCCCGTTGGCCACGAGGTGGCTGGTGGCCGCTGCGATGTCGTCGACGCGGAATGCGAGGTGGTTGTAGCCTCGGCGCCGCAGATTCGTCGGGTGCTGACCCGGATCGTCCGGCGGCGTTGGATCGAACGCGAGCAACTGGACCTCGAAGCGGGGCTCTGCGCCTTCGAGCACGAGCGTGATGTGCTGGGCCTTCATGGCCGGCATGCCCATGTATCGCGCAGGCGTGCCACCGTCGATCGTGACGACGTGATCCTCACGAAAGCCGAGGAGCGCGAAGAACTCGATTGCGGCGGCACTGTCCGCCACCGCGACGGTTACGTGATCCGGATTGCGAACCATCGCCATCATGGCCTCCATTGTCGACGACCGGATCGATCGGCACCGATGTCCGTTCGCCCCGGATTATCCGCCCCGGCCGCGACGGGCGGGCAGGCAAACGGCGAGCGGCCGCGTTGTGCGACCGGCCAGACTACAATACGCGCGCCCGGACAATGGCGATCCGAATGCGCAACGAACGGACTCGAGCAACTGGGACCCAGCGGACCACGTGGCGCGCCGCGTTGTTCGTCGCCATGTCCGCGATTCTTCTCCTCGCCGTCGCGACGAACCTCCGCGCGAGCGAGAAGGCCAGCTCCAGCACCGTGCCGCTGCGGCTGCAGCTCAAGTGGCGTCATCAGTTTCAGTTCGCCGGCTTCTACGCGGCGCTCGAGAAGGGCTATTACCGCGAGGCGGGTTTCGCGGTCACGATCATCCCTCTGAGCCCCGGCTCGGACCCTGTCGACATCGTGCTGAACGGAGGAGCCGAGTTCGGCGTCGCATCCTCGGAGCTGGTCCTTCGCTATGCCCGCGGCGACCCGGTCGTCGTGCTTGCCTCCATCTTCCAGCATTCGCCGCTCGCCCTGTTCGTGCGATCCGACGCCGGTATCGACACGCTGCAAGACCTCGCGGGCCACAAGGTCGCGCTCGCGCCCTGGGAAACCGAAATATTCGCGTATCTGCAGCGCGAGCACGTACCGGTCGACCGGCTGCAAATCATCGAGCACGACCACACCGTGGATACGCTGCTGCAGGGACGCGTGGATGCGCTCGCGGGCTACGAGACCGACGAGAGCTATTACCTGCAGCGATCAGGCCGGCCATTCCGTCAGTTCACACCACGCTCCAGCGGCGTCGATTTTTACGGTGACACGTTGTTCACGACCCGGTCGATGGTGGACAGGCACCCGGAACGGGCGGAGGCATTCCTCGCCGCGAGCCTGCGCGGCTGGGAATACGCTCTCGCGCATCAGGAAGAGATCGCCGCGCTCATTCACCGGAAGTACGCGCCCGATCTTCCCGTGGACAAGCTGCGCTTCGAGGCCGCCAGCATGTTGCCGCTCGTGCGCACGGATCTCGTGGAGCTCGGCCACACCCACATCGCCCGGTGGCAGCACATCTTCGACGTGTACCGTGATCTCGGCCTCGCGCCACCAGGCACCGACGTCGATCTGAGCGGCCTGATCTACCGGCCGTCGCAGCCGACCGATCTGCGCTGGCTGCTGTGGGTGCTTGCGGTCGCGGCATTCAGCCTGGCGGTGCTCACGTGGATCGCACGCCGCTTCTACCGCATCAGCGGGCGGCTGCGCGAACAGCTCGAGGAGAACCGGCGCCTCGAGGACGAGCTGCGCGCGCTCACCATCACGGACTCGCTCACGGGCCTTCGTAACCGGCGGCACTTCGACACCGTTTGCGCCGCGGAATGGGAGCGCGCGCGCCGCACGAACGCGTCGCTGGCAGTCCTGTTCATCGACATCGACTTCTTCAAGTCGTACAACGACAACTATGGGCATGGCGCTGGCGACGCCTGCATCGCGCGCGTTGGCAAGGCCATCGACCAATCGCTGCAGCGCCCCGCGGACCTGGCCGCGCGCTATGGCGGCGACGAGTTCGTGGTCCTGCTCCCGGATACCGATCTGGACGGCGCGCTCGACGTTGCCGGGCGCGTGGCGGCAGCAGCGGCTGCGCTCGACATCCCGCACAGCGGCTCGCGGTTCGGACGGATCACCCTGAGCATCGGCGTCGCGCAACGCGTGCCCGGGCCGAACCAGACGCCCCAGGAAATGCTCCAGCGCGCCGATGGCGCGCTCTACGCGGCGAAGCAGGCCGGGCGCAACCGGGTCATGCCGGCGCGCACGTACGAGCTCGATCACCCGTTGAGCAATACGCCGGCATTGGATGCGTAGCGGAGCACGGTTCCACGATCGTCGCGCCGTCGGGTCCGAGCAGCGATTCGTGGATCTCGCTCTCCGTGCAGGCGCGCGCTACGTCACGAGCTCGAGCGTCAGCCCGCGCAGAGGCAACTCGCCGTAATCGCTCGACCACGTCTCGCCTGGCGCGACCGGCCACGCGTCGGTGATCGTGCCCGTCGTGACGACCTCGCCTGCCTCGAGCGCCGGATGCCGCGGATGCCCGGCCAGCACGTTGGCGAGGTGCGCGAGGGCGAGCGCGGGACTGTCGAGGACGTTTGCACCGACGCCGGCGTCGATGACGACGCCGTGCTTGCGCAGCGTCGCGCGGAACGCCGGCAACATCGCGGCGATTGCGTCGCGGTTCGCCGCATCGACCGGGCATGGCTCGCCGATCGTGAGCGCGGCATGCAACCCGAACGCGGCGGTGCAATCGGCCGCCGCGAACTTCCACTCGGGGAAGTGGCTCTGGACGATCTCGAAGCCGGCGGCGATCCATTCGGTTGCCGCGAGAACCGCGCGCGCGTCGGCGCCCGCGGCGACCGGTGCCATCAGCTTGAACACGACTTCCGGCTCGATGCGTGGCTGCACGAAGCCCGCGAGCGCCTGCTTCGCGGCTCCACCCTGCGCGTGCTGCACGGTGTGCGACCAGATGCGCGCGGCCATCGGCTGATACACGCCGTAGCGCGACCAGATCGTGCGATTGGTGAAGCCGATCTTGCGCCCGACCGGCCGCCATCCCTGGGCGATCCTGCGCGACTCGATCTCGTGCAGGACGTCGTACGCAGCCTCGACATCGAAGCCCGGCGTGGCGGCGGCAATCGGCGGGATCGTCGCCGCGCGATCCTGTGCGGCGATCAAGCGCGTCGCGATCCCATCGATCGAAGCGGCGTCCATCGCTGACCTGCCCATCATGGCTGGATCGTGAAAGCGTCAGTCTAGCGGTTCGATGCGCGCGGCGCATACCGCCTTTCCCTGGAGGCCACTGCTATTCTTCGTGCCATGTCCGCCTCCGAGCTCAGGCAACTGGAACTTGCCATCCAGAGCTTGGAGTCGCAACGGGCCCTGCTGGGCGATGCCGTCACCGATGCGGCGCTCGAGCCGCTGCGCAGCCGGCTCGCGACGTTGCGTGCCGGACGCGCCATGCAGCCTCATGCTCAGGTGCTCAAGCACGTGAGCATCCTCTTCATGGATGTGGTGGGATCGACCTCGCTGTCACAGCACCTCGATGCCGAGGAAGTCAGCGCGGTGATGGATGGTGCGCTGTCGCGCGGCACGGCGCTCGTGGAAGCTCACGGCGGCAAGGTGCTGAACTACGCCGGGGACAGCATCCTGGCCGCCTTCGGCGCGGAGCGCGCGGCCGAGGACGATGCCGAGCGCGCCGTGCGCTGCGGGCTTGCGCTGCTGAATCTCGGCCAGGTCGTGCGCGGCGAAGTGCACGCCGCTCACGGTCACACCGGCTTCGACGTTCGCGTCGGCATCCATAGCGGCGGCGTTCTTCTCGGCGGCGGCGTCGACGAGGACGGCAACATCCGCGGCATGGCCGTGAATATCGCCGCGCGCATGGAGCAGAGCGCTCCGCCCGGCGGCCTACGCATCAGCCACGAAACCTATGCGCAGGTGCGCGGCGTCTTCGACGTCGAGGCGCAGCCGCCGCTTTCCGTGAAGGGCGTCGACGCACCCCTGCGCAGCTACCTCGTCGTGCGCGGCCGGCCGCGTGCATTTCGCGTCGCCACGCGCGGGATCGAGGGCGTGGAGACCTGCATGATCGGGCGGGCGGCCGAGCTGCGCGCGCTGCAGGCTGCCTTCCAGCGCGTCACGGCACCGGGCGCCGGCTTGCAGGCCGTACTCGTGGTCGCCGAAGCGGGCGTCGGCAAGAGCCGCCTTCTCTACGAATTCGACAACTGGGCCGACGCTCGGCCCGAGCGCTTCGTCATCTTCCGGGCACGCGCCACGCCGCAGAGCGTGGCGCAATCTCATTCCGTGCTGCGTGACCTCTTTGCCTGGCGCTTCGAGATCCTGGACAGCGACAGCACGGAGGAAGCACAGCGCAAGCTCGAAGACGCACTCGTGCCCCTGTTCGCCGCAGATCAGGGCCCATACGAGGCCGAGGCCCACGCGCATCTGCTGGGCCAGCTCATCGGTCTCGACTACGGCCACAGCCCGCACGTCAAGCACATCCGCGACGATGCGCGGCAGATCCGCAACCGCGGCTTCAACGCCGCCGCGCAGGCCCTGCGACGCATCAGCATGCAAAGCGGCTTGCCGCTCGTCATCCAGCTCGACGACCTGCACTGGGCCGACGACGCCTCGCTCGACTTCATCGACTACCTGCAAGAGGTCGACCGCGACGTGCCGCTGCTGCTGCTCGTGTTCACCCGACCGTCACTGTTCGAGCGCCGGAAGATGCCGGACCAGGCGGCGCGCGTGGACCTCGCGCCGCTCGACCGGCATGCCAGTCGAGACCTGGCCGACGAGCTGCTGAAGAAGCTGCCGCACATCCCGGCTGCCCTGCGCGAGCTCATCACCGGCGGTGCCGAGGGCAACCCGTTCTACATGGAAGAGCTGGTGAAGATGCTGATCGACCAGGGCGCGATCCGCACCGGCGAGCCGTGGAGCGTCGACGACGACAAGCTGCTGCTTTTGAAGGTGCCGCCGACGCTGACGGGCGTGTTGCAAGCCCGGCTCGATGGCCTCGCGCCGCAGGAGCGCCGCGCTCTGCAGTTCGCGAGCGTGATCGGCCTGAAGTTCTGGGACGCGGCGCTGGCGTACGTCGATACGCAGGCGGCCGAACAGCTACCGTCGCTGTGCCGGCGGGATCTGATCGTGCTGGAGGATGCGCAGGACAGCGTGAGCGAGTACGCCTTCCGTCACCAGATCCTGCACCAGGTCACCTACGACACCCTGCTCAAGCGCGACAAGCGCAGCGCCCACGCCCGAACGGCGCAATGGCTGGCGCAACACGCGGGAGCCCGCGCGCACGGCCTGCTGGCGAGCGCCGCCGAGCACTACGAGAAGGCCGGCGACGCCGCGAACGCTGCCGAGTTCTATGCGCGTGCGGCCGCTCACCACGCAGCGATGTTCGCCAACGAGCAAGCGCTCGAGTGCACCGCGCGGGCGTTGGCGTTGGCGTCGCCGAACGACAACGCGCTGCGCTGGCGACTGTTGGCGACGCGCGAGCGCACGCTGGAGCTGCTCGCCCGACGCGATCTCCAGCTCCAGGACATCGAGGCCATGCTGGCGCTCGCCGAAGCCGCGCCGCCGGGCGCCGAGGGTGATGCGCTGCGGGCCGAGGCGGCCTGGCGACGCTGCGACATCGCGGACCGCATGGGGGAATGGGCGAACGCGGAACGCGACGCCCGCCATGCGTTGCAGCTGGCGGAGCGTGCGGGCGCGGACGACATCGCGCTGCGCGCGATGCAGCGGCTCGCCCAGGCACTTGCCTTCCAGGGCGACCCGGCCGCGGGACTCGCCATTGCCCAAGTCGGCCTCGCCCGGGCTACGACACTTGGGTCGCCGGTGGCGCAGAGCCGTCTCGCCAATGCCATGTCGCTGTGTGCGGCCGAGCAAGGCGACCAGGCCGCGAGCTTGCGCCATGACCTGGCGATGCTCGGATACTGCCGTCTTGCAGGCGACCGGCGCAGCGAAGCGGTGGCCTTGATGAATGCGGGCGTCGGTTACTTGCGCTTCGGCGCCTACCCGCAGGCTCGGCAGCATATGGAAGAGTCGCTGCAGCTGAACCGGATGTTGGGCAACCGGGTGGTGCAGGGCGGAGCGTTGGCCGGCCTGTCGGAAGTGTCGCTGCGGGAAGGCGACGCCGAGGCTGCGCTCGTGCATGCGCGTGCGGCACTGGACATCCTGGTCGCGGCAGACTCGCGGCTCTACCAGATCGACGCCCTGCACAACCTCGGCAATGCCGAGGTCGCCCTCGGTCACTGGACCGCTGCGCAGGAAGCGTTCGAGCGAGTCGAAACGCTCGCGCGCGAGATCGAGGTTTCGACCAAGGTGTCGAACGCGCTGGAGGGTCAGTCCCGCGTGGCGCTCGCGCGCGGCGACCTGCCGACGGCGCTCGAAGTTGCGCAACGGTTGCTGGAGAACGTTGGCGGCGGCGGCCCGGTGCCGCCGCCGGCGAACCTGCTCGGTACCGAGGAACATCGCATTCGCCTGACGCTGCTTCAAGTCTGGCGAAGAGCCGAGGATTCGCGCGCCGGCGCTGCGCTGATCGAAGCGCATCGCGCCCTCATGCAGGAGGCCGACGCCATCACCGACGAGTCGTTGCGGCGCAGCTTCCTGGCGCTCGTTGCCGAGAATCGCGAGATCGCGGCGTTGTGGGAGCAGTCGATGCGAGGCGGCTAGGTAGCGCGCGCCGTAGCCAGGCGCACGTGACGGACATCGCCGGCGACGCCCGCTCGCACGAACGCTTTGGAGCCGTGCTCACCGAGCAGGGAGCGTCTCCCGGTCCCGTGATGCGCCAGCGTTGTCCACCAGTCCGGCAATCTGCACGAACTCGACGCCGGGGCGCACGCCGTACACGCCGGTTATGCGCTCAAGAAGCGCATCGGTGAAAAAAGCCTTGGCGGCGTCGTCCGAGTCCCAGATGTAGACGTTCGTAGCCTCCCGCTTTGCGGAATTGACGGTGAAAGCCTTCGAACGTAATCCGGCCATTCCCTCGAACCTTGCGCGGGCGCTCTCGGCGATCCTCCGCACCGCTTGCTCGTCGAAATCGTCTCCGTAGCGAAACGTCACGAATACGCCGATCATGCCGCAGTCCTTTCGGTTGGTATCGACAGACTCGTCCCTGGATCAGCTCAGCCGACGCGCGTGGAGAAGCGGGAATTCCGCGCGGCAGACGAAACCCAGGGTGGAATAAACGTCGATTGCCCGTGTATTCGCGCTGTAGACATGCAGAAACGGTATCTGTGCCGCCCGCAGCATTCGGTTGACCACTCGACCGATCAGCGCGCGGGCATACCCACGGGCGCGCACGTCCGGATGCGTACAGACGGCGCTGACTTCACGATAGGGGCCGATCCACATGCGTTCGCCGGCCATCGCCACGAGGCGCCCGGCATCCCGAATGCCGATATAGGTTCCGAGCTCGATCGTGCGCGGCCGGAAAGGGCCGGGCTGGGTGAGCTCGACGAGCTGAAGCATCTCGGCAATGTCGGTCGCGTCGAGCGTCACAGCGTCGATGTCGGCTTCGTCCAGGGGCGCCTCGTCGCGACGAATCATCTGGGTGATGCGGGCTTCCCGGAGGACGTCCCAGCTCGATCCGAGCGCGGGAACCGCCGGCCCGAAGATGGAGACGTCGTCGCCGATTTGCACGGTATCCGCGAGCCTGGCGGCAACGTCCTCGCCGTCACCGGCCAGGCCCGTCAGCGGCGATATGTCCGGCCGATAGCGCCGCGCCCGTACGTCGCCCAACGCAAAATGCGCATGCCGCGTGGCAAGGCACGCCCAGATCGGGTTGTCGAGCGAGCGTTCGAGGCGGGAGCGAGTATCGGAGCGCACGATGGATCGATCTTATAGCGCTTCGCCGAATTTCTCTTCTTCTGCCGTGTATCAAATGTTCCGGTCAGGGGAACACACTCGCGTGGCGATCCCCGCTTTGGATTGCCTCGGGCCAGAACTCGCAAGGGCTTCCCGAATTGCCCTTCGGGACAATTCTCAGCGGACCGAGATCGGCAGAGAATGCAGCTTGGGGAGCGGCCGCGGGCGCCATGCGCTCGTCTCTTCCGTCAGGAAACTTCACTGCTGCACGCCATGGACTTCGAGGTGCGACCCGTGAGGACGACATCATTCGCAGCGCCTGCTCACTCCAGGTTTCTTGCAGCATGCATGGGCGCGGCCACCGTCCTGTTGATGTCCGCGAGCTACGGCCAGGATCGGCAAGCGCCCGTCGCCGATGGCTCCGCTCCCGGGAACGGACAGCAGACGACTGCGCCCGTCAATCCGCAGGGCCTGTCCTGCAACGATTTGAAGGCCCAATTGCGCAGTGCGGGTCAGATGACCATCCTCGCGGGACCGCGGGGTGGCGGCGGCGATACTTTCTACGGCCCGGCCGTTCCCCGGTGCCCGTTCTGGCAAATGCCGCAATTCGCCTACGTGCGGGCACGCGACGGTCTTTGCGGCGTCGGCTACATCTGCGTAGACAAGTACTCGGTGGATTAGGCGCGGCGCAGTCGGCGGCACGCGCTGCGCGGATCGAGCGATCGAATTCCCGCTGGCCGGCGATCCAGCCGACGGCGGGTCGGGTCGACATGTGCAAAAGGGGAAAACGCATGGATGCAAAAGAGCTTGCGCACCATCCCGCGGAGTATGTCCATCGCGACGATCGCGAATGGGAGGTCATCCGGTGGCCCGGGCAAACGGGCAAGATGCTGTTTCACCCGAATGCCGGGCGGCCGACGGAGCCCAACGCAGGTATCGTGCGCTACGAGCCCGGTGCACATCACCCTTTGCACAGGCACGACTTCGCCCAGGTCTGGTACATCCTCGAAGGAGACTTCCGGATCGGCGGCAAGATGTACGGCCCCGGTACGATGGTGTACCACCCCGACCCGCACTTCGAGGAGGATCTGTTCACCGAGACGGGCGGCGAGATGCTGTTCGTCCAGTACCCCGGCCCGGTCACCGGCGGACGACCGATCTACGACGGTCGTTTCAACATGCACGAGCGCAACGCCATCGACGTGGAGCGGACGGACTTGTAGACGCCGCGAACGCGAAATAGAAATGTCAATCTCGCATGGTCCATGCCTCCCGTGAATGCGGCAACGGCGCGGGCACCTGGCTCGTGGCCCGCGTAGATCATTGGCGGCGGCGGAGACTTCGCCAAGAGCGATCCGACGAAGCGAAAAAGACGGACGAAGGGAATCAAAGGGCGACGAGTCCCGTTCGGGATCGGACGTTGTGGACATCTCGAGAGCGCCCGCGACGCCAACGGGTGTCATTGCCGGACGCGCGGCCTCAGTCGATCCTCCTGGTTCATGTCGCCGCAATAGATGTCCACGTTGCCGTCGGCAGGACTCGTACGGATGACCAAGGCGTGAGGCGCACTTCGAAGTGCGTCGATCGATGCGGGCACGGTCTTTTCGAGCGTGTAAGGCCCGTTCCGGCCGCCGTTGCCGAGCAGCTGCGCCTGCACGATCTCGTTCAGTGCATAAACCGGTCGCACCGAGTGCTCGCTGCACGACCCCGCGTACACGAACGTGTAGAGCTGGACGGGTCGTGCCACCCACGGTGGCACCCCGCTGATGGTCAGCCTGATCACCGTTTTGTCACCTTGGGGCCCCATGAGCGCGCTTCCGGTTTCACCCGCGTTCCGTTGTGTCGCCCCGACGGGGAATGTGACGGTGCCCGGGGCGCGGGGACTGTCCGCCGTCGCTGCGCATCCGACGACGAGAACCGCGATGAGGGTGACCGTCAGCCGCGGCACAGGATGCGAGAGCGTCGCCACGGGGACGATCGTAATCATCGCCTTTGCCTGCGTGCGATTGTCCTGTCCACGTATTTGGCGAACAACCGAGGTCGCGACGACATCCTCGCGGTATCGAATGAAGCTGGGGAGGGAAACAAGATGATCCGCCTTTTGACGGCGCAGCGGGAGACTGTACTTCATATATCGACGATCCCGCTCGTTGGGGCGGGGCTCATCGGACTCTCGGTGACACGCAGGCCGGGGCGTTCGGTGCGAACGCGCTGGATGAGCGACAAAGGCTGTCGCGCTAGACTCCGCCCGTGCCCGCGACCGCACGCCTGTTCTTCGCGCTGCCCGTCGACAGCGCGCTCGGCGACACGCTCGAGGAGCTTGCGCATCACGCCGCGTCGATGAGCGGCGGACGGGCGCTGCCGCGGGCCAATCTCCACGCAACGATTGCATTCATCGGATCAGTGCCGCGCACGCAGATCGCCACGCTGTGCGCGATCGGTGGCGCGTTGCGCGGCGATGCCTGCGACGTGACGCTCGACACGCTGGGCAGCTTCCGCGCCGCGCGCGTGGCGTGGATCGGCCCGTCCCACGTGCCCGCGTCGTTGCCGGCGCTGCATGATGTGCTCGCGTCGCACCTCGCCGCTGCATCGTTCAGTCTCGACGAGCGACCCTGGAATCCGCACGTCACGCTCGCGCGGCATTGCCGCCATCCCATCGCGCGGCGCGAAGTCGCGCCGCTGGCGTGGCGCGTCGAGCACGTCGTGCTCTACGAGTCGATCGGTGCGACAGGCGGCCCGCGCTACGAGCCCCTGGAGACCTGGCCGCTTACGCGCCGCCCGTAGCGACGGGACGCGAGCGATCCGACACCCACTCGCTCCACGATCCGGGATACAGGCGGGCGAGCGGATAACCTGCGACCGCCATCGCGAGCACGTTGTGGCATGCGCTCACACCGGAGCCGCAATAGTGCACGACGTCGTCGACCGAGCGGCCGTGCAGCATGGAGTCGAACTCGCGGCGCAATTCCGACGCCGGGCGGAAGGTGGCATCCGGCTTCAGATTGCGCGTGAAAGGCCGATTGATCGCGCCCGGAATGTGGCCGGCGACCGGGTCCATCGGCTCGGTGTCGCCGCGATAGCGCTCGGCCCCGCGCGCATCGACGAGCACGAGGGTATGGCGCGGCAGGCTCGCCGCGACGCCGCTCGCCGAGACCGTCGGTGCGACGCGCTCGACGTCGAGCGTCGTGGGCGCGACGCTCGGCTCGTCGGTGGTCACCGGCCGCTTCTCCGCCGTCCAGCGCGCATAGCCGCCGTCGAGAACGGCAACGGCATCGTGGCCCAGCCAGCGCAGCATCCACCACAGGCGTGCGGCATACATGCCGTTGCCCTGGTCGTAGGCGACGACCTGCTTGCTGCGGTCGATGCCCAATCGGCCGAACGTGGCGGCAGCCTGTTCCGGCGTCGGCAGGGGATGCCGCCCGTTGCGCCCCGTCTTCTCGGCCGACAGATCGCCGTCGACGTGCGCGAAACGCGCGCCGGGTATGTGCCCGTCGCGATATTGCGAGCGACCCCACGCGTCGGGCTGCGCGAGGTCGTGGCGCACGTCGACGATCACCCAATTCGGATCGTCGAGATGCTGTGCGAGCTGGGCCGTCGATACGAGCGTGGAAAACATGGCCGTTCGCCACCGCCGCTCAAGCGGCGGTGGCGAGATCGTCTCGTAGGTGTTTGTTTACCTGCGACCGGTAGAACTCGTGGAAGTGCTGCATCCCGTCTTCCATCGGCGACTGGTAGGGTCCCACTTCGCTGCGCCCCTGCGCGTAGAGCGCCTTGCGGCCGGCGTCCATGCGCTCCGCGATCTCGTCGTCCTCTCCCGCGGTCTCGTGATACGCCGCCTGCTCGGCCTCGACGAACTCGCGCTCGAAGAGCGCGATGTCCTCGGGATAGTAGAACTCGACCACGTTCAGCGTGCGGTCCACCGCCTTGGGGATCAGCGTGCTCACGATCAGCACGTGCGGGTACCACTCGACCATGACGTTCGGGTAGTACGTGAGCCAGATCGCGCCGTGCGCAGGCGTTTCGCCGCGGTAGTAGTCGAGCACCGCCTTGTGCCAGCGCTCGTACGTCCGGGTGCCGGGCTTCGCGAGGCCCTTGTTGACGCCGACGAACTGCACCGAGGCCCACGGCGCGAACTGCCAGCGCAGATCGTCGCAGGTGACGAACTGCCCGAGGCCCGGGTGAAACGGCTGCACGTGATAGTCCTCGAGGTAAACCTCGATGAACGTCTTCCAGTTGTACCTG
>DASXAF010000046.1:0-29655 GCA_036406955.1 Casimicrobiaceae bacterium
ACCCACTGCGTCGAAGGCAGCCAGGTAGCCGCGGCGGATGCAGTAGTCGCGCACGTCCACCGTGCCGAATTGCAGGTACAGCGCCACGCCGGGCGCGACGCGCAGTCCGCGCTGCGCCACCCATTCGAGCACGCGATGGTATTGATCGAAGTCCTCGCGCTTGCCGGCGGTGCACGAACCGCCATACGCGATGTCGACCTTGACGCGCTCGGCGAGATCGCGCAGCGCCACCCCGTTGCCCGGGTCGCCGGGCCGCGCGACCATCGGCGTGAGCGCGCTGCAGTCGATGCGCACGGTGGCGGCGTAGCGCGCGCCCGGGTCGCTCTTCATCCATGCGTGAAGCTCCACGTCCACGCCGCGGCGCTCGCGGATGAAGCGCACGGTCTCCGCGTCGGGCTCGAAAATGCCGGTGAAGCCGCCGAGCTCGGCCGTCATGTTGGTGAGCGTCGCGCGTGCGTCCGTGTCGAGCTGCGCCGCTGCCGGGCCGCCGAACTCGAATACCCTGCCGATACCCGCACCGGCCCGGATCGAGGGCTGCGCCAGCAGGTGAAGCACGACGTCCTTCGCGGTGATCCCGGCCGGCAGCGCGCCGTCGAGCTCCACGCGCAACACTTCCGGCATCGTGATGCGAACCGCGCCGGTCACGAACGCGTTCGCCATGTCGGTGGTGCCCACGCCGAACGCGACGCAACCGAGCGCGCCGCTGTGCGGCGTGTGCGAATCGGTGCCGACGATCAATTGACCGGGCGACGCATAGCGCTCCGCCATGATCGCGTGCGAGATGCCCTGCGAGCCCCGGTTGCCCGGATCGCCGGCCGGAAGCGCCTCGAGATAGCCGTGGTCGACGATGCCATGGCGTGCGACGAACGCGCGGTGCGCCTCGGACAATGCGCGCACTCCCGTCACGAGGCCGCCGCTCACGTGCATCGGGCTGCGGTGCACGTACGACAGGTGATCCTCGAAGGCGAGAACGGTGTGCGGCTCGTGCAGATGCACCGCGTCGCCGAGCGCCTGCGCAAGCAGGTGCGCGCACATGCCGGTGTAGTACTCGTGGATGAAGCGATAGTCGGCACGCACGAAGCCACCGCTGCCGGCGGTCGAGGGCACCGGCACGTCGGGAGTCGCGAGCGCATGGCGCGCCACGATCTTCTCGAACAGCGTGCGCGGCCGCTGCGACGTGCCGGCATCGCATTGCGAGACCACGTCGCGAAGGCGCGCGCGACCGTACTCGAGCAACCCGCCGCTGCGCAAAATCGCCGCGGCGAGCGCATCCCGGCCGGCGAGGAGCTCGTCCACGTCGATGGGCTCGCTACGCTCGATGCGATGCAGCAGGTCGAAGCGGGTGGACGTGAACAAGCCGAGGTTGTCGGCGTTCTGGCGATAGATGCGCTCGAAGCTTTCCGCGATCACCAGGCGCACGCCGGCGGCTCGCTCCGCCACCACGCTGTGCTCGCGCGACGAGCCCTTGCCATAGCGCTTGCCCGCGACGACCACCTCGATGCCGGCGCGGCGCACGCGATCGCGCGCGATTGGAAGCTCGTCTGCCGCCTTGAATCCGGTGTAGGGAAAGCGCCCGAGGGTGGCGTCGAAATGCACCATCGCCGCCAGCGGCGAGATCTCGTCCGTCGAGACGTCGTCGCGCAGCGGCCGAGCGTCCTCCAGTCGCATGGGCCGGCCGTCGAGCTGCGCGCGCACCACGGTCGGGTGGGCGCTGAGGTAAAGGAACTTCGGCGCGAAGCGGACGGTGGTCATGCGACGCCCGGATCGGGGTCAGAGTCCCGACTCCGACCCCGTCAGGGTCATTGCGGCTCGATCCCCGCGGCCTTGACGATCTTCGCGTACTTCGCGAGCTCGCTGCGGAAGAACTGCGCCGCGTGCTCCGGCGTGCTGACGTTGATGACGTTGCCCTGCTTCGCCATCACTTCCACGACCTCGGGCGCCGCGAACGCCGCGACGAACGCGTCGTGGATGCGCCTGACGTCCGCGGCCGGCAGACGCGCAGGACCGATCACCGCGAACCACGCGTCGACGATGTAGCTCGGCAATCCCTGCTCCGCCACCGTCGGGATCTCCGGCGCCGCGTTGGTGCGCGAGGCGCCCGTGACGCCGACCGCGCGCAGCGAACCGCTTTTCAGATGCTGCTGCACCGACGGCAGCGACAGCGTGCCCATGTCGACCTGGCCGCCGATCAGGTCGGTGAGCATCGGGCCCACGCCCTTGTATGGAATGTGGCGCACCTCGACGTGCGCTTCCTGCACGAAGAGCTCGGTTGCGAGATGCAGGATCGTGCCGTTGCCCGACGAGCCGTAGTTGTACGTTCCGGGCTTCGCCTTCAGGAGCGCGATCAGCTCCTTCACGTCCTTCGCAGGAAGCTTCGTGGGATTGACGACCAGCACGATCGGCGTCGAGCCGATCACGGCGATGGGCGTGATGTCGTTGACCGGGTCGAACGGCACGCTCTTGTAGACGCTCGGATAGATCACGTGGTTGTTGGACACGATGCTGAGCGTGAAGCCGTCGGGCGCCGACTTGACCAGTGCCGACGTGCCGAGAATGCCGCCGGCACCCGGCTGGTTCTCGATGACGACCGGATGCCCGAGCGCCTTCGAGAGCGCAGGACCCGCGGCGCGCGTGATCGTGTCGACTCCCGAAGCCGTCGCGACGGGCAGGATGAACCGCACCGGCCTGTCGCCGACCTGTGCGCGTGCGAGACCGGGAAGCGCGAGTGCACCCCAGGCGGCGAGCGCGCGCAGGATGGCGCGGCGCGAGGTTCGTGCGGGTTCGAGTGACATTCCGGATTCCTCGTCGTGGTTACGCGACCGCCCGCTCGGCGAGCAGCCGCTCGATGTCGTCGTTCGAATAGCCGGCGCTCGCGAGCACTTCACGCGTGTGCTCGCCGCGCCGCGGCGGGTCGAGGCGCACGCCGAGACGCTGGCCGTCGAGCGCGATGGGGAACAGCGTGGTCTTCACCGTTTGCCCGGCGCGGGCGCCATCCGGCAGCCGGATGTCGGCGAGGCCGCCGGTTGCGGCGAGATGCGGATCGTCGTAGAGGTCCTCGGGCCTGCGTATGGGCGCGAAAGGCAATCCGACGTCCTCGAACGTCTTCGCGAGCGCGTCGGCGCCGTGCTGCGCGAGCCGCTGCGCCAGCACGCGCAGCAGCCTGGGGCGCGCCTGCACGCGCTGGTTGTTCGTGGCGAGTGCGGGATCCGCCTTGAGATCGTCGAAGCCCAGCGCGTCGCAGAACGTGAGCCACTGCGGATCGCTCACGACCGCGAGAAAGATCTGTTCGCCGTCCTTCACGGTGAACACGTCGTAGATCGCCCACGGGCTTTCGCGCGCGGGCATGGGCGCCGGATGACGGCCCGTGACCGCGTACTGCAGCATGTGCTGGCCCATCAGGAACACGTTGTTCTCGAACAGCGCCGATTGGACTTCCATGCCGCGGCCCGTGCGGTCGCGCTCTCGCAGCGCCGCGAGCACGCCGATCGCGCCGAACATCCCGCCCATGATGTCGTTCACGCTGGTGCCCGCCCGCAAGGGATCGCCGGGCCGGCCGGTCATGTACGCGAGGCCGCCCATCATCTGCACCACCTCGTCGAGTGCGGTTCGGTGCTCGTAGGGCCCGGGCAGAAAGCCCTTGTGGCTGACGTAAATGAGCCGCGGGTTGGTCCTGGCGAGCGAGGCATAGTCGAGCCCGTACTTGGCCATCGTGCCGGGCTTGAAGTTCTCGGCCACGACGTCGGCGGTTCTCGCCACGCGCCGCGCCGCTTCCGCGCCCGCGTCGCTGCGCAAGTCGATCGCGATGCTCTTCTTGTTGCGATTGAACATGGGGAAGAACCCCGCGCCCGCGCCGAGCAGCGTACGCGTGCGATCGCCGTCGATCGGCTCGACCTTGATCGCTTCGGCGCCGAGGTCGGCGAGCAGCATGCCGCACGTCGGCCCCATGACCATGTGCGTGAACTCGACCACGCGCACACCGGCGAGCGGCTGCGGCGCCGGGCTTTCGTCGCTGCGCACCATCCCTCCTCAAGCCGTCGCGCGCGGCGACGGCGACATCGTCTTCGGCAGGCCGGCGCGCCACAGCGTGCCGTGCAGCGTCTCGCCTTCCAGCCACTGCGCGATCCTTGTGCGGAGCGCAATCAGCCGATCGAAGTCCAGGCCGGTGGCCACCCCCATGCTCGCGAACAGATAGGCCACGTCTTCGGTCGCCACGTTGCCGCTCGCACCCGGCGCATGCGGACAGCCGCCGATGCCGCCGAGCGTCGCGTCGAAGCGCGTGACGCCTTCGAGCCAGGCCGCGTACACGTTCGCCATGCCCAGGCCGCGCGTGTCGTGGAAGTGCCCGCCGCAGATGCGCTCGCCCGCGAGCCCGATGGCCCGGGCGAACAATTCGCGCACCATCGCGGGATCGGCATAACCGACCGTGTCCGCCAGGCTGACGCGATCCGCGCCCGCATCGAGCGCGGCGGCGACCAGCCGCAGCACTTCGGACGGCTCGACACGTCCCTGGATCGTGCAGCCGAACGCGGTGCTGATGCCGACCTCGAGGACGCAGCTCGACGCGGCGGCATCGCGCGCAGCGCGAATGCGGCCGATCTCGGCGACCACCTCGTCAGGGGTCTTGCGCAGATTGGCGAGGCTGTGCGCGTGGCTGGCCGACAGCGGCAGCAGCATCAGATGCGCGCCCGACGCGAGCGCGCGCTCGGCGCCTTTCAGGTTCGGCACGAGCACCGAGACGGTGAGGTCGCGCAATGCAAGCGCGTGCGCCACCAGCGCCTCGGTGTCCGCGAGCTGCGGCAACAGGCGGGCGGGCACGAACGAGCCCACCTCGATCTCGCGCTGCCCGGCGGCGCAGGCGTCGCGGATCCATTCGAGCTTTTGCGCGGTCGGCACCACGCGCGCAATGCTTTGCAGGCCGTCTCGCAGGCCGACCTCGCGAAGCGTGACGGAGCGGCTTTTCATCCGTCGCATTCTAGCCGCCGAGCGACCGCGGTCAGTCGATGCGCTCGTACGCCGGCAGCGTCAGGAACTCGACGAAGCGATCCTCGTTGACCAGCCGCGCGAAGATCTCCGCCGCTTCGTCATAGCGTCCTTCGCCGTACGCGGGTCCGAGGTATTCGCGGATCTTCGCCATTTCCTCGGGGATCAGCGCCGCGACCATCGCGCGGGTGACCTTGCGCCCGTCGTCGAGCTTGCCCTTGGGCGAGCGGATCCACTGCCACACCTGCGAGCGCGAGATCTCCGCGGTCGCGGCGTCCTCCATCAGGTTGAAGATCGGCACCGCGCCCTGGCCCGCGAGCCAGGCGCCGATGTACTGGATCGCGACGTTGATGTCGAGCCGCAGGCCATTCTCGGTGATGGGCTGCTCGGGCTCGAAGCGCAACAGATCGGCGGCCGTCACATGCACGTCCTCGCGCTTCTTGCTCGCGATCTGGTTCGGCCCCGGCATCAGGCGATCGAACGCTTCCAGCGCGACCGGCACGAGCCCCGGATGCGCGACCCACGTGCCGTCGTGGCCTTGTGTCGCCTCCCGCTCCTTGTCCTGCCTCACCTTCGCGAACGCTTCCGCGTTCGCCTTCTCGTCGTTCTTGATGGGGATCTGCGCCGCCATGCCGCCCATGGCGTGGGCGTTGCGCCGATGACACGTCTTCACCAGGAGCTCGGCGTAGCTGCGCATGAAATGCGTGGTCATGGTCACCAGCGCGCGGTCCGCCAGGCAGAAATCGCGGTTGCTGCGGAATTTCTTGATGCAGCTGAAGATGTAGTCCCAGCGGCCGGCGTTGAGCCCCGCCGAGTGCTCGCGCAGCTCGTAGAGGATCTCGTCCATCTCGAACGCGGCGAGGATCGTCTCGATCAGCACCGTCGCCTTGACGGTGCCGCGCGGCACGCCGAGCGTGTCCTGCGCCATCACGAACACGTCGTTCCACAGGCGGGCCTCGAGATGGCTTTCCATCTTGGGGAGGTAGAAGTACGGCCCGGAGCCACGCGCGGCCAGCTCCTTCGCGTTGTGGAAGAAGTACAGCGCGAAGTCGAATATGCCGCCGGACATCGGGGCGCCGTCAATGCGCACGTGCTTCTCGGGCAGGTGCCATCCGCGCGGCCGCACGAACAGCACCGCGGTGCGCTCGTTCAGCGCGTACGGCTTGCCCTCGGGCGACACGTAGTCGATGCGGCGGCGGATCGCGTCACGCAGGTTGAGCTGCCCCTGGATGTTGTTGTCCCAGAGCGGCGTGTTCGCGTCCTCGAAATCTGCCATGAACACCTTCGCGCCCGAGTTGAGCGCGTTGATGATCATCTTGCGGTCGACCGGCCCCGTGATCTCGACGCGGCGGTCCTGGATGTCCTGCGGCACGGGCGCGCACGTCCAGTCGGCGTCGCGCACGTCGCGCGTCTGCGGCAGGAAGTCCGGCAGCTTTCCGGCGTCGAACTCGCGTTGCCGCGCGGCGCGGCGCTCGAGCAGCTCGGCCCTGCGGCCCCCGAACGCGCGCTGGAGCGTGGCCGCGAAGGCGACCGCCTCCGGCGTGAGGATGCGGGCGTATTCGGGGGTGACGCGCCCCGTGACCTCGATTCCGGGGGCATACGACGGCGTGCTCATGGGGACCTCGACGTGGCAGGACGCGGCGAGGCAGCCCGCGTCAGGGTGGTGTGTGCGGTGCAACAAACGGGACGATTCTACCCTGCGCTGGAGGGAACGGGACCGGCCTGTGAGGCTTGCGGAACATCGCAACGGACCGCTGCAGCCCGACACGGCGCTCGTGCACGAGCGCGCGCTGCAAGTGTCGAAACGGGCGCAGATCCTCGACTGCGACGAACCCGAGCTTCCTGTAGAACGGGGCGTTCCACGGAACGTCGCAAAGCGTGGTGAGCGTGACGAACCGCAGCCCGAGGCGTGCTGCGACTTCGCAAACGTGCTCGACGAGCGACGTTCCGATGCCCCGGCGGCCAAAATCGGGCCGAACGTCGAGCTCGCCGATGTGCAGCGACATGCCGTGGCGCTCGCCGAGCACGAATCCCACCGGCCGGCTCGAGCCGCATTCGGCGACCCACAGCAGCGACGCATCGGCCGCAGCATGGAGCCGCGGGGCCGGCACGGGTTTCACGAGGTGGGGCGGCAGAACGCCGGGCGCGAACATCCGGGCCGTTTCGAGCTCGATTCGGCCGAGCTCGTCGACGTCCTGCCGCCGTGCAGCGCGAATGCGCATCACATCCGGGAATCGTCGTCGTGGCCCTTCGCGTCATGCTGCATGGCGTCGGCGCCGGCCGTCCTGGGCTTCGCATCGGCCTTGCTCGAACGACCCGATCCCGCGCCCGACGCCGTCTGCTCCATTTGCTCGATCGTGCGGAGCGGTCATTCCCGCTCGACTCGTCGAACCGGCGCTCGTGCCGGCGGATCCGCCGACGCCGCTCGCCTGCATGAACGCGGATGAATTCGACGCGATGCCCTGCAGACGGCTGAACTGATCGGCGAACCGCATCGCCTCGTGCGAACCCTTCGGCGACGAAGCCGCCGCTTCGCCGTGTGCGTAGGAAACCGCGCTCGCCAGCATGGCTGCGACGATGGCGGCAATTGCGTGCTTCTTCATGTGAACTCCTCTTCGATGGACGCAGCCCGTTCGACGGGCCTGCAGGTCGCATGAAACCGCTCCAATCTGCGATGCACCGCGCCGGAGCGTGAAGCGCGGCACCCACGATCGATCGGGTCCTTCCGAGGAACCGCCGATCGTGCGTTGGAATCCCGGAATGGGAGCGGGTGAGGTCAGGTCACGCGCCGTCGACCGGACACGCGCCGCATGGCGCGCCATGCGTCGACGGACCACGCGCCAGCGCCGCCGAGGGCAAGCGCCGCGAGGCACGCGAGATACAGCAGAATGATCTCGTAGCCCACGCTGCCGAATCGCACGCCGTCGGCGCCGACCTCGGCGAGCTTCACGGAGAAGAACCCGTAGCGCCAGTGAACGGTGAAGAGCGCGGTCAGCAAGACGATTGCGAGCGGCCCGCTCACGATCGGCACGAAAGCGCCGGCGGCGAGCGCAAAGCCTCCGATCAGCTCGACGAGCGTCGTCGACCACGACAGCAGGTGAGGCGCGGGAATGCCGAGCGTGTGCAGGACGACCGCGAACGACTCGGGGCCGCGCGAAAGCTTGGCGTAGCCGTGCGCGACGAAGCCGAATCCCGCGACGAGCCTGAGCACAAGGGGAGCGACGTTACCCGGCGCCATGGACGCGCTGCGACGCGATGAGCTCGATGCGAGCAGCGAGCGAGGAGGAATCGACGCGATCATTCGATCCGGCATGGGGTCTTCCTGGATGTTTCTGCCTTGGGCAGCGTCCCGTTTGGTCTTTCCGACAGCGCCGCCGCTTACGCTTCGCGCGCCGGATCGCGGCAAAGCGGCGCGTATAGTTCGCATTCCGAAATGGAATGGAATAGAGAGGGGATCGCCCGTTGGACCGGCTGACCGCGATGGCCGCATTCGTGCGCTGCGTGGAGCGCAGCAGCTTTTCGGCGGTGGCGCGCGAGATGCGCATCGCTCAGCCGACGGTGAGCAAGCTCATCGCCTCGCTCGAGGACGCCCTCGGCGGACGGCTCTTCGTCCGTTCCGCGCGAGGACTCGTGCTGACCCCGGAAGGCCGCCGGTTCTACGAGCAGTCCCGCGCGATCGTCGACGCCGTGCACGACGCGGAGACGTCGTTCAAGTCGGAGCGCGAGGCTGTGGCCGGTGCGCTGCGCATCGCGTCATCCGTGAGCTTCGGCCGGGCGCTGCTCATGCCGCGCATGGCGGCGTTCCTGGGGCTGCATCCGCGGCTGCAGATCGACTTGCAGCTCGACGACGGCTTCGTGAACCTGGTGGAGGACGGCGTCGACGTCGCGTTCCGGATCGGCGCGCTGCGGAGCGAGGACCTGATCGCACGGCGGGTGGGAAGCGCGCACCGCGTCACGGTGGCGGCGACGCAATATCTCGAGAGCCGCGGCATGCCCGCTCATCCGCGTGATTTGGCGAAGCACGATTGCGTCGTCTACACGGGCCTCACGACGCGCGGCTGCTGGCCCTACCGCGAGAAGGCGGCGGCGCTTTCGGTCCCCGTGTCCGGCAGATTCCAGTCCAACAGCTCGGAAGCCATTCGAGCGGCGGTAGTGGCCGGCATGGGCATTGCGCTCGCCCCGCTCTGGCTCTTCGCAGACGACATCCGTACCGGTCGGGTTGTCATGATCCTCGACGCCTATCGGCCCGAAGCGCTTCCCATCCACGCGCTTACCCCCGCGAACCGGCGATCATCGGCCAAGGTGAAGGCGTGCATCGACTACTTCCACGCCGTGTTCGAGGCCGATCCCTGGGTCCGAACGGCCGCGCCGTGATTGCACTGGCCGACCGCCCACGAGAGCGCTATCGTGTCGCGTCATCGAAGGCGGAGACCCTGCATGACGACACCTCGAACGATTCGCGCCGCTGTCGTGCAGGCGGGATCGATTCCCTTCGACACGCCCGCGTGCGTGGAGAAGTCGGTTCGCCTGCTGCGCGAAGCGGCGGCCGGCGGCGCGAAGCTCGTCGTGTTTCCCGAGGCTTTCATCACCGGCTATCCGAAAGGCATGAGCTACGGCCTCGTGGTCGGCGCGCGCGACCCGGTCGGCCGCGACGAGTTTCGCCGCTACCTCGACGCCGCGATCGAGGTGCCCGGCGAGGAAACGCGCCGGCTCGGCGAGGCGGCCGCGGCGTGCGGCACCTACGTGGTGATGGGCGTCATCGAGCGCGAGCTCGGGACGTGCTACTGCACGGCGCTGTTCTTCGGGCCCGACGGAGCGCTGCTCGCCAAGCATCGCAAGCTGATGCCCACGGCGCTGGAACGGATGATCTGGGGGTTCGGCGACGGCTCGACGCTGTCGGTGGTCGACACGCCGTACGGGCGCGTCGGCGCCGTGATCTGCTGGGAAAACTACATGCCGATGCTGCGCATGGCGATGTACGCCAAGAACGTGGCGCTCTATTGCGCGCCGACGGCGGACGATCGTGACACGTGGTTGCCGACGATGCGCCACGTCGCGCTCGAAGGCCGCTGCTTCGTGCTGACTGCGTGCCAGTTCCTGCGCAAGCGCGACTATCCCGAAGGCGTTCGCGTTCAGCTCGGCGATTCACCGGATGCCGTCCTCATGCGAGGCGGCAGCGCAATCGTCGATCCGCTCGGCCGCGTTCTCGCCGGCCCGCATTTCGAAGGCGAGACGATCCTCTTCGCCGACCTGGATCTCGACGAGATCGCACGCGGCAAGTTCGACTTCGACGTAGCCGGCCACTACGCGCGGCCGGACGTGTTCCAGCTCCTGGTGAACGAGGCGCCGGCGCGGGCGGTGAGCGCCGCGCCGACGGAATTCAAGCCGCCTCGGCCTCCGACCGGCTAGCGCGAACTCTCACGTCCAGTTGTCGGCCGCAGCGGCGATTCGCCTCCCGCCGATCCCCCTCGCTCCTCGCGACGGGGCCGCCTCGTCGGGGGATCACGCCGCGAGCTGCGGATTGATCTTCTCCACCACCCCGCTGTGCAGGCGATTGAGCGCGTTGATGTACGCCTTGGCCGACGCGACGATGATGTCCGTGTCCGCGCCGTTGCCGTTGACGATGCGCCCGTCCTGCTCGAGCCGCACGGTGACCTCGCCCTGCGCATCCGTTCCGCCGGTGATCGCGTTCACGGAATAGAGCAGCAGCGACGCGCGCGAGTCGGCCATGCGCGCGATCGCCTTGAACACCGCGTCCACCGGCCCGTCGCCGGTCACTTCGGCGACCACTTCCGTGTCGCCGACGCCCATCACCACCCGCGCGTGCGGCACCGTCCCGGTCTCGGACGTGACCTTGAGCGCCGCCAGGCGGTAGTACTCCATTTCCGGCGTGATGTCCTCGTCGGACACCAGCGCCTGCAGGTCCTCGTCGAAGACCTCGCCCTTCTTGTCCGCGAGCTCCTTGAACTTCGCGAACGCGATGTTCAGATGCTCCTCGCTGCCGAGGTCGATGCCCAGCTCGGCGAGGCGCGTCTTGAACGCATTGCGCCCGGAGAGCTTGCCCAGCACGAGCTTGTTGGTGTGCCAGCCCACGTCCTCCGCGCGCATGATCTCGTAGGTCTCGCGGTGCTTCAGCACGCCGTCCTGGTGGATACCGGACTCGTGCGCGAACGCGTTGGCGCCGACGATGGCCTTGTTGGGCTGCACGGGGAAGCCCGTGATGCCCGACACCAGCTTGGACGCCGCGACGATCTGCGTGGTGTCGATCCGCGTGCTGCACGGAAAGACGTCCTTCCGCGTGCGCACCGCCATTACGATCTCCTCGAGCGAGGCGTTGCCCGCGCGCTCGCCGAGGCCGTTCACCGTGCACTCCACCTGCCGCGCGCCGCTCATCACCGCCGACAGCGAGTTCGCGACGGCGAGACCGAGGTCGTTGTGGCAATGCACGGACCACACCGCCTTGCCCGAATTGGGAATGCGCTCGCGCAGCGAACGGATCAGCGCCCCGAACTGCCAGGGCATGGTGTAGCCGACGGTGTCGGGGATGTTGACGGTCGTCGCACCGGCGGCGATGGTCGCCTCGAGCAGCCGGCACAGAAATTCGGGCTCCGAGCGTCCCGCGTCCTCGGGCGAGAACTCGACGTTGTCGGTGTACTCGCGCGCCCATTTCACGGCCTTCACCGCCTGCTCGAGCACCTGCTCCGGCGACATGCGAAGCTTCATCTGCATGTGGATGGGCGAGCTCGCGATGAACGTGTGGATGCGCATCGAGCGGGCCGTTCGCAGCGCCTCGCCGGCGCGGCGGACGTCGTTCTCGTTCGCGCGCGCCAGGCCGCACACCGTGCTGTCGCGCACGGTGCGCGCGATCTCCTGAACGGCCTGGAAGTCGCCGTTGGACGAGGCGGGAAAGCCCGCTTCGATCACGTCCACGCGCAGGCGCTCGAGCTGCTTCGCGATCCGCAGCTTTTCGTCCTTGGTCATCGACGCGCCGGGACTCTGCTCGCCGTCGCGCAGCGTGGTGTCGAAGATCAGCAGTTGGTCGGTCATTGGATCATCCTCCGCGCTACGCGCTCCGGAGCCGATTCGCGCTTGGGGCGGCCCGGCGCGCTCATGTCGAATCCCTGGCTGTGTTACGCAACGATGGCACGTCGCGCCTGCGGCATCGCGAGCAGGCCGTGCCCGAGCGCGCGATTCACTGCGGACAGCACCGCGCGCAGCGTCGCGGTCACGATGTTCGGGTCGAGGCCGACGCCATAGACCGTGTGCGTGCCGCCCACGCGGAGCTGCACGTAGGCGACCGCGGTGGCGTCCTCGCCCGCGCCCATGCCGTGCTCGTGATAGTTCAGCACGTGCACGTCGAATCCGGCGCCTTCACGCAGCGCGTGCACGAAGGCGTCGACCGGCCCGTTGCCCGCGCCCGTGAGGATCGTCTCGATGCCGTCGACCGACAAGCGCGCGGTGAGCTGTTCGACCGTTCCGGCGGCCGCATGCTGCGCGCGGTGGTCGACGTAGCCGACCGGCTCCGTGGCCGCGACGTACTCGCGCTCGAACACTGCGCGGATCTCGCCCGACGAAACCTCCTTGCCGGTCGCGTCGGTGATGCGCTGGATCACCTGGCTGAACTCGATCTGCAGAAGGCGCGGCAGCGAGAACCCGTGGTCGCGCTCGAGCAGGAACGCGATGCCGCCCTTGCCCGACTGGCTGTTGACGCGGATGACCGCTTCGTAGGTGCGGCCCACGTCCGCGGGATCGATCGGCAGGTATGGCACTTCCCAGTGCGCGTCCCCCCGCTCCTCGCGCGCGGCCTGGTCGGCGAACCCCTTCTTGATCGCGTCCTGGTGCGATCCCGAGAACGCCGTGAAGACGAGCTCGCCGGCGTAGGGATGGCGCGGATGCACCGGCAGGTCGGTGCAGTACTCCGCGGTGCGGATGATGCGACCCATGTCCGAGAAGTCGAGGCCGGGATCGACGCCCTGCGAATACAGGTTCATGCCGAGCGTGACCAGGCACACGTTGCCCGTGCGCTCGCCGTTGCCGAAGAGACAGCCTTCGACGCGGTCGGCGCCCGCCATGACCGCGAGCTCGGCTGCCGCGACACCGCTGCCCCGGTCGTTGTGCGGATGCAGGCTCAGCACGACCGCGTCGCGGCGCGACAGATGCGTGTGCATCCATTCGATCTGATCCGCGTAGACGTTCGGCGTTGCCACTTCGACCGTCGCCGGCAGGTTCAGGATCACCGGCCTTTGCCGCGTCGGCTGCCACACGTCCATGACCGCCTCGCAGATCTCCCTGGCGAACGGCAGCTCGGTCATCGTGAACGTCTCGGGCGAGTACTCGAAGCGCCAGTCGGTTTCCGGCTGCTCGGCGGCGCACTCGAGGAACCAGCGCGCGCCCTGCACCGCGATGTCGACGATGCCCGCCTTGTCCTTGCCGTAGACCACGCGGCGAAACAGCGGCGCCGTCGGGTTGTAGAGATGCACGATCGCGCGCCGCGCGCCGCGCAGCGATTCGAACGTCCGCCGGATGAGCTCCTCGCGCGATTGCGTGAGCACCTGGATGGTGACGTCGTCCGGAACGAGGTCTTCCTCGATCAGCCGCCGCACGAAGTCGAAATCGGTCTGCGACGCCGACGGGAACGCGACCTCGATCTCCTTGAAGCCGATGCGCACGAGCTCGCGGAACATGCGCAGCTTGCGATCCGAATCCATCGGGTCGATCAGCGCCTGGTTGCCGTCGCGCAGGTCGGTCGACAGCCAGATCGGCGGCCGGGTCAGCGTGCGCGACGGCCATTGCCGGTTGGACAGCTCGATGGGCTGGAACGGTTGGTACTTCTTGGTCGGGTCGGTCTTCATGCGGTCCTGAAAGGCCAGGGAGGGCCTCGAAAAGATCGGGACACCGTCCAGGCATCGGACGGCAGGCACTACACGAATCGGAGGGATGAATTTATGTGCGCGCGAGGCGCAGCAGGAGCAGCAGGCCCAGGATGAGCGCGAGCGCGGACGCGGAACCGGTCCGGGTGCTCTGGGCGAGGAGGATGGCGCTGCTCATGTCCCCAAGCGTAGCGGAGTTCGCTCGGATGTGCAACTCGGCGGGCCCGGGCAGGCCCGTCGACGGCGATGCCGGACGCGATGGCAACACGATGAAGCCGTCAGGAGGCGGCGGTGCGTCGCCGCTTCAGCATCGACCACGCGGCGATCGCGTAGCCCGAGAGCGCGTACGCGACGAAGCCGACGAACAGCACCATCGGCGGCTGGTACGCGAGCAGCGCCAGCACCACGGCAACGGCGATCACGGTCACGAACGGCACGCTCTTCTTGAGGTTGATGGTCTTGAAGCTCCAGTAGCGGACGTTGCTCACCATCGTGAGGCCGGCGAACACCGTGACGCCCCACGCCAGCCAGTGCAGCGGCTCGGGATCGTAGCCGAGGTCGTCGACGATCCATACCAGTCCCGCCACCAGCGCCGCCGCCGAAGGGCTCGGCAAGCCGAGGAACCAGCGCTTGTCGGAGACCTCCAGCAGCGTGTTGAAGCGCGCGAGTCGCAGCGCCGCGCCCGCCACGTACAGGAACGCCGCGAACCATCCGAGCTTGCCCATGTCGCGCAGCGTCCACTCGTACATCACCAGCGCGGGCGCCGCGCCGAAGCTCACCATGTCGGCGAGGCTGTCGAACTCGGCGCCGAAGGCGCTTTGCGTGCGCGTGAGGCGCGCGACGCGTCCGTCGAGGCCGTCGAGCACCATCGCGACGAACACCGCGATGGCGGCGGCGTCGAAGTTCATGTTCATGGCCTGCACGATCGCGTAGAAGCCCGCGAACAGCGCGCCCATGGTGAACATGTTGGGCAGCAGGTAGATGCCGCGGCGGCGCACGCGGTTCTTGAGCAAGGCGCGCTCGCGCTGCAGGTCGTCGTCGACGAGGGGATTCATGGCTGTTCAGCCGGCGAGGTCGGCGAGAATGGTCGAGGTCGCGTGGACCTTGTCGCCCACCGACGCGCGCGGCCGCGCGTCGGGTGGCAGGTAGACGTCCACCCTCGAGCCGAAGCGGATGAAGCCGTAGCGCTCGCCGCGGCGCAGCCGTGCGCCGGCATCCACGTAGCACACGATGCGGCGGGCGATCAGGCCCGCGATCTGAACGCAGGTGACGTCGCTCCCGTGCGGCGTGCGCAGATGCAGGGCGTTGCGCTCGTTCTCGACGGAGGCCTTGTCGAGCGCCGCGTTGACGAACGTTCCCTCGTGGTACCAGCGCGCCTGCACGTCGCCGTCCACGGGACTGCGGTTCGAATGGACGTTGAACACGTTCATGAACACGCTGATGCACAGCGCGTCACGTCCGAGGTAGGGATCGCGCACGCGCTCGACCCTGACGACGCGCCCGTCGGCGGGCGAGAGCACGGCGCGCGGATCGGGCGGAATGGGACGCGGCGGATCGCGAAAGAACTGGAGGATGAAGGCGAACAGCAGCCAGCAGGCGATCGCGAGCGGCCACCAGCCGAGCCACGTGACGGCCGCGGCAACGACGAGCGCAAGGGCGATGAACGGCCAGCCCTCGCGCGCGATCAACGGATGCGGATAGGTCGACACGATGTGCGCCGCGGACGTGCGCCGATTCTAGCATCGCGCATCGCCGACCCTCGGCGCAGAGCCGGCGTCTCAGCCGGCGCCTGGTGCAGCGTCCGCCCTGTACGGCCGGGACGATCCGGAGATCATTTCACCGCGTCCGCCGGGCGCGCGCTGCCGACCGCGGCCGCTTCGTCGCGGTCCAGGCGCGCGGTATCCGGCTTCAGCGCGACGAACGATATGCGCGCGAGGAGCACGATGAACGCCACGACGACGATCACCAGGCCCGCGCGGTACAGCCACTTCCGGTCCATGGCAGGCGAGCGTGCAGGAGGTACGAAAACGATGAGCGTGCTTACTGCGACGCCTTGTCGATGCGCTCCATTTGCTCGCGCGCCTGCTGCTGCACCTGCGCCTCGAGCCCGCGCGCGCGCTCGAGCGCCTCCATCGGCGGGGGCGTTGCGACGTCGGCCTGCACGTTGCTCGGGCGAGCCGCAGCGGTGGCCGGCTTGGCCGTGCCGTTCAGCAGGCCCATCTGCTGCATCACCGTCTTGCCCAGCAGAAAGACGATGAGCAACGCAAGCAGCAGGCCGATCAGGCCGATCCAGCCACGTTGACGCGCGCGTGTACGCATTGGGCCACCTCCCCACGTGAAGTATCGCGCGGCACGTGCGGGTCCGCCAGCCCGGCCGCCGAGTGGACGTCATTCCCGCGCAAGCGGGAATCCAGCGTCTGCCCGCGCAACGACGCGGGGTCCCTGCTTCGCAGGGACGACAAACCTAGTTGCGCGTCTGGTCCACCAGCTTGTTCTTCCGGATCCACGGCATCATCGAGCGCAGCTTCTCTCCCACGATCTCGATCGAATGCTGGGCGGTGAGGCGGCGCCTCGACAGCAGCGTCGGCGCGCCGGCGCGGTTCTCGAGGATGAAATCCTTGGCGTACTCGCCGGACTGGATGCGCCGAAGGGCCTCGCGCATCGCTTCCTTGGTTTGCGCCGTCACGATCTTCGGGCCGGTGACGTACTCGCCGTACTCGGCGTTGTTGCTGATCGAATAGTTCATGTTCGCGATGCCGCCCTCGTAGATGAGGTCGACGATCAGCTTCACCTCGTGCAGGCACTCGAAATACGCCATCTCGGGGGCGTAGCCGGCCTCGATCAGCGTCTCGTAGCCGGCCTTGATGAGCTCGACCAGGCCGCCGCACAGCACGGTCTGCTCGCCGAAGAGATCGGTCTCGGTCTCCTCGCGGAAGTTGGTCTCGATCACGCCGGCGCGCGCGCCGCCGATGGCCGCGGCGTACGACAGCGCGACGTCGCGCGCCTTGCCGGATGCGTCCTGTTGCACGGCGATGAGCATCGGAACGCCGCCGCCCGCGACGTACGTCGAGCGCACGGTATGCCCCGGCGCCTTGGGCGCGATCATCACGACGTCGAGGTCGGCGCGCGGCACGACCTGGCCGTAGTGGATGTTGAAGCCGTGCGCGAACGCGAGCGTGGCACCCTTCTTGGTGTTCGGCTCGACCTCGCTCCGATACACGGCGGCGATGTGCTCGTCGGGCATGAGCATCATGACGACGTCGGCGCCTTCGACCGCCGCGCCGACCTCGGCCACCTTCAGTCCCGCGTTCTTCGCCTTATCCCACGACGCGCCGCCCTTGCGCAGGCCGACGGTGACCTTCACGCCCGAGTCGTTGAGATTGAGCGCGTGCGCGTGCCCTTGCGAGCCGTAGCCGACGATGGTGACCTTCTTGCCCTTGATGAGGCTGAGGTCGGAGTCCTTCTCGTAGTAGACCTTCATGTCCGTTTCCTTCTCGTTGTTGTCGTCCCCGCGAAAGCGGGGACCCAGTGTCGTTGCGTCGAAAGTCGCTGGGTTCCCGCGTACGCGGGAACGACGATTACACGCGCAGTATCCGCTCGCCGCGCCCGATCCCCGACGCGCCGGTGCGCACCGTCTCGAGGATCACGCCCGGCTCGATCGCCTGGATGAACGCGTCGAGCTTCGATCCGGTACCGGTCAGCTCGATGGTGTAGCTCTTGTCGGTCACGTCGAGGATGCGCCCGCGGAAGATGTCGGCGAGGCGCTTCATCTCGTCGCGGTCCTTGCCTGCGGCGCGCACTTTGACGAGCATGAGCTCGCGCTCGATGTGATTGCCCTCGGTGAGGTCGACCACCTTCACGACCTCGACGAGCTTGTTGAGCTGCTTGGTGATCTGCTCGATGACGTCGTCCGAGCCGGCGGTGACGATGGTCATGCGCGACATGGTCGGGTCCTCGGTCGGCGCCACCGTGAGCGACTCGATGTTGTAGCCGCGTGCCGAGAATAGTCCCGAGATGCGCGACAGGGCGCCGGCTTCGTTCTCGACGAGGATGGAGAGGATGTGTCTCATGGCCGTCGTCCCTGCGAAGGTGACGACGAAGCCGTCATCCCCGCGCAAGCGGGGACCCAGCGGCTTTCGAAGCCACGACACTGGCTCCCCGCGTTCGCGGGGACGACGCAGCCGGCAGTCACAGCTCCTCCGCGAGGATCATCTCGGTCAGCCCGCGCCCGCCCGGCACCATCGGAAACACGTTCTCGGTCTGGTCCGTGATGAAGTCGAGGAACACCAGGCGCTCCTTCTGCGCGAACGCCTCGCGCAGCGCGCCCTCGACGTCGCCGGGCTTCTCGATCTTGAGGCCGACGTGGCCGTACGCTTCGGCGAGCTTCACGAAGTCGGGCAGCGCGTCCATGTACGACTCCGCATAGCGGTTGCCGTAGAAGAACTCCTGCCACTGCCGCACCATGCCCATGTAGCGGTTGTTGAGGTTCACCACCTTGATCGGCAGGTGGTACTGCTTGCAGGTCGAGAGCTCCTGTATGCACATCTGTATGGACGCCTCGCCCGTCACGCACGCCACCGCCGCGTGTGGATTGACGAGCTGCACGCCCATCGCCGCCGGCAGGCCGAAGCCCATGGTTCCGAGGCCGCCGGAGTTGATCCAGCGCCGCGGCTTGTCGAACTTGTAGTACTGCGCGACCCACATCTGGTGCTGGCCGACGTCGGACGTGACGAAGGCGTCGCCGCCGGTCACCTCGTAGAGCTTCTCGACCACGTACTGCGGCTTGATCAGGTTGCTCTTGCGGTCGTAGCGCAGGCAGTCCTTGCGCTGCCACTCCTTGATCTGCGACCACCATTCCTTGAGCGCCGCCGGGTCGGGCCGCTGCGGCGAGGACTCGATGAGCTTCGCCATCTCCTCCAGCACGTCGGCGACGTAGCCCACGATCGGGACGTCGACCTTGACGCGCTTGGAGATCGACGACGGGTCGATGTCGATGTGGATGATCTTGCGATCCGCGCGATAGAAGTGCGCCGGGTTGCCGATCACGCGGTCGTCGAACCGCGAGCCCACGGCGAACAGAACGTCGCAGTTCTGCATCGCCATGTTCGACTCGTACGTGCCGTGCATGCCGAGCATGCCGGTGAACTGCGGATCGGTGGCCGGAAAGCCGCCCAGGCCCATGAGCGTGTTGGTGCAGGGATAGCCGAGCAGGCGCACCAGGCGCGTCAGCTGCGACGATCCGTTGTTCAGGATCACGCCGCCGCCGGTGTAGATCATCGGCCGCTTCGCTTCGAGCAGCAGCTGCACCGCTTTCTTGATCTGACCCGCGTGGCCCTTGGTCACGGGGTTGTACGAGCGCAGCGAAACGGTCTTCGGATACGCGAACTCGGTCTTCGCCTGGGTCACGTCCTTCGGCACGTCGACCACCACCGGGCCGGGACGACCGGTTCCGGCGAGGTAGAACGCCTTCTTCATGGTCAGCGCGAGGTCCTTCACGTCCTTCACCAGGAAGTTGTGCTTCACGCAGGGCCGCGTGATGCCGACCGTGTCGCATTCCTGGAACGCATCCTGGCCGATGGCCGCGGTCGGGACCTGGCCGGTGATGACGACCATCGGCACCGAATCCATGTATGCGGTCGCGATGCCGGTGACCGCGTTGGTCACGCCCGGCCCCGACGTGACGAGCGCCACGCCGATCTTCTGCGACGAGCGCGAATAGCCGTCGGCGGCGTGCACCGCGCCCTGCTCGTGGCGGACGAGCACGTGCTTGACCTTGTCCTGCTTGAAGAGCTCGTCGTAGATGTTGAGGACCGCGCCGCCGGGATAGCCGAAGACGTACTCGACGCCCTCTTCCTGGAGGCAGCGGATGACGATTTCCGCACCGGTGAGTTGCATGTGGTACCCGTGTGTCGATGAAAACGGTCGGCCCCGCCGCGCGCCGCCGCACGGCCGCCCCGAAGGCGGTGCGTGCTTTTTTCCAACGACCCCGCGCACGGGTGGAGCGATTTGCCGGGCGCACGTGTTTGCGCCACCAACCGGCCTGGTCGGGTAGTAAAGCCGCGAATCGGGCAAACCGGCCTGCTCCGAGGGAGACTCCTCGGCGCTTGTGGCGCCGCCGGAGGGAGCTTTACGGCCGCTGTTGCAGCACAGCATCCGGGCCTGCGTGTCACCGCACGGCCGCCCGAAAGGCGACCCCTGCTTTGCCAACGTCCAGCCCGGAAGCAGGACATTAACGGCAAAGGCATGAGCGGGTCAAGCACGCGGATGCTTCGGTGCACAACCACATCGGCAAAAGACGCTGGGTCCCGCCTTCGCGGGGATGACGGCTGCGGTCACTTGCGAAAACCTTTCTGCCTATAATCCCGGGCCGAACCGAAGATCCGGCATCGAAACTGGCTTCCACACAGGAAATTTCCGCGTTCCTCGCCGACGTCGAGCGCCGCGCTTTCAAGCAGGCGATGTTCGCCGTGCGGGACGAGGACGCCGCGCTGGACATCGTCCAGGACGCCATGCTGAAGCTCACCGAGAAGTACGCCGCCAAGCCGGCCGCCGAGCTTCCGCTGCTCTTCCAGCGCATCCTGCAGAACACGATCCACGACCATTTTCGCCGGCAGAAGGTGCGCACGACGTGGACGACCATGTTGTCGGCGCTCGGTCAGAAGGACGACAAGGATGAGGAGTACGATCCGCTCGAGACGCTGCCGGCGCGCTCGGACTCCAGCATCGCGGCCGACCCCGCCACGCAGCTCGAGCAGGGCGAGATCGTGGCACTGATCGAGCAGGCGATCGCACGGTTGCCGGCACGTCAACGCGAGGCGTTTCTGTTGCGTTACTGGGAAGAGCTCGACGTGGCGGAAGCCGCCGCCGCAATGGGCTGCTCGGAGGGCAGCGTGAAGACCCACTGCTCCCGGGCCGTTCGTGCTTTGGCCGACATGCTGTCCGCCAAAGGGGTGCAGCTATGAGTACCGAAAAGCAAATCGCCGAAAAAATAACGGCTTATCTCGATCACGGCACGGCGCAGCTGCGCGCCGGTACCGCGTACAGGCTTCAGCAGGCGCGAGCGCGCGCCCTCGCGCAGGTCGATCCCGCCTACGCCGAGGCGCCAGCGCTCGAAGCCGTGCTCGCCGGCAGCCCGGGCGCGCGCCGCGGCCGCATCTGGGCGAGCACGCCCGTGCGCTTGCTGGGCGTTGCCTTGATCGTCGCCGCCGCCGCCTTCGGCTGGCAGCAGTGGCGCGCGTTCCAGCAGGTGCAGGACCTGCAGGATCTCGACATGCAGATCCTGACCTCGGATATTCCGATCGACGCCTACCTGGACCGCGGATTCCTGAATTGGCTCAAGGCCGACTCCGATCGCTGACCCTCGTGCTCGTGCTGGCCGCGGGTGTGCCGCTGGCCGCGTCGGCGCAGATCGCCCTCAAGTCGCCCTCGTGGAACGACCTGTCGCCGCAGGAACGGCAGGTCCTCGCGCCGCTGCAGCAGGACTGGGACAAGCTCGACGCGCAGCGGCGCCAGAAATGGCGCGGCATCGCGCAGCGCTATCCCAACATGCCCCCCGACCAGCAGGAGCGCATCCATTCCCAGATGCGCTCGTGGTCGCAGCTCACGCCCGCCGAGCGCCAGGCCGTGCGCGAGCGTTACAAGTCGCTGCGCCAGCTGCCACCCGAGCAGAAGAACGAAGTGCGTGAGAAGTGGCAGGAGTACCAGACGCTTCCGCCGGAGCGCAAGCAGGAGCTCGCGGCCAAACCCCTGCCGCCGCACTTGCGCGGTACCACGCGGCCTCCGAACGTGCCCGCGCGCCCGCAGGCGCCTCCGCCGGGGCAGTGAAGCGGGCGGGGTTGCCGAGACGCCTCGCCGCGCTCGCCTATGAGGCGCTGCTCGTCACCGCGATCGTATTCGTCCTGGGATTCGCAATGCTGCCGCTGGTTTCGCCGCGCGCAGCTTCCGGAAGCAACGCGCTTTCGACTCCCACGTTGCCGGCGCGCGTCGCGCTGTTCCTCGTGATCTTTGCCGCGCTCGCCGCCTATTTCACCTGGAGCTGGACCGGCGGGCGCGCCACGCTCGCGCAGAAGACATGGCGTCTTCGGATCGTGGAGCGCGACGGCGCGGTCATTTCACGCCGCACGGCGCTCGCGCGCTATCTGGCGACGTGGATCGGCCCGGCGTTCGCGGTGCTCGCCTATCTCGTGCTGCATCCCCGGGGTCTCGGCGCGCATGCCGCGTGGCTCGTGGCGTTGAATTTCCTCTGGGCTGCCATCGATCGCGACCGGCAGTTCCTGCACGATCGCATCGCCGGCACGCGCGTAGTCCAAACGGGGTCGGAGTCACTTGCGCGCAACTGACTCCGACCCCGTCTGGGTGCGGATCCCGGGCCGCGCCATCGCCACGCCGGACGCGACCAGCGCCATGCCCGCCATGGCGAGCGCGTCGAGCGATTCGCCGAACAACGCGTACGCCATCAGTGCCGTCACCGGTGGCACGAGATAGAACAACCGCGCGACGTGGGCCGCCGCGCCGTGGCGCAGCAGCCAGTACAGCAGGCTGATCGCGCCGACGGACAGCACGAGCACCGACCAGCCGAGCGCGAAGAGGAACGCAGACGTCCACTGGATCGGCTCGCGCTCGAGCAATGCCAGCGGAACGAACAACAGCGTGCAGGCGGCGAACTGCACGACCGCGCCGCTGCGCAGGTCGACGTGGGCGCAATGACGCTTCTGGTACAGCGTGCCGAGGCTGATGCCGACGAGCGCGACGAGCGAAGGCCACAGGCCGCTCGCGTCGCCGGACAAGTCGACCTTGTGGCGAACGACGAGGAATACGCCGACGAGCCCCAACGCAAGTCCGGTCCATTGGCGCGCCAGCACGCGCTCGGCGAGCCACGCGCGCGCGAGCAGGACCGTGAGCAGCGGCTGCAAACCCACGATCATCGCGCTCGTGCCGGCAGGCATCCCGTGCTTGATCGCGATCCACACGCCCCCGAGATACGCGCCGTGCACCATCGACGCGGCGATCGCGAGATGCACGATCTCGCGTCGATCCGGCCACGTTGCATGCGTCGCCAGCGCGACAGCGGTCATGAACGCCGCGGCCAGCGCGAAGCGCAGGAGCAGGAACGTGAGCGGCGGCGCATACGGCAGACCGTACTTGGCCGAAACGAAGCCCGTGCTCCACAGCACGACGAACAGTGCGGGGAAAGCGCCCGAGAATGAAGGACCTCCACGCTCGCTGCCCCCACTGCGGGCCGCGTCAGTCGCCCGGGGCGGCCCGGCGCGACTGACGGCCGGCCGGGCCGTCTCGGCCGCGGCCTTCACCCGCAAATGCACGTCAACCGGGTCGTCGCGCACGCACCGACTCCGCCACGCGGGCCTGCTGGCGAACCTGTGCGAGCCGCCACGTATGCGTGTCGAGCGCGAAGCGCTCGGCGTCGGTATCCACGATCAGCGCGTCCGACGAGCCCGCGAAGTGCACGCCGGTGACCTGCTCGTGCTCGGGGACGAACACTTTGCGCAGCAGCACGATGCTCGGCGGGCGCATGTAAAGCACGCGGACGTTGCGCGCACCCACCGCCGAGACGGCCATGACGCCGCTCGCGGCGTCCGACGCGACGATGGCCTGCGGCGCCACGACCTGCGGGGCCGCGCAGGCGGCGCAAAGCAGAGCGGCAGGGACGATCGCGACGGTACGCATGGCGGGACGTTGCGCCGGCGGGGCGGGTACCTGTACAGTAACGGACAGTAGGCGTGCAAGTCAGATACACTTTTCTCCCATCCGCGGAGACTGTTATGGTCTGCCAACCGGTCCACCCATGCTGAACGTGCGGATCGCGCCCGAGGCGCACGAGCCGCTCACGGACCAGCTCGTGACGGGCATTCGGCAGCAGATCGAAGCGCGGCTGTTGCGCACGGGCTCGCGGCTGCCTTCCATCCGCGCGCTCGCCGCGCAACAGCACGTCAGCCGCTTCACCGTGGTGGAAGCCTACGACCGTCTCGTCGCGTCGGGTCACGTGGAATCGCGCCGCGGGTCGGGGTTCTACGTCGCGGCACGCACGGTGCCCGAGACGGCCGCGGAGCGCACCGGCAGCCTCGATCGAGCAGTCGACGTCGCGAACCTGATCGCCGAGATGTGCGATGACGACGCGCGCGTCATGTTCGAGCAGAACCGCCTCTTCGCCGGCGGCTGCCTGCCGAACGACTGGCAGGAGGAATCCGGCATTCGCCGCTATGCGCGCGTCGCGGCGAGCCATGGCAACGAGCTGACGGACTTCGGAACCAAGCTCGGCTACGCGCCGCTGCGCGACGTGATCGCGCGGCGCGTCGCCGATCTCGGGCTCGCGGTCGCGAACGGCCAGGTGCTGCTCACCAACGGCGCCACCCATGCTTTCGATCTCCTCATCCGCTACCTCGTGAGCCCCGGCGACGCGGTGCTCGTCGACGATCCCGGCTACTACAACCTGTTCGGTCACCTTCGGCTCGCGGGCGCGCGCCTGCTGCCGGTGCCGCGCGGCGCCGACGGCCCGGACCTCGAGACGCTCGCGCGGCTGGCGCACGAGCATCGGCCGCGCGCGTATTTCACGATGTCGGTGCTGAACAACCCGACGTGCACCCACATCCAGCCCGCGATCGCGCACCGCCTGCTGCAGCTCGCGGCGCAGCATCGTTTCTACGTGGTCGAGGACGACATCTTCTCCGACCTCGCGGCGTCTGCCCCGCCGCGGCTGTCCGCGCTCGACCAGCTCGAGCGCACGTTCTATCTCGGCAGCTTCAGCAAGACGTTGTCGGCGAGCCTGCGCTCGGGCTTCGTGGTCGGGCCGTCGGATGCGATCGACGCGCTCGCGCGCCTCAAGCTGCTGACGGGGCTGACCACGCCGGTCTTCGCGGAGCGCATCGTGCACGCCATGCTGGTCGGCGGCCATTACCGCAAGCACGTCGCGCGCATCCGCGAGCGTCTCGACGCGCGACGCTCGCGCATGGCGCAGGAGCTCGAGCGCGCGGGGTGGACGCTCGCGGCGATGCCCGACTCGGGCATGTTCCTGTGGGCGCGCCATCCGGGCGTGGACGATTCGCTGTGGACAGCCGAAGGCGCGCGTCGCGAAGGACTGCGGCTCGCGCCCGGCGCTTCGTTCCGGCCGCTGCACGAGGCAAGCCCGTGGATGCGCTTCTCCGTGGCGTGCGTGGGCACCGCGCGCGACTATCGCGCCCTCGCACGCGCGCCCGAGCTTGCGCGCAACGGCCGGCGCGTCGCGCTCGCGGCGTCGGAGGGGAGATTGACGGCGGCGGCGTGAAGGATGCGGCTCCCACGCGGCCCCTCATCCCCTCAGCCCAGCCGTCTCCCCGCAAACAGGGAGAGGTTGCCCGACAGGGCGGGTGAGGGGCGTGGATCGCCCGCTTTCGCTCAGAACCGCGGCTGCGGATTCGCGCTCCGATGCCGCTCGACGCTCTCGACGATCTCCCGCTTCGCGTCGTCGGGTCCCACCCAACCGGCAAGGCGCACCCATTTGCCCGGTTCGAGATCCTTGTAATGCTCGAAGAAATGGGCGATCTGGGAAAGCTGGACCTCGGGCAGATCGCGCGGGGACTGGATCGTCCGGTAGAGTGACGAAAGCTTGTCGATCGGCACCGCGAGGATCTTGGCGTCGCCCCCGGCTTCGTCGTCCATCCTCAGCATGCCGATCGGGCGGCAACGCACGACCACGCCGGTGATCAGCGCGACGGGCGAGAGCACCAGCACGTCGCAGGGATCGCCGTCCTCGGACAGCGTTTGCGGTATGTAGCCGTAGTTGCAGGGATAATGCATCGAGCTGGACATGAAGCGGTCGACGAAAACCGCGCCCGTCTCCTTGTCCACCTCGTACTTGATCGGCTCACCGTGCATGGGGATCTCGATGACGACATTGCAGTCATTCGGAACATCCCGTCCCGCCGAGACGCGATCGAGGCTCATGGCGCGCAAATTATACCGGCGGGTCGTGCCCGGTCTCGACGTCGCGCGCGCGGCACAGCCGCTCGACCGGGTCGCTCGCTGGTGTGGCGCATTGCTGCTCGCCACGTGCGTGCCTGCATGGTCGGCCGAAGGCGGCATCACGCCGTTTTCCGCCGCGTCGGCGGGGGCGCCCATCCCCGCGCCGTGGGCGGTGGTGAAGATCAACGACCGCAAGGTGCTCACGCAATACTCGCTCGTGAACGACGGCGGCACGGTCGTGCTGCAGGCGAAAGCCGACGCGTCGGCCAGCGCGCTCGGGCACCCGGTCGAGATCTCGCTCACCGAAACGCCGTGGCTGCACTGGCGCTGGAAGGTCGCCGGCCCCATTGCGACGGCCGATCCCGCGGTGGCGCAAAAGGAGGACGCGCCGGCCCGGGTCGTCCTGGAGTTCGACGGCGACCGCTCGAAGCTTCCGCTCACGGATCGCGCCGTCAACCAGGTGAGCCAGAACCTCTCGGGCCGCCCGCTGCCCTATGCAACGCTGATGTACATCTTCTCGCAGAAGATGCCCGTGAACAGCGTCGTTCCCAACCCGCACACGCGCCGCATCCAGATGATCGTGGTCGACGACGGCAGCGAGGGCGTCGGCACGTGGCAAAGCTTCGTGCGCAACGTGCGCGAGGACTACAAGCGGGCGTTCAACGAGGAGCCGCAGAAGCTGCTCTCGCTGGGCGTCATGACGGACACCGACAACACCGGCGAGCGCACGCAAGCCTGGTACGGCGATTTGAGCCTCACGGCGCAACGCTGATCGGCGCATGCAGACGCTCACGCCGCAACCCACGATGGTCGAGCAGGCCTACCGGGCCATACTCGACGCGATCATCGAGGGGCGGCTCGAGCCCGGCGAGCGCCTGACGCAGGAATCCGTCGCGCAGAAGCTCGCGGTGTCGCGCCAGCCGGTGGGCCAGGCGCTGCTGCTGCTCAAGCAGAACAGGTTCCTGGTCGACGCCGGCAAGCGCGGCCTGATGGTCGCGCCGCTCGACCGCGAGTTCATGCGCTGGATCTACGAGCTGCGGCTCGGCATCGAGCCGATGGCAGCCACGCTGGCGGCCGAGCACGCCACCGACGAGCAGCTCGCGCGCGGCGACGCGCTCGTCGCGGCGGGTCAGCGGGCCGTGCGCGAGGGCTCGCTTCGCGAGCTCATCGACGCCGACATGCAGTTCCACATGAACGTGTACGAGCTGTCGGGCAATCGACTCTTCGTCGACACGATGGGACAGCTGTGGCATCACCTGCGCCGCGCCATGCGCGAGGTGCTGCAGCATCGCGAATATCGCAAGGCGATCTGGGTCGAGCACGCGCACATCCAGCGCGCGCTCGCGGCGCGCGACGGCGCGAACGCCGCGGCGCTCGTGCGGGCGCACCTGATGCACGCGGCCGTGAACGTGCAGGTCGTGCTGCCCGAAGCGGAATCCGTCGGCCCGGCGAAAGTGACGACATAGTCGTCATCCCCGCGAAGCGGGGACCCAGTGTCTTGCTGCTTGCGCAGGAATGCCGATGCGCCCTGCGCGGGGATGACGATCAGGGCCCGTCGCCGCGATAAGCCGCGCCGTAGCCGATGTACACGTCGCGACCGCGCGCGAAGCCTTCGCGCTCGGCTGGCGTGACCTGGCGAAACGCGCGCGCCGGACGGCCCGCCCAGAGCCAGCCGCCTCGCACGACGGTTCCGGGCTTGACCCATGCGCCGGCAGCGATGCAGCCGCCGGGCTGCACCACGACGCCGTCCCCGACGCGCGATGCCATGCCGATCAGCGCATCGTCGCCGATCGTAGCCGCGCCGAGCTGCACGTTGTGGCCGACCGTGACGCCGGCGCCGACGACGAGATCGCCGCGCGTCGCGTCGGTTTCGAGCACCGAGTTGTCCTGGATGTTGGAGCGCTCGCCGATGCGCACGTGAGCATCGCGCGCGACGAGCGCGCAGCCGAAGTACACGCCCGCGTCTTCGGCGAGATCGACGTCTCCCACCAGCACGGCGGTCGGCGCGACGTACGCTTTCGCGATGCGCGGCTCGCGCGCGTGCCACGGATAGAACGGACCACGTTCCGCGCCTGCGGGCAGGAACGTCTCCATGCCGAGCGGGGGCAGCACCTGCGCCTTGACGAGCGCATCGGGATTGCCTTCGCGAATGCCGCTCGCGAGCGCCGCCACGTCTTCGCGCGCGATCTCGCGCACGGGCTTGGCCGGCGCGCCGGCGTAGAGCCAGCCGCCCGGCAGCTCCTTGCGCGGCGTGACGACACTGTCGGCCGCGATGACGGCGTGCGGCCCCACGCTTGCGCCGTCGAGAATCGCCGCGCCTTCGCCGACGACGCAGCCGTCGCCCACCGTGCAGGCGTGAACCAGCCCGAAGCGGCCGACCGTGACGTCGTGCCCGATGGTCGTGCCGATCAGGCCGTCGACGATGTGCACGCTCGCGCGCTCGCCGAAGAAGCCGTTGCGTCCGACGGTAATGGTCTCGCCATCGGCGCGCAGCGTGGCGAATGGCCGGAGCGTCAGGCCGTCACCGGCGGTGAGGCGGCCGATCACCGCGGCGCCGCGCGCGATGTCGTGCGCGCCTTCGAGCTCGACGGTGTGATGGAGGTAGGGGAGCTTCATCGGAAATTCGTCATTCCCGTGCAAGCGGGGATCCAGCGGCGTAACGCAACGACGCTGGGTCCCTGCTTCCGCAGGGATGACGACATGTCGTCTTTCGCGGGGATGACGACCCTGTCGTCACTTTCGCAGAAACGACGGCATTATGGCAGCTCAGAACACGGGCTTTTCGCGATACGTGCCCCACAAGCCCTTGAGCTTCTCCACGACGTCGCCCATCGTCGCGCCTGCCGCAACGAGATCGATGGTCACCGGCATGATGTTCTGCGACTCGTCCCGCGCCACGTCGACCAGCCGCTCGAGCAGCGCCTGCACCTTGGCGTTGTCGCGCTCGCGGCGCACGCGGTTCAGGCGATCGACCTGACGCTCGGCGGTGGACGCGTCGTACGGATGCAGCTCGATGTCGAACTTCTCGTCGGGCATCACGTACTTGTTCACGCCGACGACGGGTTTTTCGCCGCTCGCCTTGCGCAGTGCCGTCTCGTAGGCGAAGTCGGCGATGCGCCGCTGGAACCAGCCGTCCTCGGTGAGCTTGATCGTGCCCCCGTTCTGGTCGACGTAGTCGATCACCTTGAAGATCTCGCGCTCGTACTGCGTGGTGAGGCTCTCGACGTAGTACGAGCCGCCGAGGGGATCGACCACGTCGGCGACACCCGACTCGTCGGCGACGATCTGCTGCGTGCGCAGCGCGATTCGCATCGCCTCCTCGGTCGGAATGGCGAACGCCTCGTCCATGCCGTTGGTGTGCAGGCTCTGCGCGCCGCCGAGCACCGCGGCGAGCGCCTGCAGGCCGGTGCGCACGACGTTGATGTGGTACTGCGGCTTGGTGAGCGACGCGGCGGCGGTCTGGCAATGGAAGCGCAGGCGCATCGACTCCGGGTTCTTCGCGCCGAAGCGCTCCTTCATCACCTTGGCGTACACCCGCCGTACCGCGCGGAACTTCGCGACCTCCTCGAAGAAGTCCGCCTGGCAGACGTAGAAGAACGCGAGCCGCGGCGCGAACTCGTCGACGTGCATGCCGGTCTTCTGCACCTCCTCGACGTAGGTGATGAGGTTGCACATGGTGAACGCGACCTCGTCCAGCGGCGAGCTGCCCGCCTCGGAGACGTGGTAACCCGAGATGTTGATCGGGTTGTAGCGCTTCATGTTGCGCGCGCAGTAGGTGATGCAGTCGCGCACGATGCGCACCGAAGGCGCGATCGGGAAGATCCACTCCTTCTGCGCCTGGTATTCCTTC
>DASXAF010000047.1:0-65671 GCA_036406955.1 Casimicrobiaceae bacterium
ATCAGAGCGGCGTTGGCCGCGCCGCCGGGCAGGTGCACGGGGCTCGCGACCTTGCCGCCCTGTCCCACGACGTTGACGATCGCTCCGCGCCCGCGCGCCGCCATGCGGCGAACGACGCTGTCGAGCGGATGGATATAGCTGAAGAATTTCGCATCCATCGCGGCGTGCCACGCAGCGGCGTCGAGCTCCTCGGGCGGATAGCGGCGGGCAGCGCCCGCGGAGTTCACGAGCACGTCGAGCGGACCGAGCGCGGCTTCCGCTTCGTCGACGGCGCGCTCCGCCTCGTCGACACGCACGAGATCGGCCGCGATCGCGACCGGTCGCGATGCGGCCTCGAAGTGCGCGAGCGCCGCATCGAGATTGGAGCGGCTTCGGGACACGATCGCCACGCGCGCGCCCTCGCGCACGAACGCGCGCGCGCACGCGAGCCCGATGCCCTTGCTCGCGCCCGTCACGAGCACCGCCTTGCCGGTCAGGCCCAGATCCATGCTCGCCACCTCGTATCGCAGGATGTTCGCGCGGGCCGACGCCTCACGACGCCAGCCGGTCGCGCAGGAAGGCGCGCACCCGGATGTTGGCCGCGGCGCGCGCGCCCGGGGCGGGCCCCACCGTCACGCCGTTTCCCGGATGCACGCCGTTGGGCACGTCGTCGCGATGCACGACCCTGCCGGTCGGCGCATCGAAAGCGTGGTGGCTGCCGGGATACGTGACGACGTCGAAGTCGGCGCCGCGCGCCGCCATGGCCTTGCCGAGATCGACGCACGGGCCCGGCGGCGTCCAGTCGTCGAGGTCGCCGATGTGAATGCGCGTCGGCACGCCCGGATCCCAGCCTTCCTTCGCCTTCAGCGCCGTGCGGCAGCCCGGGTAGAACGCGACCGCGGCGCGGAAGAACGGCTCTCCGGGCGTGGCTCGAAATGCGGCGACCTCGGGATCCTTGATGTTGATGGCGTACAGCGCTGCGCTGCCGCCGTGCGACCAGCCGACCAGCGCGATGCGCTCGCGCGCGATGTCGCTGCGATGCGCGAGGTAGTCCAGCGCGCCAAGCGCATCGAGACGGCGGCGCACCGACGTGATCGTGCGCTCGCCGACACGTATCGTGCATACCTCGCGCGCGTCGCGGGACCCGAAGCTGTCCGGCAACAGCACGGCGAATCCTTCGGCAAGGTACAGCCGCGCACGCAGCCGCATGTTATTGGCGAGCTCCTGCTCATGGCCCTTGCGCGTGGAATAGAGCCCGCCGCAGCCGTGCAGCGCGATGACGGCGGGATAGCCCGACGCGGGACGCGGCGTGGACGGCATCAGCAGAAAGCCCCGCAACGCCACGTTGCGACCCGCGATGTCGCGATCGAGCGACGGAAACGTCACCGTCTGAATGGCGACGGGCGGCGCAGCAGCCGCCGCGCACACGCAGGCATGCAGCAACAGCGCGATCAGCAGGAGTCGAATCGTCTCACCCGGGTGTGCGATGAAGGCGCGACTCTACTCCATGGCGCTCGAGAGTGTCATCCGCCGGAACGGCGACGGCTGCTCACCACGCGCGCGGCCACGCGTGCAGACGCACCGCGTAATCCGCGACCACGCCGGCGAAGATCGTGAAGCCGAGCCAGTGATTGTGCAGGAAAGCGCGAAAGCACGCGGCCCGCTCGCGCGTGCGGATGAGCCAGACGTGCCAGGCTGCCATGGCCGCCGCGATGACGAGCCCGGCGTAATACGGCCAGCCGAGCTGCAGAACGCGCCCCGCCGCCGCCATGCCGATCAGATAGACCGCATAGCACAGCGCGACCGCCGCGACGTCGAAGCGTCCGAACGCGATGGCGGAGGTACGTATGCCGATGCGCAGGTCGTCGTCGCGGTCGACCATCGCGTACTCCGTGTCGTAGGCGACGACCCAGAACAGGTTCAGCGCGAGCAAGGCCCACGCGATGGGCGGCACGGCGTCGTAGACCGCGGCGTAGGCCATCGGAATGCCGAACGAGAACGCGATGCCGAGAAAAGCCTGCGGCAACGCGAAGAAGCGCTTGAGAAACGGATACGCGATGGCGATCGCGAGCGCCGGCACGGACCAGATGATCGCCGCACGGGTGGTCGTCAGGACGAACAGGAACGCGATGAAGGCGAGCACGGCACCCAGCGCCAGCGCTTCCCACGGCGCGATCAGGCGCGCGGCGAGCGGCCGGTCCGCGGTGCGCTTGACGTGCGCGTCGAAGTCCCGGTCCGCCCAGTCGTTGACCGCGCAGCCGGCCGAGCGCATCAGCCATGTGCCCATCACGAACACGACGACGAGCTTGAGCGGAGGCGCGCCGAGCGCGGCGATCCACAACGCCGACAGGGTGGGCCACAACAGCAGCAGCACGCCGATCGGCTTGTCGAGGCGCAACAGGCGCTCGTACGCGTCGATGCGCTGCCGCCAGTTGAGCGCCGGGCGCTGCGCGGTCGTGTCCGTCATCCCAGGGGCAGCGTCAATTGCTTCTTCGGCGCGCGCGCGGCGACCTCGCCGAGCAGCGCCTGCGGCACGGGATAGCGCAAGCGCACGCGCAGCTCGCGCTTCATGCGTCGATTCGACAGACGGCGCGACTCGCTCATGAACGACAGGAGCTGCGGCGCGATGCGATTCTCCGCCTCTTCCCAGGAGATGCGCGGCGGACGCGAGAGTCGGAACGTGTCGGCGACGGCGTCGAACCAGGCGCCCATCTTGAGCTCCGCGTCGTCGGTGACGTTGTACACGCGGTTCGGCTTGCCGCGGAAGAGCGCTGCGACCACGGCGCGCGCAAGGTCGTCGGCATGGACGTGATTGGTGTAGACGTCGTCATCGGGGAGCAGCACCGGCGTGCCGGCGCGGATGCGCTCGAGCGGCAGGCGCGACTCGGCGTAGATGCCCGGCACGCGCAGTATCGAAAGCGCGACGTCGTTGCGGGCCGCCCACGTGCGCAGCGTCGCTTCCGCGGCGGCGCGACGGCGCGCGCGCGGCGTCTGCGCGCGCCGCGGGCGCGTCTCCTCGATGCGCGCACCGGCGCAGTCGCCGTACACGCCCGACGTCGAAACGTACACGAATCGCTCCGGTATAATCGACGCCTTCGCCAGCGCGGCGACGAGGCGCCTGGTACGCGGGTCGTCGCGGCCCTCGGAGGGCGGTGGCGCGAAGTGCAGCACGCCGAACGGCGCCGTGCGCAGCCGCCTCAAGCTTTCGCCGCGATCGAGATCCGCGACGATCGGCACCACACCGTGCGCGCGAAGCTTCGGCACGTCGTCGCTGCGCCGCGTGACACCATGGAGACGCACGCGACCGCGGAGCAGCGCGGCGGTACGCAGCGCGACGTCGCCGCAGCCGATCAGCAGAACCCTGAGCACCCGATCGATCCGATCCCGGAGCAAGGAGCGGACAGCGAAGCCCGCGTCGCGATCCCGGCTACCGAAGAATCCATGCGAGTCATTATAAAACCGAGCGATCACGCGTTCGACTGCGCAACCGACGAGACGGTGCTGCAGGCCGCCATGCGCGCCGACCTGATGATTCCCTATGGCTGCCGCAACGGCGCATGCGGCACCTGCAAGGGCCGCATTCTGGCCGGCACGGTGGACTATGGTCCGCATTCGCCGTCGACGCTGACGGCCGAGGAGAAGTCGCAGGGCCTTGCGCTGTTCTGCTGCGCGAAGCCCAGGGAAGACATCACGATCGAGGTGCGCGAGGTCCGGCGCGCCGGCGACATCCAGATCAAGCGCCTGCCGTGTCGCATCGAGTCCATCACCAGGGCGGCGCCCGACGTGGCGATCGTCAAGCTCAAGCTGCCGTCGACCGAGCGGCTGCAGTTCCTCGCCGGCCAGTACATCGACTTCCTGCTGAAGGACGGGCATCGGCGCAGCTTCTCGCTCGCGACACCGCCGCATGCCGACGAGCTGCTCGAGCTGCACGTCCGCCACGTGCCTGGCGGCCTGTTCACCGATCAGCTCTTCGGCACGTACAAGGGCCGCGAGATCCTGCGCATGGAAGGCCCGCTCGGCGCGTTCTACCTGCGCGAGGAGTCCGACAAGCCGATCGTCTTCGTGGCAGGCGGAACGGGATTCGCGCCGATCAAGGCGATCATCGAGCATGCGCTGTACAGCGGCGTCGACCGGCCGATGGTGCTGTACTGGGGCGCGCGCGCCAAGCACGATCTCTACCTGCCCGACCTGCCCGGCACGTGGCAGCAGCAGAGCCGCAACTTCACCTTCATCCCGGTGCTGTCGGATCCCGCGCCGGACGACGCATGGCCGGGCCGCAGGGGCTTCGTGCACCAGGCGGTGCTCGACGATTTTCGCGATCTGTCGGGCTACCAGGTGTACGCGTGTGGCGGGCCTGCGATGATCGACGCCGCGAAGCGCGACTTCGTCGGCCTGCGCAATCTTCCGTCCGAAGAGTTCTTCGCCGACAGCTTCACGTACGCCGCGGAAGCCGAGGCGCGCACTCCATAGGTAGCTCGAGCGCCGCCTGCCCCGGCGACGAACGTCACGGCCGTAACCGATAGACGACATACGCCGTATCGGCAATGCCGTGCTTGCCCAGTGCGCGGCGAAACACCTCGTCGCCGGCGCGAAGGCAAAACCGGTCGGAATACACCCGGTAAACGTACGAGTACGCAAAATAGACGTGGCAATCGTACGTACCGCGAACGGCCGCCGCGTCGATCTGGTGCAGATAGACCGGCTCGGTCGGCCTTTCCGTATACGTCTGCGGCCGGTCCCATAGCCCGGTTGCCAGGTGGGTGACGTGGCGCGCGTGCAGGTAGCTCAGCAAGCGCTGGTCGCGAATCGCGTCCTGGTAGGCGTAGTCGTTGACCACACCATCGAGATTGACGACAGGCCGTCCGGTCCAGAACGCAAGCGCGCCGACATCGGTGCCGGCGAGAATCGCATCAGGCGGCAGATGCGCCGCCACGTCCTTGAACAATTGCCGCGTCGGATCATCGCGTTGCGCCATCACGACGGGCGCTCGCCCGGCAAGCGCGAGCGCTTCCAGCGACAGGCCCACGGACGACAGCGCCACGCAGGCGGCGAGCGAGGCGGCCCGCGCGAAGCGCTCGCGATCGCGGGCAGACGCCCGCGCGAGGCGGGCCGCGCTCGCCATGACTCTGCGCACGATTGCGCCGAGCAGCGTGCCGGCGCCGAACAGCGCCGCAATCGCCGGCAGCGCGAAATACCGGGGATCGATGCTCTTCTCCCATTGCTGGAACAGCAGCAGATTCGCGAGCAGCAACAGACCGATCGCCACGACCACCGCAACTTGCCGGCGATCCCCGGGGGGCAGGTTGGCCAATGGCAACAGCAGCGCATCGCCGACGAGCATTCCGCCGACCAGGAGGATGTTGATGTCGACGAGCAGGTGCCGCCATCCGAACATGCGCACGATGTTGATCGGCTCGACGAGGAACTGCGGATGGAACGTCACGTGCGGAAACGACGACTTGATGGCGCCGCTGATCGGGACTGCATGGCCCGTCGTGAGCACGTTGACGAAGCTCACTGCGAGCACGCCCGCGACGAGCACTGCGAGCGGCAGGGCTCGTCCCCGCCGCGAACCCTCGCCATCCCATGCGTGCGCCAGTGCGAGCGGCACGCCTACGAAGATCGCGGTATCGAGCCGGCAGAGGAACAGCAATACGACCGCAATCGCGAGGCGTACGCTGCGTCGCGATACGAACGCTTCCAGTGCCAGGACGAACAGCAAGGCGGCGAGCGTGGTCTCCATGCCTTGCTGGAATACCACGTAATACGGGCACACGAGCAGCAGGACGATCGCCAGATAGCCCCATGCCCAGACGTCGCCCCGCGTCGAGTCGCGCAGGAAGAAGCGGCAACAGGTCAGCACCGCGAGGCCGAGCACGACGATCTCGAGCAGCTTTACCGCGAAGATCTGCTGTTCGGGTGCCGCTGACTCTCCGATCACCCTCAGGACGGCAGCCACACCGGCCATCCACAGCGGATGGAATCCGTTGGTCGGCGTGATGCCGTCGAACGAGAACGTGCCGTTCTGCAGGAAATGCTTCGCGGTGACGAGATAGTAGAACGCGTCGTCCTGGAAGCTCGAGATGCCGCGCCGGCCGGCCCATGCGGCCGGCACGGCATAGAGGAGGTACGTCGAGATCGCGGCGACGACGGGAATCCAGCGGGCGCTGCGTAGCGGGCTGTGCAGCGTGGGCGCCTCGCGGCCGGAGAGCGCGACGGCCGTCATCGGCGCCACCTACAGCGAAAGCCGCTTGAACCACGGCTCGGGGACCGCGCGGATCACGAGCATGACGCCGCGCCACCACGCCGGGACATACACGACGTCGGTGCCGCGAACGATGGCGCGATGGATCTTGCCGGCGATCCGCTCGGGCGTCGACCACAAGAGGCCCTTGTCGAAATGCGCCGTCATGGGCGTGGCGACAGGTCCCGGCTTGATGGTCACCACGCGTACCCCACGTTTCCACAAACGCGCCCGCAGGCCCTGCAAGTAGGCAGCAACCGCTGCCTTCGCGCTGCCGTACGTGTAGTTGGACCCGCGGCCGCGGTCACCCGCCACCGAACCGATCACGGCGAGGGTACCCTGGCCGCGCGCCTCGAAATAGGTTGCAAGCTCGGCACTGAGTGCGATGACGCTGATCGCATTGGTCGCGAGCTCATGCAACGCGACCTGGACGTCGCGCTCGCTGGCGCGCTGATCGCCAAGCGAGCCCCATGCGAGGAGCGCGATGTCGATGTGCCCGAGCGCCGACGATGCGTCGTCGATCCAGCGGCGATGGCTCGCGATGTCGTGCGCGTCCATCGGCGACGCGTGGACCCGCACCGCGCCCGCCGCCTTCACGCGTTGTGCGACGGCAGCCAGTTTTTCGGCATCGCGCGCGAACAGATGGAGCCCGTCGCCGGCGCGTGCGAAGCGCAAGGCGACCGCTTCCGCGATTGCCGATGTGGCGCCGAAGATGACGACGTTGCTCACTGCAGCCCGAGCCGCCGCGACTGCATCGACGAGAACTTTCCCGCTGCGCCGTAGCGGGCGCGCACGGCTTCGAACGCCTGCCAGCGGGGATAGCCGCGTCGAAACGTGCCCGGCTTCATGCGGGCGTCCTTGGCGAGGTAGATGCGGCCACCGCAGTCCGCCACGACGCTGTCGAGCTCGTCGAGCAGATCGAACGCCGCGGCTTCGCATTTGAAATCCATCGCGAGCGAGTAGCCCTTCATCGGGAAGGACAGCACGCCGTCGCCGGCGTCCCCGGTGTTCTTCAGGACGCACAGGAACGATGCACGCCCCGACGCCCCGACACGTCGCAGGATGGCCTTCATGCCCTCGGTCGCGGATTCGAGCGGCAGGACGAGCTGATACTGCAGGAAGCCGCGCACGCCGTAGATCCGATACCAATCGCGCAAGGCATCGAGCGGGTAGAAGTATTCCTCGTACGATACGACCCGAGGTGCCTCGCTTGCATGCCGGCGATAGTAAAGCGCATTGAACGCCCGCATCGAGTGCCGGTTCAGCATCCATGCCGGCAGGTCGACCGGCACTGCCCGGCCGTGTCGCCGGGGCGGCGTCAACGACCCTTCGGTTGCATGCTCGCCGACGAACAGCACCGAGCGACCCATGCGTGCACCGGTCGCCACGCAATCGATCCACGCGACGGAGTAGGCGGCATCGCCATGGGCGGCCGAAAGCTCCAGCAGCTCGTCGAGCGATCGCGCTCGACGACTCCGTTGCACCACGAAACCCGAGGCGACGCGGGCAAGCTGCAGCTCGGCTCCCAGGATCATGCCGGTGAGTCCCATGCCTCCGCAGGTCGCATGGAACAGATCGGGGTTCCGGGTGCGCGAACAGTCCATGACTTGGCCGTCGCCCAACAGCAGGTCGAAGCGCACGACATGCCGGGTGAACGTTCCGACGCGGTGATGATTCTTGCCGTGCACGTCGCTCGCGATCGCCCCGCCGACGGTGACGAATTGCGTGCCGGGCGTCACGGCCGGGAACCATCCGTGGGGGAGGCACGCTTCGACGATGTCACCGAGCAGTGCGCCGCCGGCGCACTGCACGACGCCCGTCTGCGCGTCGAACGACTGGATGCCGCGCAGCGGCGTCATGTCGACGATTCGATCGTTCATCGCGCAATCGCCGTAGCCGCGCCCTGCGCCGCGCGCGATGAGGCGTCCGGGCGCCGACACGGCGTCGATGCATGCGCTGCGCGAGGCCACGCTCGTCACGGCCGCTTCGGCCGCCGGGTACCGCGCCCATCCGGTCACGCGCACGTCAGGCGGCAAGGTAGAAGACGAGGAGGAACAGCACGCCCGAGACGATGCTGGCCCGGTCGTGCAGCGCGAACAGCACCGGATCTTCGCGCATGCCGCCGCGATGCGTGACGACCCACGCGCGCGCAACCCAGTACAGAAGGATCGGGCACGCCAGCCAGATCATCCCGGGACGGTCGTACAGCCGGGCGGTCGCCGGATCCTGGATGTAGAGCGCGAGGACGACCACCGAGACGAGCCCGCAGCCCACGCCGAGCGCCGCGACCAGCGGCCGGTCCGCGGCGCGATAGGCGCGGCCTGGAGCGGCCTCCGCGACGTGGCCGAGCGTGAAGAGCTCGGCATACCGCTTGATCAGCGCGAGGCTCGTGAAGATGAAGAGCGCGAAGGTCAGCAGCCATATCGACACGGGAACCTCGATCGCCGCTGCGCCGGCGAGCAGCCGCAGGGTGTAGAGGATCGACAAGGTGACCACGTCGAGCAGCAACGTCTGCTTGAGACGCAGCGAGTACGCAAGAGCCAGGCCGAAGTACGCCACGAGCCATGCGCACGCGAGCAGGGGCAGGCGCCCGTACGCGAGCGCAAGCGACAGCGCGACGAGGAGCGGCGCGGCGACCCAGCCTTGGGCGAGCGGCAGGTCGCCATTGGCGAAGGGACGCGCGCGCTTGGTCGCATGCCTGCGGTCTTCGGCGACGTCGGCCAGGTCGTTGACGAGGTAGGCGCCCGATGCGAGCAGGCAGAAACACACGACCGCCCATGCGGCGCTCGCGATGTCGCCGGCGCTGGTGAGCCGGTGGGCGCTCACCAGCGGCACGAGCACGAGGAGGTTCTTGAGCCATTGGTGCACGCGCAGCGCGCGCCACCACGCGCGCAGTGCCCGGGCCTCGCGAGGCACGACGGGTTGAAGCTCGAGGCCCAGCCTTCCCGCGCGGGCCTGCAACGGCCGATCGGGCGCTACGAGCCACGCGCGACGGCAGGCCGCCCACACCGGCAGGTCGGATCGATGATCGCCGAGGTAGTCGAAGCCGTGTGCGCCGAAGCGCTGGGTGAGGCGCTCGGCCTTCGCGGGCCCTTTCAAATTGCGCGTCTCCGTCGCAAGGACTTCGTCGAACAAGCCCATGTGCGACGCGACCGCTTCGGCGAGCGCCCGATGCGTCGCCGTGGCGAGGACCAGGCGCGTACCGCGATCCTTCTGTTCACGGAGCCACGCCAGCAGCGGCTCGTTGTACGGTAAGGTAGCGACATCGACCGACGTGTACGCGGCGAGGCGGGCCTTGAGGTAAGGACGCCCGCGAATCGACCAGGCAAGCAACGAGAACGCACGCAAGGGATTGCGAATGACGTACGCGCTCGCCGTCTCGATCAGCAGGTCGGTCCGCAGCAACGTGCCGTCGAGATCGACGATCAGCGGACGGGCACCGTCCGCCGCACGTGCGCACGGCTGGACGGCGAGGTTGCCGCGTACCCGAACCCGGGATTCCATTGTGTAGCGCCGGACTATCGCTATGAGTCTTGCGCCCGCCGCGCGGGGAAGGGCGAAGTGTAGCGAATCATGGCTCGGCCTTGGCCTGTGCACGGTGGGGGTGGCCCTCGCCGCGATACTGCAGGCCGCGTTCCTCGACTTGCGGGCGGACGACGCCTACATCGTCGCGCGGTACGCCGAGCAGTGGCACCGAGGACATGGCCTCGTGTTCAATCCAGGCGAGCGCGTCGACGCATTCACGTCGCCCCTGCACGTGGTGCTGATGCTGGCAATCCGAAGCGTGACGACGCACGCCGTGCGCGCGTATCAGATCGGCGCCGCGATCGTCACGACGGTGTGCCTGGTAGCCGTTTCCGTGCGGTGCTTTCGCGATCCGCGGCGTCGTGCGCTGTATCTTTCGCTCGCGCTTGCGTGCCCGTTCGTCGCGTTCTGGACAGTGGGCGGATTGGAGACTCCGCTCCTGCTGGCACTGTGCCTGGCGATCGCGGCGATCGCGTCGAGCTCCGACACGGAGGCCGGCGCAGCGACCATCGTCCTGCTCTGCGCCCTGGCGGTGCTCACGCGCTACGACGCGGTGCTCTACGCGGCACCCATCGCCGGCGTGGCCGCGTGGCGACACCGCAACGCGCATCCGGTTCGGGTTGCGACCGCGCTGGCAGCGCTGGCCGTGATCGGGTGGCTCGCCTTTTGCCGCGTGTATTACGGCGACGTCCTGCCCACGTCGTTCTACGTGAAGGGCGGCAGCCTGACCTTCGACGACCTCGCGAAGGGCATCCCCTACACCGGCAGCTTCCTCGTGTTGTCGCTGCTCTGGGTCCCGTTCCTGGCCGGCGAGCTCTCCCGGCCGATGCGCGGCGTCCACTGGGCCGTCGTCATGGGCGCGTCGCTCGAGCTGCTCTATGGCGTGTGGGCGGGCACGCGGCACATGATGTACGCGTATCGCATCTTCGTCCCGTACGCGCCCGCGGTCGCGCTCGTGTTGCTGCGCGGGCCGATCGTCCCCGACGTGCAGGCGCCACGGCTGGCGGCTTTGACCGTCGCCGCGCTGATCTTCAATGCCGCGCTCGGTCGGTTCCTGTACACCGAGAGCGAGAATCCGAATCTCTCGCTGGCGTTCGTACGTCAGGATGCCGGCAACCAGCTCCACGAATTCTCGACCATCGGCGCGCGGCACACCGCGCGCTTTCTCGATCTCGTCGCAGCGCAGGCGGGCGACATCCGACGCGACTGGGCGACACGCGCTCGATCGACCGACCGGGCGCCGCGCATGCTCGTGCTGACCGGCGGCCTGTTGCCCTACCTGCTGCCCGACGCCTATACGCTCGAGCGGCTCGTGAGCTTCCGGCATGCCTGCGCGCCGGATCTGCGCCTCATGGCCGACTACGAGCAGGTCGTCTATCCCCGCGACGCCGGCGACGCCTTCGCCGCCGAGCGCCGTCGCCGCAATGCGGAGGTCGTGTCGAGCTACGAGCTCGTCGTCGACGGCGTGCAGGCCCACGCGGCGACGATCGTGGTCGAGATGTGGTACGCGCCGGCGCAAAGCGACGTGGTGCTGCCAAGGCGCATCGACGAGCCGTGCACCGGGGGCCAGACGGTCGAACGTCCCGGCCTCAATGCGCGAGTCGATAGACCACCAGATCGTCGTCCTGGCGCAGGGGCGGCCCCAGGCGCGCGGTGATGCGCGGCAGGCAGGCGCGCATGTCGGGCCATTCGACCTCGGCGTCCGGGGGCGTCTTCCACGGCTTCAAGTGCACGACCAGATAGTCGGCACCGAACGTCTCGCCGCGAAGGATCGCCGAGAGGTGCACGAAGTTGCGCATCACGAGCCCCGCCGCGCCCTCGGGATACTCGCCGAAGGTTCGCGTGCCGCACACCGGCGTCACGAGCCCGATGCGGATCGACTGCCGGTGCACCTCCTGGTACCACGGATGCGGATCGAAGTTCGACTCGAGGCGCCACGGCAGCTCGATCAGCGTCACCGATCCCGGCGGCTCACGCGCAAGCTCTCGATAGAACGCGGGCACCGGCTCCTTCGGAACCTGCGTGACGTACGGGTTCTCGTCGGGATCGTAGTCGTACTGGAAGCGCAGGTGGCCGAAGAACTGGTTGGGGTAGTACAGGATGTCGGGCAACGGGCCTGCGAGGAACAGCACCGCTGTCCCGATCGCGACGAGCGCCGCCGGGAAACGCATGCGTGCGCGCTCGAGGATGCCTACGGCACCTTCCGCGGCGAGCAGCAGCAGGAAAGGCAGCGCAGGCAGCAGATAGCGCGCGTACACGAGCGGATGGAAGATCCACGTTGCGCCGCTCGCCGCAACGGCCACGGCGGAAACGGCGTGCACGACCGCCAGATATCGCGCGAACGCGGCATCGCGGCGGCGCAATCGAAACCAGCCGTAGACCGCCAGTCCGAAGATGACCGCTGCCACCGCCGCATGCCGTGAACCGGCGAGCATGAGCGCAGTGCGGTAGACGCTCTCCATCGTCACCGCATCGCGTCCCGCCTTCGCTGCGAACTGATACCAATCGTTGACCACCGGAGGCAGCAGCGCGATGGCGAGCAGCGCGAACACGACGAGCCCCAGGGCGATGCAACGGATCAACGGCCGGCCGCTGCGCTCGCGCACCAATGGTCGCAGCGACCCGATGCCGTGATACGCGAGCGGCATGAGCACGAACGGCAGCACGACCGGATGCATGTAGCCCGCGACGAAGGTTGCAGCGCCGTACGCCACGGCATTGCCGATGCGCCGCTCGCGCCACCATCGCTCGAAGCACACGATCGCGACGAGCGCGAGCAGCACCGTATAGGGATAGGGGCGGGCGACCTTGCTGTGGTAGACCAGCAGCGGCGAAATGGCCATGAGCGCGATCCATGCCATGCGCACGCGCAGGTCGAACCACGGGCGCAGCAGCCATGGCCCGACGACCAGCAGGGCCACACCCGCGATGGCCGCCGGAACGTGCATCCAGCGCTCCGACAGCATCGCGTGGTCGTACAGCACGCGGAAGAGCACCGTGAGCGGGATGCTGTAGTCGGCGTAGCCCAGGCGCGTGACGATCTCGCTCACGTCCGCGACGAGCAGGCGATGGATCGCGTGCCACTCGTCGTCGATCAGCACCTGGCCGTCGAGCTGCCAGAAGCGCAGCCATGCGGCCGACGCCAGCGCGACCGCGCCCAACGCCACCCATGCGATGCGCCCGCGGCGCACGGCGCTGAAGGCCACCGCGCTCACGCCAACCGCAGGCTCGACAATGACAGCCCCGGGAATGGCCGGCGCGCGCCAGCCTGCAATAATGGCGCCCCGGCGCGACGGCGCCTCGCCACGCCATGCTGTTCAACAGCTACGAATACCTCGTCTACTTCCTGCCCGCCGCGCTGGCGGGCTATTTCCTCTTGTCGCGAAGGCCGGCGTGGGCGATCGCATGGCTCGTCGCCGCGTCGCTGTTCTTCTACGCCTGGTGGAAGCCTTCCGATCTGCCGCTGATCGTCGCGAGCATCGTGGGCAATTTCGTGCTGGGCCGCGCGCTGCAGCGCGCACCGGCGTCCAATCGCTGGCTGCTGCCGCTGGCGATCGGCGCGAACCTCGCCGCGCTCGCGGTCTACAAGTACGCCGACTTCGCGCTGCAAACCTTCGCCACCGCCACGGGTCGCAACGTGCCGCTGCTGCACATCGCGCTGCCGCTCGGGATCAGCTTCTTCACGTTCACCCAGATCGCGTTCCTGGTCGACTGCCGGCGAGGCAAGGCCAGCGAGCCGAGCCTGAACCAGTACGGCTTGTTCGTGAGCTTCTTTCCGCATCTGTTGTCGGGTCCCATATTGCATCACAGCGAGATGATGCCGCAGTTCGCCTCGCCTTCGAACAAGCGCCCGCGCAGCGCGAACCTGTCGGCCGGCTTGTTCCTGCTGTGCATCGGCCTCGCCAAGAAAGTGCTGATCGCCGATACGCTGGCGCCCATCGCGGACGCCGGCTTCGCGCACCCTGCGCAGCAGTCGATGCCCGGCGCCTGGCTTTCCGTGCTCGCGTACACGCTGCAGATCTACTTCGATTTTAGCGGCTACACGGACATGGCCCTCGGCTCCGCGCTGATGTTCAACATCCGGCTGCCGATCAACTTCGACTCACCGTACCGGGCGCTCGACCTGCGCGATTTCTGGCGCCGCTGGCACATCACGCTGTCGCGGTTCCTGCGCGAATACCTCTACATCCCGCTGGGCGGCAATCGACGCGGCGAGGCGCGCACGCTCGCCAACCTGCTCGTGACGTTCGCGCTGGGCGGGCTGTGGCACGGCGCGGCATGGACGTTCGTCGCGTGGGGCGTGCTGCATGGCGTCGGGCTCGTAACGCTGCGCCTGTGGCGGCGCTTGGGTCTCGAGCTGCCGAACCTGCTCGCATGGGCCATCACCATGCTGTTCGTCATGTGCACGTGGGTATTCTTTCGAGCGGCCTCGCTCGGTGACGCCGTCGCGATGCTGCGCGCGATGGTCGGTCTGTCCGGCGTGCCGGCCGCGGGCACGGGCTGGATACCGGCGGTCGGCGCTCTCACGGGCGCATGGCCCGCGATCGTCGCGATCGGCGCGTTCGTCCTCTGCCTTCGCGCGCGCAACTCCAATCGCATGGTCGCCGAGTTCCGCCCGCGGCTCGTGAACGGCGCGGCGGTCACGGCCGGTCTCGTGGCCGCGCTTCTGCAGCTCGGCAACGTCTCGCCGTTCATCTACTTCAATTTCTAGATGGATGCATCGCGCCGCTGGCTGCTCGCGGTTCTCGGCACGACGCTCGCCATCGCGACCGCGGTGGGCGCCGTGAACGCGGTCGTCGACCCGTTCCAGCACTACCGCCTCGCGGCTGCGCCGCGCTTCTACACGCTGATGCACCGCTACATCGACCCGGGCATCGCCAAGCATGCGCGCTACGACACCATCGTGAGCGGCTCGTCGATCATGGAGAACACGCGCGCCGACGTGGTGGACGCGGCGTGCGGGGGGACCGCGGTGAACCTCGCGATGCCCGCGATGAGCGTTTCGGAGCAGCGCCTGATCGTCGACACCGCGCTTCGTGCACGCGACGTGCGACGCGTGATCGCCGTGCTCGACTTCAACGCGTTCGCCGGCCCGCCCGATGCGCGCCAGGACGTCGCCGGCCCGCTGCCGCGCTACCTGTACGACGACAACCCGTTCAACGACCTGCCGTACCTGCTTTCGCTCGACGTCCTGCGCAAGTCGTGGGCGATCCTCGCGGACTCGCCGCAGGGCGAATACCGAACCGACGCCGAGGCCCCCTGGTACTGGGCGCCGCGCAAGCGATTCGGGCGCGAGGAAGTGCTGCGAGGCCTCGACCTGTCGGACCTCAACGCCCGCTACCGGCAGCCGCCGCGTACACTCGACGGCATGCGCGCGAGCTTCGACGCCAACCTGCTGCCGATCGTCGCGCGCCATCCCGACACCGAGTTCGACATCGTCTGGCCGCCCTACTCCATCCTCGTGTGGCTCGATTTCGCGCAGCGCGACCAGCTCGACGTCACGCTGGCGTTCAAGCGCTACGTGCGCGAAGCGTTGCGCGGCTTTGCGAACGCGAGGATCTACGACCTCCAGGCGGAGTCCGCCATCACGCACGACCTGGATCGCTACACCGACCTGTATCACTTCGATCCGCGGGTGAACGACTGGATGGTGCGCACCGTGTGCTCGCGCGCCGGCATGGACGACGCGATGCTGGCGGAAGACGAATCGCGGCTGCGCGAGCAGGTCCGGCGCATCGCGCAGCCGCGCGCGCTGCAGGCGCTCGCCGCGCCGCGGGAGTAGCGCGCCACGCCATGCTCAACGGCAAGCGCATCGTCGTCGTCATGCCCGCGTATCACGCCGCGCTGACGCTGGAAGCGACGTGGCGCGACCTGCCCCACGACGTCGTCGACGACGTGATCGTGGTCGACGACTCGAGCGGCGACGACACGGTCGGCGTGGCGCACGCGCTCGGCCTCGACGTGATCCGGCATCCCGACAACCGCGGCTATGGCGCGAACCAGAAGACCTGCTACACCGAAGCACTGCACCGGGGCGCGGACATCATCGTCATGGTCCACCCGGACTACCAGTACGACCCGCGCCTGGTCACCGCCATGGCGGGCATGATCGTGTCCGGCGTGTACGACATCGTGATCGGCTCGCGCATGATCGGCGGCGGGGCGCTCGCCGGCGGCATGCCGTGGTGGAAATATATCGCCAACCGCTGCCTCACGCTGTTCGAGAACGTGCTGATCGGCGCACACCTCTCCGAGTACCACACCGGCTACCGTGCGTATTCGCGCAAGCTGCTCGACGCGCTGCCATGGCACCACAATTCGGACGGGTTCGTGTTCGACAACGAGATCCTCGCGCAAGCCGTGCTGGGCGGATTTCGCGTCGGCGAGCTGTCGGTGCCCACCCGCTACTTCGCCGAAGCGAGCTCGATCGACTTTCCCCGGTCCGTGCGCTACGGCTTCGGCGTGGTTCGAACGACGCTCCTCGCCTTTTTCGCGCGCACGGGACTCTACCGCCATCGCCTCTTTCGTCGCGGCGAAGCCTCGGGGTCGGCCGATTCGCCGGTACGCACCAGCGACTAGGCCTTCCTGGCCAGCGCGAAGAACTCGTGGCCACGCGCGGTCGCGTGGCGGAACAACCGGAACTGCAGCGGATGCAGCGGCCGCCACAGCAGCGCACTGCCATCGAGCACGCGCGACACCAGGGGCAGCTCCCATGCGCTCACGGTCGCGCTCGCGCGCGTGGCGGCTTCCTGCCCGTCGAACGCGCGCGGCGGGCGCTTCATGCGTGTGTACGCGCGGCGCAACGCCCAGAACAGCGGATAGGTGAAGTCCCAGAACGCCTGCGACTGCATGCCGGCGTCCGCGAGCTTGGCGGCGAGCTCCTCGACGGTGTAGCGGCGGAAATGGCCATAGAAGGCGTCGTCCCAGCGCCACTCGCGCGGATTGCTCGGCACGGCGATCAGCACCTGGCCGCCGGGAACGAGCAGGTCGGCGATGGCATGCAGCGCCGCGCGGTCGTCCTCGATGTGCTCGAGCACGTCCCACACCAGGATCGTGGCGAACGCGCCGCGCGTCTCGGACAGCGTCTGCCGGCGCACGGCGACCTGCGGATGCGCAGCGAGCGCGCGCTGCGCGTGCACGATCGCCACGTCGGAAAAATCGATTGCGAGCCCCGGCCAGCCCTTCTTCGCGAGATGCACGCTGACGTCGCCCTTGCCGCACCCGACCTCGAGGAACGGCGGCGCGAGCCCGTACCGCTCGACGAAGCGGTCGAGGCAATAGAGCATGTACTGCTTGAGCGGGACGAAGTTCGCCATGGCACAGCAGCGCCTAGCGTGCCGCCGGCTCGAGGGCGTTGATCGCGAGTCGCAGTGCGGCGGCGAGGTGCGCGTTCGCTTCGTCGGCGCGCCCGAGGCTCGCGAAGAGCTCACCGAGCGCAAGCTGCGTTCGCCAGTGATTGTCGAGGGCGAGGCTCGCCTCGAGATAGGTCTGCGCCTTGCCCCAAAGCTTCTGGCGCTCGCACAACCGCCCGAGCGCGTACAGCAGCGCCGCATCCTGGCTGTAGTCGACGAGCCAGCGCTCGGCCGTCTCGAGTTGTCGCGTGGGATCCGGTGTGCGGCACTCCGCGTACCACTGGAGGAGCCGCGGCTCCCATTGCCGATCGAGCGCGCGCGCGAGAATGTCCGCGGCTTCGCGGTCCGAGCCCTGTGCGAGCAGGGCGCGCGCCGCCGCTTCCGCCACAGGCGCCTGCTCGCGGTCGGCTTCGGACAAGCGCGCCCAGTACCCGCGCAAGCCGGCCGCATCGTGCGCGAGCGCTGCGATCGCCTCGGCGTGCGCCCGCGCGCGCAACACCTGTCCTTGCGCCGGCTCGTACGCCTTGCGCTTGACGAGCTGGTCGACGAGCGGCGGAATGTCGCCGTGGCGTCCGGCGGCCGTGAGCGCGCGAAGCTCGAGGCGCAACGCCGCGGTGTGCAATCCTGCTTCGCGGCGAAGGTCGGCGAGCCGCGCCAAGGCATCGGCCGCGTGCCCGCGCTCGAGCGCGGTTTCCGCTTCGAGCATGAGACGCGGCACCGCGAGGCTCGTCGCCTGCGCGTCGGGGCGGCGCAACAGCGCGAGCGCGCCCTCGTAATCGTGCATGTCGAGCGCGGCGCGCGCGCCCACCAGCGCCGCCACCGCGGACGAGTGCGGTATCTCGAGCGACTCGCTCGCGAACTGTCGCGCCTTGCCGTCGCGCCCCTCGATGAGCGCGACCACCGCCGCGTCCAGGCGCCCCCGCGCACGGTCCTGCTGCTGCCGCCTGCGATGCTCACGCACCTCGCGCGGCAGGCGCGCGAGGCGCGACGCGAGGCGCAGCACGCCGTGCACGAAGAAGAATGCGAGCACGGCGAGGATCAGCAGGGTGTTGAGCGACAGCTCGACGCGATACGGTGGCGCGACGAACAGCGCATAGCCGTCGTTGACGCGAAACAGCAGCGCGAGGAGCACTGCCGCGACGGCGAGCAGCAGGAAGACGATCAGGGCACGCACTCACTTCGCCCGGGTCGAAGGCGCGGCCGGCGTCGCGGCGGCCCGCTCTGCGTGCTCGCCTGCGGCCCGTAGCGTGCGCACGGCCTCGAGGCTGCGCGACAGGTCGGGCATCTCGGCCGCCATCGGCGTGGCGGCGAGCTGAGCGACCGTCGCGATCGCCGCCTGCACGTTCTTCTGCCGCGTATCCAGATAGCGCTCCATCCATTCGTGGGCGGCATTGAGGTCCGTCCTGAACGCGCGCTCGTCGCGCGACAGCAAGGCCAGACGCGCGGCCAGCAGGCGCAGGCGAAGGTTCTCGCGCAGGAAATAATCCTCCTGCGGCGTGAGCAGCGGCGCGGCGGGCCGGTCGGACACCTCGATGCGAACGAGCGAGCGGAGCTCGGCCCACGCATCGCGCAGCAGGCGCCGCCACTGCGGCTCGTTGGCGTCGCGCGCGGCGTGCGGCGGCTCCGGCAGGCGCTCGTCACGCGCGAGCGGCAAGCGTTCGATGGCGTCGAGCGTCTGGTCGAGCTTCAGCGAGATGCCGGCGACGTCCACGTACGGAACGGCCTTGAGACGATCCATGTCGCGCGCGAGCTCGCGGCGCAGCGCCGTGAACTGGGGGCGATCGAGCCGCGCGAGCTTCGCGTCGGCAAGCTGCACGGCGGCGAGCGCCGCCTGCACGTTGCCGGCGAGCGTGAGCTGCTGGCTGGCGAGCGACAGCACCTGCTCGACCTCGGTCAACGCGAGCTCGTCGCGCGACGGCGCGATCTCGCGATACAGCGCCTCGAGCGAAGCCTGTTGCGATTGCGATTCTGCGAGACGCGCTTCGAGCACCGCGAGCTTCGCCTGCGAGTCGCGCAGCGCGTTCGACAGATCGGAGTCCCGGCCACGCGCCTCGGCGATCGCGCTGTCGGCGGCGGTGAGGCGCTGGGCGACGTTGGCGCGAAGGTCGCGCACCTCGCGCCGCAGGTCGAGCCAGCCGTAGAGCGCCGCGGCCGCGACGGCGATCGTCACGATGAGCGCGATGCCTGCGAGTCGCGACGTCTCGCGCGGCGACGATCCGGCGACGCTGGCGGCCGCCGCGCCATCCGGCGGAGCGGGCGCGGCGCCGCGATCGGATTCGGGGAAGTCCTGCATGGTCGGCCCGCGTCGATTCTAGCAGTCCATGCGGCGTTGCCCGGTGGCGGACGCAGTTCGCGCGGCATACAATGCCGCCGCTCGCCGCCGGCCGCGACATCGCATCCCTGCGAGAGGACGACGTGAACGGGTTGTCCCTGCTTGCGCTCATCGGCATCGTCATCGCGTGCGTCGTGGCCTATCGGCTCGGACGCATGCACGCGCGCCGCGACCGTCCGGTCGCCGCACCGATCGCGGCGCGCCTCGCGGAGCCACGGCGCGAAGACGACGGCATCGCCGCGGAAAGGACGCGTCTCGTCGTCGCCTACGAAGCCGAGAGCGACCGGCTGCGCCGCACGCTCGTCGAGCGCGATGCGCGCATCGGCGAGCTGCTGGACTTCGCGGAGGATCGGCGGCGTCTGTACCGCGAGCTCGCCGACGCGCACGCGCAGACCGCGCGCTACCGGCAGATCGTGGTCGACCTCGAGAACGATGCGCCGCCGCCGATACTCGGCGAGCGCGGCTCGCCCGACGATCTCAAGCTCATCGTGGGCATCGGGCCCGTGCTCGAGCGCATGCTGCAGCAGCTCGGCATAGCGACGTATCGCCAGATCGCGCGCTGGAGCGAGCGGGACATCGACGAGATGGACGCGCGGCTGCACGAATTTCCGGGGCGCATCCGGCGCGACGGATGGGTCGCGCAGGCGCGCGCGCTGCATCGGAGCAAGTACGGCGAAAGCGCGTGAAGACGCGCCCCTCACCCTCTCCCCGAGAGGGACACGACATGCAGACGCTACAATGCGGCGATGAATCGAACCGTGCCGGTCGGCGCGCCGTCGGCGGCGCGCGCCTTCCTGCCCATCGCCACGCTGACGCTCGTATGGGGCTGCAACTGGCCCGTGCTCAAGATGGGCGTGAGCGAGCTCGCGCCGCTCACGTTTCGCGGCCTGACGCTGCCGTTCGCCGCGATCGGCATGCTGCTCGTCGCGCACCTGAGCGGCGACAGCGTGCGCATTCCGCGCGCGTGGTGGGGACGCCTCGGCGTCCTCGCCGCGCTCAACATCGCCGGCTGGAACGGCTTCGTGCTCTTCGGCGTGCAACAGCTGCCGGCCGGGCGAAGCGCGATCCTCGCCTATACGATGCCCATCTGGGCGACGCTCATCGCAGCCGTGGTGCTGCGCGAGCCGCTCTCACGGCGCAAGATCGCCGGTCTCGCGCTCGGCACGACCGGCATGTTGCTGCTCATCGGCGAGGGAATCGGCGTGATCCGGCATGCGCCGTACGGCGCGATGTTGATCCTGCTCGCTGCGATCGCGTGGGCAATCGGCACCGTGCTCCTGCGCAAGTGGAAGCCCGCGGTGGCGCAGAACACGCTGTCGGGCTGGATGATGCTGGTGGGATGGCTGCCGATTGCGCTCGCTGCGCCGTTGTTCGACCCGCAGCCGTTGACGCAGACCCTTGCGAGCCTGTCGCCGCGCGGCTGGTTCGCGGTCCTCTACAACGTCTTCCTCGCCGGCACGATCGCGCACTGGGCGTGGTTCACGCTCGCGCGCACGCTGCCCGTCGCAGTGTCGTCGCTGTCGTCGCTGCCGGTTCCGGTCGTCGGCGTGTTCGCCGGCATACTCGTGCTGAACGAGCGCCCCGGCATGCAGGAATGGCTCGCCCTCGGCTTCGTCGTGATCGCGCTCTTCATCGTGCTGTGGGAGCCGAGCGAGCGCAAGCAGCCGGCCGCCGCGCCGCTGGCGCCGGACGACTGACGGGGTCAGGGTCACGACCCGCAAACTGACTCCGACCCCCGTCGTTGCGACCTTACTCCGACCCCGCCAGCTCGGGGATGAGCGTCAGCGTCCTGCGCTCGTTGAACCATGCGTCGAGATTGGCCTTGCACAGGTCGCCCATCGCCTTGCGCGTCTCGTGCGTGGCACTCCCGACGTGCGGCAGCAGCACGACGTGATCCATCCCGAGCAATGCCTCGGGAATGTGGGGCTCGTCGGCGAAGACGTCGAGACCGGCGCCCTTGATCACCCCTTTCTTCAGCGCGTCGACCAGCGCCGGCTCGTCGACGATCGAGCCGCGCGCGATGTTGATCAGCGTGCCTTTGCTGCCGAGCGACTTCAATACCTCCGCGTCGATCAGGTGACGCGTGGCCGGGCCGCCGGGGCAGGCAATCACCAGGAACTCGGATTGCGCCGCGAGCGCGCGAAGATCGGGCACGTACGTGTACGCCACCGGTTGCGCCTTGCGCCCGGTGTACGAAACGGCCATGCCCATCGATGCGAGACGCTGCGCAATCGCCTTGCCGATGCGGCCGAGGCCCACGATCCCGACGCGCTTGCCCGAGAGCTTCACGGTGAGCTCCGGCGAGCCTTTTTGCCATTCGCCCGCGTGGACGAAACGGTTGGCACGAACGAAGCCGCGCCCGGTCATCAGCACGAGCGCGACCGCGACATCGGCCACGTCGTCGGTCAGAACGTCCGGCGTATTGGTGACGAAAATGCCGCGCTCCCTGCAATACGCCACCGGCACGCCGTCGTAGCCGACGCCGAACACGGAGATGATCTCGAGCTTCGGCAATGCGTCGAGCAGCGTGGTCGGCGTGACGGTACCGCCGCCCTGGACGAGGCCGCGCAAGCGCGGGCCTTGTGCGGCCAGCATCTCGGCTTTATCGGCGGCCCGATGGTAGTCGTGCGTGCGGTAGTCCGCTTTCAACGGATCGTAGAGGAAAGGCGGCAGCGGCGCAGTGACCAGGATGTCGATGTCGTTCGTCATGCTCTAGACGCCCCCTCACCCTGACACTCTCCCCCCACGGGGGAGAGGGAAACTCTCGACGGGATGCTGCGAGAACCATTCTAGCAATGCGGTCATGACGCCGGCGTCGCCGGGCGGTGTCTCGACGGCGTCCAGGCCCGCGGCACTCGCGGCCGCGACGATGCGCGGATGCGGCGCGAACGTCTTCAGTGGCGACAGCAACGGCCTCGCGCGATCGCCGAGCGCATCGACGAGATTGGCGAGCCCTTCGACGGACGTGAGCGTCAAGGCGTGTGCTTCTCCGGCTTCGAGCAAGTCGCGCAGCCCTTCGGCGCCGCTCGCCGGCGCGGCACGCCGATAGCAGGTCACGTAGTCGACCGTCGCGCCACGCGCACGCAGCGTGTCGCCGAGGAGCGCGCGTCCATCGTCCCCGCGAAAGATCACGATGCGCTTGCCGTCGGCCTTCCAAAGCTCCGGCAGCGCGAGCAGGCCCTCGCTGTCGAACGACGACTCGGGCACGCGCGCCGGGGGTAGCCCGACGGCCGCAACCGCGTCGGCCGTGCCGATGCCCGGCGCGAGGATCGGCAGCGCTGCGGGCCAGCGAGCCGGGTCGGGCGCGCCGAATTCCACGGCATTCGCGGACACGAAGATCGCGGCATCGTAGTCGTCGAGGTGCGCGTGCGCGCGCGCGAGCGGCGCCGGATCGTCCGGCGGCAGGATGATCAGGGCCGGCCACACGATGGGGCGCGCACCGATGCTCGCCAGTCGTTGCGCGAGCAACGCGGACTGCCGCGGCGGCCGCGTGACGATCACGCCGACGTTCGCAAGCGGGCCCGCGGCTCTCACGCGTGCGGGCCCGTGAAACGCGCGGCACCGCGCGAGAGGAAATCGTCGGCCAGCGAGGCGCCGAGCGCCTCGGCATCGTCGGCCTCGACGACGTCGTTCTCGATCTCGCCCCGCAGCACGTCGCGGCCGTCGCGACTCGCGACGAGGCCGCGCAGCCACAAACGGCCTTCCTCCCATTCCGCGTACGCCGCGAGCGGCATCTGGCAGCTGCCGCCGAGGGCACGCGAGAACGCGCGCTCCGCGGTCGCAGCGAGCGTCGTGCCGAGATCGGCCAGCGGCGCAAGCGCCGCCATGACGTCGGCGCGCTCGGCGCGGCATTCGATCGCGAGCGCGCCCTGCCCCGGCGCGGGAAGGCTCTCGTCGGGCTCGAGCAGCGCACGGATGCGCGTGCCGAGCCCGAGGCGCTTCAAGCCCGCCGCGGCGAGCACGATCGCGTCGTAGCGACCTTCGTCGAGCTTGCGCAGGCGCGTGTTCACGTTGCCGCGCAACGGCTCGACACGAAGCGACGGGAATCGCTCGCGAAGCTGCGCTTCGCGGCGCAGGCTCGACGTGCCTACGCGCGCGTCCGCTGGAAGATCGTGCAGCGACGCGTAGCGCTCGGATACGAACGCGTCGCGCGGATCCTCGCGCGCGCTGATCGCCGCGAGCACGAAACCGTCGGCGACCTCCATCGGCACGTCCTTGAGCGAGTGCACGGCCATCTCTGCGCGGCCCTCCTGCATCGCGACCTCGAGCTCCTTGATGAAGAGCCCTTTGCCGCCGATCGAGGCGAGCGGACGATCGAGCATGCGGTCGCCCTGCGTGGTCACGCCGAGCAGCTCCACGCTCAGGTGAGGATGGAGCGCGCACAGGCGCGCGCGCACGTGCTCCGCCTGCCACAGCGCCAGCGCCGACTGCCGCGTGGCGATGGTGAGGCGGCGCGGGCCGTGAACCGGGCTCATGGCGCGACGATTCTAGCGTATGTGCAGCTTCGAGCCGCGTGCAGGCGCACGCCTTCGATGGCTAACGCGGCGCGCCGCGCCGCATCGCGCTCCATGAGGAGGGATATCATAGCGATCCCTTTTCCTTGCGCGAGCGCGATCGATGCACATCGTGATCACCGGCGGCGCCGGCTTCATCGGCAGCCGCCTTGCCCGCCACCTTCTCGAGCGGCCGACCCTCACGAGCGCACGCGGCGAAGCGCAGGCGATCACGTCGCTGACGCTGCTCGACCAGGTCGCCCCCTCGAATCCGCCGGTCGATCCGCGCGTGCGCGTGCTGGTCGGCGACATCACGGACCCGCGCATCATCGACGACGCGCTGCCCGCCGCAACGGACAGCGTGTTCCATCTCGCTGCGGTGGTGAGCGCCGCTGCGGAGGCCGATTTCGATCTCGGCATGCGCGTGAACGTCGACGCGACGCGCATTCTGCTCGAGCGCTGCCGCAAGCTGCGCGCGCCGCCGAAGGTCGTGTTCACGAGCTCGCTCGCGGTTTTCGGCGGAGACGTTCCCGACCCCGTCACCGACGACACGCCCATCAAGCCGCAAACGTCGTACGGCACGCAAAAGGCGATCGGCGAGTTCCTCGTGTACGACATGACGCGCAAGGGGTTCATCGACGGACGCAGCATGCGATTGCCGACGATCACAGTGCGGCCCGGCAAGCCGAATCGCGCGGCGTCGTCGTTTGCGAGCGGCATCATTCGCGAGCCCGTTTCCGGCGTGGACGGCATCTGCCCCGTGTCGCCGGGCACCCGCATGTGGGTGCAGTCGCCGCGCACGGTCGTGCACAACCTGATCGCCGGGCACGAAGCGAAGCCCAGCCAGTTCCGCGACACGCGCTCGATCAACGTGCCGGGCTTGTGCGTCGGCGTAGGCGAGATGGTGGAGGCGCTGCGTTCGGTCGCGGGCGAGGACGTCGCCGCGCGCGTGAAATGGAGCCTCGACCCCGCGATCGACCGCATCGTGCAGACGTGGCCCGCCCGGTTCGCGCCGGCGCTCGGTCCATCGCTCGGCATGCGGGCCGATCGCGACTTCGAGTCGATCGTGCGCGCCTACATCGAGGACGACGCTCCGAGGATGTGACCGGCGCCCGCGCCCTAGGCATACGCGGGCTCGACGGCCGCCAATGCCTCGAGCAACAGGCTCGTGTCGTCGGCGCGCAGCCGCGCAGCGTCCGAGAGGATCCGGCGAAAGCGCCGCCCGCCCGACTGGCCGTGATAGAGCCCGAGGATGTGGCGCGTGATCGCGCGTAGCGGCGTTCGGTCGCCGACGTGGACCGCCGCATGGTCCGCCATCGCGCGCATCACGTCGGCGCGGCTGCGCGGCGGTGCGTCGTCGCCGAAGACGCGCGCATCGGCCGTGGCCAGGAAATAGGGATCGTGATAGGCGATACGGCCGAGCATGATGCCGTCGACGTGCGCCATCTCGCGCTCGGCGGTGTCCCAGTCCACGATGCCGCCGTTCAGCACGAACGCGAGCCGCGGAAAGTCGCGCTTGAGCTGCCGCACGACTTCATAGCGCAGCGGCGGCACTTCGCGGTTCTCCTTGGGCGACAGTCCCTTCAGCACCGCATTGCGCGCATGCACGATGAAGACGTCGCAGCCCGCCTCGGCCACCGTGCCGACGAAATCGCGCACGAAGCCGTAGCTCTCGTCGGCGTCGAGGCCGATGCGATGCTTGACGGTGACCGGGACGTCGACGGCAGCGCGCATCGCGGCGACGCACTGCGCGACCAGCCGCGGCTCGGCCATCAAACACGCGCCGAAGCTGCCCGTCTGCACGCGCTCCGACGGACAGCCGCAATTGAGGTTGATCTCGTCGTAGCCGAACGCCGCCCCCAGGCGCGCCGCGTGCGCGAGTTCGGCCGGATCGCTGCCGCCGAGTTGCAGCGCAAGCGGATGCTCGGCCGAATCGAAGTCCAGGTGATGCGGAACGTCGCCATGCGAAAGCGCCGGCGCGGTGATCATCTCCGTGTACAGGCGCGCATGGCGCGTGATGAGCCGCAGGAAGAACCGGCAATGACGGTCGGTCCAGTCCATCATCGGCGCGATGCACAACCGGTGCGACGAGTCCTTCATCCTATCGATGTCGCGTTGCTCAGTCCGGCGAATGACCATTTGCACCCGATTGTGATCTTATCGCCTGCTTCGTTGCGCGCTGGCAAGTGCTGCTCGCGTCTTACATCGCCATCCAGTTTCCGTGCAGCCCCTGCGGTACGCGCTGGGGCATGCGCACTACCGCGACCGGCTCGTCCGCCAAATGCGCCGCATCCAACAAGACGAAATCGCTGGTCCCGGCCACGGGATCGAAGGCGAAGGTGGCGACGTAGCCGTCGTCTTCACGGCTGTTCAACCTGCACGGAATGAACGCGGCCTCGCCGGCGATGCGGTTGCCGAAGTCGTGCTGGATGGTCGCGCCGGTCTCGGTGTCGACCTTCATCATCGTATTGAACGTCGCCGAGGGCGGATTGGCTAGAAGCAGCGTGTCAGTCAGGGTCGGCAGTCGTTTCCTAGTCAACTATTTTCAGATGTGCGCCACAGCCGTCGATGGGAGGCGCTTCAGTTCGCGCCGGTCCAGCAGGTTCGAGCGGCTCCTTTCATGCGATCCGAGCGACGGCTGCTTCTGGCCGTATGCACCTGTTCACGAACGCCCCCACAGCGATCGATTCGCGAATGATGGACGGGTCACGATACCAGGGCGACGAACTCCTTTTGCCCGCGCAGAGCCGCCCAATCCGGATCGTGCTCGATCCATTCCTTGCGCCATCCCGAGCGCACCACTTTTTTCAAACATCTCAAGGCGTCGGCCTTCCGGCCCAGGACTGCATAGAGGCAGCCGACGTTGTACAGAACGGCGGAGTCCTCGCCGTCCAGTTCGAGAGCTCGCGACGCCGATGCCAACGCGGTTTTTCGCCGGCCGATGCGGGCCAGGCACCCCGCTCCCAAATACAATGCGCGCACGTCGCCGGGAGTCACCGATAACTGCTGCTCGGCAACTTTGACCGCTTGCGCGCAGGCGCGCGACGCCGCCTCGCGGCGCCCCAAACCCGTGTAGGCGAGCCCCAGCAGCGCGGGTGCCTGGTAATCCTCGGGGCGTACCCTGCACGCTGATCGCAACGGCGCGATGGCCTCCTTGTATTTTCCCTGCGCCAGACAGGCGCGCCCGTAGAAATAGCGGGCCTCGAAAAGATCGGGATCGATGCGAATGGCAATCCGAAACGCCTCTTCGGCGTCTGCGTAGTTGCGCAACGTCGATAATGCCACTGCGCGCGAAACCTGCGCTTCGGCAACGTCCGGGCTCAACATGATCGCCCGACGGCTCGCTGAATCCGCAATCCGCAGGTTATCCACCGTCGGCTCCCAATAGAGATAGAGGTAGGAGCAGCAGTCGGCAAGACCCGAATGCGCGAGCGCGAATTCCGGGTCGAGATCGATGGCACGGGTGAACATCTCTCTGGCGCGTTCAAAGCTTCGGCGCCGAAACTGATGGAACAGCTGCCTGCCTTTCAGGTACAGCTCATAGGCTCGCGCATCTCGTGTGCGGAATGGGGTCTGCGCAGGCGATGGCGGCGAAGTCCGGTTGACGAGCCATTCGTCGAGCTCGGCACGAACGGCATGGACGGTGCCCAGCTTGAGGTGCAATTGACGATGCACCGGAAGATGTTCGGTTCGCTCCCATCGCTGCACGGTGCGAGCGTCCCGATGCAGATAGGCGGCAATCTGCTTCCACCCACGCAACGCAGCGTTCGCATCAGCTGACGAGTTCGCGCTCGGTGAAGCCGGCGCGGGAGTCGATGCCATTGCCATTTACGACAAACAGCGACACGGAATTTTGACGCACAACGTCGCTTGTGCAGGCGAAATTGTACTCGTATCCTGCCGCGACATCCCCTGACGGCAAGCCGGTGAAAGGTGTCGATCATGGCCAGGAAGGAAGCCTTTCCGATCAGCCGTCGAGATGCGCTTTGTGCTGGCGGCGCGGGCGTGTTGGCCGCAATGATTGCGGTGCTGCTGGGGGACACGAAGCCCGTGCGAGCAGCGACGATTTCCGGACCGGTGCCCGAAATCGATGGACTCGCGGTGCGCGTGGTGATTGACAGCTATCAGCTTGCCGTCGCTCCCGGCAGAACGCAGGAAGGTCTCGAGATCCAGCACTTCGGTTGGGGCATCCAGAAGGACCGTCCACCCCGCCGCACGCTCGTCAGCGAATTCGGTCTGGCCATGCATGTCGAATCGCGTCGCGGTACCGAGACCCGTAGCGTGCTCATGGACTTTGGATTTACCCCCGAAGCGCTCATCAACAACACCGAGCTGCTCGGCATCGACCCGTCTCTGCTCGATGCCCTGGTGCTGAGCCACGGACACTATGACCACTTCGGAGGACTCGTCGGATTTCTCCAGCAGCACAAGTCAAGGCTCAAGCCCAGACTTCCGCTCTATGTCGGCGGCGAAGACTGCTTCTGCTCGAGACAGTGGACTGGACCACCGGTACGCGGTGACTTCGGTGTGCTCGATCGTCAGGCACTGAAGGACGCCAACGTGTCGGTCACATATGCGGAAGGACTTTCGCTCGTCGCCGACCATGGCTTCACTAGTGGCCAGATCGGACTGCGCAGCTTCGAAAAATTACTGTCGCCGACCGCTATGAAAATCGGCGTGGAAGGTGGTGTGGGCTGCTATGCTGAGGGGCTTCCCGAGAACGAGCGGACGCAGACCCTCGTCCCCGATCAATTCCGGCACGAGATCGCGACCGGATTCAACCTCAAGGGCAAGGGGCTCGTCCTTCTGACCTCTTGCAGCCATCGTGGGGTGGTCAATGCCGTCAAGCAAGCGCAGGCTGCATCCGGCGTCGAAAAGGTCCATGCGCTTATCGGTGGCTTTCACCTGGCGCCGTATCAAGACCAGTATGTGCAGCAGACTGTCTCTGCGCTAAAGGAAATGAACATCGACTACATCATTCCGCTGCACTGCACGGGTGAACCGTTCTACGAGAAGGCCAGGGCGGAGATGCCCGGGAAGGTACTGCGTTCCTACACGGGCACCCGTTTCGTGTTCTCATGAACCGTGCATTTGTGAATGGTTCGCGTCGAGCGGCCGACTCGCCGTCACGGGAAGTGATAGAACCGCTCGTTCAGGTACTTGACGATGCTGTCGGTCTGCGCGGCCGAGAATTCCTTCTTCGCCCCATGACCGCACGAAGCAAGCTGGAGCTTGAGCGCGTCCAGCGACAGGATCTTGTGGTCGGCACGGCTGAAGACGCGCGTGTCATGGCAACTCGTGCAGTTCGCCACGACGAGCCGCTCGCCTTCAGCGCTGTCGCCCGGCAGCGTTGCGTGAGCGGCGGGGGCGAGCAGCATCGACAGTAGCGCGAGCTGAATACGTTTCATGGCTTCTCTCCAGTTGGGTACGCGCGGGCCACGATTCGATGGGGTTTCCTCTCGGAGGCCATGGCAAGAATTGTGGCTTCCGTTGCACGTGTTGAATCTGGCATGCCGCTAACGGCAGGTTTCACCGGATCGGAGTGCCGGCGCCACGATTTTGTGCCCCAAAACGAGCCGCTGCAAATGCCGCTATGTGCGGCTCGCGCGGCGCGCTGGAATTTGGTGCAAATCGCGCGCGGTCGCGCGCAACGCTGCATCAGCCGGCACGCCCATTCGGCACTTCGGGCACGAACCGGAACCCGTCGCCCGCGCGAACCACGCGGCCGACACCCGGAAAGGGGAAATGCCCCGCGAAGACGAGCTCGTGCGATGCGGCGAGGCGCGCCAGCGTCTCGCGCCGAAGCCTTGCACCCGCCGCCCGGTCGGCGTCGAACTCGATGGTCCAGTCGGGCTTTGCGAGCGACACGATGGAGCTGTGCGCCGTGTCGCCGATGTCGAGGAGCTTCCGGCCCTGCGAGGTGATCTCGTACGCCACGTGGCCCGGGGTGTGCCCGTAGAGCGCGATCGGCTTGATGCCGGGCAGGATGGAATGCCCGGGCTCGAATGTCTTCACCTGCGATCGCACCGCTGCGGCGATCGGCTGCGCGTCATGCTGGTGCTGCATGTACTCCCATTCGCGCGCCGACATGTGGATCGTTGCGCGGGGGAAAGCCGAGCGTCCCTCCGGGTCGACGAGGCCGCCGACATGATCGGGATGCGAATGGGTGATGAAGATGTCAGTGATATCCGCGGGTGACACACCGGCGGCAGCCAGGCTTTGCTTCAGCACGCCATGCCCCTCGCGTCCGTAGCCGGTGTCGACGAGAACCAGGTGCGCCGGCATGCGGATCAGCAGCGCGTCGATGTCGAGGTGGATCGTGCCGGTCGGCGCACCCGCTTCGCGCAGCACGGCGGCGACCGCGTCGGGGCTCGCGTTCAATCCGAATACCGAGCCGTCGTTGGCAACTGCGAGGCTGCCGTCGCGCAACACGGTGATCTGCAGCGCACCCAGCGCAAACGTCCGGCTCGCCGGCGGCGTTGCGACGACTTCCTGTGCGACCGCCGCCGGCACTGCGAAGGCAACCGCGACGACGAGCGCGAATGCTCGAACGAGCTTTGCAGTCATGCGTACCACTCCGGAAGATCTCAGTCTGCAAGGGCGCGCCGCGCTCACGCGGCGGCCCTGTGCTCGAAATCCGCTCGCGCGGCCTCGGCCAGCCCGGCGCGAAATCCGTCACGCCACGTCGGCCACGTGAGCTGCAGTCGCAGCTCGCGCTTCGCCTTCGCGTTGGACGCGCCACGCCCTTCGGTCATGAAGCGAACGCCCGCGTCACCGATGAAAAAGCGGGCGATCCACGCCGGCAGGTGAAAGGGCGGCTTCGCGCCGACCGCCTGTGCAAGCCACGGCAACCATTGGCACGCGGGCGCGGGCTCGTCGTCGACGACGTTGTACACGCCGCGAGACCCGCGCTCGAGCGCAGCCACTGCCGCCGCTGCAGCATCGTCGACGTGCAGCCACGACCACACACCCGAGCCGTTGCCGACGATCGGCACCATGCGCTTGCGCACCATGGCCACCATCGCGTCGGATGCATGGGGCCCGTAGAGATTGCCGTAGCGAAGCACCACCCCGGTGAGCGGCGCGTCGAGCACTACGCGCTCGAGATAGCGAAGCGCCTCCATCGTCCGCGCCTGGGCGCTCGGCGGATGCGGGTCGGGCGGATCGTCCTCCGTGGAGAGCTTGCCTTGCCCACGCGAATTGTTCCAGCCCGTATAGCCCTGCGCGATGAAGAGCCTCACGCGCGTCGCGCGCGCGGCCGCGAGCAGGTTGTCCGTGCCCCTGGTCCGCAGCTCGTTGGTGACCGCGAACCATCGATCGAAATGCTTGAAGTCGGGCGTCGCCGAAAGCGCGGTCATCTGGTGGATGATCGCTTCGGGCCGAGCGTCGGCGACCGCGCGCGCCACGGCGTCCCGGTCCAGTCCGTCGAGGACGATCGGCCTGGCGCCGGCCTTTCGCAGTGCGTCGAGCTTTTGCGGGCTTCGCGTCGTCGCGACGACCTCGTGCCCACGCTCGACGAGTTGGCGCACGAGGGGTCGACCGACCGCTCCCGTGGCGCCGGCAACAAGAAGGCGCATGTTCGAACCTCGCTGGCGGGCTTGCGACGGCACGCGCAGGGACGCGCATGCTCGCTCGCCCGCGATGGATCGTAAAAAGACTATTGGGAGGGCGAGCCGCGACCTCAAGCCCTGCGGCCTGCTCGGACCGGCTACACTCGTAACAGGGCCACGCCCCGGCAACACGCGACGCGCGTGCGAGCGCGCACGAAATGTGGTGGTGGTGCACGCGTCGTCTCGTCCGGGCACACGTTGTGCTTACACTTGGGTTCGGCCCGAGATCGGCGGACGAGGGTGTCCGCCGGACCGCGGCGACCTTTTTCAGTCACGAAACGACATGCTCGCACGCTCGCTGTGCGTCTTCGCCGTGGCGGTCGGCCTGGTGGCCTCGGCCTCCGCGCAACCGACCGATTTGGTCTTTTCGGTGACCGAGGGCGTCACCTACCAGGCCACGCCCAAGGACATCCGCGACAAGTTCGAGCCCGTCGCCGAGGCGATGGGCCGGGCGTTGCATCGCAACGTCCGGCTGGTGCTCGTCCCCTCCTACGACGACGTCCGCGCCGGGCTTGCGAAGCAGGAATACGACGTCGCATACATCCATCCGGCGCACGTCGCGCTGGCCGAGGTCAAGGCGGGCCGCTACCAGGCGGTCGCGTGGACGAGCGGCTATACCGAGTACGCCGTGTCGCTGCTGGCGATGCCGCAGGAGCCCTTCAAGGATCTGCGCGACATCAAGGGCCAGGTGCTCGTCTCGCCGGACCCGGACTCGATCACGACCGCGATGGTCAAGGCGATGCTTCGCACGGAGAACCTCACCACGCAGGTCAAGTTGATCAACACCCGCTACCAGGACGCCGTGCCGTTCTACCTGGAGAACGGGTTCGCGCAAGTGGGCGCGACGGCCGCGAACGCAGTCGTCAAGCACTGGACCGACAAGGGCGGCAAGGTATTCGCGCGCTCGCGCGGCGTGCCGATCAAGCAGTTCGTGGCGTCGACGAGGCTGTCCGCCGACGAGCGCGACCGCATCCGGGACGTGCTCGTCAACCTGGGCCAGACCGACCCGGGACGCAAGGCGCTCGCAGCCAGCGGCTACAAGGGCTTCGTCGCACCCAATCGAGACGTCGAGGCCGCCTCCATCGCGTGGCTCGGCTTGTGAGGCAAGGCCTGCCCGGCGAGTGAACGCGCAGGGGCGCCGCCACTCAAACCATCACCCGACACGCGGGGAGCGCAATGGCCGCGCGGCAGGAAGTCTTCGGCGAATCGTTGCACAGCCTGCTCTATCGCTACTGGTTCTGGGAGTGGCTGTTCGTCGACGTGCGCAACGCCGCGGGCGTCTACCAGCGCTCGGCCGCGTGGCAGCACAATCTCGCGCAGCGGCGCTACCTGCCGATCTACATGCGCCGCTGGCTCGTGGTGACCGCCGCGAATCTCGGCGTCGCGGCCGTGCTCGAAAAGGCGCTCGCTTGGATGCTCTCGGCGGCGTTCTTCTACACCAACGGCTGCATCGCCGTGTGCGTGCTGCTCGTGACCTTCGCGGGCTGGCTGCTGCTCGGCTGCTACGACAACCCGCGCGGGTAGCGCCGCGTCAGGCGACCCGCGCCTTCCACACGTTCCACGCGCGGTCGATCTGCGAAGCATTGGTGGCGGCCGACGCGGCCGCTTCGCCGGCGGTCATGAAGATCACCGGCCCGAGCTTCGACGCATCCGCCTGGATGCGCGCGTTGAACTCCGTGTACACGGCGCGAAAGACCGCTTCGCGAAGCGTCGTGCCGACCACGGTCACGCCGTGTCCGCGCATCAGCACCGCGGGCCCGGCGCCGAGCGAGCGCGCGAGCGCGCGTCCCAGCGCCTGATCGCGGATCAGGAGGTCGCTCGCGTCGCCGGCAACCTCGCGGATCTCGAACAGCGGCGTGCCGGTCCCGAGGAACGATCCCATGTGGCTCACCGCGCGAAGCGCCACGCCCTGCGCGACGCCGAACGGAATGACGGCCGGCGAATGGCTGTGCACGACCGCCATCGCATCGGGTCGTGCGCGCAGCAGCTCGCCATGAATGAAGCGCTCGAGATACGGCTTGTGCGGTGTCGCTTGCACAGGCTCGCCGTCGAGGTCGAACTCGAGGATGTCGTCGGGCGTGACCGATGCGGGCGCCATGTTGCGTGCCAGCAGGAAACGATCCGCTCGCGCCGGATGGCGCACGCTGACATGACCGAATGCGTCGAGCACGCCCTGGTCGACGAGGATGCGGTTGGCAATCGCGAGATCGGCGCGCAAGGCGTCGAGGTCGGCAGAGGAAGCGTTCATGTCAAAGGCGTTCGATGCGATTGGACAGGGTGAAGCCGGGCCACTCGATGTCGTTGCCGCGCGCAAGCGCGAGCACCTTGAAGAGCTCGCCCATTTCCGCGGGCGAGGTGAGCTGCTGCACGGCCGATGCGGCACGCACATACGACGCCTGCGAGGGCTCTCCGCTTCGCGCCAGCAGGTCGACGATACCGCACCCGAGGAGGAACCCCGCCTGCGACGCGAAGCCGGCGACGTGCAGCCCTGCGCGCTCGCCCGCCTCGGCGATCGCGGTGAAGTCCACGTGCGCCGTGAGGTCCGTGAGCCCGGGCCAGAGCAGCGGATCGCCGTGCACGTGATGGCGATAGTGGCCGACCAGCGTGCCCTCGCGCCGCTGCGGATGGTAGTACTCGGCGCGCGGAAAGCCGTAGTCGACGATCAGCATCGCGCCGCGCTCGAGCGATCGCGCGAGCGTCTCCACCAGCGCTTCGGCGACAGGGTTGATCTCGCTCGCGTAGTCGGCTTCGGCGGGGAATCGCGCGCGCGCCAGGTCGCGCAGGCGACCGTCGTGCAGCGGCCGCTCGGCGATCTCGAGGCCGCCTGCACCGCGAGCCACGCCGCGCTCGAGCCATGCGTCGCCGCGCCGCACGACGACGTGGCAGGGAACGGCATCGAGCACTTCGTTCATGACGATCGCGCCGTCGACGCTCCCCGGGGGGCGATCGAGCCACGTCACGCGGTGCGCGTGCGCAGGCGCACGCTCGGCTATCGTCCCGCGTTGGCGCTCGCGCAATGCCGGGCTCACTTCGACGATCGCGTACCCGCCGGGCAATGCATCGCGTTCGCCGAGCGCATTCAAGAGATCGGCCGCGAGCGCGCCGCTGCCGGCCCCGAGCTCCAGGACGAGGCGTGCCCGGGTGGCGGCGAGGATGGATTCCACCTGCGCAGCCATCGCGCCGCCGAACAACGGCGTGAGCTCCGGCGCGGTGACGAAGTCGCCTTCGCGCCCGAGCTTGGCCGTGCCGCTCACGTAATAGCCGAGGCGCGGCGCGTACAGCACGAGCGCGAGATAGCGCTCGAGCGTCAGGAAACCGCCGGCTTCGTCGATGGCCGCCTCGACCGCCGCGACCACGCGCGCGCTGTGCGCGCGGGCGTCGGGGTCGGGCAGGGGCAATCGGGCGTGCGGCAGGGACGACAACGGTCGGGGCGCGAGCGCGCTCGCGGCAGGCGATTGTGCTAGATTGAACAGAGTCTAGCCGACTGAAAGCACTCGCGTGCAAGGCAAGGTCGTTCTGATCACCGGAGGCGCACGACGCGTGGGTGCCGCGATCTGCCGCCGCCTGCACGGCGCCGGCGCTTCGCTCATGCTGCACTATCGAACCTCGGCCGGCGAGGCGCGGCTGCTGCAGGCCGAGCTCAATCACGTGCGGTCGAATTCGGTCGCGCTCATCCAGGCCGATCTGCTCGATCTCGCGAAGCTTCCGTCGCTGGTCGATCAGACGGTGCAGACGTTCGGCCGCCTCGACGGGCTCGTCAACAACGCGTCGTCGTTCTTCCAGACGCCGGTGGGCGAGATCACCGCCGCGCATTTCAACGATCTCATCGGCACGAACCTGCAGGCGCCGCTGTTCCTGGCGCAGGCGGCCGCCGCCGCGCTGAAGAAGACGCAGGGCGCGATCGTGAACATCACCGACATCCATGCCGAGCGGCCGCTCAAGAGCTACGTCGTGTACTCGACCGCCAAGGCGGGGTTGATGGGCCTCACGCGCTCGCTCGCGCGCGAGCTCGCGCCCGAGGTGCGCGTCAACGCGATCGCGCCCGGCCCGATCCTGTGGCCCGACGACGGCGCCTTCGACGAGCTGTCGCGCCAGCGCATCATCTCGCACACGCCGCTGCGCCGCGAGGGCTCACCCGACGACATCGCGAAAGCCATCCATTTCCTGCTCGCCGACGCGCCGTACGTGACCGGGGAGACGCTGCACGTGGACGGCGGCAGGCACATCGCGGTCTGATCGTCGTCCCTGCGAATGCGACGGCACAGCCGTCGTCCCTGCGAAAGCAGGGACCCAGCGTCTTTGCCCGCCGCCGGATTCCCGCTTTCGCGGGAACGACAAGCCAGTCTAGACCGGCGGCTCTCCCGGCTCGTGCCCTTCCGCAGGCGCCGCAGGCGGACAAAGCTTTCCCACCGCCTTCGCGAGCGACTCGAGATACGGATCCACGATGCCGTGCGAGACGAGCGCAACGCGCGTGCGCTCGAGGTAATCCGCGGACGACCCGAACGCGCCGCACGCCGACGCGATGACCCGCGCCTGCTTGGCCATGTCGAGCTCGCCCGCATACTGCGAATGGTCGCGGCGCACGATGAACGCCAGCGCCTGCATGGGCTTGTCCTGCACCTCCACCTTGACCCAGCGCGGCGTGTACGCGCCGGTCACCATCTCGCGTCGCCACAGGAGATGCAGCTCGTCGATCGCGAGCGGGGCGGGCAGCCGATAGACGACGCCGTGACACGATCCGCCGCGATCGAGCCCGAGCACGAGCCCGGGCTGATCGGGACGCCCGCGGGAAGCGAGCGACCACAGGCAGAAGCGCCGATGCAGGCCATGCACGCGCGCGCGCCGCGCCTCGGCGAATGGAAAGAGCGGGTTCCACAGGAGCGACCCGTACGCGAACACCCACCAGCCGGCGCCCTTGGGGCGCTGCGCGAGCGTCGCGGTGAGCGACGCAGACAGCTCCTCGTCGGTGAGCGCATGCTGCCCGAGCGCCTCGACGTAGACCGTGCGCATGCGGCCTTCCTCGAGATCGCGGCGGGACAGCGTCATGCGTGCTAGTGCTCCTCGCCGCCTTCGCGCAGCGATCTCTGCAGCGCGACGCGCTCGGCTCGTCGCTTCGCGCCGCGCGACTTCTCGTGCACGCCGCCCTTGCCGAGAATCGGCGAGCGCGCGACGGGATTGCGGGGCTTGGGCGGCGGATGAAGCTTCGCGCGCTTCATGCGTGTGCGACGACCGGCGCGATGCGCGCGCCGAAGCCGAGCCGCGCTTCGCACCACGCCGCGACGCCGAGCAGCGCATCGTCCGCGTGCTGCCGTGCGGCAAGTTGCAGGCCGAGCGGCAGACCGCGTCCATCGAAGCCGATCGGCAGGCTGATCGCCGGAAAGCCGGTCAGCGACCACAGCGTGCAGCAGCCCGGGTCGCCCGTGGACCCGAGCCCTTCCGGGGCGGCGCCGATCGTCGACGGCGACACGACCGCGTCGTACGGCGCCATCCAGTCGGCGAAGTACGCGATTGCCTGGATGCGTGCCGCAAGCGCCGCGCGGTAGTCCGCCTCGCTGATCGAATGTCCCTCGTCGAGCGCCGCGTTGGTCGACGGCGAGATCTGCTCGCGATGCGTGGCCTGCACCGAAGCCAGCGCACGCGCGCCTTCGTACAGCATGATCGTGCGATGCACGCGATGCGCGTCGCGCCACGCGGGCGGGTAGCCGACGGCCGTCACGGTCGCGCCGGCATTGCGCAGCTCCACCGCGGCCGTCGCGAGCGCTTCGGCGTTGTCGCGCGCGACGTCGGTCCACGGATACGCCGAAAGCACCGCGAGGCGCGGCGGCGATTCCGCCACCTGCACGTCGGCGCGAATGCGCTGCGCGTCCGCGAGCACGCTTGCAAGAAGCGCGGCATCCGCAACGGTGCGCGCGAACGTGCCGACGGTGTCGAAGGTCTCGCTCCACAGGTGGATGCCGGCGCAGGGCAGCGCGCCGGAGGTCGGCTTGAACCCCACGACGCCACAGAACGCCGCGGGACGGATCACCGAGCCGTTGGTCTGAGTGCCCAACGCGGCGGGCACGTTGCCGGCCGCCACCGCAGCGGCCGAACCCGAGGACGATCCGCCGGGCGTGTGCGCGAGGTTCCACGGATTGCGCGTCGGACCCGGATCGAGAAAGGCGAACGCGGTCGTCACCGTCTTGCCGAGCACGTACCCGCCCGCCGCGTGCAGGCGCTCGATGCATTGCGCCGAGCGCGCCGGCCGGCGTCCCGCGTAGATCGGCGTGCCGATCTCGGTCGGCAGCCCCGCGGTGTCGATGATGTCCTTGACGCCGATCCCGATCCCGCGAAGCGGCGCCCGCGCCGGCGACGAGCCGGCGGCTGCGGCCGCGCGGCGCACGTACGCTTCGTCGAGGTGCGCGAACGCATGAATCGCCGGCTCGGTGGCGCCCACGCGCGCGAGCGCTGCTTCGCCGAGATCGACAGGAAGCAGGTCGCCGTTGCGGATCGCCGCTGCGGCGTCGCGCAGCGTCAGCGCGTGCAACGGCTCACGCATGGACATGGACCGGAACGGCGGCGCTTGGCCGGCTATCCGGCAGGAACAGCGCCTGCAGGTCGGAGAGGAAGCGCTGCCCGAGCGGCGTTGCGCGCAGCCGCTGCGGATCCGCATCGAGCAGCCCGCGGCGCGTCGCTTCCGCGATCGGGCGCGCGATGACGCTCACCGGATATCCCGTGCGCTCGGCGAAGAGCGAGACGGGCACGCCCTCGACGAGCCGCAGCGCATTGAGCATGAACTCGAAGCCGACCTCGTCGCGCGTCACGCGCGTCACCTGCTGCAGCGGGTCGCGCTGCGCGATGCGCGCAAGGTATTCGCGCGGCTGCTTCCAGCGAAGCTCGCGCTCGATGCGGTCGGGATGCGTGATCTTGGAATGCGCGCCTGCGCCGATGCCGAGGTAGTCGCCGAAGCGCCAGTAGTTGACGTTGTGGCGGCATTCGAAGCCGTGCCGCGCGAACGCCGACGTCTCGTAGCGCGTGTAGCCGGCGCGGGCCAGCGTCGCGTGCACGGCGTCCTCGATGTCGGCGGCGAGATCGTCGTCGGGCAGGCGCGGCGGATGCCGATGGAACAGCGTGTTGGGTTCGACGGTGAGCTGATAGAACGACAGGTGCGGCGTGCCGAACGCGAGGGCGTCGGTGGCGTCGCGCTGCGCCTCCGCCACGGTCTGGCCCGGCAGCGCATACATCAGGTCGAGGTTGACGTTGCCGAAGATCATCATTGCGGCCTCGGCAGCGCGGCGGGCTTCGTCGGCGTCGTGGATGCGGCCGAGCACCGCCAGATGACGCGGCTCGAAGCTCTGGATGCCGAGCGACAGCCGGTTCACGCCGGCGGCGTAGAAGCCCGCGAAGCGGTTGCGCTCGAACGTGCCGGGGTTCGCCTCGAGCGTGACCTCGGAGTCCGGCACGACCGGCAGGCGCGCGCGTATGCCGGACAACAGGCTGTCGATGGCCGCTTCGTCGAACAGGCTCGGCGTGCCGCCGCCGATGAAGATCGAGTGCACCTTGCGTCCCCAGATGCGGGGAAGCGCAAGCTCGAGATCGCCGAGCAGCGCCTCGACGTATTCGCGCTGCGGCACTTCGCCGCGCGCCTCGTGCGAATTGAAATCGCAGTACGGGCACTTGCGCACGCACCACGGGATGTGCACGTACAGCGACAACGGCGGCAGGGCCGTGAAGCGCGGCGCGGTATCGAGGTTCACGGTGCTCATTGCCGCAACCGCGCGATCAGCGCGCGCATCGCATGGCCGCGATGCGAGCGCGCATTCTTCACTTCGAGCGGCAGCTCGGCGCCCGTCATGCCGGTGTCCAGGTCCTCGAAATGCGGGTCGTAGCCGAAGCCGCCGCTGCCGCGCGGCGCGTCGATCACGCGGCCGTCCCAGCGACCTTCGGCAATGACCGGCTCCGGATCGCCGGCATCGCGCAGCAGCACGAGCACGCAGTAGTAGTGCGCGCGTCGGTCCGCGACGCCCTGCAGGCGCTCGATCAGCAGCGCATTGTTGCGCGCATCGGATTTCGGCTCGCCCGCGTAGCGCGCGCTCTGCACGCCGGGCTCGCCGCCGAGCGCCTCGACGCAGATGCCGGAGTCGTCGGCGAGCGCCGGCAGACGCGCCTGCATGCTCGCGTGGCGGGCTTTGGCGAGCGCGTTCTCGACGAACGTGACGTGCGGCTCGTCCGCCTCGACGATGCCGAGCTTCGCCTGCGGCAGCACCTCGATGCCGAGCGGCTCGAGCAGGCGCTTGAACTCGCGCAGCTTGCCGGAGTTGTTGGAGGCGAGGACCAGACGATTCATCGACAGCCGCTTCATTCGAGCAGTTTGAACTTGACCTCGAGACAGCCGCGCACATGGGCTGGCTGACCGAGGTCGTTTACGGGTGGCTCGAACCGCCAGCTATGGATGGCTCGCCGCACCTCCTTTTCGAAGTACGGCTTCGGCAGGCTGTAGATGCCTACGATACTCGGCTCTCCTGCTTTGTCGATGTCGAGCATGGCATACGTGACGCCTCTCGACTGGTTGCGCCACATTGCGTCTTTCGGGTACACCAGATAGCGGCCTGCGACCCGGTGTTTCTCGAGCGTCGCCCCGTAACCTCGAAGTCGAGCGTCGCTTACGGACTCGAAAGGGGCTGCGAAGTGGCTGTTGCGAATGGTGACGAACTGTCGACCGTCTTCGATCGAAAAGACCATTTGAAACGTTCCGACATACGCTTCCGCGGATTCGCTGAAGCAACTCGGCGGCTCGAAAAACCAATACCGAACTGCGTTGCGGACCTCGTCATCGAATGGCGAGGGTTCCGAGATGACCTGGATCTCGGCCGGTGTGCCGTCAGCGGACACGGTGACGGCCAGTTCGACGGTCCCCGATAACTTTGCGTCCAACCATTCATTGCGATACGCGGGAACCACCAGCGGGTACATGCGCGGATTCACGATCGTCGGCGCGGCAAGTGCACACTGGGCCAACAACGCCGCAAGGACGCACAGCGGGCGCTTCATGTGCTCTCGCCCGTCAAACAAGCCTTCTGCGCGGCGAGCAGCCGACGGATACCCTGCTCGGCCAGCCCGAGCAGCGCATCGAACTGCTCCCGCGTGAACGGCGTGCCTTCCGCGGTGCCCTGGAGCTCGACGAAACCGCCCGCGCCCGTCATCACGACGTTCATGTCGGTGTCGCTTCCCGAATCCTCCAGGTAATCGAGGTCGAGCACCGGCTCGCCGTCGACCACGCCGACCGACACCGCTGCGACCTGGTCGCGCAGCGGCTCGCCCGCGACGAGCCCGCGCGTGCGCAGCCACGCGCAGGCCTGCGAAAGCGCAACCCACCCGCCGGTGATCGATGCGCAGCGCGTGCCGCCGTCCGCTTCGAGGACGTCGCAGTCGACGCGAATGGTGCGCTCACCGAGCTGCGTGAGGTCGGTGATCGCGCGGAGGCTCCGTCCGACGAGCCGCTGGATCTCCTGCGTGCGCCCGGACTGGCGGCCTTCCGCCGCTTCGCGCCGCGTGCGCGTGTGGGTCGAGCGGGGCAGCATGCCGTACTCGGCGGTGAGCCAGCCTTGCGAGCGGCCCTTGAGAAACGGCGGCACGCCTTCCTCGACGCTTGCCGCGCACAGCACGCGCGTGCCGCCGAGCTCGATGAGCGCCGAGCCTTCCGCGTGGCGCAGCCAGCCGGGAGTGATGGTCAGCGCGCGCAGCTCGTCGGCGCGACGTCCGCTCGGTCGGGGCATTGTCGATGAGATAAAGCGTTGATTGTACTAGGCGGTGAAGGCGCCGCTCACCTCAGCCGATAGGTCAGCGTATGGCCCCCCACGCGCGTGGTCGCGCGCAGGCCGAGCCATTGATCATCCGACGAGTACCAGACATCCGTGATGGTCCTCTCGGTCTCCATTCGATAGCGCGTCGCGTCGACGAACACACCGCGCACCGTGATGCGGTCGTGCCCGAGCGCCTTCACGCTCACCGGGGTCAAGGCGCCTGTTTGCGTGTTGATCAGCGCCTTCTGCTGGAGGATGCGCGGATTCCAGTACGCGAAGGTCATCGGGCAGGCCGGGAGCATCTCCCGGCCATGCGGACCCTCGATCACGAACGCATCGCCTTCCGCATGGCCGTCCACGGTCGTGGTCCTGCCTTGCTCGAGCGTGCGGGCGGCGAGGCGCACGAGGCAATCGCCCTGCCACGTCTCCTCGTCGTGATGCTCGTAGCTGTAGGCGTTCACCACGAGGAGCCGCACGCGGTATTTCGCATCGGCCACGAGCTGCCGCGTCGCGCCGTCCTCGCGCAGCACGAAGGTGTACGTGCCGACGGGTATGCCGTCGGCGGCGACGTCGAACGTCCAGTCGCGCGCCGGGCCGTCGTTCGTGGCCGCGAGCACGACGGCAGCGAGCATCCCGGCGAAAACGCGCTCCATGGATCATGGACCGCTCACGGCGCCGGTCGTGCCGCAACGTGCGTCACGCGAGCGTCGCCGCGTCGATCCCGAAGGCACGTGGCCGCCAATCCGTCACCGCGGCGAGCGAAGAGGTGTCGACCTCGAGCGAGCGCGTGAGGCGCGCCACGGCCGGGCCTCGCCCGATGAGCGAAGCGCCCAGTACGAGAAGCGGCACGGGAACCGCTGCGAGACGCGGTGGCACGCCGGCCGCGGCCGCAATGGCGCGCACGAGCTCCGGCGTCGAGACGCTGTTCGCATCGGCCACGAAGTGCGCGCCCGCCACGGGACGCGACGCGTCGATGATCGCACCGAGCGCATCCACGACGTTCGCCAGGCTCGCGAAATGGCGGCGATTGCGGATCGCGCCGAGCGGCAATCTGCGCCCCGCACGCACCGCGGCGACCAGCGCAGCGAAATTGCCGGCCGCGCCCGGGCCGTAGACCAGGGGCAGGCGGAGCACGGCGAGGGTCGTTGCGCTGCTTTGCAGGATCCCCTGCACCGCAAGCTCGGCCTCGTGCTTGCTGCGTGCATACGCGTCCGCGGGCGCAGGCGGATCGTCGGGACGGAAAGGACGGCCGGGCGGCGTCCATTCGCCGTTGACCTTGACGGAGCTCACGTGCAAGAAGCGTTCGACGCCTGCGCGCCGCGCCGCGCGCGCGACCCGCCTGCTGGCCTCGACGTTGTCGCGCCGGAGCTGCTCGGTCGAGACGCGGGCATGCGCGCGACCGGCCACGTGGACGACGCATCGAGCGCCTTCCAGCGCTCGGGCAAGCGCATCCTCGGATGCCGCAGACAGGTCGCCCATCGAGGCGCGCGACCAGCCCTCGAAGGGCCGTCCGGCCGCCGCGAAGGAAGCGCAGGCGGCGCGACCGATGAATCCGCCCGCACCCGTGACGACCACGGGCGCCGGCGTCACAGCCACCGCCAGCCGTGCTTGCGATAGAACCGCCGCCCGCTTCGCACGAACCAGCGGACGTGTGCGAAGCCCTTGCCCGCCGCGTTGCCGCCGTGATGGACTACCTGCACCGAGGGCACGTAGGCCGTGCGAGTGATCTTGTTCAGACGCACGCTCCAGTCGAAGTCCTCGAAGTACAGGAAGAAGCGCGGATCGAAGCCGCCCGTCCGGTCGATGGCTTCGCGCCGCACGAGCATGAATGCGCCCGACAGCGCCGGAATGCCCAGCACGTCGCGCGGCGGATCGATGCCGATCTTGTCGCGCAGCTCGTAGCGGGCCAGCCTGCGGCGAAACACGCGCTTGACGAAGACCGGCGCGAAACCGCGCAGCAACAGGTCGAGCACCGCGGGGTAGCGCTTGCACAGATACTGACGGGTACCATCGGGCGCGCTCACGGCCGGCGCCAGCACCCCGACCTCGGGATGCTCGTCGAGCCAGCGGATCGCGTTGGCGAGCGCGTCGACCGCGAGCTCGACGTCGGGGTTGAGCACCAGGTGATAGTCGGCGCCGGTGCCGTGCAGCACGAGGTTGTGCGCCGCGCCGTAGCCGATGTTCGCGTGACCGTGGAGATAGATCACGTGCACGCCGGAGTCGGCGAAGCGCGCCTTGCCGATAGCGATCACCTGCTCCGCGACGCCGCGATCCTCGCTGTTGTCGATCATCGCGAGATGCACCGTCTTCAGCACGCCTTCCTCGCGTGCGGCGCCGATCGCGAGCGCGAGCTTGCGCAGCGTGCGCTCGAGCAGGCGCAGCTCCGGGTGATGCGTGACGATGCTGATCTGCAGCGACGACGGCCGCATGTCCTGTCAATCCTGAGCGAAGCCGAGGACCTGCCGTCGTTACGCGTCGGAGCAGCAGCAGGTCCCTCGCCTGCGGCTCGGGATGACAGTGTGCCATGCGCGCGCACGGTAGAATCCGCCGCCATGACAACCGCACGTCACGCCGCAAGCGCGCTTCGTGCGTTCGCGCAGACGCTGCTCGCGCGCGCCGGCGTGCGCGAGGACATCGCGGCAACGACGGCCGAGGTGCTCGTCGAGGGCGACCTCCTCGGGCACACCACGCACGGCCTCGCGCTGCTGCCCGGCTACCTGCGCGAACTCGAAAACGGCAGCATGGCGAAGAGCGGCGAGCCTGCGGTGACGCACGCGCGCCCCGCCGCACAAACATGGGATGGCGGCCGATTGCCCGGACCCTGGGTCACGGTGCGCGCGCTCCACAGCGCGATCGCGATGGCGCAGGCGTTCGGCACCGGCAGCGTCGTGATCCGCCGCTCGCATCACATCGCCTGCCTTGCGGCGTATCTCACGCGTGCGACCGACCGCGGTCTGGCGGCGCTCGTGCTGTCGTCCGATCCTTCGGCCTGCAGCGTCGCGCCATTCGGCGCGGTCACCCCCGTCTTCACGCCCAATCCGCTGGCCGCGGGAATCCCGACGAGCGGCGACCCGATCCTGCTCGACATCTCGGCGTCGATCACGACCAACGGGCTGACGACACGGCTGCACAACGAGGGCTCGCGACTGCCGCACGCGTGGGCGCAGGACGCGCACGGCAACCCCACGGACGATCCTTCCGTGCTCTTTCGCGAGCCTCGGGGCACGCTGCTGCCGCTCGGCGGCGTCGACGCGGGTCACAAGGGCTACGCGCTCGCGTTGCTCGTCGAAGCGCTCACGGCCGGCCTGGCGGGCTTCGGCCGCGCAGATGCCGCCGAAGGCTGGGGCGCGACCGTCTTCGTTCAGGCGCTCGATCCGGAGGCGTTCGGGGGCCGCGAAGCGTTCGTCCACCAGATGGACTGGATCGCCCGCGCCTGCCGGGACGCGAAGCCGCGCCCAGGCACGCAAGGCGCCCGCCTGCCGGGCGAGCGCGGCCTCGCGCTTGCGCGCGAGCAGGCGCGCATCGGCGTCGCGCTGCATCCAGGCATCCTGGCTGCGCTCGGGCCGTGGGCGGAGCGCTACGGCGTGGGCATGCCGGCACCGCTGTAGCGGCGCATACCGTGCGCATCGAGCGCCCGGGACAGCCTGGGGAACTGTCCCGCGGCGACGCTGCAGGTCTATCGCGTGTCCAGCAATCGAGCGGACACGAACCATCGCTACAGGACCGACCGCGCCGTTCGCGACGCCATGATGGGCGCCGGCTGGCTCGCGGAGGGCGACCGAGCCGACCTCGTGGTGATGTGCGCGCCGGTTCAGCTGATCAGCTCACGCCGCCTTCCGATGCATCGCCGCGGCAAGCGCCTTCCTGGGATTGATCAGGTTGCGCCGGCCGTCGGGCGTCCTGTCGGCGGTGCTCTTGACGATCGCGATGACGTCGGCCGGCGCGAGCTTCGGATTCACCGCGAGCATCTTCGCGGCGAGGTTCGCCACCTGCGGCGACGCCATCGACGTTCCCGATTCCGCCAGCTTGTCGCCGCCCGGCATGACGCTCTCGACCTGATAGCCGTTCGCGTCGACGACCACCGTCGGGCCGTAGCTCGTGAAGCTCGCCTCGTCGCCCGCGCGGTCCACGGCGCCGACCGTGATGAGGTTCGGCAGCACGATCCCGGCCGGAATGTCCTCGACGAACGACGCGTCCTGGTTGCTGTTGCCGGCCGCGGTGACGAACAGGATGTCGGGTGCGCTCGCGAACGCCTTGGTGAGCGCGTCCTTCTGGATGTCGAAGTATTCGCGCGCGATCTTCTTGCGCTCCTCCGGCGTCTTGCCGATGCCGCAGAGCTCGAGCTGGCCTTCGACGTCCTCGACGCTGCCGCCCCAGCTCATGTTGACCACGCGCACGTGGTTGCGCTTGAAGAAGTCGACGGTCGCTTGCGCGTTGCGCGCGTCGCGCTCGGCGAGCTCGCGGCTCGGGCACGGATCGGGCAGCAGGTGCCAGTCGTACTCGATGCGCCCGATCACGATGCGCGCGTACGGATTGCCTGCGACGGTGATGCCGGCGACGTGCGTGCCGTGCATCCAGTTGCCCGCGAGCCCGATCTCCTCGACCGCCTGCTTGTACTGGTCCGGCTTGAGCGTCGAGAGGAACGTCTTCACTTCGGTCGCTTCGGGGCTGTCGATGTTCGACTGAAGGTCGGAAAAGCCCTTGAGCCGGGACTTGAGCTGCGGAATGCGGCTGCGCAGCTCCGCCGGAATGGGCATCAGCTCGCCGGTCGCCGGGTTCGAATAGCGGTCGAACGCGATGATCGGAACCTTGCCGTCGACGCGAGCCAACTGCCCCGGAAAGAGCCTGGTGTCGACACCGCTGTCCCACACCGCGACGTTCACCGGCGCGTAGCCCTTGCCCGGCGGCAGCTCGACATTGCGCGCGGCCCAGATGTCGGGCTTGTCGACCTTGTGCGCGGCGAGATAAGTGCCGTACGTCTCGGCGAGCGTCTGCTTGAGCGGCAGCGTGGCGACGAGGCGATACTTCGCGTTGACGATCGCCGGCGCGAGCTCCGAGCTGATCGCGCCCGCCTTGTCGACGGTGGGCTGGATCGCGTTGCGCACGTAACCCAGTATCAACGCTTCGCTCGTGATCTCCGAACCCGCCTTCGCTTCGCGCACCTCGTTCTGCACGACTTCGTACGGCATCGCGTCGAGCGCCTTCGCGAGGCGCGCGGCGACGCCCTTGCGATACGCGTCGCTCGCGTGCCCGCCCGACGCGCGATCCGCGGCGACCATGGAGCGCAGGAGAACGCCCGACATCAGCTTGTCGGCCGGCTTCTCCTGCAGCGCCTTCACTTCGTCGGCGTGCTTCAGCGCGTCGTCGTACCGGCCGTCGAGATAGTCGATCTGCGCAAGCTCGCCGAGGAGCTCGCGCATGGTGGCCTTGTCCGCAATTTCGTATCGGGCGAGGATGCCCTCGATGTCGCGACGGACCTGCGCGGAGAACTGGCCGAACTTCGTGTCGTCGCGGATCAGCGCCTCGACGCTGCCGTCGACCTTGTAGCTGAAGCGCGGCAGGTCGGCCGCCTTTTCGATGCGCTGCTTGCCTTGTGCGCTCGCGGGACCGGCGAGCAGGACGGCGAGCACGAAGGCGACGAGTCGTAGGTACACGAAGAGCTCCTCCGGAACGTTGTGGAGCCGCCGCACGGCCTCGTGGCCGCAGGGCGAGACACGGATTGTAGAAAGCCCGGCGCAGCGCGCTTGCGGGTTGCGACGAAACGTCGCCGGCGATGACGAGACGAGGATAACCGCGGCGCCTTAACGACGCATTAACCCGGTGCGCGGCCCGCAGCGACGCGGGGGATGCCGGCCAGGTCGCGCAGCGAGGCCGGCGCCCGGAAGCCCGCGTCCGCGAAGAGCGCACGCACCGCCTCCGCCTGGTCGTAGCCGTGCTCGACCAGCAGCCAGCCGTCGCGCGCGAGCCTGGACCGCGCGCCGGCGACGATGATGCGCAGGGCCTGCAAGCCGTCGGCGCCCGCGACCAGGGCGGACGGCGGCTCGAACGGCAGGTCGCCCTCGCGCAAATGCGGATCAGCGCTACGCACGTACGGCGGGTTGCTCACGATGGCATCGAAGGGCCCTTCGTCGGGGACGTCCGTGTACCAGTCTGAGCGCAGGAAGCGCACGTTCGCGATGCCGAGGCGGCTCGCATTGTGGGCCGCGACGGCGAGCGCGGGTGCCGACGCATCGGTTGCCGATACGCTGGCCTGCGGGCGCTCGTGCGCGAGCGCGAGCGCAACGGCACCGGACCCGGTGCCGAGGTCGAGCACGCGCAGCGGCCGGCCGCGCGGCAGGCGCGCGAGCGCCGCCTCGACCAGCGTTTCGGTCTCGGGCCGCGGAATGAGGACCGCAGGCGTGACCGCGAGATCGAGTCCCCAGAACTCGCGGCGGCCGATGATATACGCGAGCGGCTCGCCGTCACGGCGCCGCCGGGCGAGGGCGAGGAAGCGATCGGCGTCGGCGCGTTCGATCGCATCGGTCGCGTGCGCGGCGAGCCATGCACGATCGCGGCCGAGCGCATGGCCGAGCAGGCGTTGCCCATCGAGCGGCGTGAGGCCGCTTTGCGCCAGCGCTCGGCGGACGGTCCATGCATCGGCCGCCGTCAACTTGTCGGACTCCCGAGGCGCGGCAATAATGCATCCGGCGCGCGGGCCGCCGGACGACCCGCGCCGTGAAGAACGACGAGTCGAGGACGCGCCCCACGATGACCACCCGACGGCAGGTCCTGCACGGCATCGCATCCACCCTTGCGGCCGGCGCGCTCGCCCGCCCGGCGCACGGCGCGCCGGTGATCGCATCGGGCTTCGCCGAGCTGCCGGCGGGCGCGATGTCGACCGGCGATCTCGAGGCGCTGCCCGGCAAGGTGCCGCTCATCAAGCGCGCATGGCGTCCCCCGAACTACGAGACGCCGCTCGAATATTTCGCCCAGGATTTCACGCCGAACCGGGCGTTCTTCGTGCGCTATCACCTCGCGAACATTCCTGAGATCGCGGTCTCCAGCTGGTCGTTGAGCGTAGGAGGCGCCGCGACGAGCACGCCGTACACGGTCGATCTCGATCGGCTCAAGCGCGATTTCCCGGCCGTCGAAGTCGCGGCCGTGTGCCAATGCTCCGGCAACCGCCGCGGGCTGTTCCAGCCGCACGTTCCCGGCGTGGAATGGGGCGCGGGAGCGATGGGCAACGCGCGCTGGAAGGGCGCGCGGCTCAAGGACATCCTCGCCAGGGCGGGCGTGAAGACCGAGGCGGTCGAGGTCGTCATGGACGGGGCCGACGGGCCCGTGATGCCGGCCACGCCGGATTTCGTGAAGTCGATCCCGTTCGCCAAGGCGATGGACGACGACACGCTCGTCGCCTACGAGATGAACGGGGAGCCGCTGCCGCACTGGAACGGCTTTCCTGCACGGGTCATCGTGCCGGGATGGACGGGCACGTACTGGGTCAAGCACGTGACCTCCATCCAGGCGATAGCGAAGCCCTACGACGGCTTCTGGATGAAGTCCGCGTATCGCATACCGACGGGCCGGTTTCCGCTCGTCGACCGCTTCGCCACGCAGGAAACGGCGGCCAATACGCCGATCACCGAAATGGTGGTCAATTCGCTCCTCGTGAGCGTGACCGCGGGACAGAAGGTCGCCGTGGGCAAGCCGTTCGAGATCAAAGGCGTCGCATGGGACGGCGGCTACGGCATCTCGCGCGTGGACGTCTCCACCGATGGCGGACGCACGTGGAGCATGGCGACGCTCGGTCCGGATCACGGCCGCTACTCGTTCCGCAGCTTCAGCCTGTCGGTGACGCCGTCGGCCGCGGGTGCGATGACGATCATGGCGCGTGCGAGCAATCGCGCCGGTGCGGCGCAGACCTTCGATCTCATTCCCAATCCCGCGGGCTACCACCACAACGTGGTGCAGCGGGTCAGCGTCGACGCCGCGTGAGGAGGCCATCATGAGGCTGCTTGCCGTGACGACGATCGCTGCGCTCGCCGCATGCGTTTCGGTGGCGCTCGCGCAGGAAAAGCGCATTGCCTTGAAGGAAGGTCCAGGGCTCGCGCAATTGCAGGCCAACTGCGCGAGCTGCCACAGCCTCGACTATATCGTGATGAACTCGCCCTTCCTCGACCAGAAGGGCTGGGACGCCGAGGTGAAGAAGATGATCAACGCGTACGGGGCGCCGATCGGCGCCGACGACGCGAAGGCGATCACGGAGTATCTCGCGGCGAATTACGGGAAGTAGCCCCGGGGTCAGAGTCGGCCATCCGGATCGGGGTCGGAGTCGTGACCCCGACCATGGGGTCGGAGTCGTGACCCTGACCCCATGAGGCGGGCGAGCCTGCCGAACCACGGCGCGGGCAACGTCCCGCGTCACCCGCCCGCGCCGCGCATTCCTTGCACTGCTTTGATTCTCAAGGCCTCGTTTCGCCAGGCGACGCGCGCAACCGCATGGCACGTCGGTTGCATCGCTGCCTGACCGCCAACGAAAGGAGGCGTACGCCACTCGACCGAGAGGCCCGTATGAAAAAGCTGTTGCAAGCATGGGCGGCGCTGCCGCTCGCCCTGATGGTCACGACCGCGGCAGGAGCCGCCGACCCGGGCATCACCGCGAACGCCATCGTGATCGGGCAATCCGCCGCGTTCAGCGGCCCGGCCGAGATGCTCGGCAAGGAAATGCGTGCCGGGGCGCTCGCCTACTTCGACGCCGTCAACGCCGCGGGCGGCGTGAACGGGCGAAAGATCGAGCTGCGCTCGCTCGACGACGGCTACGAGCCGGATCGCGCGGCGGCGAACACCAGGAAGCTCATCGGCGACGGCGTGTTCCTGCTGTTCGGCTACGTCGGCACACCGACCTCGAACGCGGCGACGCCGATCTTCACCGCGGCCAAGGTGCCCTTCGTCGGGCCCTTCACGGGCGCCGAGTCGTTGCGCAACCCGGTCAATCGCTACATCTTCAATATCCGCGCGAGCTACTTCGACGAAACCGACAAGATCGTCGAGCAGATGACCGGCCAGTCGCTCGACCGCATCGCGGTGTTCTACCAGAACGACGCGTACGGCCAGGCCGGGCTCGCGGGCGTTCAGCGCGCGATGGAAAAGCGCAAGCTGAAGATCATCGCGACCGGCACCGTCGAGCGCAACACGATCGACGTCGCGGCCGCGGTCAAGTCGATCGCCAAGGCGGACCCGCAGGCGGTCATCATGATCTCCGCGTACAAGTCGTGCGCGGCGTTCATCAAGGCGATGCGCGCCGCCGGCGACAATCCGCAGTTCATGAACGTCTCGTTCGTCGGCAGCAAGGCGCTGGCCGAGGAGACCGGCACCGAGGGACGCGGCGTCGCGGTGTCGCAGGTGGTCCCCTTCCCGTGGAACTACTCGGCGCCGGTCGTGAAGGAATACCAGCAGGCGTTCGAGGCATCGTCCAAGCGCAAGGACTTCTCCTGGACGAGCCTCGAAGGCTACATCGCCGCGAAGACGCTGGTCGAGGGGCTGCGCCGCGCGGGCGCGGATCTGTCGCGCGAGCATTTCATCAAGTCGATGGAAACGCTGCGCGAGTACGACCTTGGCGGCTACTACGTGACGTTCACGCCGAGCAACCACAACGGCTCGAGGTTCGTCGAGCTCACCGTCATCGGGAAGGACGGGCATTTCCTGCGGTGAGGGCCCCTCACCCCAACCCTCTGCCGCAAGCGGGAGAGGGAGGTTTCTGCTGAGCGGTCGTGCCGAAGCGATCCCTCGCCCCGCGCAGCGGGGAGAGGGACTCGGGTGAGGGGTCCAAATCAGCTCTCCCCCGCAATCGCCGCCAGCTGCTCCGCCTGGTACTCCTGCGCGAGCGCGTCGATGACCTCGTCGAGGTCGCCGTCCATGATCGCGTCGATCCTGTAGAGCGTCAGGTTGATGCGGTGGTCGGTGACCCGGCCCTGCGGAAAGTTGTACGTGCGTATGCGCTCGCTGCGATCGCCCGAGCCGATGAGGCTCTTGCGCTGCGCCGCCTCGGCGCGCTGACGCTCGCTGCGCTCCCGGTCGAGCAGGCGCGAGGCGAGCACGGCCATCGCCTCGGCGCGGTTACGATGCTGCGAGCGATCGGTTTGCGATTCCACGACGATCCCGGTCGGCAGGTGCGTGACGCGCACCGCGGAATCGGTCTTGTTCACGTGCTGTCCGCCCGCGCCCGAGGCGCGGAACGTGTCGATGCGAATGTCCGCGGGATTGATCGTGATGTCGGCGATCGGGTCCGCTTCGGGCAGCACGGCCACCGTGCACGCGGAGGTGTGGATGCGTCCCTGCGCCTCGGTCTGCGGCACGCGCTGCACGCGATGGCCGCCCGACTCGAACTTGAGCCGCGAGTACGCCCCATCGCCCACCACGCGCGCGATCACTTCCTTGTAGCCGCCGAGGTCCGACGGCGATTCCGAGACCAATTCGACCCTCCAGCGCCTGCGCTCGGCGTAGCGGGTGTACATGCGGAACAGGTCCGCCGCGAACAGCGCGGATTCGTCGCCGCCGGTGCCCGCACGGATCTCGAGGAACACGTTGCGCGCGTCGCTGGGGTCGCGCGGCAGCAGCATCGCCTGGAGCTCGCGCGCGATCTGCTCGACGTTCGCGCTCGCGGCCGCGCGCTCCTCCGCCGCGAATTCGCGCAACGAGGGATCGCGCGCCATGTCTTCCGCGGCGGCGACGTCGGCTTCCGCGCGTCGATAGTCGTGGAAGCGCGCAACCACCGGCTCGAGGTCCGAGCGCTCCTTGGCGAGCGCACGAAAGCGCTCGAGGTCGCGCGTGGCGTCTTCCGCGGCGAGCAATGCGTCCACCTCGGCCAGGCGCGACGCGAGCTGGTCGAGCTTGACCCTCAGCGATTCTTTCAAACGTCCTCGCCGTCCGCGAGCTTGTAGACGCGCATCAGCACGGCAATGAGCTCCGCGCGCTCGGCGTCCCCGGCGGCGTTCAGCGCCGCGAGCGGCGCGTGCAGCAGCTTGCTGGTCAATCCGCGCGCGAGCGCGTCGAGCGCCTCGTCGGTCGTGGCGCCGCCGGCGAGCAGCCTGCGCGCGCGCTCGATCTCGGCCTCGCGCAGCGCATCGTGATGCCGCGACAGCGCCGCGATCGTGGGCACCACGGCGCGCCCGTCCAGCCAGCGCAGGAAATGCGCCGTCTGCTCGGCGATCATGCGCTCGGCCTCGGTGATCGCCTCGCGCCGGATCGCGAGGTTGTCCTTCACGATCTCCGTTAGGTCGTCGACGCCGTAGAGGAAGACGTCGTCGAGGCGCGCGGCTTCGGCTTCCACGTCGCGCGGCACGGCGAGGTCCGCGATGAAGATCGGCGCATGGCGACGAAGCTTCACCACCCGCTCGAGCGTGCCCTTGCCGATGATGGGCAGCGTGCTCGCGGTACAGGTGACGATGATGTCGAACTGCGCCAGGCGCTCCGGCAGCTCGGCAAGCGTGATCGCTTCGGCGCCGAAGCGATCGGCCAGCTTCTCGCCGCGCTCCAGCGTGCGATTGGCAACCGCGATCGACCGCGGCTTCTGCGCCGCGAAGTGCGTCGCGGCGAGCTCGATCATCTCGCCTGCGCCGATCAGCAGCAGGCGCTGGTCGGCGATCGACGGGAAGATGCGCTGCGCGAGCTTTACCGCGGCCGCGGCCATGGAGATGGACGCGGTGCCGATCTCGGTGTGCGTGCGCACGTCCTTGGCGACGGCGAACGTGCGCTGGAAGAGCCGATTCAGCACCAGCCCCAGCGCGCCGGCGGCTTCCGCCGTGCGCACGGCCTGCTTCATCTGCCCCAGGATCTGCGGCTCGCCCAGCACCATCGATTCGAGCCCGCTCGCCACGCGGAAGGCGTGCGCAACGGCCTTGTCGTGCGGCAGCGTGTAGACGTACGGCGCGAGCCCGTCCCTCGGCAGGTGGTGCACGTCCTCGAGCCAGTCCGCGACCCGCTGCGGATCGCCGCCATGGAAGTACACCTCGGTTCGATTGCACGTCGACAGGATCGTCGCTTCGCGCACGCGGCGATCGCGCGTCAGGTCACGCAGCGCGTCGGGCAGCACGTCGGGCGCGAACGCAACCTTCTCGCGCACGTCGAGAGGCGCCGTTGCGTGCGACAGGCCGAGGGCGTACAGGGACATGGCAGGGCTATACGTGTGCAGGCCGCGCGGCGGATGCGTCCACCTGCGCCGGCCATCGGCACAGGCGCCATTGTAGCCCAGCATGCGAGCGCAATTTGCTGATTTAGATCAGCAAATGAGATAGGGGGTCGCGGTGGCGCACGGCTGCCACTGCGTTGTCCGATGCGGCTCGTTCAGGCGCGGATGAAATCGACCTTCGAACCCAGCCAGCGGGTGAGGTGCCGCGCAGCCTCGCCGGGATAGGCCTCCAGCAGCCGGTCCGCGTCGTTGCGCGCGTGCTCGATGAGATCGACGTCGCGCTCGAGATCCGCGAAGCGCAGCAGCGGCACGCCGGATTGACGCGCACCGAGGAATTCGCCCGGTCCGCGGATGAGCAGGTCCTGGCGCGCGATCTCGAAGCCGTCGGTCGTCTCGTAGACGACCTTGAGCCGTTGCTTGGCGGTCGGACCCAGCGGCTCCTCGAAGAGCAGCACGCACGTGCTTTCGGCCGCACCGCGCCCCACGCGCCCGCGAAGCTGGTGAAGCTGCGCGAGGCCGAAGCGCTCCGCGTGCTCGATCACCATGATCGACGCGTTGGGCACGTCCACGCCGACTTCGATCACGGTGGTCGCGACCAGCACGTCGATCTCGCCGCGCTGGAAGGCGTCCATCGTGGCCGCCTTTTCGTCCGGCTTCATGCGCCCGTGCACGAGCCCGACGCGCAGCCTCGGGTTCTCCGCATACGCGGCGGTGAGCTCCGCGTGCAACGCCACCGCGGTCTGCAGCTCGAGCTTCTCGGATTCCTCGATCAGCGGGCACACCCAGTACGCCTGCCGTCCCTCGCTGCACGCCTTGCCGACCCAGGCGACGATCTCGCTGCGCCGCTTCTGGTTGACCATGCGCGTGCTGACCGGCGTGCGGCCCGGCGGCAGCTCGTCGAGCACCGATACGTCGAGGTCGGCATAGAACGTCATCGCGAGCGTGCGGGGAATCGGCGTCGCGCTCATCATGAGCTGGTGCGCGTCGGCGAGTCCCTTGCCGCGCAGCGCGAGCCGCTGCGCGACGCCGAACCGATGCTGCTCGTCGACGATGGCGAGGCCGAGCTGCGGCATCTCGACCCCTTCCTGGAACAGCGCGTGCGTGCCCACCGCGAAAGGCGCTGCGCCGCTCGCGAGCTTGTCGCGCGCGCTGCGGCGGGCCTTCGCCGGCAGCGAGCCCGAAAGCCACGCGATGTCGACCGGCAATCCCTCGAACCACGCCGCGAGCTTGCGATAGTGCTGCTCGGCGAGGATCTCGGTCGGCGCCATGAACGCGACCTGTCTGCCGCTCTCGATCGCCTGCAGCGCGGCGAGCGCCGCGACGATCGTCTTGCCCGCGCCGACGTCACCCTGGAGCAGGCGCTGCATGGGCGTCGTCTTGCGCAGGTCGTGGGCGATCTCGCGCGTGACGCGCTGCTGCGCGCGCGTCAGCTTGAACGGCACGCGCGCGAGCAACGCTCCTGTCAGGATGCCGGTACCCGTCAGTACCGGCGCCCGGCGCTCGGCGCGCGCTCGCCGGTGGAGCTTCATCGACAATTGCTGCGCGACCAGCTCGTCGAACTTGAGCCGCGTCCACGCCGGATGCGTGCGCGCATCGAGCGCCTTTTGCGTGAGCGACGACAGGCGCGGTGGCGGCGTGTGCAGGAAGCCGACCGCGTCGCCGAAGTGCCACAGCTTGCGTCGCCGGACGACCTCGTCGGGGAGCGATTCGGCGAGCCGCGCCGGATCCGCGCTCAACGTCCGCGCGATCAGCTTGCGCAGCGTGTCCTGAGACAGGCCCGCCGTCGTCGGATAGACGGGCGTCAGGCGATCCGACAGCGGCGCGTCGGGCGCGACCGCCTGGAATTGCGGATGCACCATCTCCAGCCCGAAGTGGCCGTCCCTCGCTTCGCCGAATGCGCGGATGTGGCGGCCGGCCGCGAGCGTCTTCTGCTGGCTCGGATAGAACGAGAAGAAGCGCAGAACGAGCGCCGCGCCGTCCGGCGCATCGCCGTGCAGAAGGCACACGAGCTGGCGGCGCGGCCGGTATTGCACGTCGCTTCGCACGACGGTCCCCTGCACGAGCGCGACGTCGCCCGCGCGCAGCTCGCCGATCGGCGTGAGGCGCGTGTGGTCCTCGTAGCGCAGCGGCAGGTGCAGGACGAGGTCGTCGTCGCGCGCGATGCCGAGGCGCGCCAGCTTCTCGGCGATGCCCGCGGCCGGCGCCGGGGCCCGCGCTGCGGGCGGCATCGTCACGCTCACCGGCGCTGCGCGTCCCGCGTCAGGACGCAATTGCGGCGATGGCCTCGACCTCGATTCGTGCACCGCGCGGCAGCGCCGCGACCTGGTAGGTGGAGCGCGCCGGATACGGTGCCTTGAAGTACGTCGCCATGATCTCGTTGACCTTGGCGAAATCGCCGAGGTCGACGAGCAGGATGGAGAGCTTGGTGAAGTCGTCGGGCGTGCAGCCGGCGCCAGCCGCGACCGCACGCAGGTTGCGGAACACCTGGTGTGCCTGCGCTTCGATGCCCTCGACCATCTGCATGGTCTTCGGATCGAGCCCGATCTGGCCGGACAGATAAAGCGTGCCGCCCGCGCGAATCGCCTGCGAGTACGGGCCGATCGCGGCGGGCGCGTCGGCGGTCTGGATCGCCTGTCGGGTCATGTGTCACCTCGCGTCGTGCGTGCTCGAGTTTATCAGTGCGCAAGGACCGGTTTCGGCGCGGCCCGGCCCGTTTGCCCGGGGCATCCCGCCTCGGCTATACTGTCGACCCTCGGGGGACGTAGCTCAGCTGGGAGAGCGTCGCGTTCGCAATGCGAAGGTCGGGAGTTCGATCCTCCTCGTCTCCACCACCCCGTTTTCCTCGCCTGCCCGCGCGCCGCTGCGCGGGTCTCGGCCCATTCACCGTCCCGCCCACGGCATGACCGGCACGGCGGACAGCGCGTTCATCGGCGAGCCCTCGATCACCCGCTTGCTGATGGCCACGTACACGAGCGTGTTGCGCTTGGCGTCGTACATCCTCACCACCTTCGTGTTCTTGAACACGAGCGACGTGCTTTCGCTGAAGACGCTCTCCTCGCGCGGCAGGTCGGCGGGCACCGTGATCGGTCCCGTCTGGTGGCATGCGATGGAAAAGCGCGACGGATCCTCTGCGACGCCGACGGCACCCTTCCAGCCGCCCGTCTTCGCCTGGCTGATGTGACACGTCACGCCCGCCACGCGCGGGTCGTCGAACGCCTGCACGCACACCTTGTCGTTGGGCGAGAAGAGATGAAAGGTCGTCGACGTGCACCCGACCTCCTCGCCGCACGCCAGCGTGCTCGCGAGACACAGGCCCAGGCCGGCGAAGGCATATCGGAATCGCATTGAAACCTCGTGTGGCTCGCCTCAGTGCGCAGGCGGCGCGCCGGCCGTCGATCGCGCTGTCCCCAGCGCCCGCAACAGCCGCTGATACTCCGGCGACGCGCGCAGGATGCTACCTGCCGCGGCGCGCAGCCGGTCGACCTGCTCGCCCGACAGCGCGAACGACGTCGGCAGGTCGTTGAGATAGTCGCGCTCCGCGCCCGGCGGCAGCTCGTCGAAGCTCACGTTGATCGCGAACAGCTCGATGTCCGGCACGTCTGCGGCGCTCGCGAGCGCCTTGTCGGCGCCGTTCGCCAGCACGCCCTCGTGGCGCAGCCGGCGGATCGTCTGCCAGCGCGCGACGATGTCCTTCAGGAGCTCGACCGCCTCGTACGAATAGCGGTCGATCGGGACGCCGGTCGCCTTGAGCAGGATCATCAGGTCGTTGGGCGGGCGCTCGGATTCGTCCCAGTTGGTCTTCGGCACGGACAGCGAGTTGACCACCACGACGACGATGCGCTTGAGCGCATCGATGCGCCGCGAGCGCCGATACGCCGCGCTCGCCTCGATCGACTCCATCGCCTCGAGCACGGCGCGCATGCCGAGGTTGTCCGACAGCCCGCCGTCGACGAGGTGCAGGTACGGACGGTGCACGCTGTCCTGGAACGACTCGAGCTCCTTGATCCGCGCCAGCGCGCGGCCCGCAGGCCGCGACGCGTGCGCGACGTCCCTCATCGCCGTCATCCATTCGGGCTCGCGGTAGCCGCAGCGTCCCGCGTAGTTGTTGATCGTCACCGGTGACATCACGAGCGGCACCGCCGACGATGCCGCGGCCGCCCGCGCGAGATGCACCGCCGAGAGGTCCGAGCAGATGACGTCGAACTCGCCTTGCACGAAGCCGAGCCGCGAGCCGGTGGAGATGTCGGTCGCGGTCACGATGATGAACGGTCCGGGCCGGCGCGCGAGGTCGGCGAAGGTGGCGCCGTCGAACAGCACGTCGTCGTAGAGCTGCGCCGCCAGCTCGGAGCGGCCATAGCCGTTCGACCACAGCGACGCCCAGTTCACCGGTGAGAAGAAGCGCGCGATCAGCTCGCCCTGCACGTTGCGCTTGAGGAAGCGCTGCTCGTACACGTCGAACAGCTCCTCCCCGTACAGCCCGTAGCTCAGCGCGGTGAAGCTGCCTCCCGAAACGCCGGTGATGACGTCGACGCGGTCGAGCAGGCGCGACGGCTTGCCGTCGATGGTCACGAGCGTGCTGCGCAGCTCCTCGAGCACGCCATAGGCGAACGCGGCCGCACGCGTTCCTCCGCCGGAGAACGCGAGCACCATGAACGTGTCGTCGCGGCTTTGCGCGGCGCCCGGCGTGCTGGCCATGCGATAGCCGCTCGCACGGTCGACCTGCGCGAGCGGCGGGTTGACCGGCCGCGTCGCGCACCCCGCGAGCAGCGCGATCGCGAGCCCTGCCGCCAACGCATGCGCGAGGCTCGCCCGTCCACGCGGCGCAGCGGCCACGAAGCTTCGTACCAATGACGCGAAGAGCAGTCCCATGGCGCCCGCGCCGTCCGAAAGGGACGACGCACCGCGCCGCGCCTCTGCGCGGCGGAGGCGCGCGCGGGCGCCTATTGTGCGCCATGCGCCCGGATGCCGTTCCGCCGCGGAGCGCTCGGCGGCCGAACCAAACCAGTGCAGGCGACGGCTGGCACACGTCGTGCATCGTCGTCAGCAGCACGACAGGCGAGTCCGCGTATGGAGCTACCCACCGAATGGGCCGGCCAATCGAGCGAGGATCGTCGAGCGACCGTTCTGTTGCGGCAGGAGTACGAGATCCTGCTCGACCTCTTTCGCCAGCAGCATGAGCCGACGCTCGATCCTCCGACGAGCCGTGAAGCACTGCAACAGACCGTCGTTGCGCTGGTCGACCTGATCGACCGCATCGAGCGCGAGGTGTTCTTCCCCGCGCTGCCGTCGCAATACGCGCCGCTGGTACGCTCGTTCATCGCCGAGCATGACGATCTCTCGCGTTGCCTCGCGGGGTTGCGTCGCACCGCCAACGCCGCACGCGCCAACGCTACCGGCGAGCGGCTCGAGCAGCTCGCACGCGAGCACGTCACCCATCAGGAAACGCTGCTGTTCCCTGCGTTCGAGCGCGAGCATCCCGAGCTCAACCGCGAGCTCTACGATCGCCTGGTGGCCGAGCGCGCCCGCCTCGCTCACCAAGCCGCCGAGAACGCCCTCTAGCGCCCGGGATCAGCGGCGCTTTCTCTGCTGCCGCCGGTAGCGCGGCCCGGCGGCGGCATAGCAGTCGGTGTCGCTGCGCCCCTGCTCGACGTCCGCGGCGCCCTTGCGGATCTCGGGACGCGCCTCGGTGCGCTGCGCGCCTCCCTCGTCCTGCGCGGCGCTTTCGTCGCGCTCGTGGGGCAGCTTCATGGCGGTGTACGGCGATGCGCGCGAACGGCGCGTCGAGGCCGTGCCCGTGGCTTCGTCGCGCTGCGGCGTGGTCGACCCGTCAACTGGCTCCCGGCGGGTCGTGCGGGACGCGGGTGCGCGAGACCGCGTCACCATACGCCACCGTGCTCGCGCGCGTGCGCCACGTCGTGCCGCAGGCCCGCATGCAGAAGCTCGATGGTCATCGCCGCGAACGCCGCGTCGTACCACGGCTGTGCGCCGCTCGCCGCCACGGTCCAGCCGTGACGACAGACGGCGCCCTCGACCAGCAGGTCGCCCTCGCGCAGGCGGGCAGGCGCGTCGTCGACGATCGCGCCGGTGCTCATGCTCTCGCGCCACGCGAGGCGCGCCTTGGCGCGCGCGTAGTGCGCGTAGTCGGCCCGCCACCGCGCCGGGTCGCCGATGCTGCGCTCGGCGAGGATGGCCGACTCGAACGGCACCGCAGCGCGCGCCGCTAAAGGATCCATCACGACGATGTGCAGCGCGTGCTCGGCGCTGACGCGCGCATCGCCGAGGACGGACTCGATGCAGCCGCGCAGCGCGTCGAGCACGTGCGCCGCGCGGGTTGTGAGCGCTGGTGCGTCCGCCATGTCGCGAGCATCGGGCGCCATGTCGCGCCGCCGGGTCCCTAGCGCACGCGACCGCGACGGAAGAGATTGACGATCGCGAGAAGGATCAGCGCGCCGATGAACGAGGCGACGAGGCCGGCGGCGCTGAAATCGCTTTGGTTGATCGTGCCCGCGCCGAGCAACGGTGCGACGAGCCAGCCTCCGATGAGCGAGCCGACGATGCCGACCACGATGTTGAGCCCGATGCCCTGCTGCGCATCGGTCTTCATGACGAGGCTCGCGAGCCATCCCAGGATGCCGCCGACGATCAGCCAGATGATGAAGTTCATGTTTACCCCCGTACCGAGTTGACAGGACATCGCGCGTGCTTGCGGCACGCCACGCATGGATGGAGCAACGCATATGCCATCGCGCGGCACGAGGCGGAGAACGGGAAACGCAACAGTTACCCGCGAAAACCGGTAAAAGGTGCCGACCCGGTTTGAAGGGCGTGGACTGGCGTGCGGCACCGCATGCGGGCAACAGAGCGGATTTTTCCGCGCTGATGTGAACCCTGCTGGACGCGGAGGCCGCCTACGATGTGCACCGGTTCCCGCCCGGAAGCCGCAACATTTACCGGCACGCTTGCACGCCGCCGCCTCGCGCGGGACCCGTTCAACAACGATCGACCCGGACAACCGGATCGGAAGGCCACGCTGCAATGAACGTCGTGGACGTCGCGCCGGGCTCCGCGCCGGGCGCGCCTGCCAGCCTGCGCTGGCTGTACCGGAACGTGTGGCACCACGCAAAGGGCGTGCGCATTCGTTACCTGGTCGCGCTCGCGATGCTCGTGGGCTCGCAGGTGCTGAAGCTGGCAGTCCCCTGGCTCGCCGCGCAGGCGATCGACACCGTGCAGGTCGCGGGCACCGAGCAGCTTGCCAGGGCGGCGGCGCTCGCAGGCGGCATCTTCCTCGTCTACCTGTCGTCGTGGGCGCTCCACGGTCCCGGCCGCGTGATCGAGCGCAACGTGGGCCTGCACGTGCGCCGATCGGTCGCCGACGCGCTGTACGCGCGTCTCGCGAGCCTGCCGCTCGCGTGGCACGACAAGCATCATTCCGGTGAAGTCCAGCAGCGCGCGCAGCAGGCAAGCCAGGCGCTGGCGAGCTTCACGGAGAACCAGTTCATCTACCTGCAGAACCTGGTCAACGTGCTCGGGCCGCTGATCGCGCTCTGGCTCGTGTCGACGCTCACCGGCACGATCGCGATGGCCGGCTTCCTCGCGATCGCGTACGTGATCATGCGCTACGACCGCGCGCTGATGCGCCTCGCGCAGCGCACCAATCACCTCGAGCGCGGCTACCAGGTGCGCGTGCTCGATTTCCTCGGCAACATCTCGACGGTGCTGAGCCTGCGGCTGCAGGACGTTTCGCGGCGCATCGTCGCAGCACGGCTCGCAGACGTTTTCGAGCCCGCGCGGCGCGCGATCCGCGTCAACGAGCAGAAGTGGTGCGCCGTGGACCTCCTCACCATCGGGCTCGCATGGGCACTGGTCGCGGTGTACGCGTGGCAGGCGCATCTCGCCACCCAGAAGGGCGCGCCGCTGCTGCTCGGCGGCGTGTTCATGGTCTACCAGTACGCCCAGCAGGCGGGCGGCGTGATCGGGTCCATGGCGGCCAACCTGCAGAACTTCTCGCGCTACAAAGTCGACTTCGCGAGCGCCGACCCGATCTTCCACGCCGACGATCGCGTGCCGTCGAGCACGCCGGTCAAGCCCGACTGGCGCACGATCAGCGCGCGCGGGCTCACGTTCACGTACACGCGGAGCGACGGCGCTCGCGGCGGCGTGCGCGAGGTCGCCATCACGCTCCATCGCGGCGACCGCATCGCGTTGATCGGCCCGAGCGGCGGAGGCAAGAGCACGCTGCTGCGCCTGCTGGCGGGTCTCTACGAGCCGGAGCACGGGTACTATCAGGTCGACGGCCGGACGGGCTTCGGGCTGCGTCACCTGGGCAGCGTCGCCACGCTGATTCCTCAGGAAGCGGAAGTCTTCGAGGCCTCGCTGCGCGACAACGTCACGTTCGGCGCCGAGCACCCGCCGGGCGCGCTCGAGCGGGCGGCGTATCTCGGCGCGTTCGACGCCGTGGCGGCGGCGCTGCCCGGGAGCTGGGCGACGCCCATCTCGGAGCGGGGCTTGAACCTCTCGGGCGGGCAGCGCCAGCGCCTGGCGCTCGCGCGAGGCCTGCTCGCCGCGAGCGCGAGCTCGATCCTCCTGCTCGACGAGCCCACCAGCGCGCTCGACCAGGCGACCGAGGCGCGCGTGTTCGAGCGGCTGCGCGACGCGCTGCCCGACACGTGCATCCTCGCGTCCATCCATCGCCTGAGCGCGCTCGCGCATTTCGACCATGTCGTGCTGATGGCGGACGGTCACGTCGTGGACGCGGGCCCGGTCGCCGAGGTGCTCGAGCGCCAGCCGCAGCTCGGCGCGCAGGTCGTGCTGGCCGACGACGCGGCCTTGCGCTCCGTCGCCTCGTGACAGTCGCGACTTTTGTGCACTACATAGCATAGAATCGCCGGACCGCCCGCGCCCAGCACCGGTCGCGTCGGTGCAAATGGATCCGGCTCCCCACCCCTCCGACACCGACGAACGCACGCTGCGCTGGCTGCGCATCGTGCTGCTCGCGAGCGTGCTCGCGCCCGCGCTGGTGTTCCTCGCCTCGGCGTGGCTCGACTACCGCAACACCCTCGAGCTCGCTGCGGCGCGCGTGGACCGCACGCTCGGCATCGCGCACGAGCACGCGCTCAAGGTGTTCGAGACGAGCGACGTGCTGATCGGCCGCGTCGAGGACGTGCTCGGCGGCCGCGACCGCGACGAACTGCGCGGCGAGGAACCGGCCCTGCACGATCGGCTGCAGGCGATCGCCCACGGCCTGCCGCAGGTGCACAGCATCTGGGTGCTGGACCGCGAGGGCAACGTGGCCGTGGACAGCCGCGTCTATCCCGCGTCGACGCTTCCCAACCGTGCCGAGCGGCCGTATTTCGGCCAGCTCCGCGCCGGCGGCGAAACGCTCGCGGTCGGCGGCATCCTGAAGACGCGCATGAGCGGCGAGCCGGTGTTTTCCGTGGTGAAGCGGCGCGAGCGAGGCGGTGCATTCGCCGGCGTGATCGGCGTTTCGCTCTTTCCCGATTACCTCAACGACTTCGATCGCGAGCTCGCCCGCGATCACCCCGACATCACGCTGGTGCTCTACCGTGCCGACGGCGCGCTCATCACGCGGTACCCGCAACCGCCCGCGTCGGCAGAGACGCTGCCGACCGATGCGCCGTGGATGCGGCTCGCGCGCGCGGGCGCAGGCGTGGACGCCGTGACGGACCGCGACGGTCATCGCACGCTCGTGGGGTTGCGTCACGTCGGACACTATCCGCCGTACATCGGCGCGTCGATCGCGCACGCCACCATCGAGCGCGAGTGGCTGCAACGCATGCTCGCCATGCTCGGGTTCGCCGTGGCGGCCATGCTGGTCCTCGGTGCCGCTTCGTGGATGGCGTTGCGCGCCGCGACCCGGCAGCAGGAGGTCACGCGCGAATGGCAGCGTGAGGCCGAGCGCCGCGAGCAGATGGAGCAGGTGCTGCGCGAATCGAAGCGCATGGAAGCGATGGGCCAGCTCACCGGCGGCGTCGCGCACGACTTCAACAACCTGCTGATGGTGGTCAACGGCAACCTGCAGATCCTGCGCAAGCGCCTGTCGCCGTCGCCGCACGACCGGCAGCTCGACGCCATCCGCGACGCGGTCGGGCACGGCGTCACGCTCACGCGTCACCTGCTCGCGTTCTCGCGCCGCTCCGCGCTGCAGCCGCGCACCGTCGACCTCGCCGAGCTCATGCCGGGATTGTGCGAGCTGCTGTCGCACTCGCTGCGCGAGAACGTGCGGCTGCGCTGCCAGGTCGAGCCGGGCACGTGGCCGATCATCGCCGACGCCGCCGAGCTGGAGCTCGCGCTGCTCAACATCGCGGTGAACGCGCGCGACGCGATGCCGGGCGGCGGCGTGCTGAGCGTGGACGCACGCAACGCGACGGTCAACGACATGCTCGCGCTCGCTGGCGAGATGTCGGGCGAGTTCGTCCTGATCCGTCTGCACGACACGGGTGAAGGCGTGCCGCGCGCGATCCTCAACCGCGTGTTCGAGCCGTTCTTCACGACCAAGGCGCAGGGCAAGGGTACGGGCCTCGGACTGAGCCACGTCTACGGCTTCGCGCGCCAGTCCGGCGGCACGGTGACGCTGCAAAGCCCGCCGGGCAAGGGAACCACCGTGACGCTGTGGCTGCCCCGCAGCACCACGCCCGCGCCACCGAAAGCAGCGCCGCTGCCGAGGCCGATCGCGTCGGCCGAGGGAACCATCCTCGTCGTCGAGGACGACCCCGGCGTGGCGAACGTGCTGCACGAGCTCCTGACACAGCTCGGCTACGCGGTCACGCTCGCCTCGAGCGGCAGCGAGGCGCTCGAGCGCATGGAGCGACGCGACTTCGACCTGCTGCTGACCGACGTCGTGATGCCCGGCAGCGTCAACGGCCTTCAGCTCGCGCGCACGGTGCGCTCGCGCGACCCGCGCATGCCGATCATCGTTATGACCGGCTACGCCGCGGAGATCGCGCGCATCGCCGCGGAAGGCTTCACCGTCCTCACCAAGCCCTTCGACCTCGACACGCTGGCGGGCGCGATCGAGCGCAAGCTCGAGGGCGAGGCGCTGGGATGAGACATCCGCCGCGCTCGCTTCGCTCGCAACCCAAACGGCGCGTCAGCCGCTCGGGGCGGCCCGGCGCGCGACCGACGTCGCGCGGGAACTACGATCCGTACGCGCGCCGCCGGTTGCTCATCGCGCGCGCGATCCACGGCGCGAGCGACTGCTGCGCCATCCGCAGGCCGAAGGGAAGCAGCGCAGAGAGCACGGTCGCGAGCATCCTGGGCTTCTGCTGCTTCGGATCGCCGCGTCCGACACGCAGCGTCGCATAGGCGGGCTCGGGACGCCGGCGTGCGAGACGCGCGGCGAGGAATCCGAGGCCGAGCGCCGCCACCCACACCACCGGTGAAGTGGCACGCTCGCGCACGCGCTCCTTGACTTGCGACGCCGAGTGCTTGAGCTCCTCGTACGATTGCTCGAGCGCCACGCGCCTGTCGCGGATGCGGGATTCGAGCATCTTGATCTCGCGATCGAGCGACGAGTCACTTCGCATGCTGTTCGTCCTCGGCGGGCGGCTCGCCACGCAATTGACGCAGCGTCGCCGCGAACAGCAGCTCCGGAACCTGGGCCTTGATCCAGAACGCGAGCGCGGCGGCGGCGACGAGATTCAGGAGCGCGCCGACGACGATCGCCGCGCCCCAGCTCGCGCCCGCGCCGACCGCCCATACGATGCCCGCCGCGACCAGGCCCATCCAAGCCGCCACGACGAGCACGGACAGGACGACCGCCGCGCCGATGATCTTGACCAGCCCGAGGCTCGCGCGCTGCACCTCGAGCAGCGCGAGCAGCGAGTGGTCGTGGAGGAGCCCCATGGCCTGCGTCCACAGCGCGCCCGCGCGCTGCCGCAACGCATGCATGGAATCGAGGCCACCTTCGGCGGGGGCCGTGCCGCTCAGCGTGTGGTCCGAGTTCATGGCCTCGTCGGAAAAGGGTACCTGTCCCCGGCCCGAGCGGCCCCACCCCGTGAAGAGGCCGCTCGGGTTACGTGGACAGGCACGGAACGTCATGCAACGGATGTGCCATGCGCGTTCTCATGGGAGAAGCGAGCTGGCGCGCCGCATCCGAACGGCAATTCTTGCGCGGCGGCCCCAGCAACATTTACACCGCGCGGCCCGTTGCACGCCGCGACGCGAGCGGCATG
>DASXAF010000048.1:0-6428 GCA_036406955.1 Casimicrobiaceae bacterium
CTGGAGGAGGGCCTGCGCGGCTCCGGCGGGTATCTCCTGAACGGCGCGAAAGAGCGCTTCATGGCCAACTACGATGCCAAGGGCGAGCGCGCAACGCGCGACATCGTCTCGCGCGCGATCTACGCGGAAATGCGCGCCGGACGCACGACACCCAACGGCGGCGTCTATCTCAGCATGGGCCATCTCGGCGCCGAAAACGTGCGACGCCAGTTCAAGGGCATGGTCGAGCGCTGCGCCGATTGCGGCTTCGATCTCGCTGGCGGCCGCGTCGAGGTGGTGCCCACCGCGCACTACATGATGGGCGGCGTCGAGTTCGCGGTGGACTGCACCACCGAATGCGAGGGCCTGTTCGTCGCGGGCGAGGACTCCGGCGGCGTGCATGGCGCGAACCGCCTCGGCGGCAACGGGGTCGCGAACTCCACCGTGTTCGGGGGCATCGCGGGCGACGCAATGGCGCGCGCGGCGCGTGAAACAAATCGCTGGCACGAGCCGGATCGCGTGGCGGTCGGCGAAGCGCTCGCGCGTGCACGCCGCTGCTTCGAGCCCGGTGACGCGGATCCTGATGCGCTCGAAGCCCTGCGCGAGCGGCTGTACGCGGTGATGTGGGACGACGCGGGCATCGTGCGTGACGCTGCCGGGCTCGCGCGCGCCGTCGCCGCCCTTGCGGACATGCGCGACACGCTGGCGCGTTATCGCCTGCCGCGAGCTGCGCGCGATCCGGCCTACAACCTGGCTTGGCACGGTTGGCTCGATCTCGCCAGCCTGCTCACGGTCTCGGACGCCATCGTGACGGCCGCGCAGGCGCGCGAGGACTCGCGCGGCGCGCATTTTCGCGCCGATCATCCGCGCACAGGCGATCTCGCGTCTTCGAGCTTCACGCGCATCCGCTTCGAGGACGGCGAGCGGCCCTCCGTGCAGATCGTGCCGGTGCGCTTCACACGCGTCGCACCGGGACAAACGCTGGTGAGCTGATGGCGTCTCGCTAACGCCGCTCGCGCAGGCGCTTCAGTCGATCGCGCGTACGGCGTGCGGCGAACAGCGGCACGTAGTCGTGCAGGCGCGCGGCGCGCCTCAGTCCGTCGATCTCGCTACGGTAGATCTCTTCGACCAGGTCGCGGTCGCAATCGAGCTCGCTCGCGAGCTCCGCGATCTGTTTGGCGTCGGGCACTTCACGTGGATGCGGCAGCCGGCTGCGAGGCATTGTGGCCCTTCCCGAAACCTCGTGCCAGCCATTGTAGTGGCTCGCTCGCGCGCCTGGTGTAGGCGCAACGCCGACACGCGTGTCGGCCACGCCGCGAAAGACCCGACTACGCGGGTATCGTCGACTGTCACGCGCACGTAGCGTGCCAACGGTAACGTCGCGACCATCGTCGAACGCAAAAAGGCCCGACCATGTCAAGATGGAGCGAAGCGACCGCGGTAGTCCTCGGATCCGATGTCGTGCCCTCGGCCATCGCCCACGCGCTGCGAACGCGGGGCTGGAACGTCGTGATGATCGACGACATCGATCCGCCGGGTCCTTGGCGCGGCATGTCGTTCGTCAACGCGTGGTACTTCGGTACTGCCGAGCTTTTGAACGTTGCCGCGTGCTTTTGTGCGTCGGTGAAGAGCATTCCATCCGTGCTCCGTCGACGTGACATGATCGCGGCCACGAGCTGGTCGTGGCAGGGTGTCGCGGCCTCGCTATTGCCCGAAGTGATCATTGACGCGCGCAATGCCGCGCGGCCCGCGCAGCTGCGCGCTCGCGTGCCCGAAGGCCTCATCACCGTCGGCTGCGGCGACAGATACGTGGCAGGGGAGCACGTCGATGTCGCGGTCGAAGCCGACCTCGATCCGCCTGCAACGGCCCATGTGCTGCGCGCGCCGCGCGCCGGCCGCGTTCGCTCGCCGTTTCGCGTGGGCGACCGCATCGACGCCGGCGAGCCGCTCGGCGACGTGAGCGGCAGCGCGCTCGTCGCGCCGATCGCCGGGGTGCTGAGCGGTGTGAGCGCGCGCGGCGCGCGGGTCGCGCCGGGACAGGTTGTCGCGGAGATCGACCCGCGCGGCGATGCAGCCGCGTGCTACAACCCCGATCCGCGCGCCTTCCGCGCGGCGGCCGCCGTCGCCCGTGCACTGGCTGCCATCGGGCTCCCGGGCGACACACGCGTGTCACCAAGCCGTCACATTTCCGACGCAAACTCGAACGAACCTGCAAGGACCTCGACCCCATGATGCCGCGATCACCGGACCCTGCCGTCCTTCGCACTGCGATCATTCTGCTCGACCGGCCGGAAGTCGGATTCGACGGCCACGGTGCCCAGGAGCGCCTGCCGTCGCGGCTGCGCATTCGCGCGACGGTAGTGGGCCACGGCCCGGTTGCCTGCATGATCGACGTCGGTGCCGTGCGCGCGCTTGCCGGACGCGAGCGGCCCACGTGGTCCGACCTGCAGACCGTGTGGCAGACGCTCGCAACCTCGATCGATCGCAAGATCCGCACGGGTCAGGTGAGCGCTGCGGGCCAGCCGCACGGCTGGGCGGCGATCGACATCACGCCGGCGGACGTGCCGGCCTAATCGTCAGTGTCACAAAGCGACCGCGCATCGTAACGTCGATGTCACAAGCAGGCGGTAGTCTTTTCGAATCACCGACCAGGAGGACTCGACAGATGTACCTGCATGGATTCGTGGCGTGGGCGGGCATCGCGCTCGCCAGCATTGCCGGCAGCGCGCAGGCGGTGGACATCACGGGCGCCGGCGCGACGTTTCCCTATCCGATCTATGCCAAGTGGGCTGAGGCCTACAAGGCGAAGACCGGTGCGGGCATGAACTACCAGTCGATCGGCTCCGGCGGCGGCATCGCGCAGATCAAGGCGAAGACCGTCGACTTCGGCGCGTCCGACATGCCGCTCAAGCCCGAGGAGCTGCAGGCGGCGGGCCTCATGCAGTTCCCGGCCATCATCGGCGGCATCGTGCCGATCGTGAACATCGAGGGCCTGGCGCCCGGCGCGATGAAGCTCTCCGGACCCGTGCTCGCCGACATCTATCTTGGCAAGATCAAGCACTGGAACGACAAGCCGATCGCCGAACTGAATCCGGGGCTAGCGCTCGCCAACGAGCCGATCACGGTGGTGCGACGCTCCGATGGCTCGGGCACGACGTTCAATTTCACGGACTACCTGTCCAAGGTCAGCCCGGAGTGGAGGAGCAAGGTCGGATCGAGCACCGCGGTGTCGTGGCCGGAAGGCGTAGGCGGCAAGGGCAACGAAGGCGTGGCCGCGTACGTGCAGCGCATCAAGGGCTCGATCGGCTACGTGGAGTACGCGTACGCCAAGCGCAACAATCTCGCGCACGTGCTCGTCCGGAACAAGGACGGGCAGTATCCGAAGCCGGATAGCGCGACGTTCCAGGCAGCGGCCGCGTACGCCGAATGGAAAAATGCGCCGGGCTTCCATCAGATCATCACCGATTCGCCGGGCAAGGACTCGTGGCCCATCGCGGCGACGAGCTTCATCCTTCTGCACGTGAAGCAGGACAAGCCGCAGAACGCGGCGGAAGTGCTCAAGTTCTTCGACTGGGCGTTCCACAGCGGCCAGAAGATGGCCGACGACCTCGACTACGTGCCACTGCCCGACGCGCTCGTGCGCCAGATCGAGGAGGCGTGGACGACGCAGCTGAAGGACGGCGCCGGCGCGGCGGTCTGGCCCGCGAAGAGCGGTTGACGCACGCCGTGCTAACGCACGCCGGCCGCGATACGCCTTCGCGGCCGGCGTCGTTTTGACGGACGCTATGATGTCGGTCTCGCACACCGCCGCACTTCCCTTGCCGATGACCGACCGCGACGCGCAGCGCGCGCTGCGCGAGCCCCCGCCGCCCGGCGCGCGAGTTTCCGCGTCGCGCTGGCAGGACGCGGTGTTCGAGCACACGACGCGCTTCTTCGCGTCGCTCGTTCTCGTCCTCCTGCTCGGCATCATCGTCGCGCTCGCCTGGTCGGCGCTGCCCGCGATCGAGAAGTTCGGCGGGCGGTTCTTCGTCACCGACGTGTGGAACCCGGTCACGGGGCAGTTCGGCGCGCTCGCGCCGATCTACGGCACGCTGGTCACGTCCGCGATCGCGCTGCTGATCGGCGTGCCGGTGAGCTTCGGCATCGCCTTGTTCCTGACCGAGATGTGTCCGGCGTTCCTCAAGCGTCCGCTCGGCACGGCGGTCGAGCTGCTCGCCGCGATCCCGTCGATCATCTACGGCATGTGGGGACTGTTCGTGTTCGCGCCGTTCTTCGGCGACCACGTCCAGCCGCTGCTCACGCGCACGCTCGGCAACGCATGGATCGTCGGGCCGCTGTTCCAGGGCGCGCCGATCGGCATCGGCGTGCTGTCGGCGGGCATCATACTTTCCGTGATGATCATCCCGTTCGTCTCCTCGGTCATGCGCGACGTGTTCGACATCGTGCCGCCGGTGCTGAAGGAATCCGCGTACGGGCTCGGCTGCACGACGTGGGAGGTCGTCTGGAACGTCGTGCTGCCGTACACCAAGGTCGGCGTGATCGGCGGCATCATGCTCGGGCTTGGGCGTGCGCTGGGCGAGACCATGGCCGTGACGTTCATGATCGGAAACGCGTATCGCATCAGCGCGTCGCTGTTCGAGCCCGGCAATTCGATCGCGTCCGCGCTCGCCAACGAGTTCAACGAAGCCGCCGACCCGATCCATCGTGCATCACTGATCACGCTGGGCCTGGTGCTGTTCGGGCTGACCTTCACCGTGCTGGCCGCGTCGCGGTGGCTCATCGCGCACCTTGCGCGCGGCGAGGGAGCACGGACGTGAGCGCCGCACGGCCGCCCGAAGGCGCTCGCCCCCTCCTTTCAGGAGGGGGGAGGCGCTCGCGCAGCGGGCAGGCCTCGGGGGAGGTTACTTGCTGACCTCGCGATATCGCCGTCGCCTGGTCGTCAACCGGTTCAACCTCGTCATGTCGCTCGCCACGATGGCGTTCGGCATGGCGTTCTTGTTCTGGATCCTGTTCGTGCTGTTCCAGAACGGCATCGCGGCGCTGTCGCCGACGCTGTTCTCCGCGGCCACACCGCCGCCCGGGTCGGCAGGCGGCCTGAGCAACGCCATCTTCGGCAGCGCGGTGATCGTGGGCACCGCGACGCTGATCAGCACGCCGATCGGCATCCTCGCCGGCATCTACCTCGCCGAATACGGGCACGGCCGCTGGCTTGCGCGGGCGACGCGCTTCATCAACGACATCCTGCTGTCCGCGCCGTCGATCGTGATCGGCCTTTTCGTCTACACCGTATTCGTGACGCGCACGGAGCATTTCTCGGGGTGGGCGGGCTCCATGGCGCTCGCGCTGATCGCCATCCCGGTGGTGGTGCGCACGACCGAGAACATGTTGGCGCTCGTCCCGAACAGCCTGCGCGAGGCGGCCGTCGCGCTGGGCGCGCCGATGTGGAAGGTCGTGCTCATGGTCACGCTGCGCGCGGCGCGCGGCGGCGTGACCACTGGCGTGCTGCTGGCGCTGGCGCGCATCTCGGGCGAGACGGCGCCGCTGCTCTTCACCGCGCTCAACAACCAGTTCTGGAGCGCGAACATGAACGCGCCGATGGCGAACCTGCCAGTGGTCATCTTCCAGTTCGCGATGAGCCCGTTCGACGACTGGAAGACGCTCGCATGGGCCGCGGCGCTGCTGATCACGCTTGCCGTGCTGGCCCTGAACGTCCTGGCGCGGACGATGTTCCGGCAGGCTTCGGTACGCTGATCATGGCAACCGTCGCCATTCCTGCCGAGACGCGCGCAGACGACATCGCAGTCGGGGCCTCGAAGGTCGCGGTCCGCGGGCTCGACTTCTACTACGGCAGGTTCCACGCGCTGAAAAGCATCGACCTCGACGTCACGGAGCGGCGGGTCACCGCCTTCATCGGTCCGTCGGGCTGCGGCAAGTCGACGCTGCTGCGCACGCTGAACCGCATGTACTCGCTGTATCCCGGGCAGCGCGCGGAGGGCACGATCCTTTTCAATGGGCGCAACATCCTGACCGCCGGCACCGATCTGAACCTGTTGCGCGCCAAGGTCGGCATGGTGTTCCAGAAGCCCACTCCGTTCCCGATGTCGATCTACGACAACGTGGCGTTCGGCGTGCGTCTCTACGAGAGCCTCTCGCCGCGCCGGATGGACGAGCGCGTCGAATGGGCGCTCACCAAGGCCGCGATGTGGGACGAGGCCAAGGACAAGCTGAAGCAGAGCGGAATGGCGCTGTCGGGCGGGCAGCAGCAGCGGCTGTGCATCGCGCGCGCCGTCGCGGTGAAGCCCGAGGTTCTGCTGCTCGACGAGCCCACGTCCGCGCTCGACCCGATCTCCACCGCGCGCATCGAGGAGCTCATCACCGAGCTCAAGCAGGACTACACGATCGCGATCGTCACGCATAACATGCAGCAGGCCGCGCGCGTGTCGGACTAC
>DASXAF010000049.1:0-1796 GCA_036406955.1 Casimicrobiaceae bacterium
CGCCCTGGCGCAGCCGTACGCGATCGAATGCTGGTTGGCGATGCCGACCACGAGCGCTTTCTTGCCCTTCAGCGCCGGCTGGGGAATGTCCACGGTCATGATGTCCTCACTCGATTGGCATGGTGGCGACGTGCGCCGGCACGACGAGCTGGGCTTCGGTGGCGGCGACGACGTCGCCTGACGAGACACCGGGCGCGGTCTCGACGAGCACGGGCCGGCCGCCTTCGAACGCGATGACGGCGAGCTCCGTCACCACGAGGTCGACGGTCCGCACGGAGGTGAGCGGCAGCGTGCAGGCGCGCACGATCTTGGGCTTGCCCTTCGCGGTGTGCTGCATGGCGACGACGACGCGCTTGGCGCCCGACACCAGATCCATCGCACCGCCCATGCCCGGCACCATCTTGCCGGGAATCATCCAGTTCGCGAGCCGCCCGTTCTCGTCGACCTGCAGCCCGCCCAGCACGGTCACGTCGACGTGGCCGCCTCTGATGAGGCCGAACGACATCGCGCTGTCGAAGGTGCACGCGCCGGGAATGGCGCTCACCGGCCGGCCGCCGGCGTCGGTGAGCCGCGGCTGCGTCATCGCCTCTTCGGGAATCGGTCCCGTGCCGATCAGGCCGTTCTCGGACTGGAAGAAGATTTGCATTCCCGACGGCACGTAGTTCGCCACCAGCGTCGGGATGCCGATGCCGAGGTTGACGAGCATGCCGTCGCGCAGCTCGCGCGCGATGCGCTTCGCAATGATGGTCTGTGCGTCCATGCTCAACCCCGCGCGATGAGATAGTCGACCAGCACCGCGGGCGTCATCACGTGATCGGGCGAGATCATGCCCACCGGCACGACGTGCTCGGCGTCGACGATCACCGTGGTCGCGGCCATCGCCATCAGCGGATTGAAGTTGCGCGCCGTGAGCGCGTAGGTCACGTTGCCGAGGTAGTCGGCGAGGAACGCCTGGATCAGCGCGAAGTCGGCACGCAGCGGCAGCTCGAGCAGGTACTCGCGGCCCTCGATCTCGAGCTTGCGCTTGCCCTCCTCGACCACGGTACCCACGCCCGTCGCCGTGAGCACGCCGCCGAGGCCGTAGCCGCCGGCGCGAATGCGCTCGACCAGCGTGCCCTGCGGCACGAGCTCGACCTCCATGTCGCCGGCGAGCATCTTCTTCTGGGTTTCGGGATTGAGGCCGATGTGGCTCGCGACGACCTTCCGCACCGCGTTGGCGCTCACGAGCTTGCCGACGCCGACGCCGGGAAACGCGTTGTCGTTCGCGATGATCGTGAGGTCGCGCTTGCCCTGCCGCACGACCTCGTCCATGAGGCGCTCAGGCGTCCCCACACCCATGAAGCCGCCCACCATCACGCTCGCGCCGTGGGGGATGGGCTCGACCGCTTCCTCGAGTGTCGTCGTCTTCATTGGCTTCTCTCCGCTGCGTTGCGATCGGCGATCAGCTTGGGCACCAGGCTCGCCAGCACCGCGACGTCGATGCCGACGATGGCCTCGAGGAGGCGACGAAGCGCATGCCACCACGGGTCGTCGCCGTGCTCGAGCAGCACGATCGCGCACACGTAGCCGGCGAGCTTGGCCGCATCGTGAAGGACACAACGGACAGCCCGGCGGCAACCGCCGCCCGCGTGGCGAGCTGCAGCGCGCCGACGACGTCACGAGCCTCATGGCCCCGGCAGAATGCAGGCTCGCCTGCGCCGCTATTGCGCGAGCCACCCGCCGTCGACCGGAATGCATGCGCCGCGCATTTGTGCGGCGGCATCCGAGCACAGGAACACGGTCAGTGCGCCGATCTG
>DASXAF010000050.1:0-24519 GCA_036406955.1 Casimicrobiaceae bacterium
GGCGTGCTGCGCCTGAAGTCCGCGGTGGGCACGCTCGACGAGCAGGACATCGAGGACATCAACCGCCGCCTGCGCGGCTAGGCCCTAGAGCCGCGGCGCGAGCCACGCCCACAGGCGGTCCGTGGCGCCGCGATGCGCGGCGAAGAACGTGGCGGCGGCCGCGCGCATGGCGTCGCGCTCGTCGCGATGCCGTAGCAGCCGTCCGACGGCCGCGATCAGCGAAGGCGCGTCCGCGACGCGCTCCGCTGCGCCGACGCCAATGGCGTGTTCGGCGGCGTCGGCGAAGTTGAACGTGTGCGGCCCGACCAGGGTCGGCGTGCCGATGGCGAGCGGCTCGATCAGGTTCTGCCCGCCCAGCGGCAACAGGCTGCCGCCGACGAACGCGACGTCGGCGGCCGCGTAATACGCGAGCAGCTCGCCGACCGAGTCACCGAGCAGGATGTCCACGTCGCGGCGCAGCGGTTCGGCGTCGCTGCGTTGCGCGAACCGCATCCCCCGATCGCGCAGGAGCTGCGCGACCTCGACGAAGCGCTGCGGATGACGCGGCACGATGACCGTCACGGTGCCGGCAGGCAGCACGTCGCGGGCGGCCTGCAGCGCGTCGAGGATGAGCGCTTCCTCTCCGTCGCGCGTGGACGCCGCGATCCATACCGGCCGCTCGTCCGACAGCAGCGTGCGAAGCGCCCGCCCGTTCGTGCGAGCCTCGTCCGGGACGCGGACGTCGAATTTCAGGTTGCCGACGACGGTCACGTCGCGCGCGCCCAGCGCGAGAAGGCGCGTTGCGTCGCGCTCACCCTGCGCGGCCACGCCGGAGAGGTTGCCGAACATCCATCGCGCGAACGCGGGCGCGCGGGCATAGCGGCGCGCCGAGCGCTCGGAGAGCCGCGCATTGACGAGGAGCACCGCAATCGATCGCGCGCGCGCTTCGGCAAGAAGGTTCGGCCACACCTCCGTTTCCATCAGGAGCCCGACGCTTGGACGAAAGTGATCGAGGAAGCCGCGCACGGCGAACGGCACGTCGTAGGGCAGCCACGCCTGCAGCACGCGATCGTCGGCCAGCGTTGCGCCGCTCGCCCGGCCGGTGGCCGTCATGTGCGTCAGCAGAACGCTTGCGTTCGGGCGCTCGCGCAGGACGCGCGCGACGAGCGGCGCCGCCGCGCGCGTCTCGCCGAGCGACACGGCGTGGATCCATACGACTTCGCCAGCGGGTCGCGCAATGCGATAGCGGCCGAAGCGCTCGTGCACGCGCTCGCGATAGCCGTGCTCGCGTCGACCGCGCCACCACAGGCGCAGCGGCAGCGCCGGAAGCGCGAGCCACCACAGCAGCGTGTAGAGCCTGCGCATCAGCACCGCGGCGTCGACTGCCACACGTCCGCGGCTGCGCGCATCACTTCGTCGACTTCGGGCATCATGCCCGCGTCGCCGACGTCGCGGGCATGGCCGCCCGTGCACGCGACGCCATGACGCGCGACATCGGTCGCCGTGAAGACCGCGACCGTCGGCGTGCCGAGCGCGGCGGCGAGGTGCGTGAAGCCGGTGTCGACGCCGATGCACAATTCGGCGCGCGCGAGCAGCCCCGCCGCGTCCGACATCGACAGCCATGCAGGCACGATCGCCGTCGGCGCATCGGCCGCGAGGCGCTCGCTGTCGCGCTTCTCCGCTTCGCTGCCCCACGGTAGCACGACCGCGAGGCCTGCCTGCGCAAGGCGCGCGATGAGCCCGCGCCAATGGGCGTCGGGCCAGCGCTTGTCCGCACGACTCGTCGCGGTCAGCGCGACGGCATAGCGGCGTTCGGGCATCGAGGCCTGCATGGCGGGCGGGCGCAGCTGCCACTGCGGCGGCGTGTCGAGCTCGTAGCCGAGCGCCTGCGCTGCGAGCAGCCGCACGCGATGCACGAAATGCAGCTCGCGCGGCACGCGGTGGTGAACGTGGTCGAAGAGCGTCGCCATCGGCTCGCGAGCGCTGTGGCGGTCGAAGCCGTGAACCACGCCCTTCGCGATGCGCGCCACCATCGCCCCCTTCAATTGCTCCTGCAGGTCGAGCACGGCCTCGTAGCGCTCGGCGCGCAGCGCACGCACGAAGCCGCGCGCATCGCGCCAGCTCGCCGGCGACCATGGCGCGCGCCGCCAGCGGCGCAGCGCGAGCGGCACGATGCTGCGCACGCGCGCGTCGAGCCCCACCAGCGGAACGAAACCGCGCTCGGCGACCCAGTCGATCGCGATGCCGGGGCGATGCGTGGCGATGTCGGAGACCAGCGCGAGCGCATACACGATGTCGCCCAGCGACGAGGGCCGCACCACGAGGACGGCGCTCATCGCCGCCCGCGGCCCCGAACCCAGTAGAATGCCCGGGCCCGCGGCGGCGAATCGCATGCGCCGCGCGAGCCGATGAACGCTCCCATGCCCGAACCGCTTCCGCTTTCGTTGGTAGTGATCACGCGTGATGCCGCCGCGGAGATCACGGCGTGCCTCGCCTCGGCGACGTTTGCCGCGGAAGCGCTGGTCGTCGATTCGGGCAGCGCGGATCATACCGTAGAGGTCGCGCGCGCCGCCGGTGCGCGCGTCCTGGTCGAGCCGTGGCACGGCTTCGGGCCGCAGAAGCAGTTCGCGGTCGACTGCGCACGCCACGACTGGGTGCTGTGCCTCGATGCCGACGAGCGCGTGTCGCCGGAGCTCGCGGATGCGATTCGCGCGCTGTTCGCCAACCGCGCGCCGCCCGCAGCGGCGTATGCGCTCGCGCGGCGCAACTGTTTCCTCGGCCGCTGGCTGGCGCACGGCGAGGGCTATCCCGATCGCGTCGTGCGCCTGTTCGATCGGCGCCGCGCGCGCTGGAGCGACGACGCCGTGCACGAGCACGTGGTCGCCGACGGGCCGGTGGCGCGCCTGCGCGGCGATCTCATGCACCGGTCGGCGGAATCGCTCGAGTCGTATCTCGCCAAGCAGAATCGCTACTCCTCCCTGCTGGCCGAAGCGATGCATGCGCGCGGCGAGCGCGCGAGCGCGGCGCGCATCGCGCTGTCGCCGCTCGCGCGCTTCCTGCGCTTCTACGTGGTCAAGCTCGGCTTCCTGGACGGCGTGCCGGGCTTCGCGCACATCGCGATCGGCGCGTTCGCGAGCTTCATGAAGTACGCCAAGCTGCGCGCCCTCGAAGTGGCGGCTCGCGAATCGTGATGGAGCACCATTATCGCGATCGCCGCGTGCTGGTCACCGGCGTCGCCGGCTTCATCGGGATGCACACGGCGCGCGCGCTGCTCGACGCCGGCGCCCAGGTGACGGGTGTCGACAACTTCGAGCCGTACTACGACGTCGCGCTGAAGGAAGCGCGGCTCGCGACGCTGAAGGACCACCCGCATTTCCGCTTCGTGCGCGCGGACCTCGCCGAAGCGCAATCGACGGCGGCGCTCTTTCGCGATGTCGCCGCGGAGGATGTCGTGCACCTCGCCGCGCAGGCCGGCGTTCGCCATTCGCTCGTCGCACCGGACGCCTACGTGCGCAACAACCTCACTGCGTTCGGGCACGTCCTGGAAGGCTGCCGGCATGCGCGCGTCGAGCATCTCGTCTACGCGTCGTCGTCGTCGGTCTACGGCGCCAACCACGCCCTGCCGTTCTCGGAGGACCAGCGTATCGACCATCCGATGAGCCTGTACGCGGCGACCAAGGCGGCCAACGAGCTGATGGCGCACAGCTACAGCCATCTCTTCGGGCTCGCGGCGACCGGCCTGCGCTTCTTCACGGTCTACGGACCCTGGGGTCGGCCGGACCAGGCGCCGATGCTGTTCGCGAGGGCGATCGTGGCCGGCACGCCGATCACGGTGTTCAACCACGGACGCATGCGCCGCGACTTCACCTTCGTCGACGACGTCGCCGAAGGCGTCCTGCGGACGCTCGCGCAACGCCCGCCCGCGGACCCGCAGAGCGGCGCGCCGCATGCCGTGTACAACATCGGTCACCACGAGGCGGTCGAGCTCGAGCGCTTCATCGCGACGCTCGAGCGACTGCTCGGTCGCAAGGCCGTTCGCGATTACCGCGGCATGCAGCCGGGCGACGTGCCGGCCACGTACGCGTCGATCGAGCGCCTCCACGCCGCGACCGGCTTCACGCCGCGCACGAGCCTCGAGGACGGGCTCGCGCGGTTCGTCGCGTGGTACCGCGGGCATTACGGCGTGCAATGAGCGAGCGCGGCGGTGATAGAATGGCGCGCCCGATCGCGCCACCGGCGCGCGCTCCCGACCTCGTTTGCACCCGATGATCCTCGTCACCGGTGGCGCCGGCTTCATCGGCGCGAACTTCGTGCTCGACTGGCTTGCCGCGACCGGCGAGCCGGTGGTCAATCTCGACAAGCTGACGTACGCGGGCAACCTCGGCAATCTCGCGTCGGTGCGCGACGACACGCGTCATGTATTCGTGCGCGGCGACATTGGCGATCGCGAGCGCGTCGCGGCCCTGCTCGCCGCGCATCGGCCGCGCGCGGTGCTGAACTTCGCGGCGGAGACGCACGTCGATCGCTCGATCCGCGGCCCCGCGGCCTTCATCGAGACCAACGTCGTCGACACGTTCGCATTGCTCGACACGGTGAAGGCCTGGTGGGCGGACCTGCCCGACGCCGAGCGCAAGGGGTTCCGCTTCCTGCACGTGTCCACCGACGAGGTGTACGGGTCGCTCGGGCCCGATGACCCGGCGTTCACCGAGACGTCGACCTACCGCCCGAACAGCCCGTATTCCGCATCGAAGGCCGCGTCCGACCATCTGGTGCGCGCCTATCACCATACGTACGGACTGCCGGTTCTCACCACGAACTGCTCGAACAACTACGGCCCGCGACAGTTCCCCGAGAAGCTCGTGCCGTTGATGATCGCCAACGCGCTCGCCGGAAAGCCCTTGCCGGTCTACGGCGACGGCAGCAACGTGCGCGACTGGCTCTACGTCGGCGATCATGCCGCGGCCATTCGCGCCGTGCTCGAGCGCGGCCGGCCCGGCGAGACGTACAACGTCGGCGGCAGCGCCGAGATGAGCAACCTGGAGCTCGTGCACGCGCTGTGCCGCGTGCTGTCGGAGCGGCGCCCGGGGCGCGACTTCACGCAGCAGATCCGCTTCGTGACCGACCGTCCCGGCCACGACCGTCGCTATGCGATCGACGCAGGGCGGATCCGTCGCGAGATCGGCTGGACGCCGGCGGAGACGTTCGACAGCGGCCTTCGCAAGACGGTGGACTGGTATCTCGCCAACGGTGCGTGGCTCGCCGACGTGCAGAGCAGCGAATACCGGCGCTGGATCGACCTGCACTATGCGAGTGCATGAATCCTTTGCCGTCGCTTTCACAGCGGCGACAATGACCCAATGAAACGCAAGGGCATCATCCTCGCCGGCGGGTCGGGCACGCGCCTGTATCCGGTGACGCAGGTCGTGTCCAAGCAGCTGCTGCCCGTCTACGACAAGCCGATGATCTACTACCCGCTGTCGACCCTCATGCTCGCGGGCATCCGCGACATGCTGCTGATCTCGACACCGGAAGACACGCCGCGCTTCGCGCAGCTCCTCGGCGACGGCTCGCGCTGGGGGCTCAACGTGTCGTACGCGGTGCAGCCCGCGCCGGAAGGCCTCGCGCAGGCGTTCGTCATCGGGCGCGAGTTCGTCGGCAAGGACTCGACGGCCCTGGTGCTCGGCGACAACATCTTCTACGGCCACGACCTGCACGTGCAGCTCGAGCGCGCGAACGCACAGTCGAACGGTGCGACGGTGTTCGCCTACGCCGTCGCGGACCCGCAGCGCTACGGCGTCGCCGAATTCGACCGCACCGGCCGCGTCATCAGCCTCGAGGAGAAGCCGCGCCAGCCGAAGTCGCGCTACGCCGTGACCGGCCTCTATTTCTACGACAACCGCGTGGTCGACGTCGCGGCGTCCCTCGCGCCTTCCGCGCGCGGTGAGCTGGAGATCACCGACGTCAACAAGGTCTATCTCGACTGGAACGAGCTCACGTGCGAGGTGATGGGCCGCGGCATGGCCTGGCTCGACACGGGCACGCACGAGTCGCTGCTCGAAGCGTCGCACTACGTCGAGACGCTGGAGCGCCGGCAGGGGCTCAAGGTCGCGTGTCCCGAGGAAATCGCGTTCCGCAAGGGCTACATCGACGCCGCGCAGCTCGAGCGGCTCGGCACGGCGCTCGCGAAAAACGGCTACGGGCAGTACCTGCTCGGCCTGCTGCGAGACCCCGTCATCCGATGAAGGTCTCGCCGACCGCGCTCCCCGACGTGACGCTGATCGAGCCGCGCGTGTTCGGCGACGACCGCGGCTTCTTCTTCGAGAGCTGGAACAAGCGTGCGCTCGCCGAGGCCGGCATCGAGGCCGATTTCGTGCAGGACAACCATTCGCGCTCCCGCCATGGCGTGCTGCGCGGGCTGCACTATCAGATCCGGCATGCGCAGGGCAAGCTCGTGCGAGTGGTTGCCGGCCAGGTCTACGACGTCGCGGTCGATCTTCGCCGGAGCTCGGCGACGTTCGGACAGCATGTCGCGATGACGCTGTCGGCCGACGATCGGCACATGCTGTGGATTCCGCCGGGCTTCGCGCACGGCTTCCTGGTCGTGTCGGAGTGGGCCGAGTTCCTCTACAAGACGACCGACTACTGGCATCCCGAGCACGAGCGCACGCTGCTCTGGAACGATCCGGCGCTGCGCATCGCGTGGCCCGTCGCTGCGCCGCATCTCGCGCCCAAGGACGCGCGCGGCACGCCGTTCGCGCAAGCGGAGCCGTATCCCTGAGCACCGCGGCCGCCGCACCAAGAGTCCTCATCACCGGCGCCCAGGGTCAGCTCGGGTTCGAGCTCGCGGCGGCGCTGCGTGGATGCGCAACGGTGGTTGCGCTCGATCGCACGTCGTTGGACCTCGAAGATCCCGACGCGATTCGCGCGGCGCTGCGCGACCACGCGCCGGACCTGGTCGTCAACGCAGCCGCCTACACCGAAGTCGATCGTGCGCAGGGCGAGCGCGCGCGCGCCTTCGCGGTGAACGCGACGGCGCCCGGCATCATCGCCGAGCAGGTGCGCGCGGCCGGTGCACTGCTCGTCCACTATTCGACCGACTATGTGTTCGACGGCACCGCGAAGGCGCCGTATGCGGAGTCGGCGCAACCGCGTCCGCTGAACGTCTACGGCGAGAGCAAGCTCGCCGGCGAGATCGCCGTTCGCGACAGCGGGGCGGCGGCGCTCGTGTTCCGCACGAGCTGGGTCTACGGAATGCGCGGGCGCAACTTCCTGTTGACGATTCGCCGTCTCGCCGCAACGCGCGAGGAGCTTCGCATCGTCGACGATCAGACCGGCACCCCGAACTGGTGCCGCGAGCTTGCGCGTGCAACGGCCGTGCTCGTCGCGCGCGGCGTGCCGTACCTGCGCGAGCGCGCGGGCCTCTATCACCTGAGCGCGCGCGGCGCCACGACGTGGTACGGCTTCGCACGCGCGATCGTGGGTGAGGCCGCAACGCCGCGTGTCGTGCCGATTGCCACGGCGGACTACCCGACCCCCGCGCGCCGTCCCGCGTACGGCGTGCTCGACTCGACGCTTTTCGAGCGAACGTTCGGCATCGCGCTTCCCGATTGGCGGCAGTCGCTGGGCGACTGCCTGAACGCGCCGATGGAACCGCCGGCATCGATCGCGTGTCCGCCAACCGGGGGTCCGGCGCGTTGAACCCGAACGTCGAAGCAGCCTGGCGCTCCCGCGCCGTGTCGCCGCAGGGCGACATCCAACAGGAGAACCATTCATGACCCGCGTGGTGACCCGACTCGCGTCGGGGCTTGCAGTGCTGTCGATTTCCGTCGCCGCGCTTGCGGCCGGCATCACGGCCGTCCCGCCGGCGCAATACCGGCCCACGTTGAAGGCCGGCACGCCGGCTCCATCGTTGTTGCTTCCCGCAACGTCGACGTCGCGGCGCATCACGCTCGCCGAGCCGTCTTCCTCCGAGCGCAACGCTTTCAAGGCCCTGAACGCGAAGCAGGTGGTGACCAGCCCCAAAGCGGCCGCGGGCGGCGACAAGGCGAGGCCGCTCGCCGTGGCATTCGGTCGCGCGATTCCAGGCGCGTCGCAGGTCGTCGCGCTCGACATGCTCGCGTGGCAGTCATTGCCGGATGGCAGCCGCGCGGCGCGCATCGAAGTGCAGTCGACGGGCGCGGCCGCGCTGCGTGTCGAGATGCGGCTGCCCGCCGTGCATCCCGACGTGGAGGTGCGCTTCGCCGGGACCGGGGACGGCGCGACGGTCTTCGCGCCGATTCCCGCCAATGCCGTCGCCGCCGACACCGCGCGCTACGGCTCGTACTGGTCGCCCGTCGTTCGGGGCGACACGGCGGTCATCGAATTGCATGCACCCGCCGATGCCGTCCTCGCGGGCACCGCGCTCACGCTGACGCGCGTGTCGCACCAGGCGGTCGATCCGGCGAGACTGAAGTCGATGTCGGCCAAGGACGTGAGCGACATCGGCCGCTCCGGCACGTGCAACATCGACGTCGTGTGCGTGACGCCCGTCAGCCAGGCATTCGTGAACGCGTCGAGCGCTGTCGCGGAGATCCTGTTCACGCAGGAGAACGGCAACAGCTACCTGTGCACGGGAACGCTGCTCAACGACAGCGTCCAGAGCTTCACGCCGTATTTCTTCTCGGCCAACCACTGCATCAACTCGGCCACCGCGGCACGCACCATCAACACGTTCTGGTTCTTCCAGGCCGCCGCGTGCACCAACCCGCGCAGCACGGCGATCCCCAATTACATCCAGCAGATCTCGGGCGCCGCGCTGCTCGCGCGAAGCGAGGATTGGGACTGGGCGCTGGTGCGGCTGAACGAGCTGCCGCCGGCAGGCACCTTCTTTTCGGCGTGGCGCTCCGATCCCATTCCCACGGGTGCCGACATCCAGGTGTTCCACCATCCGAGTGGCGACCTCAAGAAGTGGTCCGCCGGCACGATGCCGGGCGTGCAGAGCTATTCCGACGGATCGAGCTTCTGGTTCGCGCATTACACGCAGGGCACGACCGAGACGGGCTCGAGCGGCGCGGGGTTGCTCACGTTCAACGCCGACCCTGCCGCGCAATACTACGAAGTGCGCGGCGGCCTCTTCGGCGGCGACGCGTCGTGCTCCAATCTCGACGGCCTCGACCAGTATTCGCAGCTCGGCAACATGCTGCCCAAGGTGCGCGAGTACCTGACGCCCGGCTCGGACCCGGCGGGCACGGCCGCCGCCGTCGAGTTCTACAACCGATCGCTCGACCACTATTTCATCTCCACCAATCCGGCGGAGATCAACGACCTCGACACGGGCGTGCACGTGGGATGGGAGCGCACGGGCCTGCGCTTCAATGCGTACAACGTGCCGCTCGCGGGCACGAGCCCGGTGTGCCGCTTCTATCGCGCGCCCGCGTTCGGCGACTCGCACTTCTACTCCGCGAGCCCGACGGAATGCGCCGAAACCGCCGCGGCACACCCGATCGACTGGATCTACGAAAGCCCGAACGTGTTCTACATCTTCCTGCCCGACCCGAACACCGGCGCGTGCCCCGCGAGCACGCAGCCCGTATGGCGCTTCTTCAACCAGGTCACGACCAACCATCGCTACACGACCGACGTGGCGACGCACGATGACATGGTCGCCGATCCGCTCACGTGGGTGCCCGAAGGCTACGGGCCGGATGCCGTGATCATGTGCGCGCCGCTCGGCGCGTGAGGTGCCTCAGAAGCGATACGCGACGTCGACGCCGGCGCCGGTGCCGACCGTAGTGCCGGCGCCTCGCGTCACGATCGCGTTCACGCCGAACATCACGCCGTCCATGGTCGCGTGGTGCCGGTACGTGGCGAGCGTGGGCAGTGGCTCGATGCCGACTTTCGCGGTGAGCTGGTCGGTGGTCGTCACCTGGCAGCGGGCGCACGGCTTGACGAGCTTGAGCGTCAGCTCGCCGACGGCGAGCGTGTCGACGTGGTCCTCGTCGTACGGCTCCAGTCCGTCGATCACGACGCTGGGGCGGAAGCGATTCATCGGCAGCGCCGCCTCGCCCTTGCCCGCGAGCCGCTGGTTGAGGTCCGCGAGCGACGCGCTGCCGATCACCAGCACGGGATAGCCGTCGGCGAAGAACGTGTGAGCGCCGGAATCGCCGGCGAACTCGCGATTGCAGAGACGCCGCTTCGATCGGTCGAAGCGCACGAGCCGCACGTCGTGCGCGAGATGCGACGAGAGCCAGGCCGCCGCGTCGTCGCCTTCATCGTGGCCGCGCACGTGGCTGCGCCACACGACGACGTCGCGCGCAGCGGCCGGACGCCTGCCCAGCTCCACGTGCAATGGATCGCGTCCGTCGGTGGACAGCACCAGGGCGTCCTGAGCGACACTCGGCACGACGAGCGCGAGGCGCGGCATCTCGCGCTGCGTGACGAAGCGCCCGTCCGGGTCGACGACCATCCACTCGCGGTCGGCCACGCCGCCGTGCGCAAGGCCGGTCGCTTCGACGCGCGCTGCGTCGAGCGCGATCCCGCGCACGCCCTTGACGGGATAGAGGTGAAGCGATGCGATGCGCGCGCGCGACAACGCCGTCAGCGCAAACCGGCCGTGTAGTCGGCGACCGCCTTCATCTGCGCGTCGGACAGCCGCGACGCGATGGTCCCCATGATGCGGCCGTTGACGTCCTTGCCTTCCTTGTCGTTGCCGCGCTGGCCCATCTTGAACGCCTGCAGCTGCGCATACGTGTAGTCCGCATGCTGCCCGCCGACGCGCGGGAAGTTCTTGGGAATGCCCGCGCCATCGGGCGAATGGCAGGACGCGCAGGCCGGCACGTCGTTCTCGGCGTCGCCGCCGCGATAGAGCTGCTGCGCCATCTTCACCGTGCTCGCGTCCTTGGCGGTGAGGCCCTTGGGTTTTTGCTGCGCGAAATACGCGCCGAGCGCACGCATGTCGTCGTCGCTCAGGGTGGCGGCCATCGGCTGCATGATCGGGCTCGGCCGAATGCCGGCCTTGAAATGCGCGAGCTGCAGGGTGATATAGTCGGCCGCCTGCCCGGCGAGATTGGGATTCGCCGGCGAGGGGCTGTTGCCGTCGGCGCCGTGGCACGCGGCGCACACCTGCGACACGATCTGTTGCGCGCGTTGCGGATTGGCGGCCGGAGCCGCGGCCTTTTGCGCTTCCTCCGCGGGCGCGGCGAACGGCATGCCGGCGACGGCCGCGACGAGCAGCCAGTGGCGTTTCATGGATTCTCCACGTGTATCGTTGGTGCCGGCGCCGCGGCGGACACCGTCCTTTTGAAAAAGCACGCCATTGTAACGGACCGCGCGAACCTGCCCGGCGCGGATGCAGCGCGTGCGCCGCGCCCGCTGCTCGGGGCGACGTTCGAGGGCGCGGCGGTGAGCGCGGCGCAACTTCCCACCGACGGCATCGCGGAAATTGCCTTCGCGGGTCGTTCCAACACGGGCAAGTCGAGCGCCATCAACGCGCTCGCGCGCCAGCGCGGCCTCGCGTTCGCGAGCCGCACGCCGGGGCGCACGCAGCAGCTCAACTTCTTCCGTCTGCGCGGCGCCGGGCGCGTCGTGGACCTGCCCGGCTACGGTTATGCGGCCGTGTCGAAGGACGTGAAACGCGAGTGGCAGACGTTCCTGTGGGATTACGTGACCACGCGTGCGACGCTGGTCGGGCTCGTGCTGATCGTCGACGCGCGCCACGGCATCAAGCCGCTCGACCGCCAGATCCTGCAGGGATTCGGGGCCTCTTCGCGTTCGCTGCTCGTGCTCGCAACCAAGTCGGACAAGCTCAACGTGTCGCAACGCCGCGACGCCGTCATGGACATCCGCGCCGCCATGCGCGACATGGGATTCGGCGACGCGATCGACGTGGTCGCGTTTTCGGCGACGACGCCGCTCGGCATCGCGGAAGCCGATCGCGTGCTGCAGTCGTGGCTGCCCGAGGCGGACAACGATAGAAAAAGGCCCCGCGATCAAGGGGAGTGACGCGGGGCCTTGAAACGCCCGACATCGGATTGACCGATGCGGGCACCCGCTCAGGGAGGAAAGCGGGAGACGTTCACCGTCTGCGGGGTCTGACCGGGCTGTTTTGGACGAGTTCCGGTTTCTTTTGTAACGTGCAGGCGGTCGGTTCGATGTCGTTCACCCGTGGTCGCGCTCGATAAGCGCCGGCGCGCGGGGGCCGGACCGGCGCGGTACGATCCTCTCCCGTGCGCGCGAAGCGGGCGCGCAAGACGACCATGACCTTTGCGTTTGCCGGCAAGTTCCCCAATCGCCGTCCGCGGCGCATGCGGCGCGACGATTTCTCGCGGCGCCTGATGCGCGAAACGCGCCTGGCGCCGGACGATTTCATCTATCCGGTGTTCGTGCTCGAGGGCGAGCGCCGCATCGAGGCCGTCGCCTCGTTGCCGGGCATCAGTCGCCGCAGCATCGACGGCGTGCTCGCCGAGGCGGAGCGGTGCGTCGAACTCGGCATCCCGGCGATCGCGCTGTTTCCCGTCGTGCCGCCGGAGCGCAAGAGCGACGGTGCGGAGGAGGCGTGGAATGGCGAAGGGCTGATCCCGCGCGCGGTGCGCGCGCTCAAGGCGCGCTTTCCCGGTCTCGGCGTGATGACCGATGTCGCGCTCGACCCGTACACGCGTCACGGCCAGGACGGATTGATCGATGCGACCGGCTACGTGATGAACGACGAGACGGTCGAGGCGCTGGTGAAGCAGGCGTTGTGTCACGCCGCCGCCGGCGCGGACGTCGTCGCGCCCTCGGACATGATGGACGGCCGCGTCGGCGCGCTTCGCGCCGCATTGGATGCGAACGGCCGCATCCACACGCGCATCCTCGCGTATTCGGCCAAGTACGCGTCGTCGTTCTACGGGCCTTTCCGGGACGCCGTCGGCTCCGCGGCGAGCCTCGGCGGCGGCAGCAAGCACATGTACCAGATGGATCCGGCGAACAGCGACGAGGCGCTGTGGGAAACGCGCATGGACCTCGACGAAGGCGCCGACATGGTGATGGTCAAGCCGGGCCTGCCGTATCTCGACATCGTCCGCCGCGTGAAGGACGCGTTCGGCGTGCCGACGATCGTGTACCAGGTGTCGGGCGAATACGCGATGCTCAAGGCGGCCGCGCAAGCCGGCTGGCTCGAGGAGCGTCCCTGCGTGCTCGAGGCGCTCACCGCAATGAAGCGCGCGGGGGCGGATGGAATCTTGAGTTATTACGCGCTCAGCGCGGCGGGGTGGCTGCGGGAGGCAAGGGGTTAGGGATCAGGGGCGAGGGGTGACGGGTTAGTGCTAACTCCTCGCTTCATCCAGCACCCGCTCCAGCGCAGCCGCGTCCAACCTTGTGTCTGGCCTTCGCCTCTGCCGCGCCTCGCGCTCGTCGCGCACCGTGAGCCGCACCCGGCCGCGGCGTGTGTCGATGTAGAGCTCGCTCGGCGCGTCGTGGCTGCGCATGGGCCCGACGCGATACTCGATCGAGGCGTTGATCAGCATCAGCTCGACCGCCTTCTCGTCGTCGGTGGTGAGCTCGATGCGGATGTCGCTGTGCGCGCCGGCCCACCCCGCGGCCACGCCGCCCACCAGCAAGGGGTGGAACTCGCTCAGGCGCTTCATCCACAGCAACGCTTCCTCGCGCTGATCGCGCAGCGTCGCGGCCTGCGCCTCGCCGCCGAAGAGCGCCTGGTGCTCGACCAGGGCCGCCTCGATCTCGTCGTCGTCGGGAAGCGCTTCGCGTTCAGACAGCATGAGCTGGCGCGCCGCCTTGCGCTTGGCGTGCGACCAATCGGCGATGCCGTGCTCGACGATGAGCCGGGCGGCCGTCTGCGCGATGCGCAGGCGGTTCTGCTCCTCGAGCGTCGGGTTGCCGAAGCCGCGGCTCCGCGCACCGGCGCCGTTGCGCCTGGCCATCGCGTCAGAACAGCTGGTCGCGTACGTCGCGCGCGGGTGTGGGCATGCCGGGTGCCGACACCGGTGCCAGTGAGTCCTCACTGCGACGCGGCGTGTACTCATTGAGGAACCAGTCGGACACGCCGCTCGCGTCGTCGCGCAAGCCGGTTTCCGGGTTGATCCGCACCGAAACGACGCCTTCGGGCGCCTCGATCGCCTTCTCGGGAACGGTCTTCAGGATCTTCGACATGTAGCTGATCCAGATCGGCAGGGCCGCCGCGCTTCCCGTCTCGTTGTTGCCGAGGGTGCGCGGCTGGTCGTAGCCGATCCATGCGATGCCCACGAGCGATGGGTTGTACCCGCAGAACCACGCGTCGACCATGTCGTTGGTCGTCCCGGTCTTGCCGGCGAGGTCCTTGCGGCCCTTGAACTCGACGTTCACCCGCGCCGCGGTGCCGTAGACCGTGACGTCGTGGAGCAGCGTCGTCATGATGAAGGCGTTGCGCGGGTCGATCACGCGCTCGGCGTTGCCGCCGGCGATCACGGGCTTGGCCTGCGACAGCGTGTTGCCCTTGCTGTCCGTGATCTTCTCGATCAGGTACGGCGAGACCCGGAAGCCCCCGTTGGCGAAGACCGAATACGCCACCGCCATCTGCAGCGGCGTCGCGGACCCGGCGCCGAGCCCCATCGTGAGATAGGCGGGGTGGAGCTTCGGGTCGAAGCCGAAGCGCGCGATATAGTCCTGCGCGTACTGCGGCCCGATCGCCTGGAGCACGCGGATCGTCACCATGTTCTTCGACTTGGCGAGCGCGGTCCGCAGGCGCATGGGGCCGTCGTACTTGTTGTCGTAGTTGTGCGGCTCCCAGTCCTGGCCGCCGGCCTGCGCGGCGGGCACGAAGAACGGGGCGTCGTTGATCACGGTGGCAGGCGTGAAGCCCTTCTCGAGCGCGGCCGAGTAGATGAACGGCTTGAACGACGATCCCGGCTGGCGGAACGCCTGGGTGACGTGGTTGAACTTGCTGCGGTCGAAATCGAAGCCGCCGACCAGCGAGAAGATCGCGCCGTCGTCCGGATCCATCGAGATGAAGGCGGCTTCCGCCTGGGGCATCTGCCCAATTGCGTAACGTCCCTTGTCGTCCCGCGTCACCCGGATCACCGCGCCGCGGCGCAGCTTCTGGTTGGGCGGCGTCTTCTCCGCCAGGGCGCGTGATGCGAACTTGAGGCCGTCGCCGGTGATGCTGACCTGGTCGCCGTTGGCGAGCACGGCCTTCACTTCGCCGGGCGCGGCCTGCAGCACCACCGCCGTATAGAGGCCGTCGCTGTCGGGATAGTCCCCGAACGCGCCGTCGAGCGCCTGCTCCTGCTCCGCGGAATCGTCGCCGAGGTTCACGAAGCTCTCGGGGCCGCGATAGCCATGGCGGCGGTCGTAGTCCACCACGCCCTTGCGAACGGCGGCATATGCGGCGTCCTGGTCGGCCCGTCGGATCGTGGTCCAGACCGTCAGCCCGCGCGTGTACGCCTCGTCGCCGTAAGCATCGAACACGACCTGGCGCGCCATCTCCGCGACGGACTCGGCGTGCACGGGCAGGACTTCCCGCACCGTCTGTCGGACGACGATTGGCGCATTTTGTGCTTCGCGCACCTGGTCGTCGTCTATGAAGCGCAGCTCATGCATCCGCCGCAACACGTACAGCTGTCGGCTCTTGGCGCGCTTCGGATTCGTGACGGGGTTGTACGCCGAGGGCGCCTTGGGCAGTCCCGCCAGCATGGCCGCCTCGGAGACCGTGAGGTCCTTGAGCGGCTTGCCGTAATAGATCTGCGCCGCCGCGGCGAAGCCGTAGGCGCGCTGCCCGAGGAAGATCTGGTTGATGTAGAGCTCCAGGATCTCGTCCTTCGTGAGGCTCGCTTCGATCTTCCAGGCGAGCAGCGCCTCGCGGAGCTTGCGGGTGACCGTCTTCTCGCGGGTCAGGAAGAAGTTGCGCGCGACCTGCATGGTGATCGTGCCGGCGCCCTGCTGAGCGCCGGACCCGAGGTTGGCGAGCGCTGCGCGGACGACGCTGACGTAGTCGACGCCGCCGTGCTGATAGAAGCGCTCGTCCTCGGCCGCGAGGATGGCGTGCTTGAGGACCTCCGGCACGTCCTTGATGCTGACCACGGCCCGGCGCTCCTCGCCGAACTCGCCGAGGAGGTCGCCGTCGGCGGAGACCACCCGCAGCGGGATCTTGGGCTGATAGTCCGTCAGCTTGTCGAGGGACGGCAATGTTGGCCACAAAAGGGCCAGGACGAAGGCGCCAAGCAAGCCGCCGACCACCGCCAGCCCTAGGGCCAGCGAGGTTGCATAGAGGAACCAGCGTTTTAGCACAGAGGAATAAAAGTTATCGCCGCGGTACCCTGCCGCCGCCTATCGGAATGGCCGTAACAGAGGGGTATTTTGGCCGGGAAACAAATTGACAAGGTGCACACTTGCTGCCAGAGTTTAATGTACTTTCTCAGCATTGCGGCGGTCGCCCATGCTAGCCGAAAAACTCGGTTCCACGCTGGACTTGTTCAAAACCAAGTCCCCGACCCTGATCGGAGTCGACATCGCGTCGACCTCGCTCAAGCTCGTGGAGCTTTCGGATGCGGGCAAGGGCGTCTACAAGCTCGAGCGCTACGCCATCGAGCCGCTGCCCAAGGACGTCGTCACCGACGGCAACATCGCCAACCTGGACCAGGTCAGTGATGCGCTGAAGCGCGCCTGGAAGCGCCTCGGCAGCCGCAATCGTCACGTCGCGCTCGCGCTCCCGGCGGCGATGGTCATCACCAAGAAGATCATCGTACCCTCGGGACAGAAGGAAGAGGAGCTCGAGCTGACGGTCGAGGCCGAGGCGAACCAGTACATCCCCTTCGCCCTCGACGAGGTCAACCTCGACTTCCAGATGCTCGGCCCGGCGCCGAACAACCCGGAGGAGGTCGAGCTGCTCATCGCCGCCTCGCGCAAGGAAAAGGTCGAGGATCGCGTGGCCATCGCGGAATCCGCGGGACTCAAGCCGCGCGTGATGGATGTCGAATCCTACGCCACCCAGGAGGCCTTCCGGCTGATCACGCCGTCGCTGCCCGCGAACGGCCGCGACCAGAACATCGCGCTCGTCGACATCGGCGCGCACGTCACGCACTTCTACGTGCTGCGGAACAACCAATTCCTGTTCTCCCGCGACCAGGCCTTCGGGGGCAACCAGCTCACCCAGGACATCCAGAGGGCTTTCAACCTGTCGCCCGAGGAGGCCGAGTCGGCCAAGAAGAACCAGGGGCTGCCGGAGAACTACGACAGCGACGTGCTGCAGCCGTTCATGGAGACGCTCGCGCTCGAGATCACGCGGGCGCTGCAGTTCTTCTTCACCTCGACGTCGTACAACCAGGTGGACCAGATCGTGCTCGCGGGCGGCTGTGCGCTGCTGCCCGGTCTCGACGAGCTGGTCGCCAAGCGGGCCGGCGTCGCGACGGTCGTCGGAAATCCGTTCGCGTCGATGCAGACGGCGGATCGCCTGCGCCCGCGTCAGCTCGCACAGGACGCTCCGCTGCTCATGATCGCCACCGGGCTGGCGATCCGCAGCTTCGAATAAGGCCGCATGCCATGAGCGCCACGGTACGCATCAACCTGCTGCCGCACCGCGAGCAAAAGCGCGCGGCGCGACGGCGTCAGTTCGTCTCGCTCGCGATCTCGCTCGCGATCCTGTCCCTCGCCGTCGTCGGGCTCGTGCACGGTTTCCTGAACGCGCAGATCGAGAACCAGAAGAGCCGCAATGCGCTGCTCAAGGGCGAGATCGCCAAGCTCGACGAGCAGATCAAGGAGATCGACAAGCTGCGCGACCAGATCCAGCAGGTGCTCTCCCGCAAGCAGGTGGTCGAGACGCTGCAGGCCAACCGCAGCGAGGCCGTGCACCTGCTCGACCAGCTCGTGCGCCAGCTTCCGGACGGCATCTACTTGAGGTCGGTCAAGCAGGCGGGTGCCAAGGTCACCGTCGTCGGCTACGCGCAAAGCAACGCGCGCGTGTCCACGCTCATGCGCAACATCGAGTCCTCGCCCTGGATCACGCAGCCGGAGCTGGTCGAGATCAAGCTGGTCTCGCAGCCCCCCGTGCCGGGGCAGCGCAGCACGTCCGACGCGAAGATCAACGAGTTCACGCTGAACTTCCAGGTGAAGCACGCCGCGCCTCCGGTCGACCTGCGACCGGGCGCGCCCGCCGTGCAGGGCGCGCAGACCGCGAAGGGGGGCAAGGCATGAACCTCGACGAACTGCGCAACCTCAATTTCCGCGAGGTCGGCAACTGGCCGCTGCTGCCGAAGGTGGTCATCCTCACCGGCATCCTGGTCGTCATCGTCGCCCTCGGCGCGCTGCTCGACTGGAAGGACCAGTGGGAGGCCCTCGACTCCGCGCGCTCGGAAGAGGCGAAGCTCAAGGACCAGTACAGCCAGAAGAAGGCCAAGGCCATCAACTTCGACCTGTACGTGCAGCAGCTGAAGGAGGTCGAGCTGTCGTTCGGCGCGCTGGTGAAGCAGCTTCCCAATCGCGCCGAGATCGACGCGCTGCTCACCGACATCAACCAGGCCGGCCTCGGCCGCGGGCTCACGTTCGAGCTGTTCAGGCCCGCGACGCAGGAGAAGATGGCGGACTTCTACGCCGAGCTGCCGATCAACATCCGCATCACCGGCAGCTACCACGACATGGGCGCGTTCGCGAGCGACGTCGCGCAGCTTCCGCGCATCGTGACGCTCAACGACGTCGCGATCGCCAACGACAAGGGCACGCTGACGCTCGAGGCCGTCGCCAAGACGTTCCGCTATCTCGACGAGGAAGAGATGGCGAAGCAGCGCGCCGCCGCCAAGGCGGCGAAGGACAAGAAGAAATGAGCACGCGCCGACTCATCGTGATCGCCTGCGCGGCCGCTCTGGCGGCGTGCAGCTCGAGCCACCAGGACCTGCGCGAGTGGATGGCCGAGCAGGGCAAGGGCGTCAAGGGGCGCCTCGACCCGCTGCCCTCCATCCGGCCCTACGAGCCGTTCACGTACAACGCATTCGACCTGCCGGACCCGTTCAAGCCGCGCAAGGTCGAGGTCAACAAGGCGAGCAAGCTCGCCCCCGACCTCACGCGCCGGCGCGAGCCGCTCGAGGCATTCCCGCTCGAGTCGCTGTCGATGGTCGGCACGATCGAGAAGGGCCGTGCGCTCTACGCGCTCGTGAAGACGCCCGAGAAGGACATCTACCAGGTGCGCCAGGGCAACTACATGGGCCAGAACTACGGCGTCGTCGTCGGGATCAGCGACACGGACATCAAGCTAAAAGAACTGGTGCAGGACGGAGCAGGGGACTGGGCCGAGCGGTCCAGCGCGCTGAACCTGCTTCCTACCGAAGACAAAGGGAGCAAGAAATGATCGCGCCAAGCGACGAAGCGGCACATTCACGTTCCATCGCGCGCCTGTTGCGCGCTCGCTTCGCGGCGGCGCTCGTCGCGCTGCTGTCGATGGTGAGCAGCCTGGCGTTCGCCCAATCGAACTCGATCGAGCAGGTGAGCGTCACGCGCGGCGCATCCGGGCGCACGGTGGTGCGCTTCATGCTGAAGGCGCCGCCCGCGAACCCGCCGGCGGGCTTCTCGATCGCCGATCCGCCGCGCATCGCGCTCGACTTCCTCGACACCGGCAGCGCGCTCACGAACAACCAGCGCACGGTCGACGACCCGACCCTGCGCAGCCTCAATCTCGTGCAGGCGGGGAACCGCACGCGCGTGGTGTTCAACCTCAACAAGCCGCAGACCTTCGAGACGTCGGTCGAGGGCAACAGCGTGCTGGTCACGCTGGCCGACACGGGCGCGAGCGGCGCCGCGCAGGCCGGCGAGCAGGTGCACCGCTTCGCCGAGGCGCGCCCGGGCGACGTGCAGCACGCGCTGCGCGACGTCGACTTCCGCCGCGGCCGCAGCGGCGAGGGTCGCATCATCGTCGACCTGTCCGACAACAGCACGGGCATCGACATCCACAAGCAGGGACGCGCGCTGGTGATCGACTTCATGCGCACCGCGCTGCCTCGCAATCTCGAGCGTCGCCTCGACGTGGCCGACTTCAACACGCCCGTGGTGAGCGTCGACACGTTCCCGCAGGGCGGCAACACGCGCATGGTGATCGAGCCCAAGGGGCTCTGGGAGCACTCCGCGTATCAGGCCGAGAACAAGTTCATCGTCGAGATCAAGCCGATCCAGGAGGACCCGAACAAGCTCGTGCAGGGCACGCGCGGCGGCTACAAGGGCGAGAAGCTCTCGCTCAACTTCCAGAACATCGAGGTTCGGGCCGTCCTGCAGGTGATCGCGGACTTCACCGGCCTCAACATCATCACCAGCGACACGGTGCAGGGCAGCCTGACGCTGCGCCTGAAGGACGTGCCGTGGGACCAGGCGCTCGACATCATCCTGCAGACCAAGGGCCTCGACATGCGCAAGAACGGCAACATCGTTCTGATCGCGCCGCGCGAGGAGCTGGCCCTGAAGGAGCGCCAGCAGCTCGAGGCCCAGGCGCAGGTCAGCGACCTGGAGCCGCTGCAGACCGAGATGTTCCAGCTCAACTACGCCAAGGCGGCCGACATCCTCAGCATCGTCGGCGTCGGCAAGGGCGCCGGCCAGGGCGCGCCCGGCGGCGGGGACGCCCGCTTCCTGTCCAGGCGCGGCACCGCGTTCGTCGACCCCCGCACCAACATCCTGTTCGTCACCGACATCCCGAGCAAGCTCGAGGAAGTGCGGCGCGTCATCCGGCAGATCGACACGACGATCCGGCAGGTCCTCATCGAGGCGCGCATCGTCATCGCGGACGACACGTTCAGCCGCCAGCTCGGCGTGCGCTTCGGGCAGCAGACCGGCCTCACGTTCAACAACCGCCACTACGCGCTCGGCAGCGGCGGCAGCCTCGACACGCAGCCGGTCGTCCACACCGAGGGCGACCGCATCGTGCGCGACACGCGCACGCAGACGCCGTTCGAGCTCGCGTCGGGCATCGCCAGCGCCGGCTACTCGGATTCGCCGCAGCTCAACGTGAACCTGCCCGTCACCAACCCGGCCGGCCAGCTCGCGCTGACGCTGATCAACCTCGGCAGCGGCAACCTGATCAACCTGGAATTGTCGGCGCTCGAAGCCGACAACCGCGGCAAGGTCGTGTCGAGCCCGCGCGTGATCACGGCGGACAACCAGAAGGCGCAGATCGAGCAGGGCACGGAGATCCCGTACGTCACGCCGGGCAGCGCGAATTCGCCGGCCACGGTGCAGTTCAAGAAAGCCGTGCTGCGCCTCGACGTCACGCCGCAGATCACGCCGGACAACCGCATCATCATGACGGTGGAGATCCGCAAGGATTCCGTGGGCCAGTTCGTGCAGCTCGGCGGCGGCTTCCAGGTTCCGTCGATCGACACCAAGAACGTCACCACGCAGATTGCCGTGAACAACGGCGACACCGCGGTCATCGGCGGCATCTACGAGGAAACGATCCGCAACGACGCCACCAAGGTGCCGCTGCTCGGCGACATTCCCGTCGTCGGCTACCTGTTCAAGCAGACCGGCCGCTCGAGCGAGAAGACCGAGCTCCTGATCTTCCTCACGCCGCGCATCGTGCGCGAGTCGGTGACGGCGGTGAAGTAACGCGCCTTCTGCGGACGCATTGGCGAAGGGCCGCAGGTTGCGGCCCTTTGCTTTTTGGGGCGGTCGGGGACGGGGTACGGGTGCGCGCTGCTGCGCTCCACGAACCCCAGTCGCTCCGCATCGCGCACCCGCCCCCCGTCTGCATTGCAGACGCGTACCAGCCCGCCGTGCGATGCAGACGGCACTTCGGCATGCGCTCGCGCAGTGCACGAAGGGCTGCGGGTGCGGCCCTTCTTATTGGGGCGGTCGGGGACGGGGTACGGGTGCGCGCTGCTGCGCTCCATTAACCCCAGTCGCTCCGCATCGCGCACCCGCACCCCATCTGCATTGCAGACCCGTACCAGCCCGCCGTGCGATGCAGACGGCACTTCGGCATGCGCTCGCGCTATGCCGGGCGCGCGCATGCATGGTTGTATGTCGCAGTGCGACGCGACGGCACTTCGGCGTGAGACAACGTGCAGCCCACGCCGCGGTGCGCGCCGCAGTGCCGATGGTCATACTGCGGGCTGCTGCGCATCTGCAGCGCAGACGGGGTGCGGGTACGCGACGCGGAGCGACTGGGGTTAGTGGAGCGCAGCGGCGCGTACCCGTACCCCGTCCCCGGCATCCACAACCAGCGCGTGCGCCAAAGTAGAATCCCCCGGTGACTCTCCACCGCGGCAACCTCTTCCTCGTCGGCCTCATGGGCGCCGGCAAGACGACGCTCGGGCGCCAGGTTGCGCGGCGGCTTGGCAAGCGCTTCGTCGATGCCGACCACGAGCTCGAGGCTCGACTCGGGGTGCCGATTCCGACGATCTTCGAGATCGAGGGCGAGGCGGGGTTTCGCGATCGCGAGGAGATCGTCATCGCCGAGCTCACGCTGCTTTGCGACATCGTGCTCGCCACGGGCGGCGGCGCCGTGACGCGCGCGGCGAGCCGCGAGTGCCTGAAGCAGAACGGCACGGTGATCTACCTGCACGCACGCCCGGAAACGCTCTGGATGCGCCTGCGCCACGCGAAGCATCGCCCGATGCTGCATGCGGCCGATCCGCGGGCGCGCCTCGCCGAGCTCTACACGGTGCGCGATCCCTTGTATCGCGAAGTCGCCGACCACGTCATCGAATCCGATCGCGACGCCGTGATGCGCTTCGTTCGCGTGCTCGAAACCGTGCCGCCCGCGGAGACGGCATGACCGCGCGCACCCTGCACGTGGCGCTTGGCGAGCGCACGTACCCGATCCATGTCGGCGCCGGCATCCTGCGGCAGGCGCGCGACGTGCTGGGCGCCGCGGTACGCGGCCGCAGCGTCATCGTCACCAATGCGGTGGTTGCCGCGCATTACCTGACACCCCTGCGGACATCGCTCGCACGCGACGCCGCCCTGCCGGACGTGATCCTCGTCCCCGACGGGGAAGCGCACAAGAGCTGGTCGACGCTGCACGACGTGCTCACCCGGCTTCTCGAGCTGCGCGCCGACCGCACGACGACGCTCGTTGCGCTCGGTGGCGGCGTGGTAGGCGATCTCGCCGGTTTCGCGGCGGCGATCTACCAGCGCGGCATCCCGTTCGTGCAAGTACCGACCACGCTGCTCGCGCAGGTCGATTCGTCGGTGGGTGGCAAGACCGGCGTGAACCACGTCCACGGCAAGAACATGATCGGCGCATTCCATCAGCCGGTCGCCGTGCTGATCGACACCGATTGCCTTGCGACGTTGCCGCCGCGCGAGTTGTCGGCGGGATTGGCCGAAGTCGTGAAGTACGGCGCGATCCGCGATGCCGCGTTCTTCGCGTGGCTCGAGCGGAATGCCGCGGGCCTGCTCGCCAGGGACGCGGACGTGCTCGCGCACGCGATCCACGAGAGCTGCCGGATCAAGGCGGACGTCGTCGCGGCCGACGAGCGCGAGAGCGGCGAGCGCGCGCTGCTGAACTTCGGCCATACGTTCGGCCATGCGATCGAAACGGCGACGGGCTACGGCACGTGGTTGCACGGCGAGGCGGTCGGTGCCGGGATGGCGCTGGCGGCGCGCTTGTCCGAGCGCGTGCTGCAGCTCGCACCGGCCGACACCGCGCGGCTGATCGCGCTGCTGCGCGCCTGCGCATTGCGCACCGACGTGCCCGCGCTGCCGAGCGCGCGATGGTTCGACCTCATGGGCCGCGACAAGAAAGCGGTCGCCGGCAAGCTGCGCTTCATCCTCCTCGAAGCGCTTGGTCGTGCGCGCGTGGTGAGCGACGTTTCCGACGCCGACGTGACGGCGGTCCTGAGCTGACAAAAAGAATCGGGGCTCCCAAAGGAGCCCCGTCAGATTCTCGGCGGCGGCGCGAAGCGCCGCTCGCTCGAGCATTTTCGTAGGTTTTCAGCTACACGTGATGGTGGCGCTGAACTGCTGCTTCGGCGCACCGCTGTCGAGGAACGTGATGGTGGTCGCTCCGAGGCCGACGTTCGTAACGGCCACGGCACCCGCGTTGTTGAGCGTCTGCGGCGTGACCACCGTCGGCGGCGCGGGGCTCGCGATGATGTTGTACGGCGGCGTTCCACCCGACACGACGAAGTTGAACGTCTTGCCGCCGCATGCCGTTGCGGTAACCGAGGTGGGCGCAACGACGAGCGCCGACGGCGCCGGGGGCGCGGTCGTGCCCGGGACGTTCTGAAGCTCCGCGGTCGTCTGCTTGCCCGCGGCATCGGAGATCGTGAACTGCAACGGGTTCACGCACGTGCCGTTGGTGATCGCGCTGAAGAAACCGCCGCTGGCGCCCACGAAATTGTTCTGCAGCGAGACGCCTTGCGGGAACGTCGACTGCACCGTGTACGGGGGCGTGCCGCCGTAGACGTAGTAGTCGATGCGGAAACCGCTCGAGCACGTCGCCGAATCCGGTCCCGTGATGTTGGCGGTGTTCGGGATGACCACGATCGGCGATTGCGTCACGGTCGTGCTGTTCACGACCGTGAAGTTCGCGATCTGCACGTTGCCCGAGGTGACGTCGGTCGCGCGGATCTGCGCCGGCTGCGTCGTGGCATTGGTGAGCGCCTGCACGCCCAC
>DASXAF010000051.1:0-10148 GCA_036406955.1 Casimicrobiaceae bacterium
GGATCCATTGCGGCACGGGGATCTCGGTCTTCAGCTTGGGCGCGATCTTCGGATTGATCAGCGCCCAGCCGACGATGTACGCGAGATACAGGAACGCGAGGAAGAAGCCCGGGAACATCGCCGAGGCGTAGAGCTTCACCACCGACTGTCCCGCGACCGCCGCGTACACGATGATCATCACCGATGGCGGAATGAGGATGCCCAGGGTCCCGCCGGCCGTGATGACGCCCGATGCGAGCTTCACGTCGTACCCCGCCTTGAGCATCGGCGCCATCGCGATGACGCCCATCAGCACGACGACAGCACCCACGAGACCGCTTGCGATGCCCCAGAACGTGCACACGATGAGCGTCGCGACGGCCAGCGACGCCGGCAGCCCGCGAAACGCGAGCTGGATGCTGTAGAACATCTTGTCGACGAGCGCCCCTCGCTCCATCACGTATCCCATCAACACGAACAGCGGGATCGAGATGAGCGACTCGTTGTTCATCGCGCCGTACGTGCGCTCGACCATCAGGTCGAAGACCCGGTTCTGCGTCCAGGGCTGCGCCGGGTCGTAGAACGCCGCGAAGCCGAACATCATGCCGAGCCCCATCAACGTGAATGCCGTGGGAAAGCCGAGCATGATCACGACGACGATCAGGACCAGCATCGTCAGGCCGAGTGCGGGATCAGACATGACGTGTCCCGCTCAGAGTTTCGCGTCCGCGCCCATGCCGCGCGTCCGGGCGGCCTCGTCGATCTCGTGCACGCTCGAGATCGCGCGCTTGCGCGATTCCTCGTCGACGAGCGTGCTGTGCGCGAGCTGCTGCTCGACGACGTCGATCTCCTCGGCGTCCTTGAGACGCTCGGGCCAGATGCCCGTGCGCAGGCACTCGATGCACCGGACGATCTCGGCCAACCCCTGCAGCAGCACCAGCGCGCCGGCAATCGGGATGACCGTCTTGAACTGGTAGACCGGCGGCCCGTTCGCGGTGACGTTCGAGTGCTCGTCGATGCGCCACGAGTCCCCGGCGTAGCCCCAGCCGGCGTACAGCAGCGCGATGATGCCGGGCAGGAAGAACGTGATGTACAGCGCGAGGTCGAGCGTGGCCTGCGTGCGCGGCCGGAACGAGCCGTAGAGGAAGTCGCCGCGCACGTGGCCGCCCTGCGCCAGGGTATAGGCGCCGCACATCATGAACAGCGTCCCGTACATCATGTTGTCCGCGTCGTAGATCCACGCGGTGGGCGCGTTGAGGATGTAGCGCTTGAACACCTCGACGCACACGGTCAGCATGAGCGCGACCATCAGCCACGACGTGGCCTTGCCGACCCACGTGCTGATCTCGTCGGCGACGTGCACGATGCGCGGGGTGCTCATCGGTGTGCGGTTCCCCGGGAAGAGCAAGTCACAAAAAAGGCACCACGCGGGTGCGCCGCGTGGTGCCGTGCGGGCTTGTGCGTCAGGCCTTCTTGGGCGACGACGCCGACGCCTGCGCGCCGAAGTAGCGCTGGTAGGCCATGCGGCGGTTGACGTTGTTGTCCATGTCCCACTTGACCGCGCGCTCGGCGAACGCCTTCTGCGAGGCGAGGATCTCCTTGAACAGCGGGTTCTCGGCCGACTTCTTCTCCACGATCTGGTCGTAGACCTCGAGCTGCTTCTGCAGCACCGAGTCGGGCGTCTTGTAGAAGCGCACCTTGTCCTTGGTCTGCAGCTCGACGTAGTCCTTGGAGTAGCGGTCGATCGCCTTCCACACGAGGTCGGCGGAGGCCGCATCGACCGCGCCGGCGATGATCGCCTTCAGCTTGTCGGGAAGCGCGTCGTACTTCGCTTTGTTGAACGTGATCTCGAACTGCTCGGCGTTCTGGTGGAAGCTCTGCAGCATGCACACCTTCGACACGTCCGGGAAGCCGAGCACGCGGTCCGACGTCATGTTGTTGTACTCGGCGGCATCGAGCAGGCCGCGGTCCATCGCCGGGATGATCTCGCCGCCCGGCAGCGCGTTCACCGCGAGCCCCATGGCCGTGAACATGTCGATCGATATGCCGACCGTGCGGTACTTCAGGCCCTTCATGTCGTCGGCCTTGGTGACCGGCTTCTTGAACCAGCCGAGCGGCTGCGTGAACATCGGCCCGTACGGAAATGACACGACGTTGGCGCCGATGGAGTTGTAGAGCTTCTGCAGGAGCTCCTTGCCGCCGCCGTAGCGATGCCACGCGAGCAGCATGTTCGCGTCCATGCCGAACGCGGGCCCCGAGCCCCACAGCGCGAGCGCGTTGTTCTTGCCGTAGTGATACACGAGCACGCCGTGGCCGCCGTCGAGCGTGCCCTTCGACACGGCCTCGATCAGCCCGAACGCCGGAACCACGGCGCCCGCGGGCAGCACCTCGATCTTGAGGTCGCCGCCGGTCATGTCGTTGACCTTCTTGGCGTAGTCGAGCGCGTACTCGTGGAAGATGTCCTTCGACGGCCACGTCGACTGCCAGCGCATGCTGATCGGCCCCGTCTGGCCCTTGGCGATCATCGGGAAGCCGACGGCGGCGCCCGCCGTGGCGGCGGCCGTGCGCGTCAGAAAGCGGCGGCGCGACGCAGTTTTCGTGTCGGTGGCTCGTGCGCGTGTCTTGCTCATCGTGTGCCTCCCAGTCGTTTCATGTTGGATCGACGCGCCGGCACTCGGCGTCGCGCCGAAAGTGCTGCGGGATTCCGGGCGTGCCGTATCGACCGGCCTCGGGATGCCCCGCTGCGGCGCAGGCATCGTATGCTGACCGAATACCTAAAGCAAGCGAGCCGCAAGCTTCGCGCAAGGGCCGAAAAAAGGCCGCGCCGGCAGGTCACCGGGGCGGCCGCGTGGTTCAGGCCGGGCGGACAGGAGGACGCCAGGCCGAATCGGATCGATGTGTCAGGAGGCGCCCTTCATGCACTCCGACATGAATTTCTTGTGCTCTTCCCCTTTCATGCCCTTGGACTTGGTGTTGCACTCGGCCATCTTGTTGTCGGAGTGCTTCTTCTCCGCGGACAGGCAATCCTTCATGAACGCCTTGCGGTCGTCACCCTTCTTGTCGCCGGCCTTGGCGTTGCAGGTCTTCATGCGCTCCTGCTGAGCGTTCTCGGTCGCGAATGCGGGCGTGGCGGACACCGCAAAAGCGCCGATGAGCGTCAATGCCAACAGCTTTTTCATCTGGATCCTCGAGGATGGAGTCCTGGGGTCGAATCGGCCGGGACGCCGGCCGGTGCCAACGCCAGTCTAAGGCAACCCAAACGGGCCAGGCAACGAATTCCCGGCTCGCCGCAGCACCGGTGTTGCGCCGCGGGCCTGATGCGCTGCAACACGATGCCGCACGCGCCGTGGGCGACGCGCGTACAATGGGTTAATTCCCTGAAATAGCGCACGAATTGCTTCGCGATGATCCTCGTCCTGGAACCCAACACCAACCCGGAAAGCCCCGACTACCGGATCCTCACCGGCCAGCTCCAGCGGCTGCCCAGCATCGAGTTCCGCGTCCATCGCGAGGTGGGCACCGAAGTGACGCTGACCGAGATCTACCTGATCGGCAACACGGGTGCGCTGACCCTCGAGCAGATGCAGGTCCTGCCGTGCGTCGCGAAGGTGGTGCGCGTCTCCGAGCCCTATCGCGTGCTCGGCCGCCACAAGCAGGGCGACGATCGGCCCTCCTCGTTCGAGTACAACGGCGTGCATTTCGGACAGGACTCGCTCAACGTGTTCGCCGGGCTCTGCGCCGTCGATTCGCCCGAGTCGGTCGAGGAGATGATGAGAGCGCTCAAGGCGCACGGGCAGGTGTGCACGCGCATGGGCGCGTACAAGCCGCGCACCTCGCCCTATGCGTTCCAGGGCTTCGGGGCGAAGTGCCTGCCGTACGTGTTCGAGCTCGCCGGCAAGCACGGCATCCGCGTGATCGCGATGGAAGTCACGCACGAATCGCACGTGGACGAGATCCGCCACGCGCTCGAGCAGACCGGCAAGCCGACCGGCGTCATGCTGCAGATCGGCACGCGCAACACGCAGAACTTCGAGCTGCTGAAGAAGGTCGGCAAGCAGCAGGAGTTCCCCGTGCTCATCAAGCGCGGCTTTGGGATCACGCTCGACGAGTCGCTCAACGCCGCCGAGTATCTGGCCACCGAGGGCAATCGCAAGGTCGTCTTCTGCCTGCGCGGCATGAAGACCAACATGGGCGACCCCCACCGCAACTTCGTCGACTTCGCGCACGTGCCGGCGGTGAAGCGCCTCACCCGAATGCCCGTGGCGATCGATCCGTCGCACTCGGTCGGCACGCGCGCGGTCGCGCCCGACGGGCTGCTCGACGTCTTCCACGTCGTCGCGCAGGGCGTGATCGCCGGCGCGAACATGATCCTGGTCGATTTCCACCCGCATCCCGAGAAGGCGCTGGTGGACGGGCCGCAGGCGTTGCTGCTCTCCGAGCTCGGCCCGTTCCTCGACGACGTCGCGCTCGCCCGCGCGACCTACGAAGAGCGCGCGCGGCGCGCACGCACGGCAATCTGAAACCCCGAATGCCCGCCGGGCGCGAGATCGAGCTGAAGCTCCGCATGCCGGCCGGGACCGCGGCGCGCGCGCTCAAGGACCCGCTGCTGCGCGAGGTGCAGTCCGGCCGGCCGCGCACGCAACGGCTCGTCGCCATCTACTTCGACACGCCCGACGATCGCCTCGCGGCGGCAGGCCTCGCCTTGCGCCTGCGCCGTCACGGCCGCCGCTGGATACAGACGATCAAGGGACCGCCCGAATCGGGCAGCGGCGCGGGCGTCGCCTCGCGTCTGGAATGCGAGCGCGACCGCGGCATTGCGATCCACCCACCCGCGCTCGACACCGCGCAGTGGAGCGACACGCCGTGGCGCACGCTGCTCGCCAATGCGCAACGGCGCGGCCTCGGTCCCCGCTTCGCCACCGATTTTCGCCGCACCGAGCTGCCCGTCGCGCTCGACGACGGCACGCGGGCGACCGTATGCATCGACGTGGGCGAAGTGCGCGACGGGCGCGGCGCCGCCTCGCCACTGTCGGAGATGGAGGTCGAGCTGACGCAGGGCCGCATCGACGCCCTTTATCGTTTCGCCGAGGGCCTTGCCGCGCGACTGCCGCTCGCGGTGGAGCCGCGCAGCAAGGCCGAGCGCGGCTATGCGCTCGTGCGGCGCGTGCATCATGCGCCCGCGCGCGCCGAGCATCCGCCGCTCGAAGCCGATGATTCGGCAGGCGCGGCCTTGCAGTCGCTGCTCCGCGCGTGCACGCGGCAGATCGTCGACAACGCCGACGGCGTGCTGGGCGACGACGACCCGGAATGGGTGCATCAGCTGCGGGTCGGCACGCGGCGCTTGCGCGCGTGCCTCGGGCTGTTGCGCGACGTCGCGGGACCCGCGCAGCTCGCCATCGTCGCCGACGACGCGCGATGGCTCGCACGCGCGCTCGGGCCCGTTCGGGACCTCGACGTGCTCGCCCTGGAGACGCTACCGGCGGTGCGCGCGCGGCTCGAGGCGGCGAGCGACGCGAGCGCGCTCGCCACGTTGACCGCGTTCGGGCAGCGCGTCGGCGCGGCGCGCGACGAGGCACGCGAGGCCGCACGCGCGGCCGTCGCCTCACCGCGCTACACGCGCCTGGTGCTCGGCGCCGGTGCGCTCGCCGCCACGCCGCTGCTCGGTGCATCGCCGGAGTCGCATGCCGCGCGCATGCTGCGCCGATCGGCGCGCGACTTCGCTGCGCCGTGGCTCGAGCGCCGGCATCGCAAGCTCCTGCGCCGCGCGCGCGGCCTCGCCACCGCGAACGACGAGAGGCGACACGAGGCGCGGCTCGCCGCCAAGCGGTTGCGGTATGTCGTCGAATTCTTCGCGGCGGTGTTTCCGCGCGAGCCCGCGCGCGCCTATCGACGCGCCCTTGCGCGCCTGCAGGATGCGCTGGGCGCATACGTGGACCAGCAGGTCGCGGTGCGCATCGCCCACGCGATGGAAGGCGCGCGCTCGCCCGCCGCGGCGATCCTGCAGAGCTACGCCGAAGCGCAGTCGGACCGCAGCACGGCCGCGATGCTGCGGTGCTGGAAAGAGTTTCGCGGCTGCAAGCGCTTCTTCGACTAGCCTCGCCATGCTCGAAGCCGCCGAAGTCGGCCACGCGATCGGCAAGGCGCGCTTCGTGCGCGAGGCGCGGAAGCTTCGCGAGGCGCTGCTGCTCGCCCAGTTCGACTTGAAGGAGTCGGGACGCGGGCCCGTCTTGGTCATCGTGAGCGGCGTGGAAGGCGCCGGCCGGCACGAGACCGCGAACCAGCTCACCGAATGGATGGACCCGCGGCATATCCGCGTGGTGGGCTTCGGCCCTCCGCTGCCCGAGGAAGCCGCGCGTCCGCCCGCCTGGCGCTACTGGAACGCTTTGCCTGCGCGCGGCGCGATCGGCGTCTTCATGAGCGCGTGGTATTACGAGCCGCTCGCGCTGCGCGCCGCCGGTGATCTGCACGCGCACGCGTTCGACGACTATCTGCAGAAGCTGCGCCAGCACGAGACCATGCTTGCCGCCGAGGGCGTGGTCCTCGTCAAGTTCTGGATGCACCTGTCCAAGGACGCGATGAAGAAGCGCCTGCGCGAGATCGAGCACGATCGTGACGAGCGCTGGCGCCTCACCGGGGACGAGAAGCGCAACCTGCGCGAATATCCGCGCCGGCGCGAGGACTGGGAGCACATGCTGCGCACCACGTCGACCGGGCCTGCGCCGTGGTACGTGATCGAAGGTGCCGATCGCCATTACCGCGAGATCAGCGTGGCCACCGTGCTGCTCGCCGCGATGCGCGAAGCGACTGCGCCGAAGCGCGACCGCGCCACGGCGCAGTCCGCGCCGCCGGCGCCCGCCGTTCTCGGCAACGTCGACATCCTGCAGCATCTGGACCTGCGCCAGCGGATACCGAAGAAGCGCTACGACGACGAGCTCAGCGAATATCAGTCGCGGCTCGCTCGCCTGACGCGCCACAAGCGGTTCGCCGATCATTCGCTGGTGCTCGCGTTCGAAGGCGTCGATGCCGCCGGCAAGGGCGGCGCCATACGGCGGGTCACGGGGGCCCTCGACGCGCGCCAGTACGTCACCGTGCCGATCAGCGCGCCCAACGACGAGGAGCGCGCGCATCCCTATCTCTGGCGCTTCTGGCGGATGGTGCCGCGCCGCGGCGGCATCACCGTCTTCGATCGCACCTGGTACGGGCGCGTGCTCGTCGAGCGCGTCGAAGGCCTGTGCAGCCGCGACGAGTGGATGCGCGCCTATGACGAGATCAACCAGTTCGAGGAGGAGCTCGCCGCTGCCGCCGTGGTCGTGTGCAAGTTCTGGCTGCAGATCAGCCAGGAAGAGCAACTGAAGCGCTTTCGCGCGCGCGAGAAGACGCCGTTCAAGCGCTTCAAGATCACGCCCGACGATTGGCGCAATCGCAAGCGCTGGCGCGACTACCAGCAGGCCGCGGCCGACATGATCGAGCGCACGTCCACCGATCTCGTACCGTGGACGCTGGTCGAAGCGGAAGACAAGCGCTTTGCGCGCGTCAAGGTGCTGCGGACGATCTGCGAGCGCCTGGATGCGGCGCTTCGGCACTGATGCGCGAGCCGACCCGCAGCCTCGATCCCCCGCCGTACCGGGCGCCACGCTGGCTGCCCGGCGGGCACGCACAGACGATCTACGCGTCGCGCCTGCGGCGCGCGTTGCCTGCGCTGCGCCGCGAGCGCGTCGAAACCCGCGACGGCGACTTCTGGGAATTCGACTGGCTGGACGCCGCCGAGCCCGGCGCGCCGCTCGTCGTGCTGTTCCACGGCCTCGAGGGCGGTGCGCGCTCGCACTATGCACGCGCGCTGATGCATGCGCTTGCGCAACGCCGATGGGCCGGCGTGATCCCGCATTTTCGCGGTTGCGGCGGCGAGCCCAACCGGCTTCCGCGCGCCTATCACTCGGGCGATCACGAGGAAGTCGCTGCACTGCTCGCGGCGATTCGGGCGCGCAGCGCGCGGACGCTGTTCGCGGTCGGCGTGTCGCTCGGCGGCAGCGCGTTGCTCAACTGGCTCGGCCGCACCGAGCGCAATGCGCGCGACTGGCTGCAGGCGGCGGCGGCGGTGTCGGCCCCGCTCGATCTCACCGCGGCCGGCGTGGCGATCGGCAAGGGGCTCAATCGCATCTACACGTATCACTTCCTTGCGACGCTCAAGCCGAAGTCGCTCGCCATGGCCGAGCGCTTCCCGGGGCGCCTCGACGCCGCGCGCATCCGCGGCGCGCGCTCGATGTGGCAGTTCGACGAGGTCGTCACCGCGCCGCTGCACGGCTTCGCCGGCGCCGACGACTATTGGCGGCGCGCATCGTCCAAGCCATGGCTGCGCGCAGTGCGCCTGCCGACCCTGGTGCTCAACGCCCGGAACGATCCCTTCATTCCCGCTCACTCGCTCGCCACGCGCGCGGAGGCGAGCGAATGCGTGGTTCTCGAGCAGCCGTCCGACGGCGGCCATGCGGGCTTTCCCGCGGCGCCGTTTCCGGGCCACGTCGGCTGGCTGCCGCGGCGGTTGTTACACTTCTTTGAATACGGACTTTAGGGGCGAGGGGTTAGGAGACCCTCGCCCCTCGCCCCTCACCCCTCACACCCATGGACCTCCCCCCCGAAATCTTCAAGGCCTACGACATCCGCGGCATCGTCGGCAGGACGCTGACACCCGTGATCGTGCAGGCCGTCGGACGCGCGCTCGGATCCCTCGCGCGCGAGCGAAATCGCGACGCGATCGTGGTCGGACGCGACGGGCGCCTGTCGGGCCCCGAGCTTTGCGCAGCGCTCGCGCAGGGCATCCGCAACGCGGGCGTGGACGTGATCGACATCGGCATGGTCGCGACGCCGATGACCTACTTCGCCGCCTACGAGCTCGACACCGCATGCAGCGTCATGGTGACCGGCAGCCACAACCCGCCCGACTACAACGGCCTCAAGATGGTGATCGACGGCACGACGCTGTCGGGCGACGACATCCAGGCGCTGCGCGTGCGTATCGTCAACGACGATTTCACCGGCGGCGAAGGCGACTATCGAACGCACGACATCGCGCCGGCGTATTTCGAGCGCATCGTCGGTGACGTGAAGCTCGCGCGCCCTTTGCGGCTCGCGGTCGACTGCGGCAACGGCGTCGCGGGCGCGTATGCACCGGCGCTGTATCGGCGCATGGGCTGCGCCGTCGAGGAGCTCTTCTGCGAGGTCGACGGGCATTTCCCGAATCATCACCCCGACCCGTCCCAGCCCAAGAACCTCCAGGACCTCATCAGGCGGCTCGCACGCGGCGACCTCGACCTGGGCTTCGCCTTCGACGGCGACGGAGATCGCCTCGGCGTGGTCACGCCGGCCGGGCACGTCATCTACGCGGATCGCCAGCTCATGCTCTTCGCCGCAGACGTTCTCTCGCGCAAGCCCGGTGCGACGATCATCTACGACGTCAAGTCGACGCGCAACCTCAAGCCGTGGATCCTCGAGCACGGCGGCAAGCCCATGCTGTGGAAGACGGGGCATTCGCTCATCAAGTCCAAGATGCGCGAAACGGGCGCAGAGCTCGCGGGCGAGATGAGCGGCCACGCGTTCTTCGGCGAGCGCTGGTACGGATTCGACGACGGCCTCTATGCCGGCGCGCGGCTGCTCGAGATCCTCTCGCGCCACGACGATCCCGCCGCAGTGCTCGAGGGGCTGCCGGACGCCGTGTCGACACCGGAGCTCAACATTGCCTGCGCGGAAGGCGAGCAGCATGCATTGATCGCCAGGCTGCAAAAGGCGGCGGACTTCCCCGGCGCCGAAGACGTGATCCGCATCGACGGGCTGCGCGTCGAGTATCCCGACGGCTTCGGCCTCGCGCGAGCGTCGAACACCACGCCGATGATCGTGCTGCGCTTCGAGGCCGACGACGCGCAGGCCCTCGCGCGCATCCAGGGCGAGTTCCGGCGCGTGCTGACTTCCGTCAAGCCCGACGTCGAGCTGCCCTATTAGATGATCACCCTCGCGGACGTCGAAGCCGCGCGGGAGCGCATCCGCGGGGCGATCTACGAATCGCCCTGCGTCGAGTCGATCCCGCTGTCGCAGCTCACCGGCGCGCACATCTACTGCAAGCTCGACTATCTGCAACGCACGGGCAGCTTCAAGGAGCGCGGTGCGCGCAATGCGCTGCT
>DASXAF010000052.1:0-13001 GCA_036406955.1 Casimicrobiaceae bacterium
TCCTTCGCCGTGATGATCGCCGCGTTGCCCCCGGTCGGCAGGCCGCCCTTCGCCTTGTTGTCGATCGGGAAGACCGCCGTGCGCAGCGTGAACTTGTCGCCGATGAGATCCGTGACCTGGCGAAGCCGCGCCGGCGTGTCGAAAAAGAGCCCGATCTTGCCCGCGATGAACTGCTGACGCGACTGGTCCCAGTCGATGAGCGGCATGCCGGCTTCGGTGACGAAGCGGCGGAACGTCGCCAGGGTCTTGACGCCGATGTCCGGCCCGCCCAGCGTGACGTTGTCGCCGGCGACGACCGTGCCGCCCTGCTGCAGGATCATCGCGTGGTAGAGCCACACGTCCGGCCAGTCGTGCACGTTGTACGCGAGTCCCGCGACGTCCGAGCCGGTGGCCTTGATCTTCTTCGCCAGCGCCATCACGCCTTCCCACGTGTCGGGCATGTGGTCGGGATCGCCGCCGGCCTTCTTCACCAGCTCGACGTTGTAGTACATGATCGGCGAGGACGCGTTGAACGGCAGGCCGTAGAGCTTCCCGTCGACACGCCCGAGCGCGATGATCCTGTCGGAGTAGTTCTTCGTCCGGAAATCGTCGCCCTCGGCGGCGAGCAGCGGACCGAGGTCCGTGATCTGGTTGCGCTTGGCCAGCGTGCGCACGAGCTCGGTGAGCAGGTGGAAGCCGGAGTAGTAGACGTCCGGCAGTTGATTGGTCACCGCCTGGCGCATCATCGTCTGATGGCCGTCGTCGTACGTCGGCGCCGGCGCCCGGAACTCGATCTTGATGTCCGGGTGGCGCTTCATGAATTCCTGCGCGATCGGCTCGTGGAACTTGGCGAACGCCGGGAACGCGTAGAGCACGTCGAGCGTCGTCGTTTCCGCTCGCGCGCCCGAGGCCGCGATCGTGCCCGCGAGCACGACCGAGCCGAACAGCATGCCGAGTTTCCTCATGGCTCTCCTCCTGGTGGAAAGACGGGGTCGGAGTCACTTTGCGCAGACATACTCTGACCCCGATCGTGGGCTACTTGATGCCCGTCATGGTGATGCCCTCGATGAAGCGGCGGCGGGCGATCAGGAATGCGATGACCAGCGGCGCGGTGAGCACGGTGGCGGCCGCGGTCAGCGCGCCGTAGTTCGAGCCCGTCTCCGCGTCGGCGAAGAACATCATGCCGAGCGGCGGCGTGGCGAGATTGGTGTCCGAGATGACGATGAGCGGCCAGTAGAGGTCGTTCCAGTGCGCGACGATCGAGAACACCGCGAATGCGGCGATCGCCGGCCAGGCGCTCGGCACGACGATGCGCCAGACGATCTCGAACTCGCTCATGCCGTCCAGCCGCGCGGCGTGGATGATCTCGTCGGGATAGCTCTTGAAGAACTGCCGGAAGAGGAAAATCGCGAATACCGAGAGGAAGAACGGCATCATGATCGCGAAGTAGGTGTTCAGCAGGCCCAGCTCCGCGAGGCCCATGTACAGCGGCAGCGCCGGAACCTGGATCGGAATGCACAGGCCGAGCAGCACCAGCGCGAGCAGCAGCGTCCGGCCGGGAAACCGCAGCTTGGCGAGCGCGTATGCGCACGGCACCGCCACCAGGACCTGCACGATCAGGATGCCCGTGCATACGATCAGGCCGTTCAGGGCGAAGCGCAGGAGCGGCACCTTCTCCAGCGCGAAGCCGTAGTTCTGCGCGGCGTTGAAGTGTCGCGGCCACAGCGTGAACGTCGCGCTGAAGATCTCCGACGGCGACTTGATCGAGGTGATCAGCATCCACACGAACGGCAGCAGGATGAACACCGCGCCGGCGATGAGGATCGCGTGGACGACCAGCAGGGATGCCGCGCGCCGGACGAGCGCGCCGAGTGGCGTGACGGGGCGTTGCGAGGCCATCACTCGCCCTCCTTGCGCCCGGAGTGCATGATGAAGCGGGTGCGTGTCGGCCTCCACGCAATCGCGCGGCGACGCGCCCTTCGGGCCTGGCCTGCGGCGGCCGCGCTCATGCGTAGTGCACGCGCCGCTCGAGAACGAGCGTCTGCAGGATCGAGAACACCAGCACGAACGCCAGGAAGACGAGCGTCAGCGCTGCCGCGTAGCCCATGTGGAAGTACTGGTAGCCCTCGAGGTAGATGGCGTAGAGCAGCACCTCAGACGACCCCATCGGCCCGCCGCGCGTCATCACCGCCACGGTGTCGAACACCTTGAACGCGGTGATCGACGTGGTGACGATCACGAACATGGTGGTCGGCCCGAGCAGCGGCCAGGTGATGGTGAGGAAGCGGTCGATTCCGCTGCGGCAGCCGTCGATCTCGGCCGCCTCGTAGAGATCGCGCGGAATCGCGGAGAGGCCGGCGAGAAACAGCACCATGTTGAAGCCGACGAGCTGCCAGACGCCGATGGCGGCGAGCGTGGGCAGCACGAGATGCGGCTCGGTGAGGAACGCGAGCTCGCCGAAGCCCAGCGCCCGCAGCACGCCATTCACCGGTCCCAGCTTGGGATGCAGGATGAACTGCCACACCGTGGCCATGGCGATCAGCGTCGACGTCACCGGCAGGAAGTAGATGACCTCGTAGATCGAGCGCGTGCGCCTGCGCCGGTGCAGCAGCACCGCGATGAGCAGCCCGAGCCCGACCGCGCCGGGCAGAACGATCGCGACGTAGACGAACGTGTTGGCGAGCGATCGCCGCAGGATGGGGTCGCTCATCGCCTTGCGGAAGTTGTCGAGGCCGAGGAAATGCGTGTCCAGCGCGCCGAGCTGGTAGTCGGTGAAGCTCAGGTACAGCAGCACGCCGAGGGGAACGATGTTGGTGAGCAGCAGCAGCAGGAACGCCGGAAGCGCGAAGCCGCAGCCGGCGAGCTTTTCGATCAGGCGTTGCCGATCGCGCTTGCGCGGCGGTGCCACCAACGTCGGCGCGGCGAGGGTGCTCATGCGTGCATCGCCCTCGCCGTCACGGCCGCCGCTTCGACGTCGACCCGCTGCCCCTCCGCGTCGAACACGTGGCAGCGCTCGGGCGCGAACAGCAACGCGATGCCGCGCGAGTCGCGCAGCAGGCTGTCCGGGTCGCCGTCGAAGCTGCACACGATCGTGCCGCTCGCCGGCGCGGCGAGGTCGACGTGCAGGATGTGCTCGGCGCCGAGGTTTTCGCTGCGCCGCAGGCGCCCGGGCAGCATGTGGAACCCGGGACGCTGCGTGCCGAACGCCGCGGCCGTGAACGCTTCCGGCCGTATCCCGATCGTGAGCGAGGCGCCCGGCGTGCCGCGCATGCGCAAGGGCAACGCGTCGCCGAAGAGCTCCACCGCGCCATCGGGGCCCGCCCTGGCCGGCAGCAGGTTGATGGCCGGCGTGCCGATGAACTGGGCGACGCGCAGATTCGCAGGCCGCGCATACAGCTCGCTCGGGCGGCCGAGCTGCAGGATCGCGCCGGCGTCCATCATCGCCACGCGGTCCGACATGGTCATCGCTTCGACCTGGTCGTGCGTGACGTAGATGAAGGTGGTGCCGAGGCGGGCGTGCAATTCCGCGAGCTCGCTGCGCATGTGCACGCGGAGCTTCGCGTCGAGGTTCGACAGCGGCTCGTCCATCAGGAACGCCGCGGGCTGACGGACCATCGCCCGGCCGAGCGCGACGCGCTGCCGCTGGCCGCCCGAGAGCTGCGCAGGACGCCGGTCGAGCAGCGTCTCGATCTGGAGCTGCCTCGCCACCGCGCGCACCTCGCGCTCGACGCCCGCCATGATGCGCCGGCGCCGCGGCGAGAAGAGGCGCAGCAGCGGCAGCCGTTCCGCCAGGCTCAACCGCGACATCACGAGCGGCAGCGCGATGTTGCCGAACACGCGCATGTGGGGATACAGCGCATAGCTCTGGAACACCATGGCGAGCTTGCGCTCGTGCGGGCGCAGATGGTCGACCGGCTTGCCGTCGATCAGCACCGAGCCCGAGCTCTGGGGCTCGAGTCCCGCGATGATGCGAATCAGCGTCGACTTGCCGCAGCCGGAAGCGCCGACCAGGGTCAGGAACTCCCCGTCCGCGACGTCGAGATCGATGCCCGACAGCACCTGGGTCGCCCCGAACGACTTGCCGATCGACTTGAGCGAGACGCTGGCCATGCGCGGGACGCGGGATCGCGGCGCTTCACGCCGCGTGTCGCGGCGGATAGACGATGTGGATCACGTCGTCGATCCAGAACCCGGTGAGCCCGGCGATTTCGGCAAGGCGCACGTCGACCTGGTCGGCGTCGAAGTCGTAGACGACGGCGCCCAGCCATTTCTCGCCCGGCAGCTCGGGTTGATTGTGCGGGCCGACGAGGAAACCCGACGAGGGGCCCCACACGTAGCGGCAGCCGTCGACGACGCGGTCGTGCCACTTGTGCAGATGGCCCGACGCAACGAGCGCGACGTCGTAGCGGCGCACGAGGTCGAGGAGGGGCGCGCGCTGCGGCGGCTTCACCGACCAGTAGCCGGTGTCGCCTTCGGCCGGGTCCTCGATGAACAGCGGCCGGTGCGTGAACCACGCGATGCGCCGCGCACCTGCGCTTTCCAGCGTATCGTGCAGCCATTCGCTCTGACGCGCTTCCTCGGGATGACCGCTGCCGAAGAGCATCGAATCGAGGCCGATCAGGCGCCAGCCTTCGACGTCGCGGCTCCACCAGTCGGGCCCGAAGTGCCGCCGCCAGCGCGCCAGGCGCTCGTCGCTCACAGGCTGGTGCCGATTGCCAAATTCGCCGACGTCGTGGTTGCCGGGCACGACCAGGAACGGCGTGCCGAGCGAGCGCATCAGCGCTGCGCCGTCGCGCACGTCGTCTTCCTGGTCGGCGCCGTCGACGGTGAGGTCGCCGGTGTGGATCACGAGATCGGCGCGCTGCTCGCGCACCCAGTCGCGCACCGGCGGCCAGTTCGCCGCGAACTGCGGCTTGCCGTCGGACAGATGCGTGTCGGAGATCTGGAGGACGCGGGCCATGCGTGCAGTCGTCTCAGTCAGCCATGCCGTGCGCCGGTTGCACGCGTTCCGAGGCTAATATATAGATGTTTCCACTGCGTGACAAATGTATCCACCGCTTCCCGGACGCTCAGCCCTTCTCGCGCGCCAGCGCCGCCGCCGCGCGCGCGGTCGCCTCGTCGGTCACGAACACCGAGCCGTAGCCGCCGCGCAGCACCGCGGCGATCGCGCGCACCTTGTGCGAGCCGCCCGCCGCGAAGACGACCGTGGTGCCGCGCGAGACGTGGTCGAGCGGCAGCGCGATGGCGCGCCGGTTGAGCGCATGGTGGATGGGGCGGCCGTTCGCATCGATGAACTGGCCCACGATGTCGCACACGGCGCCGGCGGCGCGCAGATCGCGGATGCTGACGTCCTCGGGCAGGCCATAGCGCACGAGCATCGAGCGCCGGGTGACGTCGCCGATGCTGAGCACCGCCAGCTCGTTGGTCTCGATGCGCTTGAACGCGTCGCGGAACACGTCCTGCGCCATGATCGTGTCGCGCGATTGCGGGCTGCTCGCGTAGATCGGCGCGGCGAGGTACTGGCATTCGGAGCTCAGCCGGCGCGCGAGCTCGCTCACGATGTCGAAGGTGTTGATCTCGAGGCCGCGGGTGAGCCCGCCCATCATCGAATTGACGCAGAGATCCGGATAGCGGCTGGGCCGCATGTGGCGCGTCATCTCGCGCAGCGTCCGGCCCCATCCGATGCCGAATCCGCGCACGCGATGCTGCTCGAGATGGTCGGACACGAACTGCGCGGCCGCGCGCCCGAGGATGCTCGGGATCTGCTCCTCGTCCCCGGGCGTGGGCACGATCACGGCGGCCTCGAGGCCGAAGTCGCGGATCAGCTCCTGCTCGAGCGCGACGCAGCTCGCGAGCTCCGAGTTGAGCGTGATGCCGACGAGGCCGTTGCGCCGCGCGTCGCCCAGGATGCGATTGATGCGCAGGCGCGTCGTGCCGAGGCGCCGCGCGATCTCCGCCTGCGTGAGGCCCTCCATGAAGTAGAGCCAGGCGGCGCGGACCTCGGTTTGACTCTGGTCGACCGTCGTCGTCATCCTGAACGCAGCGAAGGACCTGCTGTGGCCGCTAGGCTACCGCCGAATCGTTACATCTGCAAGTCATCCGATACATTTGCATCGCCATGGCTTGCGTGATCGGCGTCGACGGCGGGACCGAGTCGCTGCGTGCGCACGTGTTCGACCTGCGCGGCCGCAGCCTCGGCAGCGGCGTCGCCGCGTACGCCACGGCGTTTCCCGCGCCGGCGCGCGCCGAGCAGGAGCCCCGCGACTGGTGGCGCGCACTGGGGGAAGCGGTGCGTGGCGCGGTGCACGATGCCGGCGTCGCGGCCCGCGATGTCGTCGCGATGGCGCTCGACACCACGTCGTGCACCGTCGTGCTGCTCGACGCCGACGGCGAGCCATTGCGTCCCGCGCTGCTGTGGATGGACGTGCGCGCGGCGGACGAGGCCGCGGCCGTGCTGCGCACGGGCGATCCGGCGCTTGCGCTCAACGGCGCGGGCGCCGGTCCCGTCTCGGCGGAGTGGATGCTGCCCAAGGCCCTGTGGCTGAAGCGTCACGAGCGCGCACTCTACGACCGCGCGGCAACCGTTTGCGAATACCAGGACTTCCTGGTGCGGCGCCTCACCGGCCGCAGCGTCGCGAGCCTCACCACCGCGTCGATCCGCTGGCACTACCGCAATCGCGATGGCGGATGGCCCGATTCGCTGCTTCGCGCGCTCGATCTCGCCGACCTGCGGCACAAGTGGCCCGCCGAAGTCGTCGCGCCCGGGACGGTGATCGGGCCGCTGACGCGGCAGGCCGCGTCGCATCTCGGCCTCGCTCCTTCCACACGGGTCGTCCAGGGCGGCGCCGATGCGTTCATCGGCACGATCGGGCTCGCCGTGTCGCAGCCCGGGCAGGCGGCGCTCGTCACCGGGTCGTCGCATCTGCAGCTCGCCGTCACGGCGGAGCCGGTTCATGCGCGCGGCCTGTGGGGCAGCTATGCGGACGCCGTGTATGCCGGACGCCACGTCCTCGAAGGTGGGCAGAACGCGACCGGCTCGATGATCGCGTGGCTGCGGCGTTTCATCGGCACCGACGCGGATCTCGCATCGCTCAATCAGGAAGCGGCGCGCATCGCACCGGGCTCGGACGGCCTCGTCGTGCTCGATCATTTCCAGGGCAATCGCACGCCGCACACCGATGCGCACTCGCGTGGCGCGCTGGTCGGCCTGTCGCTGAGCCACACACGCGCGCACGTCTTCCGCGCCATGATCGAGAGCATCTCGCTCGGCACGCGCACCATCCTCGACGCCATGGCCGCGGCCGGGGTGAGCGTGCGCGAAATGACGGTCGGTGGCGGTGCGGTTCGCTCGCCGCTGTGGCTGCAGATCCATGCCGACACGGCCAACGTGCCGGTCAGGGTCGCCGCGTTCGCCGACGCGCCGGTGCTCGGCTGCGCGGTGCTTGCGGCCGCGGGTGCCGGCGAGTTCGACGACATCGACGCGGGCATCGGCGCCATGGTGCGTGTGGACCGCGTGATCGAGCCCGATGCGGCGAACGCCGCGCGCTACGCCGAGCTGCTCGACCGGTACGTGAGCCTGTATCCGACGCTCAAGCGGTGGCGCGACGCGTCGGTAGAATGACCTGATCGCGCGGCCGCGCCGGCAATCTCCCTCCCTGCGAGCGGGACGATGCCGGGGCGAGCGCCGCATCGAGCATTCCGCCCGTGTCCACACTCGCGCGCTCCGCTCCGGATGCTGCCGCCTTGCGCGCGCAGCTCGCGACGGTCATGTCCGCCGATGCGCTGCGGCTTGCCCGGCGCATCGAGCACGCGCGCGCGCGCCGCGCCGGTGTCGGCGAATGGGCCCGCCTCCAGGGCGATATCGAGCGCAGCGCCGCGCGCGTCGCGGCGCGCCGTGCCGCAAAGCCCGTCGTCGAGTACCCGGCCGAGTTGCCCGTCGCGCAGCGCGCGGACGAGATCGCCGCCGCCATACGCGCCCATCGCGTCGTGGTGGTGAGCGGCGAGACCGGCTCGGGCAAGACCACGCAATTGCCCAAGATCTGCCTCGCGGCGGGTCGCGGCGAGCGCGGCCTGATCGGCCACACGCAGCCGCGACGCATCGCCGCGCGCGCGGTCGCTGCGCGCATCGCGCAGGAGCTCGGCACGCAGGTCGGGGAGGCGGTCGGCTACAAGGTGCGCTTCACCGATCGCACGCGGCCCGATGCGTACGTCAAGCTCATGACCGACGGGATCCTGCTCGCCGAAACGCAGGGCGATCGCATGCTCGCCGCCTACGACACGATCATCGTGGACGAGGCGCACGAGCGCAGCCTGAACATCGACTTCCTGCTCGGCTACCTGCGCCGGCTGGTCGACGCGCGCGACGACCTGCGCGTGATCATCACGTCGGCCACCATCGACGCCGAGCGCTTCGCGCGTCATTTCGACGGCGGCGGCCACGCGACGCCGGTGATCGAGGTTTCGGGACGCCTCTATCCCGTCGACGTCCGCTATCGGCCGCTCGGCGGCGGCGACGACGAGGCCGACGACGAGCAGCCGCTCGAGGAAGCGATCGTCGGCACGGCCGAGGAGCTGTGGCGCGAAGGCCCGGGCGACATCCTCGCGTTCCTGCCGGGCGAGCGCGAGATCCGCGAAACCGGGGACCTCGCGCGCCGCGCACTGGCGCGGCGTCCCTACGCGGATGCGGTGGAAGTATTGCCGCTCTATGCGCGGCTATCGCTCAACGAGCAGCAGCGCGTCTTCACGCCGTCGCGCGGCCGCCGGCTGGTGCTCGCGACGAACGTGGCGGAGACGTCGCTGACCGTGCCGGGCATCCGCTACGTCGTGGACAGCGGGCTCGCGCGCATCAAGCGCTATTCGGTGCGCAACAAGACGACGCTGCTCCAGATCGAGAGGATTTCGCAGGCCGCGGCGCGGCAACGCGCCGGCCGCTCGGGCCGCGTGCAGAACGGCATCGCGGTCCGGCTGTTCGGCGAAGCCGACTACGACGCGCGCCCGGCGTACACCGAGCCCGAGATCCTGCGCAGCTCGCTCGCCGGCGTGATCCTGCGCATGGCGGCGCTCGACCTCGGCGACGTCGCGCGCTTTCCGTTCCTCGACCCGCCCGCGCCGCGCGCGATCGCGGACGGCTATCAGCTGCTCCACGAGCTGGGCGCCGTCGACGAGCGCAACGCGCTCACGCCGCGCGGGCGCGAGCTCGCGAAGCTGCCCCTCGACCCGCGCATCGGGCGCATGGTGCAGGCCGCGCGCGAGGAGGGCTGTCTCGCCGAAGTGCTCGTCATCGCGAGCGCGCTCTCGGTGCCCGACCCGCGCGAGCGGCCGCTCGAAAAGCGCGCCGCGGCCGACCAGGCGCACCTGCGGTTTCGCGACGAGCGCTCCGACTTCCTGTCACTGCTCGCGCTGTGGGAGTTCCTCGTCGATGCGCTCGCACAGAAGATGTCGCACCGCAAGCTGGTGGACCATGCGCGCGCGCATTTCGTGTCGTTCCTGCGCCTCACCGAATGGCGCGACGTCCATCAGCAGCTCGCAGCCGCGCTCGTCGAAGCCGGCTGGAAATGGGACGACAGGTTGCCGCCGCAAATCGACGCCGCGCGTTACGCGGCGATCCATCGCGCGCTGCTCGCGGGATTGCTCGGCAACATCGGCCTCAAGGACGAGGACGGCGATTATCTCGGCGCGCGCGGGATTCGCTTTCATCTGCATCCCGGCTCGGGCCTCGGCAGGAAAGGCCCGAAATGGGTGCTCGCCGCGGAGTTGACCGAGACGACGCGTCTTTTCGCGCGCTGCGCGGCGCGCATCGAGCCGGAATGGGTCGAAGCGGTCGCAGGCGACCGCGTCACGCGTGACTACTTCGAGCCGCACTGGGACGCGAAGCGCGGCGAGGTCGTCGCGAGCGAGCGCGTGTCGCTCTACGGTCTTCCGCTCGTGCCGCGCCGCCCAGTGTCCTTCGGGCGCATCGATCCGGTGGTCGCGCGCGAGGTGTTCATCCGCGAGGCCCTCGTCCCGGGCGACATCGACACCGGGGGCGCGTTCCTCGCGCACAACCGTGCGTTGATCGAGGAGGTCGCCAAGCTCGAGCACAAGACACGGCGCCAGGACGTGCTGGTCGACGAAGATGCGCTGGCCGCGCTCTACGCCGAGCACGTTCCCGCGCACGTGCACTCGCGGGCAACCTTCGAGGCCTGGCGCCGCGACGCCGAGGCGCGCGATCCGAAGGTGCTGTTCTTCACGCGCGAAGACGTCATGCGCCACGGCGCGACCCATGTCACCGAGGCGCTCTTCCCGGGCACGCTGGATCTCGACGGCACGAAGCTGCGGCTCGACTATCGCTTCGCGCCCGGGCATCCACGCGACGGCCTCACGCTCACCGTGCCGCTCGCGTTGCTGAACCAGGTGGACGAGGCGCGCATTTCATGGCTCGTGCCGGGACTCGTGCGCGACAAGGTGACGCTGTATCTCAAGGCGCTGCCCAAGGCGCTGCGCAATCGGCTCATTCCGTTGCCCGACACGGTGACGTCGTTCCTCGAGGCGGCGCCGTTCGGACAGGACAGCCTGCCGCAGGCGCTGCGCGGCTACCTGCGCCAGCGCCTCGGCGAAGCGGTGCCGGCCGACGCGTTCGAGGCCGTCGAGCTTCCGCCGTGGCTGGTCATGAACGTGCGCGTGGTCGACGCGGCGGGCGCGGAGCTCGGAGAGGGGCGCGATCCCGCCGATCTCAAGCGCCGCCTCGGCGAGGCGGCGCAGATGTCGTTCGCGGCGGCGGGTCCCGCGTTCGAGCGTAGCCATCTTCGCAGCTGGGACTTCGGCGAATTGCCCGAGTCGCTCACGATCGCGCGCAAGGGCCAGCGCGTCACGGGTTATCCCGCGCTGTTGGATGAAGGCGACGATGTCGCGCTGCGATTGCTCGACACGCGCGACGCCGCCGAGGCGTCGACGCGTGCCGGCGTCATCCGTCTCATTCGGTTTCAGCTCAAGGATGCCCTTGCGCGCTACGACAAGGGACCGCAGGGCTTCCAGCAGATCGCGTTGCAATTGCGTGCGGCGATCCCGCCCGATCGCCTGCTCGACGACGTGCTCGCCGCCGTCGTCGATCGCGCCTTCATCGGCGACGATCCGCTGCCGCGCGATGCGTCGGCATTCGCCGCGCAGGTCAAGCGTGCGCGCGCGCGCCTGCCCGCCGTCGCCGAGGCGTCGATGCGCATCGCCGGCTCGATCGCGAGCGCGTACGTGTCGCTCACGCAGAAGCTCGACGCTGCGCCACAGGGCCTCGGTCGGCTCGTCGCCGACCTGCGTGCACAACGCGATGCGCTGGTTCATCCCGGCTTCTTCACGTCCACGCCGTGGACGCAGCTCGGCCACGCGCCGCGCTATCTGCAGGCGCTTGAGCGGCGGCTCGCCAAGTACCCTGCGAATCCGGAGCGCGACGCGCGCCACGCTGCGCAGGTCGCGCAATGGTCGGCACGCTATCGCGAGCGCTACGAGCGCGACCGGGCGGCCGGCCGCACCAGCGGAGCCCTCCAGGAATTCCGCTGGCTGCTGGAAGAGCTCAAGGTATCGCTCTTCGCCCAGGAGCTTCGGACACCGGCGCCGGTCAGTTTCAAGAGGGTGGAGCGCGCCTGGCAGGCGCTGGAGGGCTGAACGTCCCGGAATCGGGGTCGGACGGCGTAGGACCGCCCGTTTTCCCCTGTTATTGTTGTGGCCGGCCTCAGGGGGGCCGTGTTACAGTTAGTTGGGGTTTTTTGAGGCTAACGCCTTGATGAGGCGCTTGGTTTTGGCCTCCGGTAAGCCCCGCAGCGCCCGTGAACGCGAACGCGACCCCTTCCACCGAGGCACCCGCCCGCCGCCCGGCACCCCGGGAGTTGGCCAAGATCCTGAACGACTGTCGGGATCTGGCCGTCCATCGCCTGCTGTTGTCGTTCTCCTCCGTGCTCGACCGTGTCGGCGACGTGCTGATGGATCGCGCGAGCAAGACCGACATCCGCGACGAGCAGCAGATGTTCCTCGACGCACGCCAGGCGCTGAAGACCGAGCGCGCGAACCTCATGGCGGACTTCGAGAAGAAGCTCCGCCGCATGATCGACGACCGCGTCGCGGGCCGCGAGGAGGCGAAGGCCGATTTCTCGAAGATCGACTCGACGATGCTGACGCTCGTCGACACGTCATCGATGGACGAGTCGGTCATCACCGGCAACATCATCCGCGTGGTGGAGAACCTGTGCCACGACGAGCTGATCTCGCTCAATCGCGGCATCGGCTACCTCATCGGGCGCCCGGACCTCGAGACGGCCGACAATCCGCTCGCCCCGGCGACGATCGTGCACGCGTTCTCCGATGCGCTGAAGGGCGTCAAGACGGAGAACCGGATCAAGTTCCAGATCCTGAAGGAGCTGAACCAGGCGCCGCTTGCGGACGTCAACGCGATCTACGCCGACCTCAATCGCCATCTCACGAACCTGCGCGTGATGCCCTCGGCGAGCCGCGGCATGGCGCATCGTGGCGCGCCCGAGCGTGCGCGTCCAGGCACACCCGGGATGCCACCGCCGGCGGCGGCGCCCGCGGTTCCGCCGTCGGCCGAGTTCGACGTGATGGCGCTGTTCCGTCGCATGGCGTCGCAGGGCAGCTTCCCGATGGCCGGCCGCGGCCCCATGCCGCAGCAGGCCGGCTATGCGCAACCGCAGGTGCCGCCGAGCTATGGCGGTGCCGCGCCGGCCGCGGCGGCAGGCGAGTTGCCGCAGATCGACTTCGGCGGCGCGATGCCGTCGATGTCCTCGGCCGCGCCGCGCACCTTCGCTCCCATGGCGCCGACGCCGTCGGGCTACGTGCCGGGCGCGCCGATCATGGCGACGCCGGCGCTGCACGAGGGCCTGACGCGCCTGCAGGCCGGCCAGAGCGGCTTCGACGTCGAAGGCGCGATGGTCACGTTCTCCGGCATCCCGGAGGGCCTGCACAACGTCCTGCGCGACCTGCAGGAATCGCCGCTCGGACAGAAGGCGAACCAGCTCGAGTCGATGACCATCGAGATGGTC
>DASXAF010000053.1:0-61657 GCA_036406955.1 Casimicrobiaceae bacterium
GGCAGCGCAGGTCGCCTTCGAGGCGTTTCAAGCGCGCGTCGAGCGGGTCCTGCGAGACGCTTTGCGCAAGCGCGACGGCGGAGAGGCAGAACGCTGCGATTGCGAAAAGGCGCGCGATCATGACGGAGGCGACTCCCTGCCCCCGCTCGCGGGGAGAGGGCTGGGGTGAGGGACCTGCTGCAGCTCCCGCACCAGCGGCACGATCGTCTTCTGCAACGCGTCCGCTGTGACCGGACCGATCTGCTTGTAGCGGATGACGCCGTTCTTGTCGATGACGAAGGTCTCCGGCACGCCGTACACGCCCCAGTCGATGCCGACGCGGCCGTCGGCGTCCATCACCGACGCGCGATAGGGATCGCCGCGCGCTGCGAGCCACGCCTTGCCTTCGTCGGGCTTGTCCTTGTAGTCGAGCCCGACGATGGGAACGATGTCCGCCTTGGCGAGCTGGATCAGCAGCGGATGCTCGATCCGACACGATTCGCACCACGATGCCCAGACGTTGAGCAGCCACACCTGTCCGCGCATGTCGGCGGTCCCGAGCGCCTTGTCGGGCGCGTGCAATTGCGCGAGCGAGAACGCGGGCGCGGGCTTGCCGATGAGCGGCGAGGGAACTTCGCGCGGATCGCGGGTGAGCCCGATCGCGAGGAACACCACCAGCACACCGAAGATCGCGAGCGGGATGAGCCAGCGCAGCTTCATGGCAGTCTCAATCCGCGGCCGCGGGGACGGCGGACGGACTCGTGCGCGTGCGCGTTGCCATGCGGTAGCGGCGGTCGCTGATCGCGAGCAGCCCGCCCAGCGCCATGATGAAGCAGCCGGCCCAGATCCAGTCCACGAAGGGCTTGACGTAGATGCGCACGCTCCACGCGCCCGCGGCGCCGGCATCGGACAGCGGCTCGCCGAGCGAGACGTAGTGATCGCCGAAGAGTCCCGGGCTGATCGCGGCCTCGGTCATGACCTGGCCCGACGCGCGATAGCTGCGCTTCTCGGGGTGCAGCGTGCGCTGCGCGCGGTCGCCGCGGCGCACGTCGAACGTCCCCACGAGCGCGTCGTAGTTGGGGCCGGCCTTCTGCGCGATGCCGCGGAAGGTGAACGTGTAGCGGCCCGCCTCGACGCTTTGCCCCGGCGCGAGACGCACGTCGCGCTCGATCTCGTAGCCGCGCACGAGCGTCACGCCCACGATGAAGATGGCGACACCGAGATGGGCGAGCAGCATGCCGTACCACGCGGGCGCATTCGCGGCGATGCGCGCGCGCCAGCCGCGCTGCGGCATGGCGGCAAAACGCTGCCTGACGATGGCGATCGTGGCACATACGATCCACAGCGCCAGGAACAACCCGAGGGCGATGAGCGGTGACCAGGTACCCAGCACGAACGGCAGCAGCGCCGCCGTGACGATCGCGACCGCGAGCGCCCAGCGCAGTCGGGTCCACAGACCGGGCAGGGGCGCGTCGCGCCATGCCGCGAGCGGGCCCACACCCATGAGGAACACCAGCGGCGCCATCAACGGATAGAACACCGCGTTGAAATATGAGGGACCCACGGAGATCTTGCCGACCGCGAGCGCATCGATGAACAGCGGATAGAGCGTGCCGAGCAGCACGCTCGCCATGGCGACGACCAGCAGCACGTTGTTCGCGAGCAGCAGCGATTCGCGCGACACGGGGGCGAAACCCGCGCCGCCGCCGACGGCGCCCGCGCGCAGGGCGTACAGCACGAGCGATCCGCCGATCACGAGCACGAGGAAAGCGAGGATGAAGATGCCGCGCGCGGGGTCGGTCGCGAACGCGTGCACCGATGTCAGCACGCCCGAGCGCACGAGGAACGTGCCGAGCAGCGAGAGCCCGAACGCGACGATGGCCAGCAGCACGGTCCAGCTCCGGAACGTGCCGCGCTTCTCGGTCACGGCGAGCGAATGGATGAGCGCGGTGCCGGTGAGCCAGGGCATGAACGACGCGTTCTCCACCGGGTCCCAGAACCACCAGCCGCCCCAGCCGAGCTCGTAGTACGCCCACAGGCTGCCGAGCATGATGCCGCACGTGAGGAAGCACCACGCCACCGTCGTCCAAGGCCGCGACCAGCGCGCCCAGGTCGCATCGAGGCGTCCGCCGAGCAGCGCGGCGATGGCGAAGGCGAATGCCACCGAAAAGCCCACGTAGCCCATGTAGAGCATGGGGGGATGGATCACCATGCCGGGATCCTGCAGCAGCGGATTCAGGTCCGCGCCCTCGGCCGGCGCAGGCAACGCGCGTGCGAAGGGATTCGACGTCGCGAGCAGGAACAGCAGGAAGCCGAACGCGACGACCGCCATGACGGCAAGCACGCGCGCACGAAGCGCAAGCGGGAGATTGCGCGAGAACAGCGTCACCGCGCAGCCCCAGCCCGCGAGCATGAGCGTCCACAGCAGCAGCGATCCTTCGTGCGAGCCCCACGTCGCCGTGATGCGGTAGTGCAGCGGCAGATGCGAGTTCGAATGCAGCGCGACGTTCTCCACGGAGAAATCGCTCGTCGCGAAGCTCCATGCGAGGCACGCGAACGCCAGTGCGACGAGCGCAAGCTGGAGCCGCGCGGCCGGCACGGCGACACTCATCAGGCGAGCGTCGTTGCGCGCGGCGCCCACCAGGGGCACGACGGACTGCACCAGCGTGACGAACACCGCCAGGATGAGCGCGAACTGGCCGATCTCGGGAATCATTTGCCCGCTCCGTGGGGATGCGCAGCGCTTTGCATGGTACCTCCCTTGCGCTGCGCCTGCTCGAGCGCCGATTTGGCCTCGGGCGGCATGTAATTCTCGTCGTGCTTGGCGAGCACCTCGGTGGCGCGGAACGTGCCGTCCGCTTGAAGCGTCCCTTGCGCGACCACGCCCTTGCCTTCCTTGAACAGGTCCGGCAGCAGACCCGTGTAGACCACCGGGATCGTCTGCGCCGTGTCGGTGACGTCGAAGCGCACGGTGAGCGAGTTCGCATCGCGCCTGAGACTGCCCGGCACGACGAGGCCGCCGATGCGAAACGCGCGACCCTGCGGCGCTTCCTTCGCGGCGACCTGGGACGGCGAGAAGAAGAACACGAGGTTCGATCGGAATGCATTGAGCACGAGCGCCGCCGCGATGCCGACGGCGACGACACCGGCGGCGATCCAGGCGAAGCGACGATGACGCGGCTTCATGTCGTCCGTGCGGGATCGAAACGAGCGCGTGCCGCAAGCGTCTCGACGCCGGTGCTGCGCGCGGCGGTCAGCGCACGCCGGCGGCGTGCGCGCACCGCGATCGTCTCGACGATCACGACGAGCGCCACCGCACCGTACGACATCCATACGTACCATGCGTAGCCGCCCATCGCCAGGAATTCAGTCATGGGCGGCCTGCGGCAACGCGCCGATCCACGTCGCGCCCGCCTCGCGCTCGAGCACGATCGCGCGCACACGGGTGAGCGACACGGCAATCGCATACGCCCACGCCGCGAGCGTCATCACCAGCATTCCGGCGAGCATGGTCATGGCCATCTTCGGCGCCGCGGTCAGGCTCACCGTCGCGCCCTGGTGCAGCGTGTTCCACCAGCGCACCGAGAAATAGACGATCGGCACGTTGACGGCACCGACGAGCGCGAGCACCGCGCACGCACGATCCGCGCGGCGCGGATCGGTGATCGCGTGTCGCAGCGCGATCACGCCGAGATAGAGGAACAGCAGGATGAGCGTCGACGTCATGCGCGCATCCCAGGCCCAGTAGGTGCCCCACGCGGGGCGTCCCCAGAACGCGCCGGTCCACAGCGCGAGGAGCGCCATCAGCGCGCCGGTCGGCGCGAGGCCCTGCGCCATCATTGCCGAAAGGCGCGTGTTGTAGCCCAGCGCGAGCGCGCTCCAGAACGCCATCACCAGATAGATGAACATCGCCATCCATGCGGTGGGCACGTGCACGAAGATGATGCGATACGCCTCGCCCTGCGTCGCATCGGTCGGCGCGACGACGAAGGCGAGATAGAGCCCTGCGACGGTCAGCACGGCCGCGAGCACCGTGCAAAGCGCGGCGATCCGGCCCGCGAGGGGGTAGAAGGAGGCGGGCGATGCGTACTTGAACCAGTTCATGAATCAGTCGAGCGCGATGCGCACGGCGGCTGAGGCGGCGAGCGGTGCGCCGACCAGCGCGACCAGCAGGCACGCGCCGAGCAGCGCGAGATGCGGCGCGGCGCTCAGTCCGCCGCGCACGGCCTCCACCGCACCCGCGCCGAAGATCAGTACCGGCACGTACAGCGGCAGGATGAGCAGCGCAAGCAGGCTGCCGCCACCACGCACGCCGAGCGTGAGGGCTGCGCCGATCGCGCCGAGCAGTGACAGCACGGGGGTTCCAAGCAGCAGCGCGAGCGCGAGCGTGAAGCGCGGTGCGTCGTCCAGGCCGTACTGCGCGGCGAGCAGGGGCGCCAGCAGCGCGACCGGCAGTCCCGTCGTCAGCCAATGTGCCGCTATTTTACCGGAGACGAGCGCCGGCATCGGGTAGGGCGACAGCGCAAGCTGCTCGAGCGTGCCGTCGGCGAAGTCGCCCGCGAACAGCCGCGGCAACGACAGCAGCGAGGCGAGGAGTGCCGCGACCCACAGCACGCCCGGCGCCAGCGTCGTAAGCAGTGCTCGATCGGGTGCGGTGGCGAGGGGAAAGAGCGTCACGACGATGACATAGAACAGGAGCTGCACGCCAAGCTCGCCCTTGGTGCGCAACGCGATGCGCAGATCGCGCGCGGCGCTCCAGTGCATCGCCGCGAATGCCCCGGGCGACGCAGCGTCGCGCGGCGCCTCCGCGGCGGCGATTGCGCCCGGCATCATCCGAGCGTCAGTGTCGCGACGCGGCCATCGCCTTGCAGCAGCGGATGGTGCGTCGCCGCGACGACCATGCCGCCGTTCGCGATGTGCGCGCCGATCAGATGCGTGAGCCACGCAAGCGCGGCGTCGTCGAGCGCGGTGGCGGGCTCGTCGAGGATCCACAACGGCCGCGCAATCGACGCGAGGCGCGCAAGGCCGATGCGGCGTCGCTGTCCCTGTGACAGCGCGCGTGCCGGAAGATTGCGCTGCGCCTCGAGCGACGCGGCCGCGAGTCCCGCGCGCAGGATGTCCGGGGGCGCGGCATCGCCCGCGAGGGTGAGCAGGGCGCGCAGGTTCTCCTCGGCGGTCAGCTCGTCCTTCACCGCGCTCGCGTGGCCGAGGAATGCGACGTCACGGCGCAGCCGCGCATCGAACGGGCCTACGCGCGCACCGCACCATGCGAGGCTGCCTTCGATGGCTGCCGTCAACCCCGCCAGGATGCGCAGCAACGTCGTCTTGCCGCTGCCGTTGGGACCGCGAACCAGCAGCACCTGGCCCGCCTCGAGACGAAAGCCTACCCGGGCGAAGAGCTTCGCGCGGCCGCGTGCCGCGGCGAGGTCCTGCGCTTCGAGAAGTGGGCTCGGCTTCACGTGGCGCGTCCGCCGTTGTCGGGCGCGGGGCGATTATAGGCGAGCCGAATGCTCGAGACCTTGCGTGGAATCAGGGGACGACGCGATCGACGACCACGCGCACGTCGCGGGTGCCCGGTTTGATGGCATTGCTCTGGCCGGTGAGATCCCCGGTGTGCGGCCGTGCATCGCCCGATTTCGACACGCGCGCCTCGACGACGACGTCCGATGCGCTGGAAAGCGTCGCCCCGGGCGCCATGGCCATCGAATCGTCGAGCCGGAACTCGCGCGGGAATCCCTGCGCGGGCGTGCGCAACACGGCGAGGGGCATGCGCGGTCCTTGCGGTGCGCGCGCATACACGAACAGCGTGTCGCCTGCGGTGACGCGGCCCGCGAGCTCGGGCGCGATCTCGACGCGTCCCGACACCGCCGACGCGGACGCGATCCCGCCCGATTGCGGCGGTGCGGGCGGCGTCCCCGCGCTGCGCTGCGACGCCGCGGCACGAACGCGCTCCACTTCGTCGATCGCCGCGGCGGTTTGCGCGGCATCCTCGCTGCCGGGCGGCGTTATCGCGGCAACGCGCCGCCAATACGCAATCGATGCGTCGAAATCGCGCCGCTCGAGCGCGCCGGTGGCGAGGAGCGCGAGCGCCTTGACGTTCGCGGGATCGATCGACAGTGCGCGTTGCGCCAGGGTCTCGGGCTCGCCGGCGACGCTTCTGTTGTGGGCGAGCGCCAGCGCCTCGGCCCAGTCCGCATAGAGCCCAGCGTCGTCGGCGCCGTGTTGCGCCGCCTGCGAGAACGCTTCGACCGCGTCGCCGTAGCGTCCCAGCGCAACGTACGAGCGCGCGAGGAGCCGCCAGCCTTTCGGGTCCGCGGGATTGGCCTTCATCTTCGCGGCGAGCGTTTCGACCATCGACACGATCTCCGCGTCGCTCGGCCGCGCGCGCGCCGTGATGCGCAGCGCATCCGGCGTTCCGAGCACCAGATACAGCACGATGGCGCCCACCGGGATGATCGCGACGGCCGCGAGCGCGGCGACCCAGGCGCTGCGCTCGCTGCGCGAGACGGGTGTTGGCGGCGGCGATGTGTCGAGCTCGGCGCCGAGGCGTTGCGTGAGCTCCCCCACCGCGGTCGCGTGGTCCTCCGGCGACAACGCGCCGGTTGCGAGCTCGTCGTCGAGCTGGCGCTTGTGGTCGCGATAGACGCCTGCGCGCGCGCGCTCCTCGCTCGGCGCATCGAGCGCTCGGCGGCGCAGCAAGGGCCACACGAGCACCGCCACGGTGAGCGTCAGCAGGGCCAAGGCAAGCGCCCAGAAGACCGGCATCGAATTCATGAGGACACGGCGGGCGCGCGAAGCTCGACATTATAGCGACGGGCTCCTGCGTGTCCTTCGGCGGGCGGGCGATGTGTGCCTCGCATCAGGGGTTTATCATGAGCGCGTCCATCAGGAGCCGCGCGACATGCCAACCGACGACACGATTCGCCAGGACGCGCTCGCCTATCATCGCCGTCCGCCGCCCGGCAAGATCGCCGTCCTGCCCACCAAGCAGGTCACCAATCAGCGCGACCTCGCGCTCGCCTATTCGCCGGGGGTGGCCGCGGCGTGCGACGAGATCGTGCGCGACCCGCAGGAAGCGTCCGCGCTCACCGCGCGCGGCAACCTGATCGGCGTCGTGACCAACGGCACGGCGGTGCTCGGGCTTGGAGCGATCGGTCCGCTGGCCGCCAAGCCGGTCATGGAAGGCAAGGCGGTGCTGTTCAAGAAGTTCGCCGGCCTCGATTGCTACGACATCGAGCTCGACGAGCGCGACCCCGACAAGCTCGTCGACGTCATCTGCGCCCTCGAGCCCACGTTCGGCGGCATCAACCTCGAGGACATCAAGGCACCCGAATGCTTCTACATCGAGCGCAAGTGCCGCGAGCGCATGAAGATCCCCGTCTTCCACGATGATCAGCACGGCACGGCGATCATCGTCGGCGCGGCGGTCCTGAACGGCCTGCGCGTCGTCGGCAAGAAGATGTCGGACATCAAGCTGGTCTGCTCGGGTGCCGGTGCGGCCGCACTCGCGTGCCTCGACCTCCTGGTGTCGCTCGGCGTGCGGCGCGAGAACATCTGGGTGAGCGATATCAAGGGCGTCGTCTATGCGGGACGCACCGAGGAGATGGACGAGAACAAGGCGCGCTACGCCCAGCGCACCGATGCACGCAAGTTGCCCGACATCCTGCCCGGCACCGACGTCTTCCTCGGCCTTTCGGCTGCGCGCGTGCTGAAGCCCGAGTGGCTGTCGATGATGAACGACAAGCCCCTGATACTCGCGCTCGCGAATCCCGAGCCCGAGATCATGCCCGACGTCGCGAAGGCCGCGCGCCCCGACGCGGTGATCGCGACCGGACGCTCCGACTTTCCCAACCAGGTCAATAACGTCCTCTGCTTCCCGTTCATTTTCCGTGGCGCGCTGGACGTCGGCGCCACCGCGATCAACGAGGCGATGAAGCTCGCCTGCGTGCACGCCATCGCCGACCTCGCGCTCGCCGAGCAATCGGACATCGTCGCCACGGCGTACGGCACCGAAGATCTCGCGTTCGGGCCGGAGTATCTCATTCCCAAGCCGTTCGATCCCCGCCTCATCGTGCAAATCGCACCGGCGGTGGCGAAGGCTGCGATGGATTCAGGCGTGGCGACACGTCCGATCGCCGACTTCGAGGCGTATCGCCAGCGCCTGATGAGCTACGTGTGGCATTCGGGCCTGTTGATGAAGCCGATCTTCTCGGCGGCGAAGCAGGCCCCCAAGCGCGTCGTCTACGCCGAAGGGGAGGACGAGCGCGTGCTGCGCGCGGCGAAAGTCGTGATCGACGAGAAGCTCGCGTTTCCGATCCTGGTGGGCCGCCCGGCGGTGATCGAGCAGCGCATCGAGCGCTTCGGCTTGCGCCTCGCGCCCGGCAAGGACTTCGAGATCATCAACCCCGAGTACGACGCACGCTATCGCGAATACTGGACCGAATACTGGCAGCTCACCGACCGCAAGGGCGTGACGCAGGAGCGCGCAAAGAGCGAGATGCGACTGCAGACGACCTTGATCGGCGCGATGATGGTCCACCTCGGGGAGGCCGACGGCCTGCTATGCGGCACGAGCGGCGTGCATCGCGTGCACCTCGCGTACGTCGACCAGGTGATCGGGCGCCGCCGCGGGGTTAGGACGTACTCGGCGATGAACGCCGTGATGCTGCCGGCGCGCACGGTGTTCATCGCGGACACGTATGTGAACGAGGATCCGACCCCCGAGCAGCTCGCCGAGATCACGACCCTGGCGGCCGAGGAGATCCGCCGCTTCGGCATCGTGCCGAAGGTCGCGCTGCTGTCGCATTCTTCGTTCGGCACGAGCGACGATGCGCAGGCTCGCAAGATGCGTGCCGCCGTGGCGCTGATCCATGCCATGGACCCGCAGCTGGAAGTCGAAGGCGAGATGCACGGTGACGCCGCCCTGAGCGAGGCGATCCGCATGGCCGCATTCCCGGGCTCGCGTCTCAAGGGCGACGCGAACCTTCTGATCATGCCGACCCTCGACGCCGCGAATATTTCCTTCAACCTGCTGAAGACGGCCTCGGGCAGCGGCGTCACGCTGGGCCCGATCCTGCTCGGCGTGGCACGGCCCGTGCATATCCTCACGCCGTCCGCCACCGTGCGGCGCATCGTCAACATGACGGCGCTCACGGTGGTCGATTGCACGCAGCGTCAGCCGCAGTTGCTGTAGCTCCGGGGTCAGAGTGCGTGTTGTGCACTCTGCCCCCGAAGTTACTGACCCCGAAGTTGCATATTTGAATTGAACCCCGCGCCGCGCGTGGCGTCAGACCACGCATGTTCGCTCCATCCCATCACGACGACGCACGCGAGCCCACCGACAAGGAACGTGCCGAGCTGTGGGGGCGCCTCGAGAAGGTGCACATGGCCATGCTCACGACGCATGACTCCGAAGGCCAGCTCGCGTCGCGACCCCTCACCACGCAGCAGGCCGAGACGTCCGGCGTGCTGTGGTTCTTCATTCCGCTCGAAGGCGGCATCGCGGACGATCTCGCGCGCGATCCGCGCGTGAGCCTCGCGTATGTCGATCTCACCGAGAGCCTGTTCGTCGCGTTGCGCGGCACCGGCCAGGTCCTCAAGGACCGGGCGAAGGCCCGGTCGCTTTGGAATGCGCGCGCGGGCGCATGGTTCCCGCACGGCCCCGACGATCCGCGCCTCGCGTTGTTGCGCGTCGAAGTCGAACGCGGGGAGTCCTGGGACGCCGGCGCAAGCCGGCTCGTCCAGTTCTTCTCCATCGCGCGCGCGGCGCTCACGCACAAGCCCCTGCGCCATTCGGGCGACCCTCGCGAGCTCCGTGCGTAGCCTCGCTGTCGTGCCACTGACGTCCGCCTGACGCGCGGTTGTCGGCGGCGCCCGCTTTTTGCGCGCGGCCGGGCGCGGCGCCCGCAGGCGTAGCTGTATACTCGGGCGCCCCCGCACGGCGCTGGCGTCGATCATGGGGCTTCCCGATCATGATCGCGCGCGCACGACGTCTCCTCGACCGTCTCGGCCCCGGCCTCATCACGGGCGCCGCCGACGACGACCCCAGCGGCATTGCGACGTACTCGCAGTCGGGCGCGCAGTTCGGCCTGGGCATGCTGTGGAGCGTGCTGCTCACGACGCCCCTGATGGTCGGCATCCAGATCGTGAGCGCGCGCATCGGGCGCGTCAGCGGACACGGCATCGCACGCAACCTGCGCGACCACTATCCGCGCCCGCTCCTGTGGTTCGTCGTCTCGCTGCTGCTGATCGCGAACACGATCAACATCGCGGCGGACATCAGCGCGATGGGCGAGGCGCTGCGGCTGGTCATCGACGGGCCGGTCCACTGGTACGCCGTCGCGTTCGGCGTGCTCGCCGTACTGATGCAGCTGCTGCTGCCGTACCCGCGCCTCGCGCCCGTGCTGAAGTGGCTCACGCTGTCGCTGTTCGCCTATGTCGCGGTGGTGTTCACGGTGCAGATTCCCTGGCGGCAGCTGTTCATCGCGACCATCGTGCCGCCGCTCGAGTACACGCGCGAATACTTCATGGTCCTGGTGGGCGTGCTCGGCACGACGATCAGCCCGTATCTCTTCTTCTGGCAGGCGTCGCAGGAGGTCGAGGAGCAGCGCATGACGCACGGCGAGGAGCCGTTGCGCGCGTCGCCGCAGAACGCGCGGGACCACTTGCGGCGCATCAAGTTCGACACGTGGCTCGGCATGATCTTCAGCAACGCGATCGCTTTCTTCATCATGCTCACCGCCGCGGTGACGCTGCACACCGCGGGCGTCACGAACATCCAGTCCTCAGCGCAAGCCGCGGAGGCGCTGCGGCCGATCGCGGGCGACTTCGCGTTCCTCCTGTTCGCGGCGGGGATCATCGGCACGGGCCTGCTCGCCGTGCCCGTGCTCGCGGGATCGGCCGCGTACGCCGTCGCCGAGGCAAACGAATGGCCGATCGGACACGGGCTGCAACCGGCCGACGCGAAGGGTTTCTACTCGATCATCACGCTCGCCACGGCGCTCGGCGTTGCGCTGGGGTTCACGCCCATCGATCCGATCAAGGCGCTGTTCTGGTCGGCCGTGCTGAATGGCGTCATCGCGGTGCCGATCATGGTCGTGATGATGCGCATGGCGGTGCGCTCCGACATCATGGGACCGTTCGTGGTCACGCGCCGCCTGCGGCGGCTGGGCTGGCTCGCCACCGGCGCCATGGCGATTGCCGTTGCGGCGATGTTCGTCTCGTTCTTCGTGTGACGCGGTCGCGCCAGGCTGCGTCAGGCGTCCTGCGACAGGACGAGCGCAGCGCAGGGCCGGCGCGGCGCGATCGCATCGCGCAGCGCCGCGTCGCCGATCAGTGCCGGTCGGCCACTTGCCACGCCGACTGCCGTGCCCACCGTCCAAGCTGATCGGCAGGAATCGGCGCGCTGATGTAGTAGCCTTGCGCGACGTCGCAGCCGAGCGCGTTCAGGTGCTGCCACAGCGCGGCGTTCTCAACGCCTTCCGCGACGACCTTGAGCCCGAGGCTGTGTGCGAGCTCGATCGTCGAGCGCACGATCACGGCGGAATCCTCGTTGCGCAGCATGTCGCCGACGAACGATTGGTCGACCTTGATCGCGTCGACCGGCAGCTTCTGGAGGTACGACAACGACGAATAGCCGGTGCCGAAATCGTCGATGTAGAGCTGCACGCCGAGGTCCTTCAGCCGGCCGAGCGTCGCGAGCGCGCCGGCGGGATCTTCCATCAGCGCGCTTTCGGTCAGCTCGAACTGGATCCAGTCCGGCTGCGCCCCCCACGTCACGAATGCGTCGCGGACGCGGTCGAGAAACGTCGGATCGCGCAGGTCGCGGGCCGACAGGTTGACCGCGAGCGGCGCGTCGAGCCCTTCCTCCCGCCATGCGTAACCCTGCGCCACCGCCGCGCTCAGCATCCAGAACGTGAGCGGCGTGATGAGCCCGGTCGCCTCGGCGAGCTTGATGAACTCGCCCGGATTGATCATGCCGCGATCGCGATGCGACCAGCGCACGAGCGCCTCCGCGCCGACCAGCCGGCTGGTGCGAATGTCGATCTTGGGCTGGCAATAGAGGAGCAGCTCGTCGTGGTCGATCGCGCCGCGAAGATCGGCCATCATCGCGAGCCGGCGCGTCCCTTCGGTGTCGAGGCCGCTGGTGAACACGGCGTAACCGCTGCTCGTGCGTCGCGCCTGGTGAAGCGCGATGTGGGCGCGGCGAATGAGCACCTCGGCATCGGAGCCATGGCCTGGAAAGACGGCGATGCCCACGTTCGCGCGCGGATCGAGCATGAAGCCCGAGAGCTCGACCGGCTCGTACATCGCGTGGAGGATGTCGCGCGCAAGACGGGTCGCGTCCTCGGCATCGGCGCGGCGCGCCAGCACTGCGAACTCGGCATCGCCCACGCGCGCGACTGCGTCGGCATCCGGCGCGAGCGCGCGCAGGCGCTGCGTCATCTGCTGCAGGAGTCGGTCCGCTTCGCGATAGCCCAGCGCCTCGTTGATCTCGCTGAAGCGCCCCGCACCGACCATGAGCAGCGCGAGGGGAGCGCGCTCGTTGCGCGCCGCGGCGATCGACTCCTCCAGCACCTCGCGCATGCGCACGCGATTGGGAAGTCCGGTGAGCGCGTCGTAGCGCGACATGCGGCGGATGGTGCGCTCGGCCTGCTCGCGCTTGTTCCGTTCGCGCAGCATCTGAATGCCGTACGCGAGATCCGCGGCCATGTCCGAGAGGACTTCGAGCTCTTCACCCTGGAATGCATCGGGCTCCGCGGCGCGAATATTCAACACGCCGATCGTGTCGCCGTCTATGCGCAGCGGCAGCGAGGCGGCCGACGCATAGCCGCGCTTCAGGGCATCCTCGCGCCACGGCGCGACCATCGGATCGGTGCCCATGTCGCGCACCACCACCGGCCTGGCCGTACGGATCGACGTGCCCGTGGGTCCGCGCCCGCGCTCGCTGTCGGCCCACGAGATGTTCGCCACCGCGAGATAGCCTTCCTCGAAGCCGGCATGCGCGACCGGACGCACGCTCTTCTGCTCGTCGTGCTCGGCGTAGCCGACCCATGCGAAGCGATAGCCGCTGTCCTCGACGACGACCCTGCAGATCTCCTCGACGAGCCACTGCTCGTCGGTGGCGCGCAGCAGCGCCCGATTGGTCGCCCGGAGCGTGCCGAGCGCGCGCTTGACGCGCTTCAGGTCGTCCGCCGCGTTGACATGCGACGCGCTGTGGTCCTGCATGTTCGTGTCCCCTTCGCAACGTGGGCTTCGGGGCGGTGCAGGACAATTATAGGCCGCTGACGCGCGGCCGACGGCAGGACGATAATGGGGCCTCGTGGGGTAAAATACGGGCCGCCGGAGAGGTGGATGAGCGGTTTAAGTCGCACGCCTGGAAAGCGTGTTTAGGGTAATACCCTAACGCGGGTTCGAATCCCGCCCTCTCCGCCAGTGTTTTCAAACGCATAGCGAACTCTCCTGTTCGCCTATACACGAAAGAAAAGGGCGGGTCGAAGCCCCGCGTTATCCTTAAACGCGTAGTCGTTCGGTCATTGCCGCCCGCCCGCGAACAGGCGGCGCACTAATGGCTATGCCAGATAGCGTCGCCTACCCCATCCACTTCGGATCTTTGCAGTTGTTCGTCTCGCTGAACACGCTCGAAACTCTCTCCTTTCCCCAGATCGACCTTCCCGCTCGCCTGGGATCTTTGATGAAGGCATCGTTGCGATCTGCAAAGTAGCGAGTAACGGCCGCCTTGCAGTCGTCGAGTGTCGCGTAGTCGCTATTGTGGAGGATGGCGCGCGCCATGCCGCTGAACACGGACTCTATGACGTTCAGGAACTGGGCGCTGTAGGCAGTGGCAACACCTCGAACGTCGGTCGCCGATCGAACTTGGCGCGATCGTTTATCGCTTGAAGGTGTTCACGCAGTCGCGCCGATGAATGCCACGGCGCGGAGTCCCATGACAAGAATAACTTGCGGTAGGACGCGTAGTCTTCGCGCAGGCGATCGACTAGCAAAATGATCTCGCCGGTATTTTTGCGTTCCGAGAAAAAGAAAATGACCTGGTTGTTTGCGAGATCAAGGGCTGCCGTCAAAATGAATGCACCGCGCGACTTTTGCCATTGCGGAACCGTTCGCACCTTATCATGAGGCTGTAATGACCGCCCACCGCGCATCTTCACGGCCACGGGACCAAGTTCATCGATGGAAAAGAACGCTTCGTCTGACGAGAGTGATCCAAGCACGTTCTTGATCGCATCCAGTTTTGGCCGGTATTCAGGATCCTTGCTCGTCAGCGCAATGCGTGCTTGCTTCCATCGGAGGCCGGCGTTCGCTATTTCGGTTCGGATGTTGTTGAGGGTGGCGACCGTACCCTGGCGGTCAAGAGTTGCCTTAATGTCCCGCATTCGCCAACTAGTTCGATTGAACCCGTGCGAGCTAGGTGGCGTATGCAATAGCGTCATGACTGCGTCGTGAAGTGCCTTTCCCGGCTGCATCAGGCGCCGGGGAACGGAATGTGGAGCGGAGGTCTTGTCCACAAGCCCTTTTGCGCCTGCCTGCCGATAGCGTCCGATCCACTTGTGCACTGTCCTCGCGCTGACCTTGAATTGGAGCGCTACCTCATTTGCCGGCTTCGCCTCCCTCAATACGCTTTCGACGATCAGCAGGCGGCAATGGGGGCAGGTGCGGGCGTTGGCGTGTAGCCTCAAAATGTCCTCCTGCCGATAAAGTGCAGGAAGGCGAGGCTACACGGTGTCCGGTGAAGGCGTCGATGGCTTAGCTGGTATTGACCGCGATGTACCATATATGGTACACTCAGTCAATGCCATCGGTCAAGCGGCTGGATGCCGTCTTCTTTCGGACGACGAAGGGTAATGAGCCCGTTCGCGACTGGTTGAAGGGTTTGGAGAAAGAGCAGCGGAGGGCGATCGGCGAGGATGTTGCTTACGTGCAGTACAAATGGCCGATCGGCAAGCCTCATGTTGATCACTTGCGCGGTGCTATCTGGGAGATCCGCTCCAGCCTTGGCAATCGAATTGCGCGGACGCTATTCGCCGTCGAAGGCAATCGCATGATATTGCTTCATGGATTTATCAAGAAGACGCAGCGTACGCCAAACGACGACCTCGAGTTGGCTGAGAAACGCTTCAAGGAGTGGCGGCATGGCGAGAAATAATCCGCGTACAGGTTCGAAGTTCGACGACTTCCTCAAAGAAGAGGCGATCTTTGATGAGGTTCAGGCGAAGGCGCTCAAGCGGGCTCTTGCCGAGCAACTCGAAGAGCGTATGCACGACGCCAAGCTGACCAAGCTTGAAATGGCCAAGAAAATGGCGACCAGCCGCTCTCAGCTCGATCGCGTCCTTGATCCAGAAAATGTTTCGGTGCAGTTGGACACGCTAATCAAGGCTGCGCGTGCCGTCGGCACAGAAGTTGAGATAAGCATCCGGCGCCGTCACAAAAGGGCCGCGTGAATGCCTTCACTCGCCCCGTGTGGGTTGGCAGGGGCGTCATGGCATCGCCCGCTACGCGAGCAAATCGAATCCGCTTGTCGGTCTGGCGCGATCTGCGGATCTTGTCCACCCCTCCGTGCCGCAAACGAGCCTAATCTCGCCTTGAGGAAAGACGAGCTCGGCACTGGTTCTGGTGACAAATCCGGTGACAAATAAGTCGATTCCAGTCGATTCCAGTCGACCGGCTCCCCTATGAAACGCTATTATTCCCTCCGAGCCGGAGCGGGTTCGAATCCCGTCCTCTCCGCCAGTAATCAGCAACTTGCGTCGCGCCGCTGACCAATTCGGGGGTTCGGTCGGTGAAATCGCGGCTTAATCGCGGATTCGGGATCTCCATCGCACGATTAACGCGAGTACGACGCAAAGCGCGACGGCGAGCATGACCGTTGCTGCGGTAAGCGCGACCGACACGCGGTGCGCCAGCAGTGCGTGAGCATCGGGCGAGTCGAAGCCAACCATGGCGGAAACGGCCACGAGCACCGCGAGTCCGAACGACGCCCCGAGCTGGTGTGCAACGTTGACCACGCCGGAAGCCGCACCCGCGTCATCGGGCGCGACGCCCGCGACCCCAGCGACGGTCAATGGACCGAGCGCCATGCCCTGGCCGAGCCCGATCAGGATCATCGGCAGTGCGACACCTGCCCAGTACGAACTTTCAGGCCCGACTCGGCTGAGCCACGCCATTCCGATTAGCGTCAGGGCAAGCGCTGCCCCGAGTACGCGTGCGTTGCCGAATTGACGTGTGAGCCTCGGAACGAGCATCGCTGCAGCGAAGTTAGGAAGCGTCGTCGGCAGGAACGCGATGCCAGCACCAAGGGGACCGTAGCCCAGCACGCCTTGCAGATACTGAGTGATGAAGAACCAGAAGCCCGACATGGCTCCGAGGTAAAGCACACGCGCCAGGTACGCGCCTGCTCGCTCGGAGCTCGCGAACAGCCGCAGCGGCATGACAGGTTGCGCTGCGCGTCGCTCGTTGAGAACAAGGAGTACGAGCAAGACGACGCCCGCCGATAGTGGCACGAGCGTGACGGGGGCGCTCCAGCCTGCGCTCGCGGAGCGCACGATCCCGTAAACCAGTGCGGACATCCCGAGCGTCGAGCAAAAGGCGCCCACGATGTCCAACTGGCCGGAACGACGAGCGCTCTCTGGAACGTAACGACGCGCGGCGAGGATGAGCCCAATGCCGATCGGCACGTTGATGAAGAACCCGACCCGCCAGGAGATGAGGTCGGCAATAACGCCGCCGAGCACGAGCCCGATGCTGGCGCCGACGCCGGCGGTGGCAGCGTAATAGGCGAGGGCGCGCGTCCACTCGGGTCCTTCGCGGAAGTTCGTGGTGAGGAGCGCGAGCGTCGATGGCGCGAGGATAGCTGCCCCGACGCCCTGTACGACGCGTGCAGCGACCAGCCACCAGGCTGACTGCGCCGCGCCGACGGCGAGCGAGGCGGCCGTGAAGACCGCCAGGCCCACAATGAACATGCGGCGCCGCCCGAGAATGTCGCCGGCGCGAGCTCCGAGCAGCAGTAGACCGCCGAAGGCCAGCGTGTACGCGTTTTGAACCCACGATAGCCCGGTCGGCGAGAACTGCAGTCCCTGCTGCATCCTGGGAAGACCCGTGATCACGATCGAGATGTCGGCCACGATCATGAGATAGCTCACGAGGACGATCGCGAGCACGGCCGTGGTGCGGGTGATCGACGGCGCGACGATAGCTACAGCCACGGAGTCGGCAGCGCGCGTCATAGCTCCTGCCTCGTCGGTCGGAAGACGATCTCGTTGATGTCCATTTCCTCCGGCTGGCTGATGGCGAATGAGACTACGCGCGCGAACGACTCGGCCGGCAGCGCGAATTCGCCGACGAACTTGCGCACGTTCTCGGCGATGTCGGCCTCGGTGGTGCTGGACGGCAATTCAGTGTCCAACGCTCCGGGTGAGATCACGGTCGTCCGTATGTTGTAGGGCTTTACCTCTTGGCGCAGACCTTCCGACAGCATCCTGACGGCGCTCTTTGTTGCCGCGTAGACGGCGCTGCCGGGACGGACCTTGTGTCCGGCCACCGAGGAGACGTTGATGATGTGCCCGGATTTTTGCGCCTTCATATGCGGCAGCGCGGCCGCGATGCCGTACAGCACGCCCTTGAGATTCACATCGATGGTGCGATCCCAGTCGTCGATCTTGAGACGCTGGAGGGGTGAATGGGGCATCAGGCCGGCGTTGTTCAACATCACATCCAGACGTGCGTGACGCTCAATGGCTGTGTCGACCAGTTGTTTGACCTGCTCGGCGCGAGTCACGTCGGTCGCCAGAGCGATCGCTTTGGCGCCGCGACCCGTCAGATCGGCCACGATGGCCTCGAGACGTTCGATCCGGCGTGCGCCGAGCACGACCGCCGCGCCTTGGGCGGCAAGATGCCGCGCCGTAGCCGCGCCCAGCCCGCTACTGGCACCGGTGATGACCACGACTTTTCCTTCGATCTTGTCACCCATGGTGCAATTCTCTTGAGAAAGCGTCCTGCAGCGAATGGTAGGACCTCCCACAAGATGAATAAAGGTATAAAATCGGCATGAGCCATTGATAAATTGTCAGCAATGGACCGTGAGGATTGGGGCGGGCTCGCAGCGTTTGCCGTGGTGGCCGAGGAACGCAGCTTCACCCGAGCCGCCGCTCGACTCGCGGTTTCGCCCTCCGCGCTAAGTCACACCATGCGGCGGCTCGAGCAGCGGTTGCACATCCAGCTGCTCGCGCGAAGCACGCGCAGTGTTTCGACCACGACTGCGGGAGAACGATTGCTCGCGCGCTTGCGTCCGGCGATCGGTGAGATCACGAGCGCTGTGGAAGATCTCGGGCGCCTGGTTGATCGGCCGTCCGGCCAGATTCGCATCACCGCCTCTCGAACGGCAGCAGAGATGGCGCTTGCGCCGGCACTGCCTGGATTTGTGCAGCGCTACCCCGACATCGTCGTGGAGGTGCTCGTGGAAACCGGGTTGACGGACATCGTGGCAGGACGCTTCGATGCGGGCGTGCGGCTCGGTGAGTCGCTCGAGAAGGATGTCATAGCAGTACCCGTTACCCGGCCGCTTCGGATGGCGGTGGTGGGCGCGCCGCGGTACTTCGCGACGCATGGACGCCCCTCGACACCGCGCGACCTACGTCAGCACTTGTGCATCAACTTTCGCCTGCCCTCGGCAGGCACGCTCTATAAATGGGAATTCGAGAAGGGCCGCGCCAAGTTGGACGTCTCCGTGGAGGGCCCTCTGGTGTTCGACGATGCTGGAATGGTCATCGGCGCCGCACAGGCGGGCATCGGCCTCGCATATGTCATCGAGGACCTCGTGATGCCGTCGATTCGAGCCGGTGCTTTGGTGCGAGTGCTTGACGACTGGTGCCCCGCATTTCCCGGGTTTTACCTTTATTACCCGGGCCGGGGACAAGTGTCGCCGGCGTTGGCTGCGTTCATCAATACGATCCGCTTGAATTCCGCGAGCCGTAAGGAACGCTAGAACGAAGGAAGCGTGCGCGTATGAAGCTGGTGTGTCGTGAAATGGCAGCGCGCCGAGCGTCGGAGCGCCGCAGCGGAGACGCCGCTTTCTATTGGCGAAGGCACTGTCAACGGTTCGACGCCTGAGCGCGCCTGTCCCAACGATACCGCAACGTCTCGACGAGCAGCTCAAAGGCCGGCGAGGGCTGTCTGCGGCTCGGGTAGTAGAGGTGGTAACCGGGGACGTGGCTGCGCCGCTGACCAATCCGCTGACCAATATGCCGACTTCAGTCGATTCCAGTCGACCGGCGCCCCTATGAAAGCGAGGTTCTCCCTCTACGCCGGAGCAGGTTCGAATCCCGCCCTCTCCGCCAGTTTTTTTCGCAAACGACCCGCGGGGCGGGCAGTCGAGCGACATGGCGTAGAGCTTCTCTGCGCCAGCCAACGGTCGTCAACGTTTCGACGGCGTGACCCGCCGATCCCCGCGATACCGCAACGCCTCGACGAGCAGCGCGAACGCCGGCGACTGTTGCCGGCGGCTCGGGTAATAGAGGTGATACCCGGGCGATTGCGGGCACCAATCCTCGAGCACGCGTACCAGCCGCCGCGTCGCGAGCTCGCGCTCCACTGCACCTTCGGGCACGAACGCCAGTCCCAGTCCCGCGAGGGCGGCCTGGATAGTGGGCGTCGAGCTGTTGAACACGAGCTGTCCATCGACGCGAACGTTTAGCTTGCGCTTGCCTTTCTCGAATTCCCACGGATACGTTCCGCCGTGTCCTGGCAGGCGCAGGTTGATGCAGTTGTGGGCGGTGAGGTCTTGCGGAGTCTTCGGCGCGGCGCGCGCGGCGAAATACGAAGGCGCGCCGACGACCGCCATGCGCATGTCCGGCCCGATTCGCACTGCCACCATGTCCTTGGCGACCTGCTCGCCCCAGCGCACGCCGGCGTCGTAACGCTGCGCCACGATGTCGGTCAGGCCGAAATCGATGACGATCTCGACCGTGATGTCCGGATAGCGCGGCAAGAGCGTGGCGAGCTTCGGCAAGAGCACCGACGCCGCCGCGTACTCGGTCGCGGTGACGCGGATCGTACCCGCCGGCTTGTCGCGCAGCTCGGCCAGTGCGTCGAGCTCCACACCGATCTGCTCGATGTGGTGACCCACCGTCCGAAGCAACCGCTCTCCCGCCGGCGTGGGGGACACGCTGCGGGTGGTGCGAGTCAACAGGCGTATTCCGAGTCGCGCCTCGAGCCCCGCGAGCGTATGGCTCAGCGCTGATCGCGACACGCCAAGCTTTGCAGCCGCCTTGGTAAAGCTCCGATCGCGGCCGACCGCGACGAAGGCGAGCATGTCGTTGAGGTTCTCGCGCATTGTTGAGCTCCATTCACCACGGCATGCTGATTGTGCCTACTTATCGCGCGCCTCGCCAGCCGTTACCTTCGGGACATGGACGACGACACCTCTTCTTCTGCCAGCCTCGGCACGCTGGTCCCGATCATGGGCATCGTTTTCATCGGCTTCCTGATCATCGGGATGGCGATGCCGGTACTTCCGCTGCACGTGCACGACCGGCTCGGCCTCGGCACGTTCGTCGTCGGCCTCGTGGCGGGCAGCCAGTTCGCCGCGTCCCTGGTCTCACGCGTGTGGGCCGGGAGGCATGCGGACGAGCGAGGCGCGAAGCAAGCGGTCTTCTTCGGCCTGCTGGCATCGGCCGCGGCAGGCCTGCTTTACCTCCTGTCGCTCGCGTTCGTGAACCGCCCTCACGTTTCCGTCGCCACTCTGTTGCTCGGTCGTGCCGTCCTCGGTGCCGGCGAGAGCTTCATCATCACCGGCGCACAGGCGTGGGGCGCCGCGTTGGCGGGACCCCGGCGCATCGGGCAGGTGCTCGCGTGGATGGGAACGGCCATGTATGCCGCGTTCGCCCTCGGCGCACCGGTGGGAACCGCCCTGTACGGGATGTACGGGTTTGCTGCGATTGCGCTGGCAACGGCAGCCGTGCCGCTCGCGACACTGGCGTTGGCCGCGCGCGTGCCGGCGGTGCCGCCGACGCGGCAAGCTCGATCCGCCCTGAGCAGCGTCGTCGCCTGGGTATGGTTGCCGGGAGTCGGTCTCGCGCTGAGCAGCTTCGGCTTCGGCGCAATGACTGCGTTCGTATCGTTGCTCTTCGCGGCGCGCGGCTGGACGGTGTGGCCGGCGTTCACGACATTCGCCGTCGCCTTCATTCTCGCTCGCGTACTGCTCGGGCACGTCGCGGACCGTCAGGGTGGCGCCAACGTGGCCCTGGTGTTCGTGATCATCGAAGCCGCAGGCCAGGCCTTGCTGTGGGCGGCGTCCTCATCGGTAATCGGCCTGATCGGCTGCGTCCTGACCGGATTCGGCTACTCGCTCGTGTATCCGGGGTTCGGCGTGGAGGCGATTCGTCGTGCGCCGCGGCAGAGCCGCGGTCTCGCGATGGGTGCGTACACCGCGTTTCTCGACCTCACTCTGGGGATCGCGAGTCCCGGGCTCGGTCTCATTGCGGCGGTCGCTGGTATCGGCTCGGTATTCCTGACGAGCGCTGTCGTGGTTCTAAGTGCGGCGGCGGTCGCAGTGCGGCTGCGCGCCTCGAATTCGCGGGCTGCGAACAGGCAACCGATCTTCTCCCGCTGACTCAAATAACCGAACCGAGCATCTTCATGGCTGCGCAGATCGACCTTTCGCAGGTTTCTCCGGCGCTCGACGAGTTTCAACAGCGGGTCATCGTCGGCGACCTCTGGAAGCGGCCGGGCCTCTCAGCCCGCGATCGCAGCATCATCACGCTCGCCGTGCTCATCGCACGAAGCCAGGCACTCGAGATGCGGCACTACCTCGAACTCGCGCTCGAGAACGGCGTCTCTCCGCGCGAGATCTCCGAGACCATCACGCACCTCGCGTTCTACTCCGGCTGGGGGAACGCGGTGGCGGCGGTCCGAGTTGCCGCAGACGTGTTCGCGCGCCGCGAAATCCGGTCCGGCCAACTGGCCAGCGCGTCATCGAAACCACTGCCGCTCGACGAAGCGGCCGAAGCGCAGCGCGCCTCGCGAGTTGAAGAGCAGTTCGGAACGGTGGCTCCTGGAGTTCTGCATTACACGACCGACGTACTGTTTCGTGATCTGTGGCTGCGGCCCGATCTCACGCCACGTGACCGAAGCCTCGTCACCGTGAGTGCACTCGTCGCGTCCGGGCAGGTCGCGCAGATCCCTTATCACCTGAACCGAGCGATGGACAACGGCCTCACCCGGTCGGAAGCCGCCGAGATGTTCACGCAGCTCGCGTTCTATACCGGTTGGCCCAATGTCTTTTCTGCGCTGCCCGTCGCCAAGGAAGTCTTCGAGAAGCGGAGTTGATCATGGAATTGAAGAGCATCGAAGCCGTTCCGGCCCAAGCCGGATCGGAGCAGTACTTCACCGGCACGGTGCAGGTTCGGCCACTGTTCAGCGCTTCCGAACCGGCACGGATGTCGTGCGGCTGCGTGACGTTCGATCCATCGGCGCGAAGCGCGTGGCATACGCATCCTCTCGGGCAGACGGTGCTCGTGACCTCGGGTCGCGGGTTCGTGCAGAGCTGGGGTGGACCGATCCGGGAGATCGAAGCCGGCGACGTCATCTGGACGCCGCCCGGTGAGAAACACTGGCATGGTGCCGCGCCGAACAGCTCGATGACCCACATCGCGATCCAGGAAGCCTTGAACGGCAAGAACGTCGACTGGATGGAGAAGGTTACCGACGAGGAATACGCGAAGGCGCCCGGGCGATGAGCAGGTGCTCGTGGCCGAGGACGCGATCCTTCGGCCAGGATCAAATGAGGAGATCATCACGATGAAAGCAGCAGTGCTTCACGCCCCGTACGACATCCGCTTCGAGGAACGGCCGGAACCGATGGTCGAGCAGCCGACGGATGCGCTGATCCGGATGTCGGCCACCTGCGTGTGCGGTTCCGATCTGTGGCCCTACCGAGGCGCGAATCCGATCGACGGCCCGACACCCATGGGCCATGAGTACTGCGGCGTGGTCGAGGAGGTGGGGAGCGCGGTCAAGAACGTCAAGCGGGGTCAGTTCGTCATCGGGGCGTTCGCTTTTTCGGACAACGTCTGTCCCAACTGCAAAGCGGGATATCAATCGGGTTGCATGCATGGTGGTTTCTTCAACACGGCACAGGCGCCGATGCTTCGGGTGCCTCTTGCCGACGGGACGCTCGTACCGACTTCCGGCATCCCTTCCGCCGACATGCTCCCGAGCATGTTGACCCTGTCCGACGTCATGGGAACGGGGTGGTTCGCCGCGGACGCCGCCAACGTCGGTCCCGGCAACACTGTGGTCGTGGTGGGGGATGGGGCGGTCGGTCTTCTCGCGATCCTCTCGGCGAACATGATGGGCGCCGAACGCATCATCGCGATGAGTCGTCATCAGCAGCGTCAAGAGCTCGCCAGACAATTCGGAGCGACCGACGTTGTGACGGAGCGTGGCGAGCAGGGCATCGCCCGCATCAAGGAGCTCACGCGGGGCCTGGGCGCCGACTCCGTGCTCGAATGCGTCGGTACGCAGCAGTCCATGCTGCAAGCGATCGGCTCGGTTCGACGCGGGGGCTACATGTCGTATGTCGGCGTGCCGCATGGCGTGACGCTCGACGGCCAGCAAATCTTCTACCGTCACATTCATCTCCATGGTGGCCCTGCGCCGGTTCGCCGCTTCCTTCCGAATTTGATCGGCCTGGTCGAGAACGGCAAGATGGATCCGGGCAAGGTCTTCGACCTGACGCTCCCGCTCGATCAAGTGGCCGAGGGCTACCGCGCCATGGACGAGCGGCGAGCGATCAAGGCGCTGCTGCAGCCTTGAAGGAGGGCCATATGCCGCACGTGACCGTGAAGATGTGGCCGGGTCCGTCAGAGCCTCAGAAGAGGCGGCTCGCCCGGCAAATCGTCGAGGATGTCGTTGCAACGCTGAAACTCGGCGAAGAGTCGGTCTCCGTCGCGATCGAGGAGGTCGAGCCGGGCGATTGGCTGGAAGAGGTGTACCGGCCCGACATCGAGCGGCGGATGGACGAGCTGTACAAGAAGCCCGGCTACGGGCCGGCCGACCTTTGAGGTATCGCATCCGGGGTGCCGGGCCGCTGACCAATGCGCTGACGAGGCCCATACCGCTCCATCAGAAGATTCGTTCCCTTTGTCGTTTGACACTCGCAACGTGTCCTCACTGGCGCCCTCTACGGGACGCGCCGCTCCGGGCGTGCTGGATAAGTCCGATAAACGTACGGCAAAGCTCTGGTCGGTCTGCCGGCGTTACCAAGCCGATGCCTACCGCCAGTTCTTCGCCCTCGGCAAGTGGGCGGTAGCTCACGCCGGCGCGGCGCAGCGCGGCGAACGATGCAGGAAGGAGCGCGATGCCGGTGCCGGCCGCGATTGCCGCCAAGAGCACGTGGTGATCGCTCGGTTCGCGCAAACGCCGAGCCGCGAAGCCATGACGGGCGAAGACGCGCTCGCAGTGATCGTAAAAGGCAGGTTGCCGAGAGCGCTCGAACCAGAAGAGCGGCGTTGCGGCCAAGTCGGCGAGGCAAATGCGCTTACGGCGCGCGAGCGGATGCGTGGTGGAAAGTGCCGCCAGCATCGGTAACCGGTCAACCTCTTGCAACTGCAGCCCGCCAGCCTCGGTCGGCAGAGCGATGCAGGCCGCATCGAGGCGACCACCACGCAACTGCCGCACCAGCCGCGGCGAGGTGTCCGACACCACACTGAACGCCTGTTCCGTGAAACGCGCGCGTGCCGCTTCGGCGAGGCGGTTGAACCAGGCCGGCTCGACCGCACTGGTGAGCCCAAGCCGGATGCGCACCGGCGCGGCTTGCCTTGCCATGGTCCGTTCGGCATCGCGCAGCAGCCGCTCAACCTTCAGCGCGTATGGCCGTAGCACGCGGCCCGCAGCCGTCAGCGCCATGCCGTCGGCGTGGCGCTCGAAGAGACGGCAGCCGAGCCGTTCCTCCAGTTCCCGGATGGCACGGCTCAGCGGAGGCTGCGACACGTGCAGCCTTTCGGCAGCCTGCCGGATGCTTGCCGCGTCCGCAACGGCGAGGAAGAGCGCCAGCGAGCGTGAGTCCAGTCGTCGAGGCATACCAGAAAGGTATCACTGAATTGGTTCTTCCTCGTGACGACGCAGTGTCCCAGACTCCGGCCCGTACCCACTTTTGGAGCGATTTGTGATGGATCAAGACCATTCATACGGGAAGCTGGCGCCGAAGCCCGTTCCACGAACAGCACCGGGCGATGAACGGTACCAGCGCGGCCGCGAGATGCTCGCGGCCGTGGATGGACCGGCGGGCTTGGACGTGGTCGCCCGACTCGAAGCCTCGTTTCCCGAGTTCGCCCGCTACGTGGTCGAATTCCCCTTTGGTGACATATACGCCCGGCCAAGCCTGGGTCTGCGAGAGCGTGAGCTGGCCACGGTGGCGGCGCTGTGCGCGGTCGGTCATGCGTTGCCGCAACTCAAAGTGCATGTGCACGCGGCGCTGCATGTGGGCTGCACGCCGTCGGAAATCATTGAGGTCGTCATGCAGATGGCGGTGTACGCCGGCTTCCCGGCCGCACTGAACGGCTTATCAGTCGTGCGCGAGGTCTTCATGGCATCCGGGATCCCGCTGCCTTTGGATAACGGCACGCACGCGGGAGGCGAAGCTGAAGCGGCGACCTGAACGTTCATCGATCCAACCTGGCGCCTGCATGACGGTCACAACCGCCGGGTCCAGCGTGAGACGATGACGCGCCACACGCCACCCCGGTGGACGGCATCGCATTCCTCGAGATCCAACGTGAATACGTGTGTAGTCGGACGCCCGGCTTACCTCGGAAGCGGTAGGCCTCATACAGCCTCTTCAAGTACTCGCAGGTGGTTGAGTCACTACGGAAAACGAAGCGCCTGCGAGAACAGGACGGCCTAATGCGGGTGTGAAGGTTCTCTTGAAGCGGCCACGTCCGTAACGACCTTCAGCAGCTCGCGGGATATACGCTCGTCGATTTCCGCAGCATGCTGCAGCTGTACGGGATACCGCACGAGCGCCTCGACACCCGAAGCGGAGAAGCTCAACTGCACCTGTGCCTCTGCCCGTGCTTCGACTCCGTCATGCAGCGTTGTCGTTTTCTGAATTTCCCTGGTCTGGCGCGCCATGTCGTCGCTGTATTCACTGAGCACCTGGTTGGCGGCGGCCAGGAGCCTCTCCTTCATCGCAGACGGGTCGGCCTTCGAAGGCAGCGTGAGCTTGATGTCGTGCCACGCCAGGTTGACACCGGGAATCTGCTTGAAAATGCCGCCCGAAGCCTGAAAGACGATTGAGTTCGCAAACGCGACGACCCGGCCCGTCGGCCCGCGTGGCGCCTGACCGCTGAGCTCCATCAGATGCAACCGCACCAACCCGACGTCGATGACGTCGCCGGTCACGCTCCCAACCTGTACGCGATCGCCCACCCGGATGCCGTACTTACCGATGAGGAAAAAATAGCCGACGATGGAGACGAGCACGCTCTGCATGGCCACGGCGACACCGGCCGTGATGAGGCCGGCAAACGTAGCAAGCGACCCGAGGTCCGTGGCGAACGTGAAACCGACAATGGCCACCACCAGGGCCCAGCAAACGATACTGCGCACCAGCAGCAACTGATAGCGTCGGCGCGGCTCGTGCACATACCGAAGCACTCCGCGTCGCCATGCAACCCCGGCCGCAAACACCAGTGCCAGCAGTGCCAGCAAAATTGCGACGCGCACTCCCAACGCTTTCAGTGCGTCGATGTACTGACTGTGCGCGTTGTCGCGCCAACTGCTGAGGTTACGTCGATATTGGTCTAGCAGCACACCTTCCTGGCTCAGCGGCAGAAGAATGGCGGCGGTTTGCTTGAAGAGCCACGCCAGCGTGTCGAACTGATCTCGTACGCCTTTCAAGGCTGTGCCATTGGACGAATCCGCCTGCTCCGCGAGGGCGTCACCGCGGGCCGACAGCGCCTTGATCCTTTCCTCCGGCGGGGTGCGAATTTGGGTGAACGTGTTCTGCAAGGCGGCCGTGCGGCGGTCGACCATGTCGATGGTGCGGAGCTTGTCGGAGAGCCGCAGTGCGTTAGAGGCCAGGTCCCAGATGCCGAGCCGTCCGGTACCGTTGTCGCTTCCCGAGCTCAGCGGGCTCGAGGCCGTCGCCGTGGCGGCCGATGCTGACGCGCTACCTGCCGCGGGCGCCGCCGGGCCTGCGCCGCCGCCCGAAGAGGGAAGCGACGCGGCGATGGCATCGATGTGCGTCTTCAGCGCACTCGCGCCAGTGCCGTTCGCATCGCTTTGGTACGTGAACTGAACCACGGAGCCGTGAAGATTGCGGCGCGCGTTGACGAGGTCGAGCTCGCTTTGCAGCTCCGAGATTTTCGCTCGCACTTCGACTGCCTGTGCTTTGGGAGCCGCAGCCAGGCGACGCTGCATGGATGCGATCTCTGCCTGGATCTCCGCGCGCCGTCCATCGAGTTGCCGTTGCACCCGCTGCAGCGCCTGGGGCGACGAATCCGCACCTGCAGCGGCTTTTCGTGCCACGTCTGCTTGGCTGCTCAGCAGCTCCGCGTTGGCCCTGGCGAAGTCGAAGGCGAGGGCGACGGCCTTGTCGGCAATTTGCCGATTGGCGTACAGGATCAGCAGGTCGCTCGGCTGAGTCGCCGCTTGCTGCTGGGCACCCAGAGTACGGTACCAGTCCACGGTCTCGTCGAGGATGCGCACGACCTGGTCACCCGTCATCACGGCGCGAGAAGTGATCGTCTCGGCCGGAGCAGATGCATTCGATGAACCCGGCGCATCGGCCGCAATGGCCGCGTCGAGCAGCGCTCCCGCCGTGAGCAGTAGCGCGAGTGTTCGCAGTGACATGGAGGAATCGTACCGCAGTAGCAGGCGCTTGACCTCTACCTCGTGCTTGGGCGTCTTCAGTAACAACGCACTGCGTTCTCAGTTCTGTGCTCGGCGCACCGTGTCGAGCTTCTGGATCATCGTCACCACTGCGTCGCGGCGCAGAGATGCGCTCGAGGGGACCGTGCGGTGGCGCATGGCGCGCTGGCGCAGCGTGACGAAGGTGGCTTGGACCCAGTTCGAACTGCGGATGTGGATCGACCTTGCTCCCCAGGTTTGGCTGTCGCAGCGTTCGCGTCGCCACTGCTCTGCCGAGCGAGGGCGGTCAGTCGACTCAATTTGCCCAGCAGCGGCGGCTCACGACGGGCGGCTAAGGGTCCGGTCGGAAGCAGTCGCCGGCTTCATGGTCTAGACACCATGACGACGTCCCGACTCTCACGCCACTTTTCGCTTGGGCTGCCACGCCTCGGCCTTGAACTGGTCGTTCAGGGGCGTGTGCGCGATGTGGTCGACGTAGTTGTTGAACGTCTTCATGCCGACACCCAACAGCACCTCGATCACCTGCGCCCGGGTGTAACCGGCGTCGAGGAACGCAGCGACTTCCGCATCGGCCACGAGGCCCCGCTGCTCGACGATTTTTCGCGTGAAGTTAGCGAGTGCGTCGAGCTTGCCATCGGCAAGCGGCGCGCGGCGGCGCACCGCGTCGACGAGCCCAGGGGCCACCTTCGCCATGCGCTTGGCGAGGGTCGAGTGTGCCGCCACGCAGTACTCGCAGTCGTTGGCCTCGGAGACCGCGAGCATGACGAGCTGCTGCTCGGCGGGCGAGAGCGAGGAGGTCGAGAACGCCTCGTAGATGGCGAGCGCGCCGCGCAGCGCGGCGGGAGATTCGGCGAATACTCGGAACAGGTTGGGCACGAAGCCGAAGCTGCGTCCGATGCCCTCCAGCAGCGGGCGGCTGCCCGCGGGTGCGCTGTCGATAGTGTGGATAGCGAACTCGACCATGGTGAACTCCTTGGTTGACGACCGGTAGACGCCTTGCCGACCCGGTCCGAAAGGCGTAGCGTGCCGCGCCATGGCCAGACGAATAAGTCCCAATACGCCGCACTTCATATCCGAAACACCGGAGACCGACCTCTTGTCGGATGTACTGCGCTCGCTGCGGCTGCGCGGACGCATCTTCAAGCAGGGCAGCTACTGCGGCGCCTGGGCGCTGGACGCCGCCGGGGCCACCGGCACCATCTTTCATCTCATCGGCCGCGGGCAAGCGTGGCTGCACCACGAGGGCGAGCGCGAGCCTCTCGTCGTGCGCGGCGGCGACCTCGTGATGTTCCCGCGCGCAGGTTGGCATCAGCTTTCCGGCACGCCGCGACGTCAACCCGGCACGCGCCCCGGCGCGGCCGGCGACGGTCCGTTCACGACGCTGCTGTGCGCGCGCGTCGATTTCGAAGCGGGTGGAGGCAACCCCATCCTGGAGGCGCTGCCGCCCGTGATCGTGGTGCGTAGCGAAGACCACGACACCTCGGCCGAGCTGCACGCGCTCGCGCGCCTCATGCTGGTCGAATACGAAGCGGGCGCGGTCGGCCGACAAAGCGTGCTCGATCGTCTCGCCGAAGCCATGTTCGTGCTCGCGCTGCGACATCACGTGACGAGGGCGCCCGAGCTGCAAGGGTTCCTCGGGGCGTTGAAGGACGAGCGTGTCTCGCGCGCGCTCACCGCGTTCCACCGCAGGCCCGGTCACGGCTGGCGCGTACACACGCTTGCCCGCGAGGCAGCCATGTCGCGTGCCGTATTCGCGGAGCGCTTTGCGATGCTGCTCGGCCGCACGCCAATGCAGTACGTCGCCGCCTGGCGCATGCACCTGGCCGACGAGATGCTGAGGGCGGGCCGCGCGTCCGTCGCGCAGGTGGCGGAGCGGCTCGGATATCAAACCGAGACGGCATTCCGCCGCGCGTTCAAGCGTGTACGCGGCATCGGACCCGGCGGCGTGCGGCGGAGCGCACGCAGCGGCGGGAACGGATCCGCCTGAACCGGTCGTGGCTTAAAGGTCGAGCCTCGATCCGCGACAACCGGTTCATCTCTGAATGGCGGAATTCCGACGCGATTACCCCTGTTTTCCCCCGACCGACCAACCAGCATCCAGTGCTCGAAATGGCGCGAACGATCAGGCTCATCGCCCCGATACTCATGGTCGGCACGCTCTTGTTCAGGCCCAACACACCATCGGCGATCAGCGGCCCGCCACTCTTGCACGGCACGACCGATTCACGTTTCGACGATACCGTGTCGCCGGATTCGTTCGCCCCGAATCTCGAGCGGGCGTTTCGGCAATACCAGGCTGGCCGTCTGCCGACGGCACAGGTTCAAGCGGGTCTCGGACCCGCACAAATCAACCTGATATTTCACATCCTGAGCGGCGAGGCGATGGAAGGAAACGTGAGCGACTCCGTCCTGCTCGCTCAGATCTCCGTGCTCAACGAGGCCTACCGGTCGACCGGTTTGCATTTCAACGTCAGCGAAGTACGCCGCTATCCAGCCTCCGTCTACTTCGCGGGCGGCTGCTTCCCGACCACTGAGCAAGGCATCAGGATGAAGGCGGAGCTCGCTGTCAACCCGGCTCGATTCGTCAACATCTACACGTGCAAGCTGCAGCTTCCCTATATCGCTGGCTACGCAAGCCTTCCCAACGAATTTCCCGAATACGATCATCAGCACGGCGTCATCGTCGACTACGGCACGCTTCCCGGAAGTACGCCACCGTTGGACATGGGGCACACCCTGGTGCACGAGCTCGGACACTACTTCGGCCTGTTCCACACGTTTCAGGGAGGTTGCCCGGAACCAGGCGACGGCGTCGCAGACACACCGGCCGAAGCGTCGGCTGCGTTCGGCTGTCAGGCCGGCCGCGATACCTGCTCGGAAGCGGGCCTGGATCCGATCAGCAACTTCATGGACTACAGCGACGACAGTTGCACCAACAACTTCACGACGTTGCAGGCCGTGCGCATGCAGGCATCGATCGCCGCATTCCGGCCCAGCCTGATCGCGACAGCGTTCTCGATCGGTCCAGGCATCACGGGCAACTGGTTCGACCCCGCCGAAGATGGGCAAGGATTCAGTATCGAAGTCCTTCCCGGCAACCTGCTGCTTGCCGATTGGTACGTGTACGCGCCGAACGGAGGTCCGGCTTGGATCGTCGCCACCGGGCCGATCACCGGCAACACCGCGGTGCTACAGGGATTTCAAAAAGCCGGCGTTGGCGGGCGCTTCCCGCCGAACTTCGATCCATCGAAGTTGCAAAACCTGCATTGGGGAACGCTCGTTTTCACGTTCGCGGACTGCAACCATGGACAGGTCAGCTGGCAACCCGTCGCTGCCGGTTATGCCAGCGGTTCCATGCCGATCACGCGGCTGACGATGCCCGAGGGCCTGAGCTGTCCGTAATCCATGAGAGTTTCGCTAGCCCACGATCGCTGCGCGACCACGGACGACAGGCACTCAAGCATCGCTTTGGCTCGAGAAGCGCTCGTTGACGCGGTCGCATCGACGCTTCCTGACATCGTCCGGCACGCCGCCTGCGTGAGCGAGGTGAGCCACGGCGACGCCGATCCGCCATCCTCGTCACTCCGGAAGCGTGTACCGCGTCTCGATCAACATTCGTATGAGCTTGCGTGATTCGCTTGGCGGCAGCGAGCGTCGTTGCTCGACGTGCTCGGCCTGATCGGCGAGATAGCGGTCCTTCACGGCATCGCGAAACCACCGGGAGTAGTCACCGCGATGCAGGTGATACAGCCACGTCTCCTCGTCGATGCCTTCGGCGATCTGGGAGAAGATCACCAGGTTCTGCGCCTTGATATTGTGCCGGTTGCCGGGACCGTGGAAGTAGAAGCTGCGATATCGCATGTTGCCCTCCGCATACTTGCGGCGGTGTCGAATGCGATCGCGGCGGGGAGCGAGGCCGTGCGCCACGAGTGGCGGCCCGTCGCCTGCCGGGAACCACAACGCGATCTGGCCCGCCTCGCATTTCGGCGGCTCGGGCCAGTCGAACGCGCGGCCCGCGGCGTCGCTGAACGTGCGCAGTGTCGTGTGAGGCGATCGCCCGACGGCAATCACGACGTCGATCATGGCGAGGATCGCGCGCGGAATATGCTCGGGGTGCACCGTGACGAGCACCGTTTCGCCAAGGCGTTGCGGCAGCAGCGCGGGAAGGTGTCCCCATTCGACGGGCAGCAGGTGATGCGCTTCGTCGAGCACGATCCAGTGCGGCCGGCCCGTACGGGTGCGCAGGCCGTACAGCCGCGGGAACAGCTCGCCGAAGTACGCCGGGCGATCGGCGAGCGGTATGCCGAGCAGGTTGATGTTCAGATTGACCTTCGGGTCTTCCAGGATCGATATCGCCTCGTTCAGGCTGACGGCGTGCTGCGGGCTGCCGATCGTGATCACGTCCTGCAGCGTTCCATAGTCGCCCTCCGGATCGACGATGCAGGTCTGGTAGGCGCGTTCGACGAGCCGCTCGACGATCCCGGCCGTGGCCGTGGACTTGCCGCTGCCCGAGGGCCCTGCGATCAGCAGGTTCAGGCCATACGGCGGGATCGTGATGTCCGAGCCGTCCGGACGCTTCGCGATCGCGATGCGGTTCTGCGGCAGCTGCCCCTGCATGCGCGACAAGTCGGTAGCGACCAACTCGTCGATCAGCTCGGCCACGCCGTGCCCTTGCGCATTTTGCGTCACGAATGCAGCACGCGCCTGAACGGACGGCACGGCGTTCGCGACGGCGACGGCGCATTCGCAACGCTCGAGAAAGGCGTGATCGTTTTCCGCATCGCCCACGCCGACGGCCTCGTGGAAGGACAGGCCGAGCTTGCGCAGCGCATAGTCGAGCCCGGTCGACTTGTTGACGCCCGCTGGCAGCACCATGACGGCCGCGCGATTGAACACGATCATCAATTCCAGGCCCATTTCCTGGATCACCTGGAGCACCGTGCACTGATGCGGCAGGCGCGTCGCGACGAGCACCGCACCCACCTCGATCGGCTCGACACCGAGACTTTGCAGTCGCTCGATGAATGCCTGCGGCGGACGCTTGCCGAGCAGCGTCGTTTCGCGCGTCTGCGGGGCGTAGACGACTGCGCCGTTCTCGGCGACGACGTAGTCGAACAAGTCGTGATGCGGGCACGCCGCCCGGAGATGGTCCAGACGTCTGCCCGTCACGAGAATCGCGCGCCTGCCCGACGCGCGGAGTCGCTCCACGGCCGCGACGGCGAAGGGCGCCATGCGGCCCTCGCTCGCCACCGTGTCGTCGTAGTCGGTGACGAGTGCGAGGTAGCGCACGGCGCATCGCCCCGATGACCGCTACGCGTGCGGTCCGCGGTCCAGCGGAAGATACCGCGACAGCCACGTCGCCACGTTGGGCTCGTCTTCGGTCAGGTCGCGCAGCCAATCGGCATACCCGAGCAGACACGCCAGCGGCGCCTCGCCTTCCAGCACGATGGCACCGCCGTGCCGATCCAGTCGTCGGAGGGTCCCTCGACGCTCCTCGAAGTTCTCCTGCACCAGATTGCCATAACGCTCGGGAACGTTGACCAGAACGTCCATCCACGGCTCGAGCACCTGTGCACCGTGCGCGTATCGAATGCACGGCGGCTCGACTGTCACCCGCGTGGCGTGACGACCCGAGAGGGTTGCCGTCGCGTGCCTGAGCGCGCCCTCCGAGCGGCCCAGCACACGCACGCCGCGCGATCCCGCGAGATATCGGGCATCGTCCATCGCGTTGCGCAGCCGTCTCGAGGCGCGAAGCAGGAGCGTATGCATGGCGCCGTCGTTGGCCCGGAGCGTCTGCTCGATCGGATATTCGGGATGAGCGATCCCCTTGAACTTGCGGTCATGCGGGGCTTCACGCCGGGACAACAACGAAATGATCATGACCGCCTCCTGGTCGATGTTGGAGTTTCGAAGGTGCACGGGCGCTACGCCTTGCTCGAGCCTCGCGCGCCGTTGCCCGGGCGCGATGGACGCTCGCGCACGCGCTCCGTCGGCTGCTCGCGATCGTGCGCGAGCTCCGCGGCATGCGCCTCGAGCAGCTTCATCGCGCGTCGCTGCGTGTCGACCGCGATATCCGCGAAGCTGCGCGTCGCTTCGATGTGGTGGGTGCACAAAGCACGCATCGCCTCCACGCGCGCGGCGCGATGACGATCGACGCCGTTCATCCACACGCCGGCCAGCGCGATGCACGTTTGCATCATCCGATCGTCGTTGAGAGCGTTGAAGAGGTGAGGGTGAAAGTACATGGTCATTCTCCACGGTGAAGTAACGACGGCGGCGCAAAGCCGAAGCGCGCGCGTGATGGCGAGTCAGTGCTCCTCGCGCGCGGGGCGACTGCGCGGCCCCGTGGAATGCGCACCACCGGACCCGGTCGGGCCGGCCATCGCCAGGAGCAGGAACGCAATGCCCAACGCCAGCCCCGCGGTTGCGCGAGCATCGCCGACGCCCGCCAGGGACATGGCGGAGATCAGCGCGAGAACGCCTCCCGCGAGACCCAGTCCGTAAAGGGCCGTCGTGTCCATGCGGCGGCGCGCGCGAGCGGCCGCGCCGCGCACGGCGATGGGCATGGCGTCCCCTCCCATTCAATTTCTCCTCCCGACTCAAGCCGTGACTGCACTGCGCGCATGCCGCCGCGACGGCACGGATATCGCCGGCGGCGGTTGCAAATCGAGCGACACGACGACCGTCCTGCCGCCCGCGACGCGATCGATCTCAAAACCGAGGCGACGAGCGAGCGCGAGCATGCCCGCGTTCGACGGCGAAACGAGCCCGTAGAGCAGGCGGACGTCGCGTTCCCGGCAACGGCCGATGAGCTTCTCGAGGAGCGCACTACCAAGGCCCAGCCGCTGAAGGTCCGAGCGAACGAGCATGGCGAACTCCGAATGGGCAGCGTAGTCTTCCGCGTGCGCACGGGCATCGCCCACGATCTCGAAGCGGCCATCGCGGCTCGAAAGCGTCGCGACGATTGCGATCTCGCGCTCGCGATCGACGCCGGCCAGGCGCGCCGCCAGGCCTCGCGGCGACTCGGCGAGCCTGCCGCCGAACCGAAGCTGCAGGTCGACGGGATTCACGCCGACGAGGAAATCCTCGTAGTACGCACGATCGTCGGCGCGCACCGGGCGCAACGTCAGGCAACGCATAGGCTCCTCCTTTGCATCGTCACTTCGGCGATCTACTCGTCGTACGCGTTGACGACCTCCTCGACGCGCAGGCGCCGAACCTCGCCGCCTGGGAACTTCCAGTCGATCGCCTGGCCCTTCTCGAGGCCGATCAGCGCGGCGCCGACCGGCGCAAGCACGGAAACCTTGCCGGCGGCAGCGTCCGCGTCTTCCGGGTAGACGATCTGTACCTTGCGCGACAGGCCGGCATGCTCGTCGTGATATCGCACGTTCGAATACATCGTGACCACACCCGGAGGCATGGCATGCGGCGCGACGACGATGGCCCGCTCGAGCTCGGCTCGAAGCAGGGGGTCCGGCTGCAGGGCCATCACGCGCGTGAAGTCCGCTTCGGTGAGGAAGAGATAGTGGTTGTGCATATCGAGCTCCTTCGCGTACTGGGTTCGGCCGCTGCGGCACGGCCACTGCAAGGATGATAGGGACGGCACCGTGAAACGATAAGCGGCTGGATCCGCAAAAGATCGTTTCCGGGTGGATACGATCACGCGCGGTTCATTTGACGAGCGTGACCGGTACGTCGCAAAGCTGGATGACCTGCCGCGCGATGGACCCGAGCAGCTCCTCGGTGGAGCCCATGCCGCGCGTTCCCATGACGACGGCGTCACAGCGGTTCTCGTGCACGTACGCCGCGATGGTTGCACCCACATAGCCGTCCCGCACGGCGTGCGTGCAAGGCACGCGGGCGTGATCGAGCCATGCCCGGGCACGGGCGAACACCTGCTTCTCGTTCATGGGCGCGCCGTCCGCGAAGGACGAGCCGGGTGCCCGCACATGCAGCAGGTGAACGCTCACCGGTGCAAGCCGTGCGTGGAAGCCCATGACGAGCCGCACCGCGCGGTCGGCGTGGGCGCTGCCGTCGAGCGGCACGAGAATGTTCCAGAGGCTGTCCATGGCCTTCCCTCAACCCATCATCTGTTTGCGGCGAGCGGTTGCATTGCCGCGCACGGTATCGCCTTCCACATGTCGTTCCGCACGCACGCACGAAGCGCCGCCCGGCGGTTCGCGGGCGCCCAGCAGGTCCGCGAGGCGCCGCTGGGTCTCTGCCGCGATCTCGCCGAGTCGCGCCACGATTTCGAGCGTGCCCATCTGGACGCTTTGCTGGCGCTCGATGCATTCGAGCAGCATGCGCAGCAGCGCGACTTCCGCGCGTGTGCCGCGGTTCATGTCCATTCGGCGGGTCGGAAGATCTCGATGCATCGCGTAGCCCTCATGTGAGCCTCGCCGTTGAACGCGGCATCCCGAACGCCGTGTCGACGAAGCGCGATTCAGAAGGGTAGGAGCCGCCGGATGCGGCGACAAGTCGGCGGTCGGGAACAATATTGTTTCCACGCGCGTGCCCGAGCAGCCCTTCTTCGCCCCGGAAACAGTCTCTTTCCGTCGAAGGCGGTTATCAGTCTCCCGCAGAGGCCGCATCATCGTGTTGCGGCCCCATCACGGGGCGGCATGCATGAAAGGAGACGACATTGACCCTGGAGAAGCACCGCAACGAACGCGCGCACGAATTGCTCGAGCGCTTGCGACGCATCGAGCTCGACGTCGCCGCCCGAATCCACGACCGCGACCGTCGCATGCGCGACGCGCTCGCGGAGCGTTACGAGACCACGCCCGACCCGCTTCGCAAGCGGCTGGCCTTTCTGCTCGCGGAAACGCGCAAGCGCCTGCGTGCGGTCGAGACGCGACTCGTTCTCGCAAAGCGGGCGGGCACGACATGACGGTCGACGATCGGGTGGAGGCAGCGTTGGACTACGCGCTCGAGATGACGTTTCCGGCAAGCGATGCGTTCGTCGTCACCCCGCGCGCGAGCGGCTGCATCCACGACGCGAGCAAACCGACAGTGCAACCCCATGACGGGCACCAGGAAGCGCGCACGGACGCCGGGCAAGGCGGGTCGCGGACCTGACCGCAGCCGGGGCTGGCCTGCGGACCCGGCGGCGCGCGAGCAGCTTCAGCGCGCGCTCGCGCTCGGCGCCGTAGCATCCACGCGCGACCGGGCACTGCTCAACACGCGCGTCGAATACGAAGACGAAGTGACCGGTGCGCGGTGGGTCGTCACGCTCGTCCACCCCGATGCCGCGGACGGCAAGGCGCATCGTGTTTCCGTGCTCGAGCCCCTCGGCATGGCGCTGCTCGGCCTGCGTGAAGGCCAATCGGTCGACTGGCCCCTCGACAATGGCCTGCGGCGCCGCGTTCGCCTCGTGCGGGTGCTGTCGCGTACCGACGCGCAAGCGCGGAACTCGTAGGCGGTTCGGCACCTCACCTCGCGCGCCGCGACGTGCCGGTGCTTCGTGTCCCGCCCAGCGTATCGGGCACCTTCGGCGTCCAGTCGCGATCCCAGTAAGGCGGGGCCTTGAAGCGCTCCAGCATGAAGTCGATGAACACGCGCACCTTCGCGGACAGATGCCGGTTCGGCAGATAGAGCGCGTGCAGGTTGCGCTCCGACGGTACGTATTGCGCGAGCACCGCCTGCAGCCGGCCCGCCTGCAGGTCCTTGCCCACGATGAAGGTAGGAAGCAGCGAGATGCCGAGGCCGCCGAGCACGGCCTGCCATAGCGCCTCGTCGTCGTTCAGCATGAGATTGCCGCGCACCGGCACCGCGGTGTCCGCGCCTGCCGCGCGGAATCGCCACAGCGAGTCCGGGTTGGCGTGCGTGTATACGAGGCAGTTGTGACGCGCCAGGTCATCGGGGCTACTCGGCACACCGTGCTTCTCGAAATAGCCGGGCGTCGCGCACACCACGCGATTGATCGGCGCGAGATGCCTCGCGACGACATTCGGCGGCAGCTCGCGCGCGATGCGAACCGACAGGTCGTATCCTTCCTCGGCGAGGTCGAAGAAGCGGTCGCTGATCGTGAGGTCGACGGTCACGTCGGGATACTTCGCGAGGAATTCCGGCAGCGCGGGTGCGACGTGCAGCGTGCCGAAGGCCACCGGCGTGGTGAGCTTCAGCACGCCGCGTGGCTCGCCGTGCAATCGCCCGACCAGCAGCTCCGCCTCCTCGGCTTCCTGCACCACGCGCGCGCAATGCTCGTAGAATGCGGCGCCGATTTCGGTGAGGCTGAGCTTGCGGGTGGTGCGGTTGAGGAGCCGTGCCCCGAGCGAGCGCTCGAGCCTGGTGACCTCCTTGCTCACCATCGACTTGGACAGGCCGAGCCGCCGGGCAGCCTCCGAGAAGCTCTTCGCTTCGGCGACCCGGGCAAAAATGGCCATGCCGACGAGATTTTTCACGCGCTGATCCAGGAGAAGATGCGTGCGACGGGGATGCCGGTCCGAGACAGGCGCCGTTGAACGCCGATGCAAGGAACGCATGCACCGGCAGACCCTTGCATTCGCCCGCTATCGGGGTACTCTACGCGCACCGTACGCTGCATGATGTCGCAGGGAGTTTGTTGACTACATTGCGCGTGGCAGGACATCTGCGATCCTGCAGGCGCGCACGCCATGGGATGGGCATCGTCATGTCGCGCGTGGATTGTCCCATCTGCAATCACGACAATCCCGGCGCTTCGCGTTTCTGCAACGCTTGCGGATCGCCGCTCGACCTCAAGGCGTGCCCGCAATGCGAGGCCTTCTGCAACCGTCGCGATCTCGCGTGCGAGCGATGCGGCCATGCGTTTGCCGTCGAAGCGAGCGATGCGGGTGTCGCGCCGGTCGGTGCGGAGGCCCCGCAATACACCACGCCGGCCATCGCGCTGATTCGCGAGGGCGGGGATACGGTCGTCACGCGCGCGCAGCACATGGAACCGCTCCTCGGCGCGGCGATGGGCACCGGCCTTGCGCTGCGACTGAACAGGGCGGCGGAGCGTTCGGATTCGTCCGGGACGCATGACCGCGCCGCGATTCTCGGTCCCCGTCGCGGGATGCAGAACGCGGTGCTGTTGGTGCTGTTCGTGATCATCGTGGCAGCGCTGGGATACGCGGTGTGGCTGCCGTCGGGAACGCTCGACGCGTTGCTCCAGAACGTCGCACGGCAAGGACGCAGCATCGCGGACAACGCCGCTGCGTCGAAACCCGTCACACCCGTGAGCTCGGTCGCTGTTGCAGCGACGGTCGCGCCGGCACCGAATGCCCACGCCAGCCCGAACACCGACGCGGTTGCCGCCGAATCGAGCCCAGGGGACGCCACGCAAAGCCCGCCGACGCAGGCCGCCGAAATACCGGCGGCTGCGGTCTGCGCTCGTGCGGTGGCGGCGCTCAATCTCTGCTGAGCGACATCGGGAGACTCACATGCCACGATGGTTTGCCGTGCTCGCCGCGATCGCGGCGAGCCTGCTTGCCGACGCAGCGACCGCGACGGCCGAATACAAGATCGTCACCGCGTCGGAGCGCGGGACCTACATACAGATCGGCCGCGACGTTGCGCGCTTCGTCGCGCCCGAAGCCGACATCGACCTGGACGTGCTGCCCTCGGCAGGGTCGGCGGAGAACGTGCGGCGCCTGCGCTTCGAGCAGGGTGTCAAGCTCGCGATCGTGCAGTCGGACGTCTTCCAGGCGTTCCTCGACCAGGCCGCCGCGGGCAACGCCGAGGCGGCAACCATGATCAAGCCTCTGCGCGTGATCATGCCGCTGTACGCCGAGGAGATCTATTTCATCGTGCGCGCCGATTCGCCGCTCGACTACATACACCAGATCGAGAACACGCGGATCAACGTGGGACCGATCGGCAGCGGCACGGCGCTCACCACGACGACGCTGTACCGCGCGATGTTCGGCACTCGCATCGCCGAAGACAAGGCGACGTTCCTGTCGAACGAGGACGCGCTGGTGAAGCTCATCACGGAGCGTTCCGTCGACGTAGTGGCGGTCATCGCGGGCCAGCCGGCCAAGCTGCTCGCCGACATGAAGCCCGAGTCGAAGCAATATATCAAGCTGCTGAAGTTCGACCCGAACCATTCGACCAGCCAGGCGGCGCTCAAGACCTACTTCGCGGCGACCGTGCGCGCGTCGAGCTATCCCAATCTGCTCACCAGCGACGTTCCGACCCTTTCGGTGAAAGCCTATCTGGTGACGTACGACTACAACCTTCCCGCGACGCAGTCGTACCTGAAGCGCTTCGCCCGCTCGTTGTGCAACAACTTCCCGACACTGCAGAAATCCGGGCATCCCAAGTGGCGCGAGGTCGACCTCACGCTGCCCGCGCTCGGGCGCGGCTGGTCGTACTACCCGCCTGTCGAGAAGGAGCTGCGCGCGTGCACGCAAGGATTGCGCAGCGTGCGCGCCGCCCCGGATCGTGCCTGCAGCCAGCAGGAGCGCGTGCTGGGTCTTTGCGGCTAGCTGCTTTTCGGCCGGGCGCGCCGGCAGCGTTGCCGCAGGTCGCTTCGTTCAGGCACGATAGAATCGAGCCGACGAGCTCGAGCAGCCCGGGATTCGCGCTTCGCCGTTCCGCGCTCTACCATGAACGACGTCATCATCGTCGGTGCCGGCGTCTGCGGCCTGACGCTCGCGCTTGCGCTTCACCAGCGCGGGATTCCCTGTCGCGTTTTCGAGCGCGCGCCGAGCATCACCGAGCTCGGTGTCGGCATCACGTTGCTGCCGCACGCGATGCGCGAGCTGGCGGCGCTCGAGCTCGATGCAGCGCTGCTCGAATCGGGAATCGAGAACCGCGAAAGCGCTTTTTTCAATCGCTTCGGGCAGCGCATCTACGGCGAGCCGCGCGGCCGGTTCGCGGGATACCCGTATCCCGAGATCGGCATTCATCGCGGGCGCCTGCAGAGGCTGCTCTACGACGCCGCGCGTGCGCGTATCGGCGCGCAGCGTATCGTCACGGACCACCAGTGCGTGGCGGTCGAGCAGGACGAGAAGGGCGCGACCGTGCGATTCGTCGAGACGTCGTCGGGCCACGTGCTGCCGCCGGTGCGCGGCTCGATCACGGTCGGCTGCGACGGCATCAACTCGGCAGTGCGGAAGCAGTACGTGCCCGGCGATGCCCTCGCGTTTGCCGGCATCAACACCTGGCGCGGCGTCACCCGCCGCAAGCGGATTCTCGATGGGCGCACGTACCTCCGCATCGGCTCCATCCTGACGGGCAAGATGGTGATCTATCCGATCGTCGACGACGTCGACGGATCGGGCGATCAGCTGATCAACTGGGTCGCCGAGATCAAGCAGGAAGGCTACGCGCAGAACGACTGGAACAAGCCCGGCCGCGTCGAGGACTTCCTGCCGCTCTACGCAAGCTGGACGTTCGACTGGCTCCACGTGCCCGAGCTGATCCGCAGCGCGGACCAGGTGCTCGAATACCCCATGGTCGACAAGGACCCGCTCGATCGCTGGACGTTCGGCCGGGTGACGCTTGCCGGCGACGCCGCGCATCCCATGTACCCGCGCGGCTCGAACGGCTCGGCGCAGGCGATCCTCGACGCGCGTGCGCTGGCCGAGTGCCTGGAGGCGAGCTCCGACGCCATCGCGGCGCTGCACGCCTACGAAGGCCGGCGGCTGCCGCCCACCTCGCACGTCGTGCGCACCAATCGCGAGTTTCCGCCCGACTTCATCAACATCAAGGTCGAGCAGCTCGTCGGCGACCGTCCCTTCGACGATCTCGACGAGTACATCACGCAGGCGGAGCTTGCGGCGCTGTCCGACGAATACAAGCGCATCGCCGGCTTCGCGGCCCCCGGCGCCGCATAGTCGCGGCCGATCGCAACGCGCCCGCTGCGGCTACCGGCCCGGCGCCCGATCGCCGCGAATGATGCCGACACCGCGCGGGCACAGGAGTGATCGCATCGCCGATCCGGGTCGCGTCACTCCGGCTGGATGTTGGCGTCGTGAACGACCTTCGCCCAGCGCTCGAGATCGCTGCGCGTCGTTTGGCCGAGAGCTTCCTGCGTGCCGCCGGTCGGCTGCAATCCCTGCTTCTCCAGCGTTCGCGCGATCTCGGGATCGCGCAGCAGCCCGTTGAACGCGGCATTCAACTTCGCGACGATCGCCTGCGGCGTGCCGGCCGGCGCGTAGAGCCCGTACCAGATGTCCGTGTCGATGTTGCGAACGCCGGTCGCCTCGGCAAGCGAAGGCACGTCCGGCGTCGCGCTGGCGCGCGACGTCCCGCCCGCCGCGAGCATGCGCAGCTTGCCGGCCTGTACGTGCTGCAGCGCGACGTGCACCGGCAGGAACATCACCTGCACCTGCCCGCCGAGGAGGTCCGTGACAGCACCCGCGGTTCCTTTGTAGGGAACGTGCACGAAATTCGTTCCGGTGCTGGATTTGAAGAGCTCCATGGCGAGGTGATGCGGCGTGCCGTTGCCCGGCGAAGCGTAGTTGAGCTTGCCCGGTTGCGACTTGGCGAGGGCGATCAGGTCGTTCACCGTCTTCGCTTCGACACCCGGATTCACCACGAGCGCCAGGCTGCCGATGGCGAGCGGCGCCACAGGGGCGAAGTCCTTGACCGGGTCGTAGGGAATCGACTTGAACAGGCTGCGATTGAGCACGATGGTGCTCGCCGTCATGAGCAGCGTATAGCCATCCGGTGCTGACTTAGCCACCGCGTCCGTGCCGATGTTGCCGCTGGCGCCCGGACGGTTCTCCACGACCACCGGCTCGTTCCACTCCTCGCCGAGCTTCTGTCCGAGCGTGCGCGCCAGAATGTCGATGCCCGTGCCGGGCGTGAAAGGCACGACGATCCTGATGCTGCGATCGGGATAGGTGGCCTGCGCCTGCACGGCGGCGCCCACGAGCAGGAGCACGAAAGCGATGACGACGCGATGCATCTGCATGGGCCCTCGACCGAGCGGTGTGGACAAAGACGGACGTGCAACATACCACCACGAGAGCCGCCGGGCCGCCCCAAGGCACTCGCCCCCCTGCGGGGGAGGCGGCGCGGAGCGCCGCTTCGGGGGGAACATACAAGGCGCGCAGCGGGCGAGGACTCGCTCGCCGATCGACGGCGCACTTTGGCGGGGAACGTCACCCCGTCACGCCGCGATCTTCAGCGCGACGAGGGTCAGGTCGTCCTCGTGCCGGCTCGATCCGGCAAAGCGGTCGAGCGTGGCGAGCACGGCATCGACCAGCGCCTGCGCGTCGCGATGCCGGTGCGCGACGATCGCCTCGCCGAGGCGATCCGTGCCGAACATCTCGCCGGCCGCATCCTGCGTCTCCGTGATGCCGTCGGTGTAGAACACCACGATGTCGCCGTGCTGCAGCTTGACCTTGACCTCGGCGAATCGTGCGTTGCGATCGATGCCCAGCAGCACGCCGCTTGCCGCGATGGACTCGCAGCGGTCGTCCGCCCCGCGCAGCAGCAGCGCCGGCGGATGGCCCGCATTGGCATACGCGAGCTCGCGCGTGACGCCGTCGTAGGTCGCGCAGCATGCGGTCATGAAGAGGCCCGAGCGATCGAGGTCGTCGTGGAGCAGGGCGTTGAGCTTCGTCAGGACGGCCCCCGCGCCGGACGCGGCGAGGCGCTCGGCGAGAAACGTGGTTCGCGCCTCGGCCATGAGCAGCGCGGCGCCCACGCCGTGGCCGGACACGTCGCCCACGAAGCTGTCGATGCGGTTGCGCTCGCCCTCGAAATACCCGAAATAGTCGCCGCCCACGGCGACCGCGGGAACGCAACGCCCGGCGAAGTGCGCTTCGCCGAGCTCCAGCGATTCCTGCGGCAGCAGCGATTGCTGGATCTGGCGTGCGATGTCCAGATGCGCACGCGTGACCGCCAGCTCGACTTCCGCGGCGCGCGTCTTCTCCTCCGCGCTGCGCAGCTCGCGATCGCGCGTCTCGAGCATGGACGCCATGCGGTTGAAGGCGCGCGCCAGCAGATCGAGCTCGCTTCCGGTCCTGGCGACCGACGCACGCGCCGCGAGGTCGCCGCTTGCGAGCTCACGCGTGGCGGCAACGAGTGCGTATACCTGGCGCAGCAGGAGCTTCGCGCCGAACCATGCCGCGGCGAGCGCGACGAGCGTCACCGCGCCGAGCGCGAGGAGATTGCGCTCGAAACGCCGGTCGATGTCGGCGAAGGCGACCGACCTCGGCACGCCGATGATCGCGTGCACGTCGAGGCCCGCCGCGAGCGGCGCGTGGGACCACAGCCTCGGCACGCCTTGTGCGTCGTCGGACTCGAAGACGCCGCCGTCGCGCTGCATGGACAGCCACGTCGGGACATTGCGCTCGACGAGGCTGCCGCCGATCCCGCCCGCGAGCTGCGGCACGCGTGCCAGCACGGTGCCGTGCGCGTCGGTGACGATCAGGATGGCCTCGGGCGGCAGCGGCACGTCCGCCAGCGCAAGCGTGAGCCAGCTCAGGCTCTGCGCGGCGTAGAGCACGCTCTGCAGGTTGCCGCCGTCGTCGAGGACGGGATACGCATAGTTGATCGACGGCAGCTGCGTGACGCGGCCGACCTGGTAGTCGCCCATCACGAAGCTGCGCGTCTGCATGGCGCGCGCGAAATACGCGCGATCCGCGACGTTCACCGGCCCACGCATCTTCACCGCGCTGCACACGATATTGCCGTGCGGATCGATCAATCCGAGGTTGAGGTACAGCGGATACGCCTTCAGCATGTCGGTGAGCAGCGCGTCGCACCGGCCCGGCTCCTCGCGCAGCTGCGGCAGGCGCACGAGCGCCGTCAGGAGCTGACGCGCACCCTCGATCTGTGCCGCCTGATTGCTGGTGACGATGCGGATGAGGCGCATGGCGTCGGCGTTGACGTGCGCGATGGCGGTCCGGCGCTCCTCCGCTTGCGTGTACAGCACGAGCGCGAGCCATGGCAGCAACACCAGCATCACGAGCGCCACGAGGCGAGCGCGCAGGCTCACGAAGCGCGCGTCGCCCGCGTTCTTGTCGCCGGGCGCCGCGGGCGCTCCGCCGGCCTGCGGCGCGTGTCGCCACCCTCTCAGGAAACGGCGCATGGCGTTTGCAGCATCACGCGCATCGACAGTCGCAGGCAGTTGCGCCCCGCCTCGAAGCTATAGCGAGCCTCGTCGGTGAGACCGGCGATGAGCGGCACGCCGAGGCCGCGCGGCTCGCGCGCCTCGACCGGTGCCGACAATGCGGCGCGCGACTCCTCCAGTGTCGCGAGCGGGTCGCAGGCATGCGCCGCGTCCTCGTAACGGATCGTCACGATACCGCCGCGCATGTCGAGCGCGATCCGGATGGGCTCGTCGCATTCCCGGCCGTATCCGTGCTGAACCGTGTTGGTGAAGAGCTCCTCGACGACGAGCTCCATGCGCAGCACGTCGTCGTCGGCGATGCCGTTGTCTCGACCGAACGCGGCCACGAAGTCGCGCGCGTCGGCGATCCGCTCCATGCGCGCGGCGAACACGCGCGGGACGCGCATCGGCCATGGTGCCGCCGGCCGGGTCAAAGCGCGATTTCCAGGCCGTCGTATGCGGCCGAGACGCGCAGCGGGCGTCCCGTGCGCGTGATCTCCTCGAAGCGACGCGTGTCGGCGAGCACGTTGGACAGCGTTGCGTCGTCGGATGCCGGCTCGTGGTGGAACAGGCACAGGTGCGCCACGCCGGCGGCCTGGCACAGCTCCACGCCCATGACGTTGCTCGAATGGCCCCAGTCGGCCTTGACCGAGATCGTGTCGGCAAGCGAGTACATCGCGTCGAACACCACGAGGTCGGCGTCGCGAAAGAAATCGACGAAGCGCTGCGCGTCCGGCAGGTCGCCGATCTTGTGCTCCGAATCGGTCGAATACACGACCGTGCGGCCGTCCTTCTCGAAGCGATAACCGTACGAATCGCCGGCGTGGCGCTGGCGCAGCGGCGTGACCGACATGCCGGCGACTTCGTGTGGCACGCCGGGGGCGAGGTGAACGAACCGGATGTCGGCCTTGAGCGCGGAAAAATCCACCGGGAACGAGGGTCGCTCCATCTGGCGGCGCAGCGCCATCTCGAGCTCCTCGTGGCCGCCGTGGAACGTGACGCGGTTGCCCGGGATGTAGGCCGGCCCGAAGAAGGGCAGGCCCATGATGTGGTCCCAGTGCATGTGCGACACGAAGAAGTCGTAGCGCTGCGGGGCGGCGGGGCCGTGTCGCGCGAGCGCCGCCTGGCCGAACGGGCGCAATCCGCTGCCGAGATCGCAGATCACGTACCCCGGCTCGCCGGTCTCGATCTCGACGCACGCCGTGTGGCCGCCGAAGGTGCCCGCGATGGCGAAGTCGAGCTGGTCGACGTACGTCTCGATCGCGGCGTCGGAGGCGAGCGTGCGGCCGGCCACGCCGCGCAACGCGGCGACGACGCGCGCGCGGACTTCGCGCGCCGTGAGTGCCACAGGCAGCGAGCCGCGCGTGCCCCAGAAGCGGACGCGCTTCACGACGACGTGCCGCCGCCGGACGCGTCGTACGCCGCCGCCGCCGCCGGCGAGATCGCGGCAAGCGCATCGCGGACGGTCGCATGGATTTCCAGCACCGAATCGAAGCGGCTGATCGCGAGGATCTGCGCAACCACCGGCTGCGCGGCCGCAAGGCCGATGCGTGCCTTGCGCGCGCGAAGCGCCTTGCCCGCGATCATCAGCACGCGCAGGCCGGCGCTGCTGATGTAGGGCACGCGTGCGAAGTCGAGCACGAGCCCGGCCTGCGCCCCCCCTGCGGGCGCGAGCAACGGCACGACCGCGTGCTCGAAATCGGCCGCGGCCGCGTGATCGATGCGGCCCTCGGGCGCGATCACGGCGACGTCGGCATACGCGCGGCTCGTGCTCTGCATCGACAGGCGCTCCGTGGCGTTCGCCCGGGCATGTGAAGGACGGTTGGCCGCAAGCGTACTCCGCCCGAGCGCTGCACGGAAGTCTGGCACCATGCGAACTTTCGCATCGCGATGACCGTTCATCGGCAGCCCGCGCGCGGCGTGAAGGCGCGGGTCGGCGTGCGGGTCTACGCACCGGCTTTCGATTCCCTCGACGTGCACGGCACCCTGTACCCCGCTCATGATCGTTCACGCTGTCGACGGCACCTACGAGCTCTTCCGCCATTTCTACGGGCTGCGGCGTTTCAACAAGGGCAAGGACCGGCCGTACGGTGCCGTGGTCGGCGTGCTGCAGACGGTCTTGCAAATGGTCGAGCAGGACGCCACGCACGTCGGCGTGGCGACCGATCACGTCATCGAGTCGTTTCGTAACGATCTCTGGGACGGTTACAAGACGGGCGACGGCGTGGAGCGCGCACTGCTCGCGCAGTTTCATCCGCTCGAAGACGCGCTTGCCGCGATGGGCGTCGCGGTGTGGCCGATGGTCGAGCTGGAGGCCGACGACGCGCTCGCTTCCGCGGCGCGCATCGCGAGCGCGGATCCGCGCGTCGACAGGGTGTGCATATGGACGCCCGACAAGGATCTCGCGCAGTGCGTGCGCGACAGCGCTGTCATGCAGATGGACCGCGTACGCAAGAAGATCTACGACGAGGCCGCGGTGCGCGAGAAATTCGGCGTCGCGCCGCCGCTGGTGCCCGATCTTCTGGCGCTGGTGGGCGACGCGGCCGACGGCTATCCGGGCATCGCGGGCATCGGACCCGTTACCGCGGCGCAGCTTCTCAACCGCTACGGCACCATCGAAGCGTTCCCACCCGGCGTCCTCGGCGAGCGCCGCGATCTCGCGCTGCTGTTCAAGCGGCTCGCGACGCTGCGCACCGATGCGCCGCTCTTCGGCGACGTGGATGCGCTGCGCTGGCGCGGGCCACGCCACGACTTCCCGGCATGGGCCGCGCGCATGGATTCGCCGCGCCTGGTGGAGCGTTGCGAGAAGGCGCTGCGAAAGCTCGACGCGTCGACGCGCGCCGCCTAGCGCATCGCGTGGTCAGCCGGTGTAGCGCTCCACCACGTCGGCGAGCCGAAGCTGCGTCTCGCTTTCGGGGCGTCCCGTCTCCCGCGCCGCGCGACGCTGTCGCAGCAGGTCCCAGCACTGGTCGAGCTCCACCTGGATGCGGTGCAGCCGCTTCGTTTGCGCCTCGTCGAGACCGTCGCGGTCGAACAGATCGTGCTCCTCCGCCACGAGCTCCTGGATGCGCGCGAGAACGGGGTTGTCCCTGGCCGTGTCGTCCATGTCGGCTCCTTCGTCGATCGCGGTTGGACCGCGCAAGCGGGGCGTTTGCTGCACTCATTTCGAGCGACATGTCGAGCAGCGGCCATACAGCGTGAGGTCGTGGTGCTCGACCGTGAAGCCGCGGGGCGCGAGCCGGCGCATGTCGCCGGGACAACCGGGTACGTCGAACACGCGGTGGCAGGCGTTGCAGCGGAAATGATGGTGGTGGGCCGATTCGGCCATCTCGTAGCGCGGGCTCTCGCCCGGCAGGCGGATCGCCTGCACCCGGCCCTCGTCGACGAGGAGCTTCAGCGTGCGGTAGACGGTGGCGAGCCCGAGCGCTTGCACGCTGGTGCGAGCCGCCTCGAGCACCTCGCGGGGGGTGAGGGGGCGCCGCGATGCGCGGATCACGGACTGGATCGCATCGCGCTGGCGGGTGGAGCGTTCCATGAGAATGCTTCGAAGCGGCGGCGGCCCAAACTATGCGATAATGATAACTCATTCTCATCTGGCCGTCCACGCGCATGCGCCACCGCGAAGCTCCCGCTGCCTCGCCATCCCGTGCGTTCGCATGGCTGCTCGCGCTGCTGCTCGCCGCGTCGGTCGCATCGCCCGTGCGCGGCGCGCCGGTTGCCGTCGTCGCGGCCGAGCGCGTGTACGGCGACCTGGTCGAGCGCATCGGCGGTGACGAGGTCGCGGTCGTGAGCGTGCTCGCGAGCCCGGACCAGGACCCGCACGCCTTCGAGGCCAGCGCATCCACCGCGGCCCGTATCGCGCAGGCGCGGCTCGTCGTTTACAACGGCGCCGGTTACGACGCGTGGATCGCCCGGCTGCTGGAGGGCGCGCCTTCTTCGAAGCGCGCCGTGATCGACGTCGCCCGCCTCGCGGGGCACGCAGCCGGCGACAATCCTCACGTCTGGTACGACGTCGACGCCGTAGAAGCACTGGCGCGCGCGCTCGCGGACCGTCTGTCCCATCTCGATCCCGCGCACGGTGCAGGCTACGCGGAGCGGCTGTCGCGCTTCGAGGCGGCGCTTCGACCGCTTCGCGATCGCATCGCGGCCCTCCGCGCGCGCTACGCCGGAACGCCCATTGCCGCAACCGAGCCGGTGTTCGGCTACATGTCGGATGCGCTGGGACTGACCACGCACAACGCGCGCTTCCAGCTCGCGATCATGAACGGCACCGAGCCGAGCGCGCGCGACATGGCCGCGTTCGAGCGCGACCTGCGCACGCGCGCCGTCAAGGCCTTGATCGTGAATCGCCAGACCACCACGGCGCTCACCCGGCGCATGCGCGCGCTCGCCACGGATTCCGGCGTGCCGGTCGTGGAAGTCACCGAGACGCAGCCGCCGGGACTGGACTATACGCAATGGATGCTGTCGCAACTCGACGATCTGGAACGCGCGCTGGCGGCACGATGAGCGAAGCCGCGGTGGAGCTCCAGGCGGTCACGCTGGCGCGCGACGCTCGCGTGGTGCTGCGCGACGTCACCGCGTCGATCGGCCAGGGGGAATTCGTCGGCATCTTCGGACCGAACGGCGCGGGGAAGACCACGGCGCTGCACGCCATCCTCGGGCTTCTCGAGCCATCGGCGGGCGAGCTGCGCGTGCTGGGCGCCACGGCGCGCGCGGCTCGGCGAGGGGTCGGCTATTTGCCGCAGCGGCGGAGCCGTCTCGCGGAGATGCATCTATGCGCGCGGGATTTCGTGGGCAGCGCGCTCGACGGTCCGCGGCTCGGGCTGCCGATGCTCACGACGACCGGCAAGGCGGAGGTCGCGCGCGTGCTCCACCTCGTCGATGCCGGCGATCTCGCGGAGCGTCCCATCGCGCGGTTGTCGGGCGGCGAGGTGCAGCGGCTGCTCATCGCGCAGGCGTTGCTGGGGGAGCCGCGCCTGCTGCTGCTCGACGAGCCGCTCGCGAGCCTCGATCCGCATTTCCAGCAGGCGGTCGTTGCGCTCGTCTCTCGGCTCCAGCGCACGCTCGGCATCACCGTGCTCTTCACCGCGCACGATCTCAATCCCCTGCTCGGCGTGATGGACCGTGTGCTCTACCTGGGGCACGGCGAGGCGGTCGTCGGCACGGTCGACGACGTGATGACCGGCGAGACGCTCACGCGCCTCTATGGCGCGCCGATCGACGTGCTGCGCCTGCGCGACCGCATCGTCGTCGTCTCCGGGCACGGGACCGGGGTCGACGGACACGGCTGCGATGCTTGAATACGATTTCATGCGCACCGCGTTCGCGGCCGGCGCAGTCGTCGCGGTGGTGGCTGCCGCGACCGGGTTCTTCCTCGTGCTGCGCAACCTCACGTTCGCGGGCCATGCGCTGTCGCACGTCGGCTTCGCCGGCGCGACGGGCGCCGTGCTGATCGGCATCGCGCCGCTCTGGGGCCTGCTGGGCTTCACGCTGGCCGCCGCCGTCGCGATCGGCCTTCTGGGCGAGCGGCTGCGCAACCGCGACGTGGCGGTCGGCGTCGTGCTGTCGCTCTCGCTGGGATTCGGCGTGCTGTTCCTGCACTTCTATACGACGCACGCCACGCAGGCGACCGCGGTGCTGTTCGGCAACCTGCTCGGCGTGGGCGCCGACACGTTGATGGAGCTTGCGGTGCTCGGCCTGGTGTCGCTGATAGCGCTGGGCCTCATCGGACGGCCGCTGCTCTTCGCCACGCTCGCACCCGAGCTCGCAGCCGCCAAGGGTGTTTCGCTCAAGGCCGTTTCCGTGGCCTTTCTCGCGATCGTCGCAATCGCGGTCGCGGAAGCTGCGCAGGTGGTCGGCGTGCTGCTGGTATTCGCGCTGCTGGTCGGCCCTGCCGCGGCGGCGTTGCGCCTCACCACCCGCGTGGCGAGCGGCATCGCGCTGTCGGTCGTGCTGGCGCTCGCCGAGACGTGGCTCGGCATCGCGCTCGCTTACGCTACCGACTGGCCCACCACCTTCTGGATCGTGCTCCTGAGCTCCGCGATGTACGTCGCGAGCGTCGCGTACGCCGCACGGCGGCGCCAGCCCGCACGCGCGGCGTAGTTCCTCACCGCGCGGCCCGTCGGCGGCTTCATGACGTGATGCGGTCGACCTCCGCGCGTTCGGCGTCGTCGAGCTTCGACTCCACCGCCGCGACGTTGGCGTCGATCTGCTCCGGCCGGGTGGCGCCGGCGATGATGCTCGACACCACGCGGTGGGACGCGAGCCAGCCCAACGAGAGCTCGGTCATCGTGCGGCCACGCTCCGCGCAGAAGCGGTGCAAGGCGTCGACCCTGTCCCAGTTGCGATCGGTGAGGAAGCGCTCGGCCCACGACGGCGTGGTGGCGAGCCGCGAGCCTGCGGGCAGCGACTCGCTGCGCTTGTACTTGCCCGTGAGCAGACCGCTCGCCAGCGGGTAGTAAGGCAGAAAGCCCATGCCGTGCGCTTCGAGCGCGGGGAAGAGCTCGCGCTCGGCGTCACGCACGAGCGCGCTGTACTCGTTCTGTGCGCTGACGAAGCGCGCGATCCCATGATGACGCGACGTCCAGGCGGCGTCGGCGACCTGCCACGCCGCGAGATTGGAGCAGCCGACGTAGCGCACCTTGCCCTGGCGCACGAGATCGTCGAGCGCGCGCAGCGTCTCCTCGATCGGGGTCAGCGGGTCCGGCCAGTGGAGCTGGTACAGGTCGATCCAGTCGGTGCGCAGGCGCTCGAGGCTCGCTTCGACGGCGCTCATGATGTAGCGGCGCGACGCGCCCTTCAGCGTTTGCGCGTCGTTCATCGGCGAGCTGAACTTGGTGGCGAGCACGATGTCCCTGCGCCGCGCGCCGAGGATCTCGCCGAGCTGCGCCTCCGAGCCACCGCGGTTGCCGTAGCTGTCCGACGTGTCGAACAGCGTGATGCCGCGCTCGATCGCGCGGTCGACCACGCGGCGCGTCGCCGCGAGGTCGAGACGGCCGCCGAAGTTGTTGCAGCCCAGACCGACGAGGGAAACGCGCAGGCCCGAGGTGCCGACGTTGCGGATTTCCATTCAGTCTCCCGGTGCAGGTGCGAGCAAGGCGAGCTCTTCGTCGGACACGCCGAGCGTACGCCAGTTCGTCGCCCTGGGCACGATGCCCTCGAACGAACGAAGCTTCGCCTGCGCGAGGCGCGGCTCCGCCGTGCCCGGCGGCGGCTCGCCGCCCGCGAACCGGCGCACCGCGTCGATCATGATGCGCCGGAACTGCACGATGGCCACGTCGCTCGCGCCCACGCGTTCCCGCGTGCGGTCGGCGATCGGGCCCATCGTCTCCCACATCGCCATGTCCTGGTTGGGAATGCCGTCGATGCCGGTGTGATCGCCGCGCTTCATGCGCGCGCGATCCTGGCCAAAGTCGTTGTCGATGGTACGGGTGCGTCGGAATCGCGCATCGAGATCCACGCCCACGCGCGCGTGGCAGAACGCGCGCCACGATTGCGTGTCGATGCCGGGACCCCAGTCGCTCCAGGCGATGAAGTAGAACATCGTATGCGTGTCGTCGATCGGCACGTTGATGTTCGCCAGGCTGTAGACGTTGTTCGGCGGGATCAGCACCGTGATCGGCGCGACGAACGTGGTGATCCGCACGTAATCGTTCACCTCGGGATCGTTGATCGGCGTGCGGATCGCGGCGTACCGAAAGCCGTAGCGCGTGCGCTGCACCTGCAGCCGCGGCGCCTTGTCCGTGGACGGGCGCGGCCAGACGTTGCCCGTCGCCATGGCGCGGTCGACGTCGGCCGACGGCATGTCGGTCGAGTGCAGCGTTGAGCTGTGCGCCGAATCGATGGCGCCCTCGAGCACCTGGGCCCAGTTGCAGTCGACCTGCACCTTCACGATGCTGACGCTGGTGCTCGCGGTCGGCGCGAACGCGGGCGTTTCGAACGGCGGCATCGTCTCGCCCGGCCCCATGTAGATCCACACCAAGCCGCCGGCTTCGCGCACGGGATACGCGGTGTGCTTGACGTGCCTCGCGAAGCGCGCGGCGGCGAGCTCGGACGGCATGTCGAGCACGTTGCCCTCGACGTCGACCTTCCATCCGTGATAGAGGCAGCGCAGGCCGCATTCCTCGTTGCGGCCGAGCGCCAGCGAGGCGCGCCGATGCGGGCAATGCTCGCCGACGACACCCAGCCGGCCGTCGGTGTCGCGAAACGCGACGAGATCCTCGCCCAGCATGCGCACGCGCACGGGCGCGCCGTCGCGCTCGGTCACCTCCTCGCTCATGCAGGCCGGCAGCCAGTAGCGTCGCATCATCCGGCCCATCGGCGCGTCGCCTTCGACGCGGCACAACAGGTCGTTCTCCTCCGCGGTCAGCATGTTCTTCGCTCCTGTTCATTGCGTGCGGGCACCGGGACCTGGTGTCGCAGGACGACCTCGGCGCCCGTGCGCGACGACTCGAGGAGGGCGAGGCAGGCTTCCAGGGTGGCCATCGCCCACGCGCCGCTGTGCATCGGCGCGCGCCCTTCGAGCGCTGCCGCACGCAGCTCGTCGATCACTTCCGCACGCGGCACCGCCGGAGGCGCGATCGCCTCGCGATGGACCCCGTGGTCGTCGTAGATCATGATGCCATCGGGCAGGGGGCGCAAATCCGCACCCGTGCACGATACGATCACCGAGCCGAAATGGTTGTGCGCGACCGGTGGCGCTGCCGGCGGCTGCGCGCGCTCGCCGCCGTACGCGCGTGCCATCTTGGCGGCGGCTTCGTCGCGCGTCGATGCGAGCGCGGCGCGCGTCGCGGCGTGCTGTCCGGCGTTCTTGCGACCGCCGAGCTCGCCGATCCATCCGGCCAGCTCGTCGGAATCGAAATGGGCGTACCCGCTGTACACCAGCGACGCGAATGCGCCGTTTTCGAAGGCGAGCAGCGCCGCGTACGCGCCTTCGGTGGCCCGCGCGGGATCCCAGGCACCGCAGCAGGCGCGCACGCTGCGCAAGCGTCCCCCGCCGAGCAGGCGCACGACGTCGACCTGATGCGCGGCCTGGCTGAACACGACGCCGCCGCCTTGCGCGGTGTCGAGCTCCTCCGGGCGTCGCGGGCGATACACGAAGTCGGTGTAGTACTGCGCCGCGATCATGCGCACCTCGCCGTACGCGCCGCTTTCGACGAGCGCGCGCGTTCGCGCATACGGTGCGTCGAAGCTGTGGCTGTGGCCGACGACCAGCGCCACGCCGGCGCGCCGGGCCGCGTCGATCATCGCTTCGCATTGCCCGAGCGTGATGGCGAGCGGCTTCTCGACCAGGACGTGCTTGCCGTGCGCGGCGGCCGTGACGACGTGCTCGGCATGGCGCTCGTGCGGTGTCGCGACGTACACGGCCTGCACGTCGGCGTCGCCGCACATCGTGTCGACATCCGGATATGCGCGCCCGCCCAGGTCGCGCTCGAACGCCGCGCGAGCTTCCGGGCGAGGGTCTGCGGCGGCCACGAGCTGCACGCCGGGATGCGCCCGCAGCGTCGGCACCATGATCATGAACGCGCGGCCGAGGCCGGCGACGCCGAGCCGAAGGACGACGTCGCTCATCAGATCCGGAACGACTCCAGCGACTCGGGCGCGAAGAGCTCCTGCGGCTCGAGACGTCGCTTCGACAGGCCTTGCTCGTGGTGGTATCGCAGGAAAGTCGCAAGCGTCGCGCGATTGGCCTCGAATCCGTACGGCCAGTAGTCGCGGCCCATCGCCGCACGCGTTTCCTCGACGTGATGCGTCAGCCACGGCAGCATCGCCTTCAGCGCGGCGGTGACGTACAGGTCGTCGTACGTGCGCCGCTGCGCCTCGAGGAACGCCTTGGTGAGCGACTGCGCGACCCAGCGGTTCGCCTCGTACACCTCGCGGCGCAGCACCACGGTGTGCATGATGGGGAAGATGCCGGTGTCCCGGAAGTATTGCCGCTCGACCGCCTTGTAGTCGGGAAAGAGGCGCCGAACGGGTCCTTCGCCGCCGGCGTACGTCGACGGCATCCGCGCCGTGTGCAGGGCGTCGATATCGCCTTCGGCGAGCATGCGCGCGAGCGTTTGCGTCGGGCCGATCGGCTCGACGCGAAGGCGCGGCGGCAGGTCGAGCTTCTGCTTTTCGCTGCGCCCGGGCTCCTCCTCGCCGCCCGTGCAATACGTGACGCTGTCCACCGGCACGCCGTAATGCTCCGACAGGATGCCGCGGATCCACACCGGCGCCGTCATCTGGAACTCGGGCGTGCCGACGCGCTTGCCGATCAGGTCCTGCGGGGTGCCAATGCCGCTTTGCGCGTTCACGTAGATCGACGAATGGCGGAACATGCGCGAGGGGAACACCGGTATCGCGATGAAGCGCGCCGGCTCGCGGAAGAGCGACACGGTGTACGACGACAGCGACATCTCGGCGACGTCGAACTCGCGATGCCGGATCATGCGGAAGAACGTCTCTTCGACCGGCAGGTCGAGGCAGGTGAGCTCGATGCCGTCCGGGCGGACGCGCCCGTCCATCAGCGCGTGCGTGCGATCGTAGTTCCAGCAGGCGAGCGAAAGCCGTAGTCTCGACACGGCGTCACGGGTCGGCGGCTGACACGATGCCGAATGATGTGCGAAGCGAGGAAACCCGGACGGCGGCGGCTTAACGAACGCGCGCCACGGTTCAGTCGACGAGACGATCCTGTGATGGGGCGCGCACCGGCGCCGCCTGCCTCGGGAACGTGACGGTGACGACCAGCCCGCGCCCGCCTTCGCCGTCGCCCAGCGTCACGACCGCGCCGCTCGCGCGCGCGATCTCCCGCACGATGGACAGGCCCAGCCCGGAGCCTTCGGTTTCGCTGCCGTCGATGCGATAGAAGCGCTCGAACACGCGCTGTCGCTCGTGCACCGGAATGCCCGGGCCGTTGTCCGCCACCGCGAGCCGCCAGCCGCCGTCGGCGCGGTCGATCGTGATCGTGACCTGGCCGCCTTTCGGCGTGTAGCGCACGGCGTTGTCGACGAGATTGACGATCATCTCGAGGATCAGCACCTCGTCGCCGTGCACGGTGGCCGCGCCCTCCGACGCGGTGTGGCCGCGCGCATCGAAGCCGAGATCGATGCCGCGCCGCTCGGCCAACGCCGCAACCTTCTCGAGCGCGAGGCGCGCGACTTCGTGCAGGTCCACGGTGGTCGCCTTGACCGGCGTGCCCGTGACCGTCTCGGCGCGGGACAGCGTGAGAAGCTGGTTGGCGATGCGATTGCTCTGCCGTATGCATTCGCGCAGCGCGCGAAGCGCCTCGTCCTTGGCTTCGGTGTCCTTGGTGGCGAGGGCGTAGTGCACCTGCGTGTTCAGCAGCGTGAGCGGCGTGCGGAGCTGATGCGACGCATTGGCGATGAAGCGGCGCTGCGCTTCCAGGCGCTCGCCGAGGCGCCCCATGTACAGGTTCAGCGCCGACACCAGCGGGCGCAGCTCCGATTGCACCGAGTCGAGCGGCAGCGGATCCAGCGAATCGGGGCTGCGCGAGGTGACGGCGCGGCCGAGGCGCAGCGTGGGCGCGAGCCCGCGCGTGAGACCGATCCAGGCCAGGCACGCCGCCAGCACGAGGATCAGCACTTCCTGGCGCGCATTGCGCACCCACAGCTCGTGCGCGAGCGCTTCGCGGCCGTGCAGCGTGGAGGCGACCTCCACCATGACCGGCTCGGCAGGCGCGTTGCCGCCCGGCGATTGCAGGAACGCGACGCCCCGCACGGTCGTGCCGTTGAACTGCGCCGTTCGGTATTGCGGCGCTTCCGGCTCGAGCGGGACGTCGGCCAGCGCGGGAAGATCCGCACGTCCGGCGAGCATCTGCCCGTCGGCCGCGGTCACGCGCCAGTACACGACGTCGGGTGCGGGCCATGCAAAGGCCTCGGCGCCGCGCGGCATGCGCTCGCCGCGCACGCTCTCGCCGTTCTGCATGATGTCCTGCGCGATGGTGCGCGCGGAGGCGAGCAGCTGGCGGTCGAACACGATGCCCGCGGTGCGCTGCGCGTCGAGGTAGTCGTCGATCGTGTCGATTGCCGTCAACAGGCCCAGCGGGATCAGCAGCCATGCGAGGAGCTCGCCGCGCAGGCTCGCGTGCACCGGCTTCACGGCGAATTGCGGTCCTTCAGCAGGTAGCCCAGGCCGCGCAGCGTGATGATGCGCGCATCGCCGGGCTCGAGCTTGCGGCGGACGCGATGGATGTAGATCTCGATGTTGTCCGGGCTCGAGTTGTCGTCGAAGCCGAACACGCTCTCGGCCAGCGACTTCTTCGGGATCGTCTTGTTGACGCCGCGCATCAGCGTCTCGAGCACCGCGTGCTCGCGCGGCGTCAGCGCGAGCAGCGAGCCGCCGAGGCGGAACTGGCGGTCGTTGGTGTCGTACGTGAGCGAGCCGCATTGCAGCACGGGGGTCTTGCCCTGGCTCGAGCGGCGCAGCAGCGCGCGAATGCGCGCCTTGAGCTCGTCGAGGTCGAACGGCTTCGCGAGATAGTCGTCCGCGCCGATGTCGAGCCCGGAGACGCGGCTCACCGTCGTGTTGTCCGCGGTGAGGATCAGGACCGCGACGTTGTCGTTGCGCGCGCGCAGCCGGCGCAGCACTTCGCGGCCGTCGAGCTTGGGCAGCGAAAGGTCGAGCACGACGAGGTCGTACGTGCTGGTCCGCAGCGCGTTGTCCGCGTCGACGCCGCCGTAGACGCAATCGACGACGTAGCGGTCCTGACGCAGGACGCGTGCGAGCCAGTCGGAAAGCTCGTGGTTGTCTTCCACCAGCAGGATGCGCATGGAACGGCTCTCCGCGTCTGTGGCTGCAATCGAGTCTACGCCGCGGCCCTGCGCGCGCCAACGTCGCTGCCCGATGTGTCCGCCGCTCACCATATCGAAAGCTGGCCGAAAGGTTACCGCTCGTACAATTGCCGCATGCGTCGCATTGCGGCGCGTATTGGCAAGGCCGGATCGGGATCTTCCTCCTCCCTTCCGGATTGAAGGGCGCAAACATGCGCCCTTTTTTTGTGGGCAGCGACGGGCCCCCAAAGGGCCGCCGCTGCAGATGGAAGGGACGCCGCGTGGCGGCGTCGACTTTGTTCTCTCGCCTGCCTCTGCGGCATCGCACGGTCCGGCGGCGCAGCACGCGCTACCATCGCGGGATCCGGGCAAGGTCGGGGTCGGAGTACACCTACTCCGACCCCGGTCCTGGCCCTTCCACCCACGAGGCGAGCATGAAGGGCGCGAACTACATCGACGGCACGTGGCTCTCGGGCGAAGCGGCTGTCCCGAACATCAATCCCTCCAACACCGCGGACGTCGTCGGCGAGTACGCGCGCGCCGGCAAGGAGCAGGCGCAGACGGCCATCGACGCGGCGCGCCGCGCCTTCCCCAAATGGTCGACGAGCGGCATCCAGCAGCGCGCCGACGTCCTCGACGCCATCGGCAACGAGATCCTCGCGCGCAAGGAGGAGCTGGGCACGCTGCTCTCGCGCGAGGAGGGCAAGACGCTGCCCGAAGGCATCGGCGAAGCGGCGCGCGCGGGCTACATCTTCAAGTTCTTCGCCGGCGAGGCGCTGCGCCTCAACGGCGAGCTCGTCCCCTCGGTGCGCCCCGGCATCACGGTCGAAGTGACGCGCGAGCCGATCGGCGTGGTGGGCATGATCACGCCGTGGAATTTCCCGATCGCGATTCCGGCGTGGAAGATCGCGCCGGCGCTCGCGTACGGCAATTGCGTGGTGCTCAAGCCCGCGGAGCTCGTGCCGGGCTGCGCATGGGCATTGGCCGAGATCATCGCCCGCACCGGCCTTCCGCCCGGCGTGTTCAACCTCGTGATGGGCCGCGGCTCGGTGGTGGGCGACGCGCTGGTGCATTCTCCGCAGGTCGACGCCATCAGCTTCACGGGGTCGGTGGCGACGGGCAGGAACATCGCGCGCGGCGCGATCGAGACGCTCAAGAAGATCCAGCTCGAGATGGGCGGCAAGAACCCGCAGGTCGTGCTCGACGACGCGAACCTCGACGTGGCGGTGAACGTGTCGATTCAGAGCGCGTTCTACTCGACGGGTCAGCGCTGCACCGCGGCCAGCCGGCTCATCGTGACCGAGGGCATCCACGATCGCTTCGTCAAGGCGATGGTCGAGCGCATGAAGTCGCTGAAGGTCGACGATGCGCTCAAGCCTGGCACCGACATCGGCCCGGTGGTCGACGCGACGCAGCTTCAGCAGGACGTGTCGTACATCGAGCTTGCGCAGAAGGAAGGCGGCCGGCTCGCCGCGGGCGGCGAGCGCCTCGCGCGCGATCATCAGGGCTACTATCTCGCGCCCGCGCTGATCGCCGACACCGCGCCGTCGATGCGCATCAACCGCGAGGAAGTGTTCGGCCCGGTGGCGAGCGTGATCCGCGTGCGCGACTACGACGAAGCCCTCGCGGTCGCGAACGACACGACGTTCGGGCTGGTGGCAGGCATCTGCACCGACTCGCTCAAGGAGGCGGCGCATTTCAAGCGCAACGCGCAGGCGGGCATGGTGATGGTCAACCTGCCGACGGCGGGCGTGGACTATCACGTGCCGTTCGGCGGGCGCAAGGGCTCGAGCTACGGCCCGCGCGAGCAGGGCGCGTATGCGCGCGAGTTCTACACCACGGTGAAGACCGCGTACGTGAATCCGGGCGCATGAGCGGCATCGAACTCGCCGGCGGCACGGCGCCGCCCGCGCACGGGCCCCTGTATCGACGCCTCGTGGGATGGCTCCTCGCGACGCTCGTCGCCGCTTCTTCATGCTGCCTCGCGGACCCGAGTCGTGAGGCGTCGGGAACTGGCGCTGCCGACATGGCGACGCGCAATCCGTGGGCCGCGTCGGTGTTCGTGGCCCTTCAGCGCGCAGGATCCCTCGGCCATATCGAATCGGGCACGTGGTCGCTCGATCGCTTTCCGACGCTCGAGTCCGTCCGGGCCCTGCTCGCGGGCGACGAGGCGCGAGCCCGATCGCTCGCGTCGCCCGCAACCCACGCCGCACGCGTGACCTGGCGCGTCGAGCGCGGCGCGGATGCGAAGGCGCGGCTTCATCTGTCGAGCTTCGTGGTCGACGACGACGGGCGGATGCTGTTCAAGGTCTATCCCGACATCGAGGTGGACCTGTTCGATCGAGCTCGTGCATGGCGTGAGCCGCCGACGCGCGCCGGGCAGGAAGGCGCGACCGGGCCCGGCAACTTCGCCATGGCGACGACCCGCCATGCCGACGAGGAGAAGGCACTGGCGCTCGCGCGGTCCTACTCGAAAGCCTGGATGGCACGCGACGCCGACACGATCGCCGCGCTGTCGCATCCGGTGCTCGTCATCAGGGGCGGCGGGATCGCGAAATACCGCGAGGAGGTCGCTCATTTCTTCGACCAGATCAAGGGCATCGATCTTGAGCACGGCTCGGAAGCGATCGGCACGCCATCCTACGAGCTGGTGCTCGGCAAGTCGCGCATGATCGGAATACCGTCGGTTCGCAAGGCATCGGGAGCCGCCGTCACGCCCTCGGTGTACGTCGCAGTGTCGTACGACGAGGGACGTACCTGGTCGGTATTGAGCGCATCCTGCACGGACGAGCGGTGGCTCGAAGCGCTCGTTCCCGGTTATCGCGGAACGCCGGACATTCTGGGCAAGGTCGATTCCAGGCTGACCGAATCCGTCGACGACGAATCGTTCGACGAGGCCGCGTTCCTGCGTGGCCCGCGCTACGTCACGCTGCCGTCGCGCTAACGCAGGATCAGCAGCACGATGCCGGCGAGCGTCACGCCGCCGCCGAGGAGCGTGCGCCGCGTGATGCCTTCCTGGTTGCGCAGCACCCAGTAGCTCATCGGGAACACCAGGAGCGGCGTGCACAGCGTCACCATCGCAACCACGGCCACGGGGATGTAACCCATGCCGGCGATCACGCACATCTGGGCGGAGATCGTGAGCGTCCCGCTCAACGCGAACAGCAGCACGCCGCGCCGGTCGCCCACGCGCACCAGGCGAAGCGCCTCGGCGTTGCCGGGCGTGAGCACGAGGTGGAACGCGAGCCCCGCGACGGCACCCAGCAGCGCGCCCAGGATGGGCTCGTTCCAGCGCTGGATGCCGGCACCGCGCAGCACGTTGCCCACCGCGTAGGCGGCCGAGCTGCCCAGGCCGACGGCGAGGCCGGAGCGCACGAGCGCACGAAGCGGCGATACGGCCTTTCCTTCAACGGAAGCCGCCCCGCGGCCCGACGCCATGCGCGCGAGCTCGTGCGGCGACACGCTCACCAGCATGAGGCCGATCATCGCCACGGCGATGGCGGCGATCGCCAGTGCATCGAGTGCCTGTCCCAGCGCGATCCACGCGATGACGACCGTGAAGATCGGGCTGCTGACCTGGAAGATGCTCGCCTTCGCAGGGCCGAGGCGCGCGATCGCCTCGAAAAAGAACCAGCGGCCGAGATACGTCGAGAATACGCCCGCGGCGGCGTAGATCAGCACGCCCGTCCAGTCCCAGCGCAGGTCATGCGTCCGCCAGCCGAGCTCGAGGGCGAACAGCAGTGCCGAGAACGCGATGTTCATCACGATCGCGACCAGGTAGCCGGCGTTGAGCGCGAGCCGCGCCGACGCGACCTTGGTCAGCACGATGTTGCTCGAGAAGATGAGCAACGCCGCGAGCGCCAGCGCTTCGCCCTTGAACGTGTCGGACAGCGTCATGCCGGCGCGCGCATGACCGACGCTAGACGGCGCAAGTCCTGAAGCCGACGAACGGATCGTGCCGGTGCGGCAGGTAGAAGTTGCGAAAGCGCGG
>DASXAF010000054.1:0-63443 GCA_036406955.1 Casimicrobiaceae bacterium
ACGATTTTGCCGTCATGCACTGCTCCTGCCCGATACTCGGTGCGCCGGGCCGCGACCGCACGGCGCACCCGAAACTCGCCGCCTGCGAAGCTCGATTGCCGGCGTACACGATACCAGCAGGGCACGTTCGACCGCGGTCGGCGGCGCCATTCTGCACGAGCGCGCGCTGTCGCCCGCCGCATCGCGTGAAGCGCTCCGCGAAGGCGGGGCCGCCGCCGCGAGCGGCGGGCACGACAGGATCGCGGGGCGACACGCGCACGGCGGTTGTCGGAAGGCATGCCGAACGGTAGCCGGCCAGCGCGTGCGCGCTCACTGCGATTCGTGACAGCCGGCCCCCCGGGCCCATGCGCGGTCCCCACGGTGTAGGACTTTCCCGCGGGCCGGATCTTTACGCGGCGCCTTCCGACACGGTGTTCGGACTTCGACCGATGCCGCCGCGCGCGGCGATCGCGCACGATGGCACCCGTGACGTCGACTGGGGGAACGGCGTGCAGATCGTTTGCGCATCGTGCGGAACCGTGCTGCGACGCGTGGCCGGACTCCACTACGCAGGCGAGCCGCCCACGTCGCGTGACGAGCATGGACGGCTGATCCGGTGCCTGCGTTGCGGCGCGGAATACCGCGAGCCTCCATCGAACGGATTCGGGACACACGACGAGCCGGGCAGCGGTGACAACGCCTGACGGCGACGGAGAACGTGCATGGACTACGTTGTGGCAAGCGAGATCGCCGCGCTGGAGCACTCGCTGCGCGCGGCGCTGGACGACATGGCGGCGCGCTCGGCGCTCGAGCCGGACGGCGTGCCGGTCGACCTGATGATGCGGGCGTGGCGACTCAACGACCAGCTCGCGGTCGCAGTCGATGCGCTGGAGGACGACGAGCGCGCCGACGCGGCGCGGCGCGAAGCGGCCAACCTCGCCGCGCAGCTTGCGCGGCTCGAGCGGCGCCTCGCACTCAGGGTCTACCACTGAACGCGCCGCGGCACGGCCGCCGCAAAGGCGGCCCGTGCGCGTGGCGACATCGGCTCACGGCATCGCGGCGGGCGTCGAGAACGGCCGCGTCGCGTCGACGACGAACATCACCAGGGCATGCAGGTCGCCGGGACCGCTGCTCGTCACCTGCATCGGGACATCGGCGCCGCGTCCGGCGGACGCCTCGCCCGCCGCGATGCGCAGGACGCCGTCCGGCCCGCGGATGCTTTGCTCTCCGCTCAGCACGAAGAAAGCCTCCGATCCCGGGTGCGAATGAACGGAGGTGGTGCTTCCCGGCGGTCCGCTCGCTTCGTTGACGCGCAACAAGTACCGGGTCGCCGTGATGCGGGGGATGGGGCCCACCTCGGCGGCCTTCTGACCGCCCGGCGTGGCACCGCCCCGCGCGCCCAACGTGAAAAGCCACACGCGGCCGTCCGCCTCGGCCACGAGCGACCACTCACCGGCGGCGGATTCCGCCGCCGCACGGGTCGGATAGGTTTCCACGCGCCAGTACAGCACGCCTTGGGGCAATTCGGAGACCTTCTTCTCGGCGAGCGGCTTGATGGCGAGCGGTGGCTGCGCAAGCGCAGCACACGGGAACGCGAGCATGAACCCGAACCACGAGACGATCGAAATACGGCGCATTGCGAGCTCCAGGGGATGACGGCAAATGCCGCCGCCAGTCCAACCGCTGCCCCCGCCACCTGTCCCGACGAAACGGTTATGATTTTCCAACGGCCTGAAAACGGTGCTCGCGCAATGCCTTGCGCATGGCAGCGGCGCCGGCCCGCCGTCTCGGACCCGCACGCAGGCATACGTGACCCAGCCGATTTGCATCGGGGATTGGACCGTCGAACCGCAGGGCAACGAGCTCCGCCGCGGCGGCGAAAGCGTGCGCATCGAGCCCAAGGCCATGGATCTGCTCGTGCTGCTCGCCGCGCACGCGGGCCGGGTCGTCACGCGCGAGGAGATATTCGCCGCGGTATGGCCCCGTGTGGTGGTCGGTGACGAAGCGCTCACGCAGGGCGTCATCAAGCTGCGGCGGGCGCTGGGAGACAACCCGCGGGCGCCGGTGTACATCGAGACGATCGCGAAGCGCGGCTATCGCCTGATCGCAACGGTCGCGCCCGCGCCACGGGCCGGATCGTCCGAGCGCCTGCAACCTGCGTCCTCGACGGACGGCAGCAGGCGCCTCCGCCCCCGGTGGATCGTCCTGCCGGCGCTCGTTGCGATCGCGCTCGCGGCGTACCTGGTCGTCGCGCCGAAATACTTCACGCGCACGCCGGCGGACGTCGCCGCCGCCGACGACGCGCAGGCGGCGCCGATCGCCGTGTCGATCGCGCCGTTCGAGACGCTCGAGCCGTCGGACGAGCAGACGCGGCTCGCACACGCGCTGGGCGACGATCTCGCGACGGACCTTTCCCGCATGTCCGGCTTGCGTCTCATCCGCGGGGGCGCCGCAGGAAGCGCACGGTACGGCCTGTCGGGCACGGTGACGCAGAGCGCCGGGACGCTGCGCGTCAACCTCTCGCTCGTCGACTCGGCGACCGGCGAGCAGCTCTGGGCCGGTCGCTTCGAGCGGCCGTACGGCGATCTCTTCGCGCTCCAGGACGAGATCGCGCGCAAGGTGCTCGACGTGCTGCCGGCGAAGATCGACGAGACGGAGCGCATGCGCGTTGCCAGGCGCTATACGCGAAGCCTCGCCGCCTACGAGGCATTCCAGCGCGGGCAGGAGCTGTTCCTGGCCCGCACCCGCGCCGACAACGAGCGGGCGCGCGATCTCTTTCGCAAGGCGATCGAGCTCGACCCGGCGTTCGCCCGCGCCTATGCGAGCCTCGCCATGACGTACGCGCTCGAGCCACGCCTCACCGGATCGGCGGACAGCGCGCAGGCCCTCGACCGCGCGCTCGAGCTTGCGAACACCGCGCGCCTCATCGATCCCGACGAGCCGCAGGTGTACTGGGCGCTCGGCTTCGTGCATGCGCAAAGCCGCCGCCACGACCAGGCCATCGAGGCGCTGCAACACGCGATCGCGATCGACGCCTCGTTCGCGGACGCGTACGCGCTCCTCGGCGGCGTGCGCACCTACGTCGGGCAGCCGCGTGAATCGATCGCGCTCCTGCGCACGGCCATGCGGCTGAATCCGAATAGCGGCTATCTGTACTTCCTGTTGCTCGGCCGCGCGTATCTCTTCGAGGACGACCTCGAGCAGGCGCTCGTGAACCTGCGGGCCGCGGCCATGCGCAACCCTGCGGACGTCGAGACGCGCGTGTTCCTTGCCGCGACGCTCACGGCGGCCGGCGACCTCGGCGCGGCCCGCTGGCAGGCCGACGAAGTGCGCACGCTCCAGCCCGCATTCTCGGCGCGCGAGTGGCTGGACCTCTATCCGATGACGTCGGTGCCGCAGCGGCAGCGCCTGGCGGCGCTCCTGCGCACGGTCGGCCTGTAGCCAATCACCGGCCGGGCGGGTGCCCGGGCAAGCGCACGTCGGCAATCCAGTTGCGCCGGCGGCGCGCAAGCCGCGACGCGACGTCCTCGCCTTCGAAGTCCGTCGGCGCGCGGCGCAGCGACATCGGGTCGACGCCCTCGAGCACGTTGACGTTCACCACGGCGTAGAGCCGGCCGTCGATCTCGCTGGTGACGAACGGCACGGCGCCGCAGCGCGCGCATACGTGGAACGTCGCGGTGCGCGTGCCGAACGCGTAGCGCGACACCTGTCCCGCGTCGCGCAACTCCACAACGAGCGTCGATGCCGGATGCGACGTCCATACCCCGCCGTGCTTGACGCAAAACGAGCAGCCGCAGGCGCGCGCGGGGATTGCCTGCGGATCGCCGCGCCAGTCGAGGGTCAGGGCGATGTTGCCGCAGTGGCATCGGCCGTGGATCAGCATGGCCGTGCGGCTTCCGGCGCGCCGTTGACCAGCCTCCGCCGCAATGCCCCGAAGCGCTTGCGGTATTGCGCGGGCGTCAGGTTGACGTTGCGGCGGAAGAGCCGTGCAAAGAAGCCCGCGTCCTCGTAGCCGACTTCGTTCGCGATCGCCTCGATCGGCAGGGTGCCGGATTCGAGCATCTGCTTGGCTTCCTCGATTCGCAGCGTGTGCACGTATTCGAGCGGCGACATGCCGGTTGCCTGGCTGAAACGCCGCTTGAACGAGCGCTCGGCGAGCCCGGACAGCCGCGCCATCGCCGCGACGGGAGACGCCTCATGATAATGCTCCGCGGCCCACGTCTGGCAGCGCGCGATCAATGCGTCGTCCACTTGCCGCGAGCGCGCGAGCCGCGCGAACGGCTGCTGGCCGATCTCGTGCCAGTCGATCAGGTTGATGCGCGCAACCTGCATCGCGGCCTCGACCCCGGCGGTCCGCGCGATCAGGTACAGCGCAACGTCGAGCCACGACGTGCCCGCGCCGGCCATGACGAGGCGCCCTCCTTCACCCGATACCACGAGCGCCCGCTGCGGGCGCACCTTGACGGCGGGGTGGCGGCGCCGAAGCACGTCGCAATACGCCCAGTGCGTGGTCGCCTCGTGGCCGTCGAGCAGCCCGGCCTGCGCGAGCAGCATGGCACCCGAGCACGCGCTGGCGAGCGTCGCGCCATTCGCGTACCAGCGACGCAGCGATGCCACTTCGACGTCGAAGCGGCCGTCGAGCGGCTCGCCGGGGGGGACGTTGATGTCGGGAATGCACACGATGCGCGGCGCGGCGCATTCGGCGTGCGTCGCGTGCGCTTCGATGCGGACGTCGTTCATCGCGGCAATGGAGCCGCGCTCCGGGCCGACGACCAGCGGCTGGAACAGCGGGGGGCCGGCCCGCCCGTCGATCACCACGCCCCAGTCACGGCCCGCCGACATGAACATGTCGTACATGCCGTAGACGACCGACGCGCTCGCATCCGGGAACGCGAGGATCGCCACGCGTGCGGGCGGCGGCGAAGGAGTCATGGCCTGTTCGTCGGATTCGTTGCCGAAACGGCTGGGGGCGCGGGCGGTATTTCCCCGTACTTTAGGCGCCGCCATTCAAGCGCAAGAAACGGCGCGTGCCAACCCCCCGACCCCACGACGAAGGAGCACCTCGATGAGCAAATACCGGCGAGCGCTGCCGCAGCTTGGCGGCAATCTCTTCATCACCGACGGCGGGCTCGAGACGACACTCGTCTTCCACGACGGCGTCGACCTGCCTGCATTCGCGGCCTTCGCGCTGCTCGAGCGCGACGACGGCGTTGCGATACTGCGGCGCTACTTCGCCCGCTACGCCGCGCTCGCTCGCGCACGCGGCGTGGGCGTCGTGCTCGAAACGCCGACCTGGCGGGCGAATGACGACTGGGGCGGGCGGCTCGGCTACGACGCGGCGGCGCTCGCGGACGCCAACCGCCGCGGCGTCGGGCTGCTGCTCGAGATCCGCGCCGCGTACGAGACGCCCACGACGCCGGTCGTGATCAGCGGCAATCTCGGCCCGCGCGGCGACGGCTATCGCGTCGATTCGCGCATGAGCGTCGAGGCGGCGGTTGCGTATCACGCCGCGCAGGTCGACGTCTTCGCCCGAACGGACGCCGACATGGTGGCCGCGTTCACCATGACCTATCCCGAGGAGGCCATCGGCATCGCGCAGGCCGCGAAGGCACGCGGCATGCCGGTCGCGATTTCGTTCACCGTCGAGACGGACGGACGGCTGCCGTGCGGCATGGCGCTCGGCGACGCGATCGAGCGGACCGACGCCGAATGCGAGGGATATCCCGCCTACTACATGGTCAACTGCGCGCATCCGACGCACTTCGAGTCCGCCATTGCGCCGGATGCAACGTGGCGCATGCGCGTTCGCGGGCTGCGCGCAAACGCGTCGACGAAGAGCCACGCCGAGCTCGACGAGAGGACCGAGCTCGACATCGGCGATCCGCCCGCGCTGGGTGAGCACTATCGCGCATTGCGGATGCGCCTTCCGGCGCTGTCGATCGTCGGCGGATGCTGCGGCACGGACGACCGACACGTCGAAGCGATCTGCCAGGCGATGCACCGAAAGGCCGATTGAGGCGTATGATCTTCCGCAGCGACTGCGCGATTGCATGTAATCGCGCATTCGTGCGGCTCAATGGTCGTTACGCGTCACGGGGAGCGCGAAATGCGACCTTCATTTCCTGCGCTCCTTGGCTCGCTCGCGCTGGCGCTCGTGGGCGGCTCGCACGCATTCGCTGCCGGCACCGTGGTCAAGTCGATCGGCAGCCTGAACCGCGATTTCTCGACGCTGCAGGCCTGGGCCACCGCGCGCAGCGGCGACCTCGTCGCGCGCCACGTGTGGAGCGTCACGGGCGGCAGCGGTCGCTTCGTCGATGGCGAAATCGTCGACGGCACTGCGTGCAGCGGCAAGTACGTGCCGGAAGACGAGGCGCGCACCAACGGGGCCGTCATGACCGTGGACGATGCCGCCGGTCAGTGCGCGGCCAACGCGGTGCTCGTCGGCAAGACCTCGCGGGCCACGGCGGTGTTCCGCAGCGTGAGCAACGCCAGCGGCACCGTGGAGCGAGGCGAGGTTCACAACGATTCGGTGCTGACCAGCCGCGTCGTGATCGGCGGCTCGACCGTCGATGCCGGCCACCATTTCTGGCTCACGGCCGCGGCGGGGCAGGCACATGGCGGAATCCCGGGCACGGGAGCGCGCCTGGTGGTGAACGAGGCGTGGGCACCGGCCATCACGATCAACGCGCCGTACACCGTCATCGAAAAGCTCGAGGTCGTGAACTCCGCGACCGGCGGCAACCCGACGGGCATCTACAACACGGCGACCACCGGCGCGCGCTACGACCGCCTGATCGTCCACGCGCCCGGCGGCACCGCCATCTATTTCCCGGCCGCGACGACCAGCAACGTGCTGGTGCACGGCTCGCGGATCGGCATCTACGCGTCGTACGGCAGCGGGCAGTCGATCTTCAATGCCACGATCGTGAGATCGGCGGCGAACGGCATCTACAACCAGTTCGGCGTCGGCCCGAAGCTCGTGAACGTGGTCGCGTTCGGCAGCGGCACCGCGGACTTCTTCTCGGCGGGCGGATGGGCTGCGGGATCCCAGAGCAACGCCGGCTCGGGCGACGGGCCGCCGCCCGGTCCGCGAAGCGCCGTCATTTCACCTGCCGACTTCGTCGACTACGACGCCGACGACCTGCGTCCTTCGGCAAGCTCGCTGCTGAAGGATGCGGGCACGGACCTGGACGCCGTTTTCACGACCGACATCTCGGGCGCACCGCGCACCGCGCCATGGGACATCGGCGCGTATGAAGCGCCGCCGTCGCAGACGGCCGGCTCCACGTCGCTCGTCGTCAAGTCGATCGGAACGAATCGGCGCGATTTCTCCACGCTGCAAGCCTGGGAAACGGCGCGCAGCGGAAATCTCGTCACGCGACAGGTCTGGAGGGTCACCGCAGGAACGGGCCGGTTCGACAACGCGGAGATCGTCACGGGGAACGGCTGCTCGGGCGTGTACGTGCCCGAGGACGAGGCACGCACGAACGGCGCCGCCATGACGCTCGACAACGTGAGCGGCAGGTGCGCCGCCAACGCATCGCTCGTCGGTCGGACGTCCGGCGCCCGCGCCGTGTTCGCGAGCGTCACCTCCACCGGCGGGACCGTCGAGCGCGGCGAGGTGTACAACGATTCCCCGCTCACCGAGCGCCTCGTCATCGGTGGATCGGCAGTCGATCGCAATCACTATCTCTGGCTCACCGCGGCGCCGGGACAGGGTCACAACGGCACGCCGGGCTCCGGCGCTCGCGTGGTGATCGAGGACGCGTGGTCGCGCGCCATCAGCGTCGGTACGCCGTACACCGTCATCGAGCACCTCGAGATCGTGAACAACGGCATATCGGGCACGAGCCTGTTCGCCAACGCGACGCTCGGCACCCGCTACGACCGGTTGATCGTGCAGGCCACGCACGGCACGGCGATCTATTACCCCGCCTCGGTGATCAGCAACACCCTGGTGCATGACTCGCAGGTCGGCGTGTACTCCTCCTACGGCGACTACGCGACCGTGTACAACACCACGGTGGTGAAGGCGAGGGACCATGCCTTCGTCAACGCTGCCGGCACGGGGCCGCGGCTCATCAACGTCGCGGCTTTGGGCAACGGCGCCGGCACGTTCTCGTCCGGGGGCGGTTGGCAGGCGGGCTCGAATACCAACGCAGGCCCGAGCGACGGCGCGCCACCGGGTCGCAATGCGGTCACCGTCGCTGCCGGCGACTTCAGGGATTACCCCGGAGGCGACTTCCGTCCCGCGGCCGTGTCCGCTCTCAAGAACACAGGCACGGATCTGTCCGCACTCTTCACGATCGATCTCGCGGCGGTGCAACGCGGACCTCGCTGGGACATCGGCGCCTATGAAACGCCGCTCGGCGATGGCATCAGCTATCCCGTGCGCTCCGAAGGCGCACCGACCGGCCTGCTCGGCGCCGGCACGACCTCCGTGACGCTGTCGATCACGACGGACCGCGCGTCGACGTGTCGATACGGCCCCACGGCCGGTACGAGCTTCGCATCGCTGCCGACGTTGTTCGCGACCACCGGCGGCACGCTTCACACCAACCCGATCACGGGGCTCCGCAACGGATCGAGCTTCACCGCGTACATCCGCTGCCTGGACGCAAAGGGAAACGCCAATCCCGACGACTACGTGGTGAGCTTCCGCATCGCGACCGTTACGGTCGACGCAAAGCAACCGGCGCGCTCGGCGGGCGCACCTTCGGGCGCCCTGCCATCGGGGACGAGGTCTGCGATGCTGTCGCTGCTCACGAGCGAGGCGGCGACCTGCAAGTACGGCACGCAACCGGGCACTCCATTCGCCTCGCTGCCCAACACGTTCGGCACGACCGGCGGAATGGCGCACGCAACGACCGTGGCGCAGCTCGTCGACGCCAGTTACACGTTCTACGTGAGGTGCAGCGACCCCGCCGGGAACACGAACAGCGACGACTATCTCATCCGCTTCTCGGTCGGCGGCCCGCCCCCGGACATCGTGCCGCCACGGCGCACCGCCGGCGCGCCCGCGGGCACCCTGGCCAAGGGCACGCGGTCCGCGACGCTGAGGCTCGCCACCGACGAGGCCGCGACATGCAGATACGGCCCGACACCGGGCGTGGATTTCGCGGCGCTCGCCTTGACGCTCGGCACGACGGACGGGCGCACGCATTCCACGCCGTTGAGCGGCCTCACCGATTCGACGCGATATGCCGCGTACGTGCGATGCAAGGACTCGGACGGCAACGTCAACGCGGACGATTACCTCATCACGTTCGAGGTCGGGCCGTCGGTGTTCGACACGCTGCCCGACAACGCGTGGATGAAGCTCGATACGGTGCCGACCGAGCGTTACATCTGCGTGCAGTTCACCGACTGCACGGGCAAAGCCGTGCTGACCAATCCCGTCGCTCGCTACTGGAGCGGCATGGCACACGGCGACGGGATGCTCTTCTACTTCGGCGGGGGCCACCAGGGACACCAGGGCAACGACGTCGAGATCTTCGACATCGCGTCGAATGCCTGGATACAGCAATACCAGCCCGAAGGGCTGCCCGCGATCTGCCTCACGGATCCATCGGCCGATCCGGCTTGCGTCGTTCCCAAGGGCGGCTACGGCAGCCCCGTGCCGACGCCGCTCGGCCGTCCGAGCGTTCAGCACGCATTCCAGAAGATCGCCTACGACCCCGTGCGCAAGCATTTCATCGCGGGGCTGCAATCGGGCACGTGGGCGTACGACGTGGCGACGCGGACGTGGACGCGCCTGACGCCGAACCTTCCACCGTCCCCCGGCGCGCCGCAGATGCTCATGATCTACGATCCGGGCCTGCAGACCGTATTGTGGTTCCCGATCACTGCAACGGACGGCGATTTCGTCTATCGCTTCAACTACGCGACGAACTCGTGGGTGATCCACGACGCATACCCGTTCGAGCTGCGCTTCAGCTACGTGTACTCGGCGTACGACCCGAACCGGGGCCGGCATCTCATCGTTCAGCTCGGTCAGACCGGCGGCCGTACGATGTGGCTGTACGACGCCGTGCACAAGCAATGGACCGAGATCACGAACATCCCCTCGCAGCTCACGACCATGCAGTCGGTCGACTTCGATACCGCGAACAGGGTGTTCGTGCTGATCCAGCCGCACGACAACGGCTATCTCGAGCTGTGGGCCTACGACGCGCTGGGGCAGTGGAGCGTGCTGCAACCCGCGGGTGCGCGGCCGATCGGGACCCCGGGCGTCTCGAGCCTGTGGAACGTGCTGAAGTACGACCCCGTCGCGAAGGTTTTCTTCTTCCTCGACGTGAAGATCGGGCAATCGTCCGGGACCGACCGCGCGGAGGAGGGCGCGGTGGAGACGTGGGTCTATCGGTACAGGAAGTAGCGAGCGATGCGAGGGGCACCCGGTTCATTGCCCCTTGGACCCGTTCCGCCACCGCGGCCTGACGGTCGAGCACATCGGCCGTTCGCGTGTGCCGCTGCCGTGCGATGGACGGCGAGATCCAAGGCCGGCCATGCGGCGGAACTGCAGCGAGATCGGTTCGGAACGGCGCAGGCGCGGCGAATGCGGGAGCGCGCGGCGCGTATGGCAGCGAGAACGCGACACCGCGACTGCCAGGGCGCTGGCGCAATGCTTTGGTGCGATTCAACGAGGAGCGCGGGGTTGTGGTCTCCGACCACCGGCACGCGTGCCGGCAGCCGGTGGTTCCAAGCCAAACGGCTGGCACACCTTTCCCGAAGGGAGTCGATCATGCCAAACGTCGCGACTTATATTGCGCTCACGGATGATTCGGTGCAGTTCGGAGACGCGTTTGCGAACATAACGAAGACCTTCTCGCTCCCGGCGAACGCGGTGCTCAACCCGCGCCCGATTCTGTCCTTTCTGCTGACGAACATCGAAGGCGACGACGACCCGCTCAACGTCTTCGTAACGATCAATGGCGCACCCGTTCATCACTATACGTATACCGAGGACATACCCGGCAACCACACCGTCCAGGAGGTCGTCGACCAGCCGCTGAAGATCGGGCCCGGGCCCAGCATGGTGAACACCCTCGTCATCAACAACGGAAGCGGACCTTTCGGTCACGCAAAAGTGTCCGATGTCGTGCTTTGGTTCCAGGTGAACAGCAGCATGATGGCCGCCATTCAACTCGAGGAGAGCAGCGGCAACATCAAAGCAGGCGGTGCAGGCGCAGACGGTGATCTGATACTTGGTGATCACGCCGGGAATCCCCGCATTCGCCTGGATGCCGACACGGCCGGTTTGTACGTGGGAGGCAATCAACAAGACGGCGATGTGGTGCTGTATCCCTCTTTCAAGAACAACGATTCACCTCTGGCGGAAGCGACGATTCGCCTGGACGGCGAAACCGGCACTATTACGGTAGGCGGCGGCGGTGGGGCCGGAATCAAGGATCCAAACGTCGTTTACGTCGATGGCAGGATCGTCATGCTCGGCGGCAAGAGCGGCGAAGCGGGTCCCGCCACACGCATCAAACTCGATGCAGCAGGGGCTGCCATCCTGGCGGGCGGGAATGGTCAAGGGGGAGATCTCTACCTGTTTCGCGCAGGAACCGTCCCTATCCCCGCCGCAGAGACTATCCATCTGGAGGGCGAGACCGGCCACATATATCTTGCCGGCCAGGTTTCTCCGATTGGCACCGACTGCGCCGAGGACTTCGAGGTGGAGGACATTGGCCTCGCCGAACCGGGTACTGTCATGGTCATCGGTGAGGACTCCAGGCTGAGCATAAGCACACAGGCCTATGATCGACGCGTAGCAGGTGTGATCGCTGGCGCCGGTGATAGTCGCCCTGGAATCATCCTTGGGCGGGCCAAGGGCACCTCTACGGCGAGGGTTCCCGTCGCACTCGTCGGGCGCGTCTTCTGCAAGGTGGACGCCGACGACGTTCCAATCGAGATCGGCGATCTCCTGACGACTTCTTCCAATGCGGGGTATGCAATGAAGGCCGATGATTCGACGCGCGCATTCGGCGCAGTCGTTGGAAAGGCTCTTGCGTCGGTCAAGTCCGGGCGCAGCGTGATTCCCGTGCTCGTCGGTCTGCTATAGCGCGCAGGCGCATCTCGCAGAGCCAAGAGGTCGGTGCCGGCAGAGAGACTCGAACTCCCGACCAACGGTTTACAAAACCGCTGCTCTACCAACTGAGCTATGCCGGCGTGGCGGGGATTCTAGCGCGGGGGAGCGAGGTCGTTCGCTCGCGACGACGGAAACGCGGCGCGTCCTTCGCCGCGCTCGGGATGACAAAGGGGCTCGGCCGGGCACGCCCGGCGGAGGTCATTTGACGACCTGCAGATGCGAAGGCCGCCGCGGCTTTTCCTCGGCCATCGACTTGTCCGCCTCGACTTCGAGATCGCGCGGCTCGGTGGCCGCGGCAAGCGATGTCGCCGGATCCTGCGGGACGCTGAAGGCGAAGCCGTAGCCGGTTTCCTTGGCGAAGATCCCGGCGACCGCGTTCATCGGCACGGCCACTTCCTGGGAAGCGCCGTTGAACCGGGCCGTGAAGCGGATCCATTCGTTGTCGACCGTCAGCTTGCGCGTCGCCGTTGCGCTGATGTTCAACACGATCTCGCCGTTCTTGACGAACGCGGTGGGCACGCGCGTCTGGCCGTTGACGCGCACGGCGAGATACGGCGTGAGGCCGTTGTCGGCGCACCACTCGCAAATGGCGCGCACCAGATACGGCTTCGCGGATTGCTCGGACATGGCGAAACCATCTTACGCCCGGGGAAATGCCCCTTCGGGGCACGGCTTTACCACCCGGAAGATGACGACGCTGGGCCCCTGCTTTCGCAGGGGTGACGGCACAGGGTCCCGTCACTTTCGCAGGGGTGACGGTCAGGTCGCCGTCACGTTCGCAGGGACGACGCCTATTTGCGCATGCCCCGCTCGGCGGACGTGAGCGCTTCGGAGAAGGCGGGACGCGCGAACAGCCGCTCGGCGTATTTCAGCAACGGCGCTGCCTGCTTGGGCATCTGGATGCCGTAGTAGTCGAGGCGCCACAGCAGCGGCGTGATCGCGACGTCGAGCATCGAGTAATCCTCGCCCAGCATGTGCTTCTGCTTGGCGAAGCGCGGCGCGATCTGCAGCAGCGAATCGCGCACCTGTGCGCGCGCCCGCTCGGCGTTCTTCTGGTTGTTGCCCTCGAGCGCCGGGATGTGCACGAACAGCTCGCGCTCGAAGCCGTGCAGGAACAGACGCGCGCGCGCCCGCATCACCGGATCGGCGGGCATGAGCTGCGGATGGGGGAAGCGCTCGTCGATGTATTCGTTGATGATGTTCGACTCGTGGAGGACGAGGTCGCGCTCGACCAGCACCGGGACCTGGTTGTACGGATTCATCGTCGCGAGGTCCTCGGGCTTGTGGTCGAGGTCCACGTCGATGATCTGGAAGTCCATGCCCTTCTCGTGCAGCACGATGCGGCAGCGCTGCGAGAACGGGTCGGTGGTGCCCGAGTAGAGCGTCATCATGGCGAGGTTCTCCCGAAAGGCGTTCGCTGCATCAATGGACGTCCTTCCAGAACTCGACCTTGGTCCAGTAGGCGAGCACGAACAGCACGCCCAGGAACAGCAGCACGACGATGCCGATGCGCATGCGGTCGTTGCGTGCCGGCTCCGCCATGTAGTCGAGATAGTTCACGAGGTCGGCGACGAAGGCCTCGTAGTCGGCGCGCGACAGCTTGCCGGGCGTTTCCTGCGCGACCGTGCGCACGGCGTACTTCGGATAGTGCGCGGGCTCGACGAGCGAGATGCCGCGCGTGGCGATCGCGGCGCCCTCGGCCTTCTCGTGGTTCTCGTACTCCGTCTCGACCAGCTTGTTGGTGCCGGAGAGCTCCCACAGCACGTTCGGCATGCCGACGTTGGGGAACACCAGGTTGTTCCAGCCGGTCGCGGATTTGTCGTCGCGATAGAACGAGAGCAGGTAGTTGTACAGCCAGTCGCGGCCGCGCACGCGTGCTTCCACCGACAGGTCCGGCGGCGGGTTGCCGAACCATTTCTTGGCGTCCTCCGGCCGCATCGCGACCGTCATGGTGTCGCCGATCTTCTGCGTGGCGAACATGAGGTTGTTCTTGATCTCGGCGTCGGTGAGCCCGAGGTCCGTCAGACGGCCGTACCGCATGTACCGGGCCGAATGGCAGTTGAGGCAGTAGTTGACGAAGTTGCGCGCGCCGCGCTGCAGCGAATCGACGTCGAGGCGGTTCACCGGCGCGGTGGGCATGCGCAGGTTCGCCTCGCTCGCGTGGAGCGGGCCGGCGGCGAGCGCCCCGACGGCCACGATCAGGCAGGCCAGCTTGTTCATCGCCACACGACCCTTTCCGGTTGGGGCTTGGTCTTGTCGCGCACCGTGTACCAGGGCATCAGCAGGAAGAACAGGAAGTACAGCACCGTGAACACGCGCGCGACCCACGTCGCCCGGTCCTTGGTGTCGAGAATCTCGGTCCAGCCGCCCGAGAACTGGCCCCAGACGGTAACGGACACGGTACCGAGGTAGCCGAGCACCAGGAACGACACGACGAACACCGCGAGCCAGGACTTGAACAGGCCGCCGCGATAGCGGATCGACTTCACCTTCCCGCGATCGAGCCACGGCAGGAAGAAGAAGATCAGCACCGACGCGGCCATCACGATCACGCCCCATACCTGGGTCGAGAAGAACGACGGCACCGCGCGCAGCATCGCGTAGTAGGGCGTGAAGTACCACACCGGCGCGATGTGCTCGGGCGTCTTCAGCGGATCGGCCGGGATGAAGTTGTTGGACTCGAGGAAGTAGCCGCCGACTTCCGGCCAGAAGAACACGATGATCGAGAACACGACCAGGAAGACGATCACGCCGACGATGTCCTTGATCGTGTAGTACGGATGCGAATAGATGCCGTCCGGCGGCAGTCCGGTGAGCGGGTCGCGCGGCTGGTGCTTCACGTCCACGCCGTCCGGGTTGTTCGACCCCACTTCGTGCAGCGCCATGAGGTGCGCCCCCACGAGGGCGAGCAGGACGAGCGGCAGCGCGATGACGTGGAAGGCGAAGAAGCGGTTGAGCGTGATGTCGGAGATCGTGTAGTCGCCGCGGATCCACACGGCCAGGTCGTCGCCGATCACCGGGATGGTCGAGAACAGGTTCACGATCACCTGCGCGCCCCAGTAGGACATCTGTCCCCACGGCAGCAGGTAGCCGAAGAACGCCTCGGCCATGAGCGACAGGTACACGAGGCAGCCGATGATCCACAGGAGCTCGCGCGGCTTGCGATAGCTGCCGTAGAGCAGCCCGCGGAACATGTGCAGGTACACCACGACGAAGAACATCGAGGCGCCCGTCGAGTGCATGTAGCGGATGAGCCATCCCCACTCGACGTCGCGCATGATGTACTCGACCGACTCGAACGCCTTGGTCGCGTCGGGCTTGTAGTTCATGGTGAGGAAGATGCCGGTGACGATCTGCATCACCAGCACCAGCGCGGCGAGCGAGCCGAAGTAGTACCAGAAGTTGAAGTTCTTCGGCGCGATGTACTTGCCCCACTGCGACTCCCACAGGGAGGTCAGCGGGAAGCGTTCGTCGATCCACGTCATCAGGCGTTGCATCGCGTGCTCCGGTAATGCGTCTTGGCAGGGCGGCCGCGCGGCTGCGGCGCCGGCCGCGTGCTGCGGATCAGGTCTTGGGGTCCTCGCCGATCACGATCCGGGTGTCGGTCGCGTAGTGGTACGGCGGGACGACGAGGTTCGTCGGAGCGGGCACGCCCTTGAACACGCGACCGGCGAGGTCGAACTTCGACTGGTGGCACGGACAGAAGAACCCGCCGAGCCAGTCGCTGCCGAGATCCGCGGGGGCGACCTCGGGGCGATAGGTCGGCGAGCACCCGAGATGCGTGCAGATCCCGACCGCAACCCAGGTCTCGGGCTTGATCGAGCGCGTCTCGTTCTTGCAGTACTTCGGCTGATGGTCGACCTCGGATTTGGGATCGACGACGCGGTCGTCCATCTTGGGAAGCGTCGCGAGCATCTCCGGGGTGCGGTTGACGACCCACGTGACCTTGCCGCGCCACTCGAGATTGATCTTCTGGCCCGGCTCCATCTTGCTGATGTCGAAGTCGACCGGTGCGCCGGCTGCCTTCGCCCGCTCGCTGGGCCAGAAAGACATGACGAACGGCACGGCGGCCGCGACGACGCCGACCGTTCCGACCGCCGCCGTTGCGCCGACCAGGAAGCGCCGGCGCCGATCGCGTTGCATCGCCTCGACGAGAGTGTCGCTGGGGACGTCGGTTGCCATTGGGCTTTGCCTTCTTCGAAGTGGCCCCGCGCGGGCCGGCTGCAAAACTTGCGGATTATACGTGAATGGCGCGCTCCGCCGGAAGCAAACGTGCGCTTCGCGCCGTAATTGCACTCTGGAATCAGTGCGTTGCAAGGCCTGTTCGCTCCGTTACAGATGGCATGCAACGTGCATCGGCCAGCGCTGGAGCAGTCTCTATAATCTGCAAAACCGCCGATTCAGGGAGCGACCGCGGATGTTGCGCCGTTTTTGGCTGTTGTTCGCGCAGGCGTGCACCTTGTGCCTCGCGGCGTTGTTCGTCGTCGCCACGCTGCGGCCGGACCTGCTGCCGCGCTGGAGCACGCGCGGCAACAGCGTGGTGGTGCTGCAGGAGTCGGCCGGGACCCCCGACGCCGCTGCGCCGCAAGTCGCCGGTCAGGCGAGCTACGCCGACGCGGCGAAGCGCGCGATGCCTTCGGTGGTCAACATCTATTCGAGCAAGGCGCTGCGCTCGCGCAATCCCGTGCTCGACGATTCGATCCTGCAACGCTACTTTCCCGAGCTGCGCGATTACACGAAAAGCCGGCGGGCGACGAGCCTCGGTTCCGGCGTCATCGTTTCCTCCGACGGCTACATCCTCACCAACCAGCACGTGATCGATGGCGCCGACGACATCGAGGTCGTGCTGAGCGACGGCCGACAGCTCACGGCGCGCGTTCGCGGTATCGACCCCGAGACCGACCTCGCCGTGGTCAAGACCAACGTCGAGGACCTGCCCGCGATCACGTTCGCGTCGACCGAGACGCTGCAGGTCGGCGACGTGGTGCTCGCGATCGGCAACCCGTTCGGGTTCGGCAACACGGTCACGATGGGCATCGTGAGCGCGCTCGGGCGCAACCACCTCGGCATCACGCGGTTCGAGGATTTCATCCAGACCGACGCGCCGATCAATCCCGGCAATTCCGGCGGCGCGCTGGTCGACGCGTCGGGACGCCTGGTGGGCATCAACAGCACCATCTTTTCGCAGTCGGGCGGCTCGATGGGCATCGGGTTCGCGATCCCGGTGTCGCTCGCGCGCACGGTGCTCGAGCAGATCATCCGCGACGGGGAAGTGACGCGCGGCTGGCTGGGCGTCGAGCCTCAGTCGATGACGCGCGACCTGGCGCAGGCGCTCGCGCTCGATCGTCCCGAGGGCGTGATGATCCGCGGCCTGCAGGAGAACGGCCCGGCGCAGCGCGCCGGCGTCCACCTGCGCGACGTCATCGTGGAGATCTCGGGCAAGCCCACGTCGGACGTGCCCCAGCTCCTCGCCCGCATCGCCGAGCTCAGGCCGGGCACCAACGCGCGCGTGAAGGTCTGGCGCGACGGGAAGCTGCTGGACGTCGACGTGGTCGTCGCGAAGCGTCCGAAGTCGTAGCGATGGTCCGCTTCGCCATCGGCTCCCTCGTGGCCGCCTGCGCCTCGATCGCGCATGCGGATGGCGCGCTCGATCCCGACGCCGACTTCGCGGCCCGTCGCTCCGCGCCCGGCGTCGTGCGAGCGGTCGATTTCGACGGCGCGATCCCGGTCACCCGGTTTCACGCCGATCAGGCGATCCAGCCCGGCTGGCAGACGACCCCGCAGCTCGACACGCAGGTCAAGTCGAGCGGCAAGGGCTCACTGCGCTTCGACATCCCCGAGAAGGGCTTCGACAACTCGAGCGGCGCGTTCTATACGAACTTCTCGCCGGATCTCTCGGTGCGCTTCGGCGAGGGCCAGGAGTTCTTCGTGCAGTGGCGGCAGCGTTTCAGCGCATCCTTTCTCGTGAACAAGTACGCGGCCAAAGGCGGCGGCGTGACGTCGGCCAAGCTCGCGATCGTCACCGCGGGCGACACGGCGCAGAAGAAGTACGGCTCGTGCGAAGCGATCGGCGTGGTGACGGCGAGCTGGTCCAACAAGGTGCCGATCTCGTACGACTCCTGCACGGGCTCCGCTTCGCACAAGGCGTACAAGGGGATGTACCAGCCCGCACCCAAGCCTGCGTTCTGGCTCATCCAGAATGGCATGCCGAAGCCCTCGTGCCCGTACGGGGGTCCCGGTAGCTGGAACGACAGGACGCTGCGGGGCGTCCCGCCCACGTGCTTCCCGTACTACGCCGACGAGTGGATGACCTTCGAGCAGCGCCTCAAGCTCGGACACCGCGTGGGCGACGAATGGGTCGACTCGGTGTATCAGCTCTGGGTCGCGCGGGAAGGACAGCAGCCCGTTCTGGTCATCGACTGGCGTCCGGGCATTCCCGGCTATTGGCAGCTCACGGCGGGCAAGGCGGCGGAGGACCAGCGCTTCGGCAAGGTGTGGCTGACGCCATTCATGACCAAGCGCGACGCGAACGCAGTCGCCGCGGCGCCTGCGTCGATCTGGTACGACGAGCTGCTGATCAGCACGCAGCCGATCGCGTTTCCGGGCGGTCACGCGCTCCGGGTTCCCCGGAACTGACGCCGGCGCCGGTGAGAACGCGCTAATCCTGCTTCGCGAGCTCCCCGCTCTCGCCGCGCCGCTGCACCGAGACGAACCGCCCGAGCTGCAGGCCCAGCTCGTAGAGCAGCCACAACGGGACCGCGAGCAGGCATTGCGAGACGACGTCGGGCGGCGTGAAGATCGCGCCGATGACGAACGAGCCGACGATCACGTACGGCCGTATCGAGCGCAGCTTGTCGAGCGAGACGACGCCCATGCGCACCAGCACGACGACGACGACCGGCGTCTCGAACGTCAGGCCGAACGCGATGAACATCGTCATCACGAACGACAGGTACTTGTCGATGTCGGTCATCATCTGCACGCCGGCGGGCGCGTAGCCCGCGAAGAAGCCGAACGCGACCGGGAACACGACGAAGTACGCGAAGGACATGCCGACGAGGAAGAAGAACACGCTCGAGATCAGCACCGGCAGCACGAGCCGCTTCTCGTGCTGGTACAGGCCGGGCGCGACGAACGCCCACGCCTGGTAGAGCACGTAAGGCAGCGCGATCAGGAACGCCGCCATGAGCGTGACCTTGAGCGGCACGAGGAAGGTGCCGGTCACGTCGGTGGCGATCATCGTTGCCCCGTTCGGAAGCACCTTCAGCAGCGGCATCGCCAGGTACGAATAGATCTGCTTGGCGAAGGGGAACAGCACCAGCAGCACGACCACCACGGCGATGATGGAGCGCACGAGCCGCGTGCGCAGCTCGATCAGGTGCGACAGGAAGGTCTCCTGCGTCGCCTCGGGGTCGTTCTCGTTGGCCAACGGTGCGTGAGCGCCCGGTGACGCGCGCTAGATCTTGTCGAAGCCGGGCAGCGAAGCCTGGCCGGATTTTTCGGTCGCGGAGCCGTCCGCAATGGCGGTTGCGGCCGGGGTCGCGCCTGGCGCCGGCGCGGCCGGCTGCGCCGTCGCTTCGCGTGCCGCGTCGTTGAGCTGATGCTCGACGTTGCGAACCCCGGACTCGACGTCGCTCGCGGCGCGCGTCACGGAGTCGTGCAGCTCCTGCGCCGCGCCCTGCACCTCCTTGCGCAACCGGCGCAGCTCGTCGAGCTCCATCTCGCGGTTGATGTCGGCCTTCACCTCGTTGACGTAGCGCTGCAGCCGGCCGAAGAGCAGGCCGAGCGTGCGCGCAGTCTTGGGCAGTCGCTCGGGTCCGATGACGACCAGCGCCACCACGCCGATGACGACGATTTCGGAGAAGCCGATGTCGAACATGCGCTATGGACGTGTTGCGCGCGCCGCGCGGCGGTCGCGGGGCGATGCGAGGAGCACGGCGCGAGACGCCGCGGGCCTGCCGGTCAGACCTTGTCCTTGGTCGCCTGGCCTTCGATGGTGGTGCCGATGTGCTGCGGCGGGACTTCCGGCGGCTCCTTCGCGGCCGTCGACTCCTCCTCGGCGCCCTTCATGCCTTCCTTGAAGCCCTTCACCGCGCCGCCCAGGTCCTGGCCGATGTTGCGCAGCTTCTTCGTGCCGAAGATCAGCACGACGACGAGCAGCACGATCAGCCAATGCCAGATGCTCAATCCACCCATGAAACTCTCCTCGTCAGGTCTTTCGCACGATCATCGGCCCGAGCGTCTCGGGACCGCCGATCACGTGTACGTGGACGTGCGGCACCTCCTGCCGCCCGACCCGGCCCGTGTTGACGATCGTGCGAAAGCCGTCGTTCGCACCCTGCTCGCGCGCCAGGCGCCCGGCCAGCGTCAGGATCCTGCCCATGACCGGCGCGTCGTCGGGTGTCAGATCGTACAGCGATGCCACGTGCTTCTTCGGCACCAGCATGAAATGCACCGGCGCGACGGGCTGGATGTCGTGGAACGCCAGGATGTCGGCGTCCTCGTACACCTTGCGGCTCGGAATCTCGCCGCGCACGATCTTGCAGAACACGCAATTGGAGTCGGTCACGGTGGATCCCGTTCGATCTGCCGCGCCGCCAGGTACGGTGCGGCGCTAACGTCGTCGCGCCGCCTTCTCGGCTTGGCCCGACGTGCCTTCGCGCCGCGCGAGCTCGGCCAGCACGTCGTCGGGCCCCAGCCCATGCCGCGCCAGCAGCACGAGGCAGTGGAACCAGAGGTCCGCCACCTCGGCGCAAACCCTGATTTTATCACCGTCCTTCGCCGCCATGACGGTCTCGGTCGCCTCCTCGCCGATCTTCTTCAGGACGGCGTCGTCGCCGCCGGCGAGCAGCGACGCGACGTAGGAGGCATCGGGATCCGCGCCGCGGCGCGCCGCGATGGTTGCTGCGACGCGGCGCAGCACGTCGACGGCGTCTTCAGCCATCGCCGTACACCGTCACGGGGTCCTCGAGCACGGGCTCGACGATCTGCCAGGCGTCCGCGGCAAGGCGCTTGTGGAAGCAGCGCTCCCGGCCGGTGTGGCACGCGATGCCGCCGATCTGCTCGACGATGAGCAGGATGGCGTCGTCGTCGCAGTCGAGCCGGATCTCGCGCACGCGCTGGACATGGCCCGAGCGCTCGCCCTTGCGCCAGAGCTTGTTGCGCGAGCGCGACCAGTAGTGCGCCTCGCGGGTCTCCGCCGTGCGCTCGAGGGCCTCGCGGTTCATCCACGCCAGCGTGAGCACGCGATGCGTGCCGGCGTCCTGCGCGATCGCGGGCACCAGACCCTGCGAATTCCAGCGGACTTCGTCCACCCAGCTCACGCGGTCACTCCAGACCTCTCCCGGACCTCGCGCACCGCGATGCCCGCATTGCGCATCGCCGCTTTCGCCTGCGCGACCGTGAACTGCCCGTAATGGAACACGCTCGCCGCGAGCACGGCATCGGCACCGCCCACGAGGACGCCGTCCACCAGGTCCTGCAGCGATCCCACGCCGCCCGAAGCGATGACCGGCACCTCGACGCAATCGGTCACCGCGCGCGTGAGCTTGAGGTCGAAGCCGCGCCGCACGCCGTCGCGGTCCATGCTGGTGAGCAGGATCTCGCCGGCACCGCGCGCGGCGACCTCCATCGCCCATTCCACGGCGTCGATGCCGGTGGGTGTGCGGCCGCCGTGAATGTAGACCTGCCATGCATCCACGGCGTATTGCTTCACGTCGATCGCCGCGACGATGCACTGCGCGCCGAAATGCGCGGATGCCTCGTCGTAGAGGTCCGGGTTCTGCACGCCCGCCGTGTTGATGCTCACCTTGTCGGCACCGGCGTTGAGGAGCGCGCGCACGTCGGCCACGGAGCCGACACCGCCGCCGACGGTGAGCGGAATGAAGACCTCGTTCGCCACCGCCTCGATCATGCCGTAGAGCAACGCCCGCTTTTCGACGCTCGCGCGGATGTCGAGGAACGCGAGCTCGTCGGCGCCCTGCTCGTCGTAGCGCCGGGCGACCTCGACCGGATCGCCGGCGTCGCGCAGGTCGACGAAGTTCACGCCCTTGACGACGCGTCCGTCGGCGATGTCGAGGCAGGGGATGATGCGTTTGGCGAGCACGATAGGGTCGACTAAGCTTCCCCCTTCGCCGACTTGATCGCCGCCTTGATCGCCGCCTTGAAATCCAGCCTGCCCTCGTACAGCGCGCGGCCCGCGATGGCGCCGATGATGCCGTCGTCCTCGTGCGGCAGGAGCTTGGCGATGTCGTCCAGCGAGGCGATGCCGCCGCTCGCGATCACCGGGATGCGAAGCTCGCGCGCGACCTTCACGGTGGCGTCGACGTTCACGCCGGTGAGCATCCCGTCGCGCCCGATGTCGGTGTAGATGATCGCCTCGACACCGTAGTCCTCGAACTTCTTCGCGAGGTCGACGACGTCGTGGCCGGTCATCTTGGACCAGCCGTCCGTTGCGACCTTGCCGTCGCGCGCGTCGAGCCCGACCATGATGTGCCCGGGGAACGCATAACAGGCATCGTGCAGGAATCCCGGGTTCTTGACCGCGGCGGTGCCGATGATCACGTACGAGATGCCGTCGTCGAGATAGCGCTCGATGGTGTCGAGATCGCGGATGCCGCCGCCGAGCTGCACCGGGATCTCCTCGCCGATGACGCTCACCACCTCGCGGATCGCGAGCTCGTTCTTCGGCTTACCTGCGACGGCGCCATTGAGATCCACGAGGTGGATCCGCTGCGCCCCCTGCTCGAGCCAGTGCTGGGCCATCGCGGCGGGGTCCTCGGAGAACACCGTTGCCGATTGCATGTCGCCCTGCTTCAGGCGCACGCAATGACCGTCCTTGATATCGATCGCGGGGATGATCTGCATGGCTCGGGGTGGCCGGGAAACTGCGGAGGGCGGCCGCGGGCGCGACCGAGGTGCGGCGGGCGTTAGGGGCGTCCGTTCCAGGCTACGAAGTTGGCGAGCAGGCGCAGTCCGGCGTGGTGACTCTTTTCCGGATGGAACTGCACGGCGAAGATATTAGCCCTCGCAATGGCGCAAGTAAACGGCGTGGGATAGTCGGCCGTCGCGGCCGTCAGCGCGGGGTTCGCGGGCGCCGGATGGTAGCTGTGGGCGAAGTAGAACCGCTCGCCCGGCTCGATGCCGGCCCACAGCGGGTGCGGCCGCGCGGGCCGCACGGGACTCCATCCCATGTGCGGCACCTTGAGGCGCTCGCCACCCGGCAGGCGCATCGCCTCGTCGCGAAAACGCACCACGCGGCCGGGGATCACCCCCAGCCCCGCGGTCGGTCCCTCCTCGCTCGTGTCGAACAGCATCTGCAGGCCGAGGCACACGCCGAGGAACGGACGATCGCGCAGGACGTCGAGCACGACGTCGCGCAGCCCCGTCGCGTCCAGGCAGCGCATCGCGTCCGGCATGGCGCTTTGGCCCGGCAGCACGACGCGCTCCGCGCCGCGGATGATCGCCGCGTCGGCAGTCACCTCGACGTCCCGGTCGGGCGCGACATGCTTCAAGGCCTTTGCGACCGAGCGCAGGTTGCCCATGCCGTAGTCGACGACCGCAATCATGGTGGCTTCGATGTTGCGAGGAGGTCAGGGGCGAGGAGTTAGGAGTCGGAGCATCCGGGGCACATGCGCGGGGGGTGCGGATCGCCGGCACGCAAAGCGCGCACGGCACAGCGCCCCTCGCCCCTGGGCTAGCCGCGGGCGTCTGCTGGCAAACGGGCGTCTGCGCTCCTACAAGCTCCCCTTCGTCGAGGGCACGATGCCTTCCGCGCGCGGGTCGCGCTCGCACGCCATGCGCAGCGCGCGGCCGAACGCCTTGAACACCGTCTCGGCCTGGTGATGCGCATTGTCGCCGCGCAGGTTGTCGACGTGCAGCGTGGCGAGCGCGTGGTTGACGAAGCCCTGGAAGAATTCGTGGATCAGGTCGACGTCGAACGTGCCGACGATCGCGCGCACGAAGTCGACGTGGAACTCGAGTCCCGGACGGCCGGAGAGATCGATCACCACGCGCGACAGCGCCTCGTCGAGCGGCACGTACGCATGACCGTAGCGGCGAATGCCGGCCTTGCCGCCGAGCGCCTGCCGCACGGCCTGCCCGAGCGCGATGCCGACATCCTCGACGGTGTGATGCGCGTCGATGTGCAGGTCGCCGGCGGCATGGACGTCGATGTCGATCATGCCGTGGCGCCCGACCTGCTCGAGCATGTGATCGAGGAACGGAACACCGGTCGCGATGCGCGTGCGGCCGCCGCCGTCGAGATCGACGCGCACCGCGATGCGCGTCTCGGCGGTATTGCGCGAGACCTGCGCGACACGGGAGCCTTGCGGGACCGGAGCGTTCATTGGACCAGCGTCCGCGCGAGGCGCTTCGGCGCCGATTCGCCCTTGGAGCGGCCTTGGGGGCTCATGCCAGTCGCTCGAGCACGGTCAGCACGGCATCGTTCTCCGCGGGCGTTCCTACGGTGATGCGCAGGCATTGCGCCAGCAGCGGATGCCAGCCGTGGAGATTCTTGACCAGGATGCCCGCGTCGCGCAACGCCGCGAACGCTGCATTGGCGTCGGCGAGGCGGGCGACGACGAAATTGGTCTCGCTCGGGAAGACCGTGACGCCCGGCAATGCGCCCAGGGCCTTCGCAAGGCGCTGGCGCTCGGCGCGGATCGCGCCCGCCTGCTCGGCGAGCACCGCTTCGGCGCGCAACAGGACCGGTGCGACGGCCTGCGCCAGCGCGCCGACGTTGTACGGCGGACGCACCTTGTCGAGCTCCGCGACCCAGGCGGGATGGCCGACCGCGTAGCCCAGGCGCAATCCTGCCATGCCGATCTTCGATACCGTGCGTATCACCAGCAGGTTCGGATGATCGAGCACGCGCGGGAGAAACGAATCGCCCGCGAACGCGTAGTACGCCTCGTCGACGACGACGAGGCCCGGCGCGGCCGCGACGATCCGCTCGACGGCCGCTCGATCGAAGCGATTGCCGGTCGGATTGTTGGGATACGCGATCCACACGAGCGCGGGTCGCTCGCGCGCAATGGCATCGAGCATCGCCGCCTCGTCGAGCGCGAGATCGTCGCGCAGCGCCACGCCGACGTAGCGCGCGTGCGCCAGCGCGGCGTAGAAGCGGTACATCACGAAGCTCGGGTCGGGCGCGACGATGCACGCATCCCGCGCGGCGACGGCGGTGGTGACGATCTGGATCAGCTCGTCGGAGCCGTTGCCGAGCATGAGCGCGCTGCGCGAATCGAGGCGAAGCGCCTCGCGCAGCGCGGCCTTCACGGCATCGCCCGGTCCGTCCGGATAGCGGTTGAGCGGTACGCCTGCCGCCGCGGCCGCCACTTCTTCGCGCAGCGCGGGCGGCAGCGCGTAGGGGTTCTCCATCGCGTCGAGCTTGATCATGCCCTCGGCTTTGGCCACCGCGTACGACGACATGGCGCGCACGTCGGCGCGGATGGTGCTCGCGATGCGCCCGGAGATGTCACGCTCTCCGCCCCTCTCCCCGCCTCGCGGCGAGACGGAGCGAGGCGCGGAGCGGCTCGCGGTTGAGGGGCGCGTAGGCGTGCTCATGGCTTCTCCAGTCGCGCCTCCGCCGACCGCGCATGCGCGGTCAGCCCCTCGCCCTTGGCGAGCGTCGCGGCGACGGGTCCCAGCGCGCGTGCCGCGTCTGGCGAGATGCGCAGCACGCTGCTGCGTTTCTGGAAGTCGTAGACGCCGAGCGGCGAGGAAAAGCGCGCGGTGCGTCCGGTCGGCAGGACATGATTGGGGCCCGCGCAATAATCGCCCAGCGCCTCGGAGGCGTAGTGGCCCATGAAGATCGCACCGGCGTGGCGAATGCGCGGCAGCAGCGCGTCGGGATCCGCCACGGCCAGCTCCAGGTGCTCCGGCGCGATGCGATTGGCGATGGCACACGCTTCGGCGAGGTCGCGCGTGCGGATCAGCGCGCCGCGGCGCGCGAACGACGACGCGATGAGCGACGCCCGCGGCATCGAGCCGACGAGGCGTTGCGCGCACTGCGCCACCCGCTCGAGCAGCTCGCCGTCCGGCGTCAACAGGATCGCCTGTGCGAGCTCGTCGTGCTCGGCCTGCGAGAACAGGTCGAGCGCCACCCAGTCGGCGTGCGCCGTGCCGTCCGCGATCACGAGGATCTCCGACACGCCCGCGATCATGTCGATGTCGACCCTGCCGAAGACGCGCCGCTTCGCGGCGGCCACGTACGCATTGCCGGGACCGCAGATCTTGTCGACCGCGGCAATGGTTTGCGTGCCGTACGCGAGCGCGGCGACGGCTTGTGCGCCGCCGATCGTGTACGCGCGCGTGACACCGGCCAGATGCGCGGCCGCGAGCACCAGCGGATTGCGCACGCCATCCGGCGTCGGGACGACCATCACGATCTCGCGTACGCCGGCGACGGCGGCAGGCACGCCGTTCATCAGCACGGAAGACGGATACGCCGCCTTGCCGCCCGGCACGTACAAGCCCACGCGGTCGAGCGGGGTCACGCGCTGGCCGAGCTCGGTGCCGTCGGGCTCGGTCAGCGACCAGTCCTGTCCTCTCTGCCGCTCGTGGTAGATGCGAATGCGCGTCGCCGCGATCTGCAGCGCGTCGCGCTCGGTCTCCGGCAGCGCTCGCAGCGCCGCGGCCATCGCCTCGGGCGCGACCGCGAGCTCGCGCACGCTCGAGGCCCGAATGCGGTCGAAGCGCGCGGTGTACTCGAGCAACGCGGCGTCGCCGCGCGCGCGGACGTCTTCGACGATGCCCGCGACGGCCGCGTCGACCGCGGGGTCCTGTGCCGACTCGAACGCGATCAACTGCTCGAGCGCGCTGTCGAAGTCGCCGGCGCGCGTGTCGAGGCGCCGCAGCGCCAGCGTGCTCACGTAGCCGTCTCCGCGCGCGCCGTCACCGCCGCTTCCAGCGCATCGAGCAGCGGCTTCACCGCGTCGCGCTTCAGCTTGAGCGCACCCGGATTGACGATCAGCCGCGCGGTGATCGGCATGATGTCCTCCACCGCCACGAGATCGTTCGCGCGCAGCGTGTTGCCCGTCGACACGAGGTCGACGATCGCATCGGCCAGGCCCGCCAGCGGCGCGAGCTCCATCGAGCCGTACAGCTTGATGAGGTCGACATGCATGCCCTTGGCGGCGAAATGCTCGCGCGCGGTAGCCACGTACTTGGTCGCGACGCGCACGCGCGCGCCACGCTGCACGAGGCCGCTCCAGTCGTAGTTGCGGCGCGTGGCGACGACCAGGCGGCAGCGGCCGATGCCGAGATCGAGGGGTTGATACAGGCCTTCGCCGCCGTGCTCGAGCAGCACGTCCTTGCCCGCGATGCCGACGTCGGCCGCGCCGTACTGCACGTAGGTGGGAACGTCCGTTGCGCGCAATACCACCAGCGACACGCCCTCGCGGCCGGTCGGCACGATCAGCTTGCGCGACGTATCGGGATGCTCGATGGGCGTCACGCCCGCCGCGGCGAGGAGCGGCAGCGCTTCGTCGAGCAGGCGGCCCTTCGACAGGGCGATGGTGAGCGGTGTCACGTGCGGCGGAGCGATCGGCGGAACCGGTTATCTTACCGGACGCGCTTCGCGCAAAGGCGCGCACCGGCCGCTCGGCCGCGTCGGCACCGCAGCGGGCCCCGGTCAGGGCCGCATGTCCATCTCGAGGCGGACGAAGTCGCCGCGGTAGGTCACGATCGCGAGGTAGATCACCGTGCCGTCCGGTGAGTTGAACACGCGGCGCACGTGGGCGACCGGCGCGTTCACGGGAATGCGCAGCAGGCCGGCTTCCTCGACGTCCACCGTTCCGATCGTCAGCGTCTGCCGCGCCTTCGCGATCCTGACGCCCGGCATGGACATGAGCAGCGGGATGACGAGCTCCTTGCGGACCCTGCGCGGCGCGCGCCGGAAGATGCGATCGTCGAGGTAGATCGCGATCACGCAGTAGGGCACGTCGTCGAGCGCATGCACGCGGCGCATGTAGAAGTATTTCGGCGCCGGCTTGCCCTCGCCGTCGACGAGCTGCGGCGCGGCCGAAGCCTCGTCGAGGTTGAGCAGCTGCGGCCGCGTGTCGCGATAGAGGTCCGCGAGCTCGCCCATCGTGGTGACGGCGTGCAGCCGTCGCTTGCGCGTCGCGTGCTCGGTGACGAAGGTGCCGCGTCCCTGCTGCGGCGACACGATGCCTTCGCGCGCGAGCACGTCGACGGCCTGGCGCACGGTGACGCGCGCGAGGTCGAACTGCCGGCCGAGATCGTCGAGCGACGGCAGCCGGTCGCCGGCGCGCCACTGACCGCGCGCGATGCGCTGCCGCAGGACGTCGGCGAGCTGCACGTACAGCGGGATCGGGCTGTCGCCGAAGATCGGGTGCATGGCCGCGGCTTGACCTAAGGTATGGTCGATAGTACGTTTGCCTCTTTCGAACTTCAAGCGGCCGAACGATCGATGCAGGTGCCCGCCGCCCCGGCACGGCAACAGCCCAGCGAGCGCACCGGCACGACCGCGGCGGCGCGATGGCGCACCGCGGCCCTCGTGCTCGCGCCGTGGGTGGCGATCGTCGCGATCTGGTACGCGGTCGCATACAGCGGCCTGATCAATCCGGCGCTGCTGCCGAAGCCGCACGCCGTGCTCGCGCGCTTCTGGGAGCTGATGCGCGACCGCCTGCCGCTCGACATCTGGATGTCGACCGAGCGCGTCTTCGTCGGCGTCCTGCTGGGGATCGTCGCCGCCGTGCCGGTGGGCTTCGTGCTGGGCTGGTATCGCGGCGTGCGCGCGTTCATCGACCCGGTCATCAATTTCTTCCGCGCACTGCCGCCGATCGCGCTCATTCCCCTGGTGATCGTCTACTTCGGCATCGGGGAGCCCGCGAAGATCGTGATCCTGTTCTACGCGTCGTTCTTCGCCGGCGTGATCGTCATGTACGAGGGCATCGCGCAGATCAGCCCGATCTACGTGCGCGTCGCGCGCACGCTGGGCGCCACCGACGCCGAGATCTTCCGCAAGGTGATCGTTCCCCTCACCGTGCCGCACATGCTGACCGCGCTGCGCGTCGCGCTCGGCGTCGCCTGGGCGACGCTGGTCGCCTCCGAGCTGATCGCGGCGCGCCAGGGGCTCGGCGCGCTGATCCAGAACGCCTCCTCGTTCTTCCAGCTCGACATCATCTACGTCGGCATCATCTGCATCGGCTTCATCGCGCTGGCGATGGACCTCGCGCTGCGCGCGATCGCGAAGCGCCTGGTGTCGTGGCAGGAGCGGATCGCATGAACGGCAACGTGCGCATCCGCTTCGACCGCGTGTCGGTCGAGTTCCCGACCCGCAACGGCCCGCTCACCGTCGTCGACGACGTGTCGTTCGACATCCGCAACGGCGAGTTCGTCTCGATCATCGGGCCCTCCGGCTGCGGCAAGACCACGATGATGAGCCTCGTCGCGGGCTTCGCGAAGCCGGCGCGCGGCAGCGTGCTGCTCGACGGCAGGCCGGTCGCGGGCCCGGGCCCGGAGCGCGGCGTCATCTTCCAGGAGTACGGCGTCTTTCCGTGGCTCACGGTCGAGCAGAACATCGCCTTCGGGCTGACGCTCGCGGCCAACAAGGCGCCCGAGCGCGAGCGGCGCGACATCTGCGAGCGCTACATGCGCCTCATGGGCCTCTCCGACTTCGCGACCGCGTATCCCAAGACGCTTTCCGGCGGCATGCGGCAGCGGCTCGCGATCGCGCGTGCCTACGCGGTGAAGCCGCAGTTCCTGCTGATGGACGAGCCGTTCGGCGCGCTCGACGCCCAGACGCGCACGGCGATGCAGGACCTGCTGCTCCAGGTGCTCGCGGCCGAAGGCAAGACGGTGATGCTGATCACGCATTCCGTCGAAGAGGCGATCTACCTGTCGTCGAAGATCGTCGTCGCGACGGCCAGGCCGGCGCGCATCCGCGAGATCGTGGCGGTGCCGTTCGCGTATCCGCGCGACGAAAGCCTGCACGAGACCGCGCAGTTCGGCGAGCTCCGCTCGCACATCCGCGAGCTCGTGATGCAGGAGTACGCGGCGCAGCAGCGCCAGGTGGCGCGCAATCTCAACTAGACGAGGAGGAGACGCATGGATCGCAGGACATTCATCCAGGGCGCAGGCGCCGCGGCGCTCGCCGTATCGGTTGCCGGTGCACCGGCCATCGCGCAATCGCGCACCAAGGTCAAGCTCGGCTACCTGCACACGCTCGCCGTCGACGGCCAGATCTGGCTCGGGACGGAGCGCGGCGACTTCGCCAGGCACGGCATCGAGTTCGACATGGTCGAGTTCACCACCGGCCTCGAGCTCTTCCAGGCGATGATCGGCGGCAGCATCGACATGCTGGCCACCGGCGCGGTGATGTCGAACTTTCCCGCCCGCGGCCAGGGCAAGGTGTTCCTGATCAACGACGTCGAGTACGCGACCGCGCAGCTCTGGGTGCGCGGCGACCAGATCAAGTCGATCCAGGACCTGAAGGGCAAGAAGATCTCCACGACCGCCGGCACCACGGCGCACGTGTTCCTCGACACCGCGCTTCGCGCCAACGGGGTCGATCCCAAGGACGTCGAGATCGTGAACCAGCGCATGTCGGAAGCGGTCACGTCGTTCATTTCCGGTGCCGTGCCCGCGGTCGCGCTGTGGGTGCCGTTCAACATCGCGGTGCGCGAGAAAGTGCCCGGGGCGAAAAAGCTCGTCGACGCCTCCGCGTTCTATCCGAAGGCCGCCATCGTCGGCGGCTGGGTCACGCAGGCGAGCTACCTGGAGAAGAACGGCGCGACGCTGCAGAACATCATCCGCGGCTGGGCCAGCGCCAACGACTACTTCGTCAAGAACTCGGACGAGGCGCTCGAGACGCTGCAGAAGAAGTACTACAAGCAGGTGCCGCTGACGGACCTCAAGGAACAGTATGGCGGCCAGAAGATGTTCACCTCGGCCGAGTGGCGCAAGCTGTACGCCGACGGCACGGTGACGAAGTGGCTGCAGCAGGTCACCGACTTCTTCGTGCATTTCGCCAATATCGGCAACCCCGTGCCGGCGTCGAAGTACTTCGAGCCGAAGCTCTACATGGAGACGATCAACGGCTGAGGGCGAAGGCGCGTGGCGGACAGGACATACGACTACATCATCGTCGGCGCCGGGTCGGCGGGCTGCGTGCTCGCCAATCGGCTCTCGGCGGATGCGTCGGTGCGCGTGCTGCTGCTCGAGGCCGGCGGATCGGACCGGCATTTCTGGGTCCGCCTGCCGGTCGGCTACTTCAGGACGATCTACGATCCGCGCTTTTCGCGCGTGTTCGACACCGAGCCGTGCGAAGGCACGGCGGGACGCAACGTGCGCTGGCCGCGCGGCCGCATCCTCGGCGGCTCGAGCTCCATCAACGGCCTGCTCTACATCCGCGGCCAGCATGGCGACTACGACGAGTGGGCCGCGCTCGGCGCGACGGGCTGGGATTATCGCTCGGTGCTGCCGTACTTCAAGCGCTCCGAGCGCTACGAGGGCGGCGAAAACGCGTACCACGGGACGAGCGGCGAGCTCGGCGTGTCGGAGCTTCGCAACGATCATCCGGCGTGCCGGGCGTGGGTCGAGGCCGCGCAGCAATTCGGGCTGCCGCGCAATCCCGACTTCAACGGCGTCATGGACTGGGGCGTGGGGTCTTATCAGCTCACGATACGCAACGGCTGGCGCTGCAGCGCGTCCACGGCGTTCCTGCGGCCGGCGCGCCGCCGCCCGAATCTCACCGTGCTGTCCGGCGCGCACGCCACACGTTTGGTACTGAACGGTACCAGGGCGGTTGGCGTCGAATGGGTGCGCGCCGGCGCGCTGCAGCAGGCGCGTGCCGAGCGCGAGGTGGTCCTCGCCGCGGGCGCGATCCAGTCGCCGCAGATCCTGCAACTGTCCGGCATCGGCCCCCCCGATCTTCTGCGCAGGCATGGGATCGAGGTGCGCGTCGACGCGCCCGAAGTGGGCGAGAACCTGAAGGACCACTACCAGGCGCGCACGATCGTGCGCTTGCGCAAGCCGGTGTCGCTCAACGACCACGTGCGCAGTCCGGTGCAGCTCGCGTCGATGGGCCTCCAGTGGCTGCTGCGCGATGCGGGCCCGCTCACCGTCGGCGCGGGACAGGTCGGCGGCCTGGCGCGCACCGTGCACGCGCCCGACGCTCGGGCCGACGTGCTGTTCAACGTGATGCCGCTGTCCGTCGACAAGCCCGGCGAGCCGCTGCACCGCTTCTCGGGCTTCACGGCGTCCGCGACCCAGTGCCGTCCGCGCTCGCGCGGACGCGTGCGCATCGCGTCGAGCGACCCGCTCGCGCCGCCGCGCATCGAGACCGGCTACCTCGCGGAGGATCTCGACCGCCGTACCGTCGTCGCGGGCATCCGCATGCTGCGCGACATCTACGCGCAGCCCGCGTTCCGCGAATGGATGGACGACGAGGTGCTGCCGGGAGGCGATCGTCGCAGCGATCGCGAGCTGCTCGATTTCGCGCGCGAGAAGGGCGGCACGGTGTTCCATGCCGCCGGCACGTGCCGCATGGGCAGCGACGCACACGCGGTGGTCGATCCCGAGCTGCGGGTGCGGGGCGTGGAGCGGCTGCGCGTCATCGACGCATCGGTGATGCCCGAGATGGTCTCGACCAACACCAACGCGGCGGCGATCATGATCGGCGAGAAGGGCGCCGCCCACGTCGCAGGAACTGTCATGGGGTCATCCGCGCGCGGCACCGCGCGCCTCGAGCGGGCCACGACCGACTGACCGCCTACGCGTCGCGATCGTGCACGAGCCGGCCGGCGGCGTACGTCGCACGGATCGCGCGGTCGTCACCCAGCGCCATCTGCACGCCGAGCATCTCGTCGAGGCCTTGCACGGAGCGCATGCGGAACTCGACGAGCGGCGTCGAAGCGAGATCGAGCACGACGAGGTCGGCCTCGCGTCCCGGCGCCACCGTGCCGATCGAGTCCTCGAGGCGCAGGGCCGCCGCGCCGCCGGCCGTTGCGAGCCACCACGCGCGCGTCGGCGACAGTGGCCCGCCCGCCATCTGGGCGACCTCGCATGCGGCCTGCATCGTGCGCAGCATCGACAGGTGCGTCCCGCCGCCGACGTCGCTGCCCAGCGCGACGTGCACGGGCCGCTTCACGTCCCTGGCACATGCCATGCGGAACAGCCCGCTGCCCAGGAAATTGTTGGACGTCGGGCAATGCGCGATCGCGCTGCCGCTGTCGTGCAGCGTGCGCCAGTCGCGCTCGTCGAGGTGAATGCCATGCGCGTAGATCGCCCGCGGGCCGAGCAGCCCGTGGTGCTCGTACACGTGCAGGTAACCCGCGCGCTCGGGAAAGAGCTCGCGTATCCAGGACACTTCCGCGGCATTCTCCGCGACGTGCGACTGCAGCCACGTGCCGGGCCGCTCGCGCCACAGCGCGCCGGCGGCTTCGAGCTGCTCGGGTGACGACGTGGCCGCGAAGCGCGGCGTGATGGCATAGCCCAGGCGCCCGCGGCCGGTCCAGCGGTCGATCAACGCCTTCGATTCGTCGTAGCCGCGTTGCGCGGTGTCGAGCAGGTCGCCGGGTGCGTGGCGATCCATGAGCACCTTGCCGGCGATCGTGCGCAGGTCGAGCGCGAGCGCGCTCTCGAACAGCACGTCGACGGAGTGCGGATGAACCGTGCAGAACACGAGCGCCGTCGTGATTCCGTGGCGCAGCGATTCGGCCACGTAGCGCTGCGCGACGTCTCGTGCGTACGGGGCGTCGGCGTAGCGCGACTCGGCGGGGAACGTGTGGCGCTCGAGCCAGCCGAGCAAGGGCAGTCCGCCGGCGCCGATGACGCCGAGCTGGGCATAGTGCACGTGCGCATCGACGAAGCCTGCGCTGATCAGCGCATTCGCGTAGTGCGTCACGGGTGTCCCGGGCGGAAGCCGCCGCTCGACCTCCGCGGCCGCGCCGCAGTCGACGATCCGTCCGTTCGCCATGGCGACGATGGCATCGCGCTCGTAGCGAACGGCCGCGTCGCCCGCCGTGAAGGGGTCGCCTTCGAAAGTGAGGAGCGCCCCGCGGATCGCCGTCGGCCGCGCCGGGCCGCCTTCGGCGATCGACTGCGTCCCCTCGGCGGCAGGGCGCGCGAGGGGCCGTTCATGCGCCGGCGACATGGCTATTGTCGAGCGGTCCGCACGCCGACCGGCGGCCGCGTGCCGACGTTGCTTCGGAACGGATTGATGTCGATGCCGCCGCGGCGCAGGAAACGCGCGTACACGGACAGCCACTGCGTGCGGCATTGCGTGAGGACGTCGACGAAGATGCGCTCCACGCAGTGCTCGTGGAAGCCTGCGTGGCAGCGGTACGACACGAGATAGCGCAGCAGCGCCGCGCGATCGATCTGCGGCCCTTCGTAGCCGATGGCGACCGAGGCGATGTCGGGCTGGCCGGTCACGGGGCACACGGACCGGAACAGGTTCGTCGTGAGCGTCTCGGCGACCTTGTCGCCGCGCGCGGCGAGCAGCGTGGCGTCGACGTCGTATGCGGCGCACTCGGCGTCGAGCGCATCGAGGCTGGTGCCTTCCAGCTCGTGCAGGCGCACGCCGGCGAAGCGCTCCGGCCTGTCGAGCACCACGCGCACCGTCGAGCCCACGGCCTTCGACAGGTCGTGGGTGAGCGCCACGGTCACTTCGCCCGGCTCGTCGAAGCGCGTCTGCGCGAACGAGCCGAGATAGAGCTTCATCGACTTGGATTCGACGATGCATGGCGATTGCGCCGGGATGTCGAACGTCGCCATGGCGACCATCGGCTTGCCGCGGCGGTCGAGCCACGTGAGCTCGTACGCGGTCCACAGGTCCACGCCCTGGAACGGCAGCGCGCCGGCGATGCCGAGCGCCTCGCGTTGCGGCGCGCGCGGCAGCGCGTAGAGCAGCGCCGGCGCGTACGCGTCGGGATAGCCGGTGGGATGGCCGAGCGGCGCGTCGCGCAGCTCTTCGGGGCCTACGTCGGCGCCGCTTGCATGTTCCTCCCCGAAGCGGCGCTCCGCGCCGCCTCCCCCCGCAGGGGGGCGAGTGCCAACGGGCCGACGCCCGGCCGCCCGAAGGCGGCCCGTGCCTTTGCCATCATCCGGCGGCCCGGCGGCGCTCATTGCAGACGCCGGATCTTCGCCCCGAGCGCCGAGAGCTTCTGCTCGATCCGCTCGTAACCGCGGTCGAGGTGATAGATGCGATCGATGGTCGTCGCGCCTTCGGCCACGAGGCCCGCGATGACGAGGCATGCCGAGGCGCGCAGGTCGGTCGCCATCACGTTGGCCCCCGTGAGCTTGGCCACGCCGCGCACCACCGCGGTGTTGCCCTCGACCTCGATGTCGGCGCCGAGCCGCACCAGCTCCTGCACGTGCATCATGCGGTTCTCGAAGATGGTCTCGGTGATCACCGATGCGCCGTCGGCGCGCGTGGCGAGCGCCATGAACTGCGCCTGCATGTCGGTGGGGAACGCCGGGAACGGCGCGGTGCGCACGTTGGCGGCGCGCAGCGCGCCGTTGCGCCGCACGCGCAGCAGCGAGCGCTCCGCCTGCACGTCGACGTTGGCCTCGCGCAGCTTGTCGACCACCGCGCCGAGCGACTGCGGGTCCGCGTGGGTGATGGCGACGTCGCCGCCGGTCGCGGCCGCCGCCGCCAGGAAGGTCCCCGTTTCGATGCGGTCGGGCATGATTGAATAGGTCGCGCCCTGCAGGCGCGTGACGCCTTCGATGCTGATGCAGCCGGAGCCCGCTCCGGTGATGCGCGCGCCCATCGCGTTGAGACAGTTCGCGAGGTCCACGATTTCCGGCTCCTGCGCGGCATTCTCGAGGCGCGTCACGCCGTGGGCCAGCGTGGCCGCCATCATCAGGTTCTCGGTTCCGGTGACGGTGACGACGTCGAACGCGAAATGCACGCCGGCGAGGCGCGCAGCGCGCGCGTTGATGTAGCCGTGCGTGAGGTCGATCTCCGCGCCCATGGCCTGCAGGCCCTTGACGTGCTGGTCGACCGGCCGCAAGCCGATGGCGCAGCCGCCGGGCAGCGATACGCGCGCCTCGCCGGTCCTCGCGACGAGCGGCCCCAGCGCAAGGATCGACGCGCGCATGGTCTTGACCAGCTCGTAAGGCGCGAGCGGCCAGTCGATCCTGCGCGCGTCGAGGACGATCGTGTCGTCGCGCTCGTCGATCGCCACGCCCATCTGGGAGAGCAGCGTCTTCATCGTGCGCGTGTCGTTGAGCCGCGGCACGTTGCGCAGGGTGAGCGGATCGGACGTGAGCAGCGATGCGCACAGGATCGGCAGCGCCGCGTTCTTCGCCCCCGACACGCGCACCTCGCCTTCCAGCGCGCCGCCGCCTTCTATGAGCAGCTTGTCCATCAGGCCCCGGTGCCGCGCTGCGCCCACTCCGCGGGCGTGAGCGTGCTCATCGACAACGCGTGGACCTCCTCGCGCATGCGGTCGCCGAGCGCCGCATAGACGCGCTGGTGCCGCTTGACCCGCGACAGCCCTTCGAACTCGGGCGAGACGATCAGCGCCTCGAAGTGATGGCCGTCGCCGCGAACCGCGAGATGCGTGCAGTCGAGGCCGGCGGCAATCGAGGCGCGGATGGATTCGGGTGTGACCACGGATATTTCCTCAGTGCCGCAGCTTCCAGCCGCGTGCGAGCAGCGCGAGCGCGAGGGCGGCCAGGCCGGCCGCGCAGGCGGCGACGACGGCGAAGCTCACGGCAGGCGGCACGTCGGAGAGGCCGAAGAAGCCGTAGCGGAAGCCGTCGATCATATAAAAGAACGGATTGAAATGCGACAGCGCCTGCCAGAACGGCGGCAGCGAGTGGATCGAATAGAACACGCCCGCGAGGAACGTGAGCGGCACGATCAGGAAGTTCTGGAACGCCGCGAGCTGGTCGAACTTGTCGGCCCAGATGCCGGCGACGAGGCCGAGCGTCCCGAGGATCGCGCTGCCGAGGAGCGCGAACGCGAGCGCGACGAACGGATGCGGCATCGCGAGCAGCGCGGGCACGAATGCGACCGTGACCGCGAACACGCCGAGCCCGACGGCCAGCCCGCGCACCATCGCGCCCACCACGTAGGCGGCGAAGAGCTCGCCCGGCGACAGCGGCGTGAGCAGCACGAAGATGAGATTGCCGGTGATCTTCGACTGGATCAGCGACGACGACGAGTTGGCGAAGCTGTTCTGCAGCACGGACATCATCACCAGGCCCGGAACGAGGAACGCGGTGTAGCGCACCTCGTTGCCGAATGCCGCGACGTGCGATTCCAGGACGTGCGAGAAGATCAGCAGGTAGAGCAGCGCGGTCAGGATCGGCGCCGCGATCGTCTGGAAGCTCACCTTCCAGAAGCGCAGCAGCTCCTTGTGGAGCAGCGTGAGCCAGCCGCGGCCGGGATGCGCGCTCATGCTTCGGGCATCGCCTCGACGGGTCGCGTCTCGTCGGGCTCGTCGCCGCCCGACATGATGCGCAGGAACACCTGCTCGAGATCGGTCTCCGCGAGCGCGAGCTCGTCGATGCGGATGCCGGCGACGCGCAGGTCGGCGAGCAGGTGCTCGAGCTCGTCGTACGTGGCGAGGCCCAGGTAGACGGTGGCGCCTTCCCGCCGCAGCACGCGCGGCTCCCACGCCGCCGGCAACCCCGATGCGACCAGCCTCAGCGTCAGGCCGGCGAAGCGCGACAGCAGGTTGCGCGTCGTGTCGAGCGCCACGACGCGCCCGGCCTTCAGCATCGCGATGCGCGCGCACAACGCCTCGGCTTCCTCGAGATAGTGCGTGGTGAGGATGATCGTGTGGCCGTCGCGGTTCAGCTTGCGTATGAACGCCCAGAGGCTCTGGCGCAGCTCGACGTCGACGCCCGCGGTGGGCTCGTCGAGCACGATCACCGGGGGCTTGTGCACGAGCGCCTGGCCCACCAGGACGCGGCGCTTCATGCCGCCCGAGAGCGAGCGCATGTTGGCGTCGGCCTTGGAGGCGAGGTCGAGATTGTGGAGGATCTCGTCGATCCAGTCGTCGTTGTCGCGAAGGCCGAAGTAGCCGGACTGGATGCGCAGCGTCTCGCGCACCGTGAAGAACGGGTCGAACACGAGCTCCTGCGGAACCACGCCGAGGGCGCGCCGCGCGGCGCGATAGTCGCCGACGACGTCGTGGCCGAGGATGCGCGCGCTGCCCTCGTCGGGACGCACCAGCCCCGCCAGCACGGAGATCAGCGTCGTCTTGCCCGCGCCATTGGGCCCGAGCAAGCCGAAGAACTCGCCACGCTCGACGCTCAGCGTGACGCCGGCGAGCGCCTGCACGCGGCCGAAGCGCCGCGCGACCTCCTGCACTTCGACGGCATAAGGGGTGTGATCCCCCCACGCTTGCGGCTTCGCCGCTGCGCTGCCCCCCGCGGGGGCGGAGTTCGCGCCTACGGACCGCCGCACGGCCGCCCGAAGGCGGTCCGTGCATTTGCCAGCATCCGGCGGCCCGGCGGCGCTCACGCGGTGCCGCGCGTGATGTCGTCGACGCCGTACGCCACCGCCAGCGACAGCAGCGCCGCCGGGAGATTGTCGATGCGCAGCGCGCGCTTCTCGGCGAGCGCGCGCCGGCGCAGCGCCATGATCACCGCGAGCGCGGAGGAATCGCCCTGCGTGAGGCCGCCGAAGTCGACGCGGCCCGAGCCGGGCAACGGCAGTGCGTCCGCCGATGCCATGACGGCCGCCGCGGTGTCCATGGTCAGCCTGCCGTCGAAGCGCCAGCCCTGGTCGGTGGCCGTGAACGCGCCGGCGGACGCGTCGGCGTCACGCGTGTCGTTCACTTGACCGGTGGCGGCGGCGCGGGGCCGGCGTTCTTGGCCTGCAGCGCCTTGACGAGGCCGTCGACGCCGCCCGACTGGATCTGCGCGTTGAATTCGTCGCGGTAGTTGGTCACGAGCGACACGCCGCCGACGATGACGTCGTAGGCCTTCCACTCGTTGCCGTTCTTGCCGAGCGTGTAGTCGATCTGCACCGGCGCCTGCCCCGGGCGCACGACCTCCGTGCGCACGGTGACGTCGGTTGCCCCCGGGTCCGCACGAAACGGCTTGTAGCTGATCGTCTCGTTGCGGTACTGCACGAACGCGTTCGAGTACGTGCGCACCAGCAGCGTCTTGAACTGCTCGACGAGCTGCTTGCGCTGCTCGGGCGTCGCCTGCCGCCAGCCACGACCGACCGCGAGCGCCGTCATGCGCTCGAAATCGAAATGCGGCGCGAGCTTGGTCTCGATGAGGTCGCGGATGCGGGCGGGATCGCCGGCCTGGATCTTCGGATCGGTCTTGACGATCTGCAGCACTTCCTCGGAGACGCGCTTCACCAGCGCGTCGGGGGCTTCCTGCGCGCGTGCGGTGGCGGCGAGCCCAAGCAAGGCGATCAGCGCGAACGCGACGCGCGCGGCGGCGTAGGGTCGAAACAGGTGCATGGTCAGTCTTCCTCTTCCGGAGGCGCGGGCCTGCCGTCCCGCACCAGGTAGGCGCGCCGTTGCAGGTAGGCGCGGCGGATGAACGTATAGCGGTCGATCGCGGCCTGGTCGACGAGCTTTTCCGCCTCCAGCGCCTGGGCGCGGTAGTCGACGAAGCCGACGCCGTACAGGATGTTGCGCGTCGGCACGTCGACGATCACGTAGGAGAGCGGGCTCGCGTACGCGCGCACGATCAAGCCGGTGCCGTCGCGCACGGTGGTGGGGCCGATCACGGGGACGAACAGGTAGGGACCCTGCGGAATGCCCCACTTGCCGAAGGTGAGGCCGAAATCCTGGTTGCCGCGCTCGATCCCCGCCTCGGACGCGATGTCGATGAGGCCGCCGATGCCGAAGAACGAATTGATCATCACCCGGCCCGTGTCGTTGCCGGCGCGATTCAGGTCCCATTGCAGCCAGTCGTTGACGATCGACACCACGTCGTCGAGGTTCTGGAAGAAGTTGTGGATGCCCTGCTGCATCAGCCTGGGCGTCCAGTCGACGTACGCCTGCGCGATCGGCTTGAAGAAGTGCCCGTCGACGACCTGGTGGACGTCGTACATCGCGCGGTTCCACGGCTCGAACGGGTCGTCCTTCGAGGTCGTCTGCACGGTCGCGCAGCCGGCGAGGCCGAGCAGCGCGACGATGCCACACACACGCAGCGCACGGCGGATCATTTGGGGCTCCCCGAGGCGGCCTTGTCGAAGAGGAACTGGCCGATCAGCTTCTCCAGCACGACGGCGGACTGCGTCTTCATGATGCGCCCGCCGTCGGCGAGCATCTGCGCGTCGCCGCCCGAGTCGAGGCCGATGTACACCTCGCCGAGCAGGCCCGAGGTCAGGATCGACGCGATCGTGTCGCGGGTGAACTCGTAGCCCTTGTCGATCTTCATGGTCACGAGCGCCTGGTACGTCTTGGGGTCGAGCTGGATGCGCTCGACGCGGCCGACCACGACGCCGGCCGCCTTGACCGGCGCGCGCACCTTGAGCCCGCCGATGTTGTCGAACGCGGCCTCGAGGCGGTAGCCCGGCGCGTTGCTCGTCGTGAGCAGGTTGCCGACGCGCAGCGAGAGGAAGATCACGGCCGCGATCCCGATCGCGACGAAGATGCCGACCCACAGGTCCAGTGTCGAGCGGTTCATGCGTTGTCTCTGTCGTTGCTATCGGCTGCCGATGCCGCGGAACATGAAGACGGTCAGCACGAAATCGAGCGCCAGGATGGCGAGCGAGCTCGCGACGACGGTGCGGGTGGTTGCGGTCGACACGCCCTCCGCGGTGGGCTGCGCGTTGTAGCCCTCGAACACCGCGATCAGGCTCACGGCGAGCCCGAACACGGCGCTCTTGATGAAGCCGTTCACCACGTCGACGCGGAAGTCGACCGCCGCCTGCATGTTGCCCCAGAACGACCCGGCGTCGATGCCGATCAGCTTCACGCCCACCAGGTAGGCGCCGAACACGCCGAGCGTCGAGAACAGCGCGGAGAGCAGCGGCATCGAGATGATCCCGCCCCAGCAGCGCGGCGCGACCACGCGCGCCAGCGGATCGACGGCCATCATCTCCATGGCCGAGAGCTGCTCGGTCGTCTTCATGAGACCGATCTCGGCCGTCATGGCGCTGCCCGCGCGGCTCGCAAACAGCAGACCCGAGACCACGGGACCGAGTTCCCGCACCAGCGACAGCGCGACCATGATGCCGAGCGACTCGTCGGCACCGTAGCGGTTCAGCACTTCGTAGCCCTGCAGCGCCAGAACCATGCCGACGAATAGCCCCGACACCAGGATGATCACCAGCGACAGCACGCCGGAGAAGTAGATCTCGCGCAGCGTCAGCTGGATGCGTCGCAGCGCCGCGGGCGAATGCACGAGCACCGCGATGAAGAAGCGCGTGGTGAAGCCGAGGCGGGTGATCGACGCGATGGTGCCGCGTCCGACGCGCCGCAGGCCCTGGGCGACGGCCTCAAGCGGCATTGACGAAGTCCTCCGCGAGCCCCGCGGCGGGGTAGTGGAACGGCACCGGGCCGTCGGGCGCGCCGTCGACGAACTGGCGCACGTAGGCGTCCGACGATGCGCGCACTTCGTCGGGCGTGCCCTGCGCCACGACCTTGCCGTCGGAGATGAAATAGATGTAGTCGACGATCTTCAGCGACTCGTAGATGTCGTGCGTCACGACCACCGACGTGATGCCGAGCGCGTCGTTCAGCTTGCGTATGAGCTGGCCGACGACGCCGAGCGAGATCGGGTCCAGTCCCGCGAACGGCTCGTCGTACATCACGAGCATCGGGTCGAGCGCAATCGCGCGCGCCAGCGCGACGCGGCGCGCCATGCCGCCCGACAGCTCGGACGGGCGCAGGCGCGAGGTGCCACGCAGCCCCACCGCGTTGAGCTTCATCAGCACGAGGTCGCGGATGAGGGCGTCCGGCAGGTCCGTATTCTCCCGCAGCGGGAACGCGACGTTCTCGAACACCGACATGTCGGTGAACAGCGCACCGAACTGGAACAGCATGCCGATGCGCCGGCGCAAGGCGAAGAGCTCGTCGCGCGTGAGCTTGGGCACTTCGCGGCCGGCGACCGTCACCTTGCCGGACTGCGGCCGAAGCTGCCCGCCGATGAGCCGCAGCACGGTCGTCTTGCCGCACCCCGATCCGCCCATGATGGCCACGACCTTGCTGCGCGGAATCTCCATGTCCACGCCCTTCAGCACGGGCCTGCGCCGGTCGTAGCCGAACACGACCCCGTTCAGGGCGACGGCGATCTCGGTCGGACAGGTCGGTACGACGGCGGACTCGTTATCGGGCACGGGCACGCGAGCGGTCGGAGCGGAACCGCGCATTGTACCTTTCAGATGTCAGGGGTCAGGCATGAGATGTCAGTCGCACCATGTTTCCCTGGCGGCGCATCGGGCGCCGGGCGTCAGGCGACCCTGCAACTGACAACTGTCAACTGACAACTGTCAACTGCCCTCGAGCAATCGCTGCTCGGCCCGCGCGATGTCGGCGGGGCGCCCGAGCAGCACGACCGCGTCGCCCGGCTCGAAGCGCCAATCGGGATGCGGGCGCACCGAGCGGGCGCTGCGCCGGCGCACGCCGGTGACGTCCGCGCCGCCGAGGTCGATCTCGGCCAGGGTGCGCCCGGCGGCATGCGCCCGCTCCGGCAGAACGACGGTGTGCAGGCGCGGCGGGTCGTCGTCTGCGGCGTCGACGTCGGTCGCGCCGCGAAAGAACCCCCGGAACAGCGCGTAACGCTCCTCGCGGATCTTGCGGATGTTCTGCAGGACGCGGTTGAGCGGCACGCCGAGCAGCAGCAGCGAGTGAGAGGCGAGCATGAGGCTGCCCTCGAGCACCTCGGGAACGACCTCGGTGGCGCCGGCGCCGACGATCTTGTCGATCTCCGCCTCGTCGCGCGTGCGCACGATCACCGGGAGGTCGGGGCGCAATTGCTGCACGTGGTGCAGGATCTTGAGCGCGGCCGGCGTGTCGGCGAACGTGATCGCGAGCGCGCGCGCCCGGTAGAGCCCCGCGCTCACGAGCGTCTCGCGCCGGCTCGCGTCGCCGTAGACGACGCTGCCCCCGTCCGCGGCGGCTTCCCGCACGCGCTGCGGATCGGAGTCGAGCGCTAGGTACGGAATCTCCTCGCGCTCCATCATGCGCGCGAGGTTCTGGCCGCTGCGCCCGTAGCCGCACACGATGAGATGATCCTGCCGCGCCATCGTGCGCACCGCGATCTGCGTGACTTCGGCGGCGCGAGCGAGCCAGTCGTTGGCGGTTAGCCGGCGCACCAGCGGCTCCGCGAACTCGATCACGAGCGGCGCGCAGAGCATGGAGAGGATCATGGCCGCGAGCACAGGCTGCGCGACGCGCGCCGGCAGCAGCCCGCCGATGACGCCGAGCGAGAGCAGCACCAGCGCGAATTCGCCGGCCTGCGCGAGATAGAACCCGGTGCGCAGCGCGGTCGCCGGTGCCGAGCCGAACAGGCGCGCCAGCACGACGATCAGCACGAGCTTGGCGGCGACCGGCACGACGAGGAGCACCGCCACCCAGCCGATCTCCTGCGCGACGACGTGCGGGTCGAGCGCCATGCCGATCGTCACGAAGAACAGCCCGAGGAGCACGTCTCGAAACGGCTTGATGTCGTCCTCGACCTGGTAGCGGAATTCCGTCTCCGCGATCAGCATGCCGGCGAGGAAGGCACCGAGCGCCGACGACAGCCCTGCAACCTGCGTCAGGGCCGCCAGCGCGAGCGTGACGAGCAGCACGTTCAGCACGAAGAGCTCGGAGGACCGCTGGCGCGCCACGAGATGGAACCATGCGCGCATCGGGCGCTGTCCGACCACGAGGATGACGAGCAGCGCGACCACGGCCTTCAAAAGCGCGATCGCGAGCGCCTGCGCGAGATCCGTGCCGGGCTGCGCCAGCGCCGGGATCACGATAAGGAACGCGACCACCGCCAGGTCCTGGAAGAGGAGGATGCCCATCACGTCGCGGCCGTGCGGGGTGCCGAGCTCCATCCGCTCGGCGAGCATCTTGCTGACGATGGCCGTCGAGCTCATCGCGAGCGCACCGCCGAGCACCAGACCGATCTTCCAGCCGAATCCCGTGAGCTCGAGCAGGATCGTCGCGCCGGCCACCGTCAGCACCACCTGCGCGAGCCCCAGTCCGAACACCGCGCGGCGCATCGCGCGGAGCTGCGACAGGCTGAACTCGAGTCCGATGGAGAACATCAGGAACACGACGCCGAAGTCGGCGAGCTCGTGAACGGCTTCGGCATCGGGAATCAGGCCGAGCGCGTTGGGCCCGATCGCGATGCCGACGATCAGGTAGCCGAGGATCGCCGGCAACCGCCGCATGCGACACACGACGACCGCGATCACCGCGGCGGCGAGCAACAGGATGACGAGGGACAGTGGCATCGTCGTGGGGCGACCCGGACGGGTCGCAAGTTAGCACGGGGACGACGATGTCCCGCGAGTATACTTGCGCGCCATGATTGCGCAGGCGCAGGCCCGTCCCGAGACGCGCGCGGCGGCGTCGCGCATCGACGCCGCGCGCGCGCTCGCGCTCGCCCGATCGGTGCTCGCCACCGAAGCCGACGCGATTCGTGCGCTCGTGGACAGGCTCGGCGCGGGGTTCGTCGACGCGGTCGATCTGCTGTTCCACTGCCGCGGGCGCGTGGTCGTATCCGGCATCGGCAAGTCGGGGCACATCGCGCGCAAGCTCGCGGCAACGCTGGCGTCGACCGGCACGCCGGCGTTCTTCGTGCACGCGGCCGAGGCGAGCCACGGCGACCTCGGCATGATCGCACCGGACGACGTGGTGGTCATGCTGTCGAACTCCGGCGAGACGGACGAGCTCACGCTCCTCACGCCGCATGTCAAGCGGCAGGGTGCGCGGCTCATCGCGATCACGGGCAACGAGCGCAGCGCGCTCGCGCAGGCCGCGGACGTTCACCTCGATGCGGCGGTCGACGGCGAGGCGGGCCCGCTCGGCCTTGCGCCGACCGCGAGCACGACGGCCGCGCTCGCGCTCGGCGACGCGCTGGCGCTCGCGCTGCTCGACGCGCGCGGCTTCTCCGCCGAGGACTTCGCGCGCGCGCATCCGGGCGGCGCGCTCGGCCGTCGCCTGCTGACGCGGGTGTCGGACGTGATGCGCACCGGCCGCGATCTTCCGATCGTGCCCATCGGCGCGACGCTCACCGAGGCGATCGTGGAAATGAGCGGCAAGGGCATGGGCATGACCACGGTCGTGGACGCCGACGGCGTCGTCGCCGGCATCTTCACCGACGGCGACCTGCGGCGCCTTCTCGAGCACAGCGGCGACGTCGGCGGCAGGCGCGTCGCCGAGGTCATGACGCGTACGCCGCGCACCATTTCGCCCGACGCCCTGGCGATCGACTGCGTCGAGCGCATGGAGACGCCGCCGAAGGTCACGCAGCTCCTTGTGACCGACGCGCGCGGTGCGCTCGTCGGGGCGCTGCACGTGCACGACCTGTTTCGTGCACGCGTGGTCTGAGGGCACGGCGCGGACATGTCGCCCGACGTCATGTCGCGTGCGCGCCGCGTGCGGCTCCTCACCTGCGACGTCGACGGCGTCCTGACCGACGGACGCATCTACGTCGGCGACGACGGGCGCGAGCAGAAGGCGTTTTGCGCGCTCGACGGCGTCGGCCTGAACCTCCTCGCGCGCGGCAGCGTCACCGTCGCCTGGATCACCGGCAGCGACGCGCCCGCCGTTGCGCACCGCGCGCGCAGGCTCAACGTCCCGTACGTGATCCAGGACGCGGCGGACAAGCTCGTGGCGTGGCAGGCGCTGCGCCACGACCTCGGCCTCGCCGCCGAGGAGTGCGCGCACATCGGCGACGACCTGCCCGATATTCCGGTGCTGGCGGCGTGCGGACTCGCCGTGACCGTCCCGCACGCGCCCGCGGCGGTGCGCGCGCAGGCGCACGTGGTGACCTCCCGCGACGGCGGCAACGGCGCGGTGCGCGAGCTCGCGGAGCTGCTGCTTGCCGCGCAGGACAAGCTCGAAGCGCTCATCGCTCCACCGCTGGTCGGAACGCGTGCGTGATGATGCTTGGTGCTTGGTGCCGACTTCTGACTTCTGACTTCTGACTCCTGACTCCTGACTCCTGACTCCTGAAATGGACCCCGCGCGCGCATTCTTCGATCGCCTCGTCGCCTGGGCGCCCGTGCTGCTGCTCGGCGCCCTCGCGGCGCTCACCTACTGGCTCGATGCGCAGGTGCAGGCGCCGCTCGAGCGGCGCGACGGCTCCACGCGCCACGATCCCGACGTATTCCTCGAGAACTTCCGTGCCATCACGTTCGACGCGCAGGGACATCCGCGCGAGTCGCTCTCCGCCGCGCGCGCCGAGCACTATCCCGACGACGACAGCGCCGTGGTGCTCGCGCCGCACCTCGCGCTCACCGAGGTCGGCAGGCCGACGGTCACCGTCGTGTCGGACAAGGCGCGGCTTTCGGGCGACCGCGAGAACGGATGGTTCGAGGGAGACGTCAAGGTCCATCGCGACGCGGAGCCCGCTTCGCCGGGCAACGAGCAGCCGTCGGGACCGGTCACGCTGACCACCGACTTCCTGCACGTCGTGCCGAAGGAATATCGCGTCGACACCGATCGCGTCGTGACGGTGGAGGAGACGCGTGGAATAATCCGCGGCCGGGGATTCGCCTTCGACAACAAGTCGAAGACGGTCAATTTCAAGTCCAACGTCTCCGGCACGTTCCAACCGAGCACCGCACCGGCCAAGTGAAGCCCCTTCGTGTCCTGCGCGCGCTCGCGACGCTCGGCTGCGCCGTGGCGTTGTGCGCGGCTTCGACCGCGCAGGCGGAAAAGGCCGACAAGGAAAAGCCCATCAACTTCACCGCCGACCAGGTCGACGCGAACTACGAGAAGAAGACCGGCTCGCTGAAGGGCAACGTCGTGCTCACGCAGGGCACGCTCACGATCCGCGGCGATCGCATGGACTTCAGGCAGAACGCGGACAGCTCGGTGTCGGCCACCGTGTGGGGCAATCCGCTGTCGTTCCGCCAGAAGAAGGACAACTCGGACGAGTACTTCGAGGGCTACGCGCAGCGCGCCGAGTACGACGGCTCGAAGGAATTCCTGCAGCTGCACGACCGCGCGCTGCTGCGCGACGGCCAGAACGAGATCCGCAGCGACTACATCACGTACGACAGCACGACGGGCAAGTTCACTGCGGAGGGCGGGCCCGAGAAGGCCGGCGCGACGAAGGCGCCGGCCGGACGCGTCTCCGGCATCTTCATGCCGCAGGAGAAGGACCAGGCGCAACCGGGCGCGAAGGGCGCCGCGGAGAAAGGTTCGGGGACGCCGGCCAAGGCGGATGCGAAGGCCGACAGGAAGTCGCCCGCGCCGCTCAAGCTCACGCCCGACACGACGATCAAGCAGTGATGCGGCCGTTCGCATGACGGCCGTCAGCCAGCTCTCGGCGCAGCACCTGCGCAAGCGCTACAAGGCGCGCACGGTCGTGCAGGACGTGTCGCTGCAGGTCGCGAGCGGCGAGGTCGTCGGGCTTCTCGGCCCGAACGGCGCCGGCAAGACGACGTGCTTCTACATGATCGTCGGCCTGGTGCCCATGGACGGCGGATCGATCCGCCTCGACGGCGAGAACCTCTCGCACATGCCGATCCACCGGCGCGCGCGGCGGGGCGTGTCCTATCTGCCGCAGGAAGCGTCAATCTTCCGCAAGCTCACCGTCGCGCAGAACGTGCGCGCGATCCTCGAGTTGCAGGACCTCGACGCGGACGCCATCGCCAATCGCCTCGACGCGCTGCTCGAGGACCTGTCCATCTCGCATCTCGCCGATGCGCCCGCGGTGTCCCTCTCGGGCGGCGAGCGGCGCCGGGTCGAGATCGCGCGCGCGCTCGCGACGCGTCCCCGCTTCATCCTGCTCGACGAGCCGTTCGCGGGCGTCGATCCGATCGCGGTGCTCGACATCCAGAAGATCATCGGCTTCCTCAAGGAGCGCGGCATCGGCGTGCTGATCACGGATCACAACGTGCGCGAGACGCTCGGCATCTGCGACCGCGCCTACATCATCAACGAGGGCCGCGTCCTCGCCTCGGGTGCGCCCGGCGAGATCGTCTATAATGAGGACGTTCGCAAGGTCTACCTCGGCGAACACTTCCGGCTGTAGGCCGCCGAAGGCACGCGCCTGCCCGAATCGTCGTCCGGACCTCGTTTGCCTGTCCGGCCGGCGACCCGCCCAACGCGGTGATTGCGATTCCCGGCGACTCGCGGCACCATGCATGCTCAGGTGCTCGCCACGGACCGGCCATGGCAAGCGAATGAGCCGGCGCGGGAAGGCTGAGCGCTGCGCGCGACAAGCACGAGCCCAGTGAAGCAGACGCTCCAACTCAAGCTCTCGCAGCATCTCACGCTGACGCCGCAACTGCAGCAGTCGATTCGCCTGCTGCAGCTTTCGACACTGGAGCTCAACGCCGAGGTCGAGCGCATCCTGCAGGAGAATCCGCTGCTGGAGCGCGCCGAGGTCGAGGAGGAAGGCGCCGGCGAAGTGCCGCTCTCCGGCGCCGGCCGCGCCGACGCGCTCGATCGCGCCTCCGCGCCCGAGTCGGTCGTCGACACGCGCAACGACGCGCCGCTCACGCGCGACGAGTCGCCCGACATCGGCGACTTCGCGGACTACGGCGGCGGCGGCGGAGACAGCGACTGGGGCGGCAGCTCCGGCAGCGACGACGACGAGTTCTATCCGCAGCAGGTCGCGACCAGCACGCTGCGCGATCATCTGAACGAGCAGCTCGCGCTGCTCAACCTTCCGCTGCGCGACCGCACGATCGTCACCGCGCTCATCGACGCCCTCGACGAGGACGGCTACCTCGCGAGCCCGCTCGACGAGATCGCCGAGCTCTTTCCCGCCGAGCTCGCGATCGATGCGGACGAGCTCAACATCGCACTGAAGTACGTCCAGAGCTTCGAGCCCGCCGGCGTGGGCGCGCGGGACTGCGCCGAATGCCTCGCGCTTCAGCTTAGGATATTGGCGCAGGAGACGCCGCATCGGGCCGACGCGCTGAAGGTCGTCGACGGCCACCTGCCGCTCCTCGCCAACCGCGACTTCACCAAGCTCAAGCGCCTGCTGCACACCGACGACGCGGGCGTGCGGGCGGTGCGCGAGCTGATACGCACGCTCAACCCGCGCCCGGGCGCCGCCTTCGCGAAGGCCGAGGCGAACTATGTCATCCCGGACGTGGTCGTACGCAAGATAAGGGGACAGTGGGTCGCCGCGCTGAACGAGGCCGCGATGCCCAAGCTTCGGCTGAACCGCATCTACGCGGACATCCTGACGCGCAATCGCGACAGCTCGAATCAGCAGCTCGCGGCCCAGCTGCAGGAAGCCAAGTGGCTCATCCGCAACGTCCAGCAGCGATTCGAGACGATCCTGCGCGTGGCGCAGGCCATCGTCGAGCGCCAGCGGCGTTTCTTCGAGCATGGCGAGGTCGCCATGCGTCCCATGGTGCTGCGCGAGATCGCCGACATGCTCTCGCTGCACGAATCCACGATCTCGCGCGTGACCACGCAGAAGTACATGCTCACGCCGCGCGGCACGTTCGAGCTCAAGTACTTCTTCGGCAGTCACGTGGCCACGGACAGCGGCGGCGCGGCCTCGGCCACGGCGATCCGCGCGCTCATCAAGCAGCTCATCGGCGCCGAGGACCCCAAGGCGCCGCTCACCGACAGCCGCATCGCCGACCTGCTCGGCGAGCAGGGCATCCTGGTCGCACGGCGCACGATCGCCAAGTATCGCGAAGCGCTGCAGATCCCGCCCGTCAATCTGCGCAAGGCGCTCTGATGCTGGTCCGCTTCTCACGCCGCGCGCGCCTCCCGGGGCGCGCGCGGTGTGTGGGCACGTCCGTTCCCGGCAACATCGTCATGAAGGAGAGCCTGATGAACCTGCAACTCACCGGCCACCATGTCGACATCACGCCCGCCCTGCGCGGCTATGTGCGTGACAAGCTCGAGCGCGTGACGCGCCACTTCGACCACGTGATCGACGTGAACGTCGTGCTGACGGTGGACAAGTTGCAGCAGAAGGTCGAGGCGACGGTGCACGTGCGCGGCAAGGACCTGCACGCGAGCAGCATCGAGCCGGACATGTACGCCGCGATCGACATGCTCGCCGACAAGCTCGACCGGCAGATCGTGAAGCACAAGGAGAAGCTCACCGGGCATCGCGTCGACAACGACAAGATCGAGCGCGCCGCCGGCCCGGCGGCGGAAGGCGGCGACTGAAGCGTCGCAGCGTATAATCGCGCGCGGCGCGGGAAAGCCCGGCGGCGAGACATGTAATCGCGCTCCGCGCTCCAGGCATTCGCCCTTGGGCGGCCCGGCGGCAAACCCGCCGGGCTTGCTTTTGTGGACCACCCCGCCTATCGATGAACCAGATCGCCGCGCTACTGCAGGCAGACCGCATCGTGCTCGACCTCGATGTGGCGAACAAGGCACGGCTGTTCGAAGCAGCGGGGCGCCTGTTCGAGCGCGACGCAGGCCTCGCGCCGGCGGCGGTCGCCGCAAGCCTCGCGGCGCGCGAGAAGCTGGGATCGACCGGCCTCGGCCAGGGCATCGCCATTCCGCACGGACGCATACGCGGGCTCACCCACGCCATCGGCGGATTCGTGCGGCTCGGGCACGGCATCGACTTCGACGCGCCCGACGCCAAGCCCGTGACCCAGGTGTTCGTGCTGCTCGTGCCCGAGCACGCCACGGACCAGCACCTGCAGCTCCTGTCCGAGCTCGCGCAGATGTTCTCGGAGCGTGCGTTTCGCGAGCGCCTCGCACACGCCGCGGATGCGGCCGCGCTCGAGCGCGTGTTCGCCGAATGGCAGCCGCGGTGAAGCGCGTCGTCCCTGCGAGAGCAGGGACCCAGTGTCGTGCCGTCACGCCGCTGGATTCCCGCTCTCGCGGGAATGACGTTACGCTACCGGCATGAACGAAGCGGGACTGCGCCAGGTCGGCGTCGAGAAGCTCTTCGAGCAGAACCGCGACAAGCTCGGGTTGACGTGGCTCGCCGGACGCCAGGGCGGAAACCGGGTGCTGACCGGCGAGTCCGCGTTGAAGCCCACGATGGGGCAGATCGGGCACATGAACCTGATCCATCCCTTCCGCATGCAAGTGCTGGGCGCTGCCGAGCTCTCCTACCTGCGCGGGCTGCCCGAGGACGAGATGCGGCGCCAGATCACGCGCATCTTCACCTCCGAGCTGGTCGCCGTGGTCGTGGGCAACGGGGAGGAAGTGCCGGCGCTGCTGATCGACCTCTGCAACACGCACCACATCGCGCTGTTCACGTCGCAGCAGCCGTCGCCGCACATCGTCGACGTATTCCGCATCTACCTGCAGCGCACCCTGGCCGAGTCGACGTCGCTGCACGGGGTGTTCCTCGACGTGCTGGAGCTCGGCGTGCTGATCACGGGCGCTTCCGCGATCGGCAAGAGCGAGCTGGCGCTGGAGCTGATCTCGCGCGGCAACGGCCTCATCGCGGACGACATCGTGGAGCTGTATCGCATCTCGCCCGACACGGTCGAGGGACGCTGCCCCGCGGTGCTGCGCGACTTCCTCGAGGTGCGCGGCATCGGCATCCTCAACATCCGCACGATCTTCGGCGAAACGGCGGTGCGGCCGCACAAGCTGCTGCGCCTTATCGTGCATCTCGAGGACCACAGCAACGAAGCGTTCGGCGATCTCGACCGCCTGCAAGTCAACGCGACCTACCAGGAAGTGCTGTCGATCCCGATCCGCAAGGTCACCATTCCCGTCGCCGCCGGCCGCAACCTCGCCGTGCTCGTCGAAGCCGCGGTGCGCAACTTCGTGCTGAACCAGCGCGGCATCGACAGCACGCGCGAGTTCATCGAGCGGCAGCAGCAGCTGATGGAGGATGGGGGTTAGGGCGAGTGCTTGGTGCTTGGGAGCGGCCAGTTCTGCGCAGTTCAGCGCGTAACGCGAGTCACGGAATCAGCAAACCTTCCGTGATGCTCCCTCGCACCTAACCCCTCGCCCCTAACGCCTCTCCTCACCCGACACCGCATGGACCTCATCCTCATAGGCGGCCTCTCCGGCTCCGGCAAGAACGTCGCCCTCGCGGCGCTCGAGGATTCGGGCTACTACGCGGTCAACAACCTGCCGTTGCCGCTGCTGCTCGACACTGCAGCGTATCTCGCGAAGATGGGACGCAGCCGCGTCGCCGTCGCGCTCGACATCAAGACCGGTCCCGGGCTGCCGGGGCTCGAGCAGGCGATCGACACGCTGAAGCGCGCCGGCTGGCACGTGCGGTTCCTGTTCCTCGACGCCAAGGTCGAGACGCTGGTCAAGCGCTTCTCCGAGACGCGCAGGCGCCATCCGTTCTCGAGCGGCGAGCGCACGCTCACCGAGGCGATCGAGTACGAGCGCAAGCTGCTCGCCGACGTGCGCCAGCTCGGCATCGTGTTCGACACCAGTGAGCTGCCGGCGGTGGCGTTGCGAGGCTGGATCCGCGACTATCTTTCCGTCGATCCGTCGAAGCTCACGCTGCAGGTCGAGTCGTTCGGCTACAAGCACGGCGTGCCGCTCGACGCGGACCTCGTCTTCGACGTGCGCTGCCTGCCCAACCCGCACTACGAGCCGCATCTCGCGCCCCAATGCGGCAAGGACCGCGAGGTCATCGCCTTTCTCGAGAAGATCCCCGAGGTCGAGCGCATGTACGGCGACATCTATCATTTCGTCGCGAGCTGGCTGCCCGACTACGCACGCGACAGCCGCAATTACCTCACGGTCGCGATCGGCTGCACGGGCGGCCAGCATCGCTCGGTCTATCTCGCCGAGCGCCTGGCACAGAGCTTCTCGCCCCGCTACCAGGTGCTCGTGCGCCACCGCGGCCTCGATTGATGCCCGCATTCGGCTTCCTGAAGGGCGAAGGCCGCGACGCGCCGAGGACCGTTCCGCTCTTCCCGCTGCGCACGGTGCTATTCCCGGGCGGCGTGCTGCCGCTCAAGGTGTTCGAGCCGCGCTACGTCGAGATGACCAAGGCGTGTCTCGCGCAGGAGCGCCCTTTCGGCGTATGCCTGCTCACGCACGGCGACGAGGTCGCGCGGCCGCACGGGGAGCCGCCGCAGTTCGCGTCCATCGGCACGCTCGCGCGGATCACGAATTTCGACATGCCGCAACTCGGCATCCTGCATCTCGCAACGGTGGGGCTCACGCGGTTCCGGGTGGAAAGCCACGAGACGGACGCCACCGGCCTCGTGCACGGCGTCGTCGTTCCCATCGCCGCGGAGCCGCGCCTGGCGCTCGACGAGACGTATCAGCCGCTCGCACGCCTGCTGGAGCTCATCGCAACGCGGGTCGGGCCGGAGAACTTTCCCGCCGAGCGGCCGTACGACGACGCATCGTGGGTCGGCTATCGCCTCGCCGAGCTGCTGCCGCTGCCGCTGCACATCAAGCAGAGCATGCTCGAGATCAACGACGCGGGCGTGCGGCTGCAGGTGCTGCGCCAGTTCCTCCAGCAGCAGGACCTGCTCTGACGGGGCGGAAGGCGGCGCGCCGCCGTATAATCGCGCATCGCGCAACGTGTCGTCAGCACCGTCATGGCCGGCCACAGCAAATGGGCGAACATCAAGCACAAGAAGGCGGCCGCCGACGCGAAGCGCGGCAAGATCTTCACGCGCCTGATCAAGGAGATCACGGTCGCGTCGCGCCTCGGCGGCGGTGATCCTTCGGCGAACCCGCGCCTGCGCCTCGCCGTCGACAAGGCGATGGACCAGAACATGCCGAAGGACACCATCGAGCGCGCGATCAAGCGCGGCAGCGGCGGGCTCGAGGGCGTGAGCTACGAAGAGATCCGCTACGAGGGGTACGGCATCAACGGCGCGGCGGTGATCGTCGACGCCATGACCGACAATCGCACGCGCACGGTGGCCGACGTGCGGCACGCCTTCGACAAGCACGGCGGCAATCTCGGCTCGCAGGGCTCGGTCGCGTTCCTGTTCAAGCACGTCGGGCAGCTCGTGTTCGCGCCGGGCACCGACGAGAATCGCGTCATGGAAGCCGCGATCGATGCCGGCGCCGAGGACGTCACCGCCAACGACGACGGCAGCATCGAGGTGATCACCGCGCCGTACGACTTCGTGTCGGTCAAGGATGCCCTCGCGAAGGCGGGGCTCAAGCCGGCGTACGCCGAAGTCGTGATGAAGCCCACGACCGAGATCGACCTCGCCGGCGAGGATGCGCAGCGCATGCAGAAGCTGCTCGACGCGCTCGAGTCCCTGGACGACGTCCAGGACGTCTACACCACCGCGGTGCTCGAAACCGCGTAGCGTGCCGACCCGAGCGCGCCGCATCCTCGGCATCGATCCCGGTCTGCGGGTCACGGGCTTCGGGTTGATCGAGGCGCAGCGCGGCGCGCTCGTGTACGTGGCGAGCGGCTGCATACGCGCGACCGGCTCGAGCCTGCCGGTGCGCCTCGGCGTCATCGCGCGCGATCTCGCGCACGTCATCGCCGAGTCGAGCCCGACCGAAGTCGCCGTCGAGAAGGTGTTCGTGAACGTGAATCCCAACTCGACGCTGCTGCTCGGCCAGGCGCGCGGCGCCGCGATCGCCGCAGCCGTGCTCGCCGGCCTTCCGGTCACCGAGTACACCGCCGGACAAGTGAAGCAGGCGGTGGTGGGCGGAGGCCGCGCGCAGAAGAGCCAGGTCCAGCACATGGTGTGCCGGCTGCTCGCCCTGCCCGGCATTCCCGCTGCGGACGCGGCCGATGCGCTCGCTGCGGCGATCTGTCATGCGCATGCATCCACGGGCTTCGGTGTTCTGGCGCGCCGGGGCTATCGCGTGCGCGCCGGTCGCGTGTCCCCGTTGTGAGGTTCCATTTGCGCGCCGTCGTGTTCGACATGGACGGCCTGATCCTCGACACCGAGCCGCTCGCGCTGCGCGCATGGGCCGAGTGCGCGGCGGCGCTCGGCGTCGCATTCGACGAGGCGCTCGGCTTGCGCATGGTGGGGCGCAACTTCGCCGACTGCGGCGAGCTGCTGCGCGACACGTATGCGGCGCCGTATCCCGTCGACGCGGTGCTCGAGCGCTGGCATGCGACCTACGATGCGATCGTCGCGCGCGACGGCGTGGCGCTGAAGGCCGGCGTCGGCGAGATCCTCGACTGGCTGGACGAGGCGCGCCTGCCGCGCGCCGTCGCAACGTCGACGCGCCGCGAGCGCGCACGCGCGAAGCTCGCGCATGCGGCCGTGCTCGAGCGCTTCGACACGGTGGTCGGCGGCGACGACGTCGCTCGCGGCAAGCCGGCGCCCGACATCTATCTCGAGGCGGCACGCCGCCTCGGCGTGGCACCCGGCCATTGCCTCGTGCTCGAGGACTCCGAGCCCGGCGTGCGCGCCGGCCTCGCCGCCGGAATGGCCGTCGTGATGGTCCCGGATCTCGTCGCGCCGCCGGCGGAGCTCGCGGCCGCGGGCGTGCGGATCGCGCCGTCGCTCCTCGAAGCACGCGCGCATCTCGCGTCGCTGCGCGAGGCGTGAGCGCGCGCATCGCTGGGCTACAATCGGGCGCCATGATCGGTCGTCTGTCGGGCGTCCTGCTCGAGAAGAATCCTCCGCAGCTGCTGCTCGACGTGCAGGGCGTGGCCTACGAGGTCGACGTGCCGATGAGCACGTTCTACAACCTGCCCAACACCGGCGACCGCATCACGCTGTTCACCCATCTCGTCGTGCGGGAGGACGCGCATCTCCTCTACGGCTTCGGCAGCGACGGCGAGCGGCGCGCGTTCAGGCAGCTCCTCAAGGTGAACGGCATCGGCGCCAAGATCGCGCTCGCGGTGCTGTCCGGGCTGTCGGTGGGCGAGCTCGCGCAGGCGATCACGTTGCAGGAGTCCGGGCGCCTGACGAAGATTCCCGGCATCGGCAAGAAGACGGCGGAGCGCATCCTGCTGGAGCTCAAGGACAAGCTCGGCGCCGAGCTCACGCACGCGACCGGCGTGAATCGTCCCGCGCCGGTGTCGTCGGACATCCTGAACGCACTGCTCGCGCTCGGCTACAACGAGCGCGAAGCGCTCGGTGCGGTGAAGCAATTGCCCGACGGTGTCGCGGTGGCCGACGGCATCAAGCAGGCGCTGAAGCTGCTCGCGAAGGCCTGACCGCTCGATGGCCATCCAGAACGACGATCTCAACCGCGTGGTCACCGGCACGCCGGCCAGCGCGCAGGAGGAGGTCTTCGAGCGCGCGCTGCGGCCCCGGCGCCTCGCCGAGTACGTCGGCCAGGAGAAGATCCGGGACCAGCTCGGCATCTTCATCGAGGCTGCGCGCAAGCGCGGTGAGGCGCTCGACCACGTTCTGCTCTTCGGCCCGCCGGGCCTCGGCAAGACCACCCTGTCGCACATCCTCGCGCACGAGCTCGGCGTGAACCTGCGCCAGACCTCGGGGCCCGTGCTGGAGCGCCCGGGCGACCTCGCGGCGCTGCTCACCAACCTCGAGGCGCGCGACGTGCTGTTCATCGACGAGATCCATCGGCTGTCGCCGATCGTCGAGGAGATCCTCTATCCCGCGCTCGAGGACTTCCAGATCGACATCATGATCGGCGAAGGGCCGGCGGCGCGCAGCGTCAAGCTCGACCTGCCGCCGTTCACGCTCGTCGGCGCGACCACGCGCGCCGGCATGCTCACCAATCCATTGCGCGATCGCTTCGGCATCGTGGCGCGCCTCGAGTTCTACAGCGCCGAGGAGCTCACGCGCATCGTCGAGCGCTCGGCCGCGCTGCTCGAGATCCGCATCGAGCACGAGGGCGCGCTCGAGATCTCCACGCGGTCGCGCGGCACCCCGCGCATCGCGAATCGCCTCCTGCGCCGCGTGCGCGACTACGCGGAAGTGCGCGCGCAGGGCCACGTCACGCGCGGCGTGGCCGACGCCGCGCTGTCGATGCTCGACGTCGATGCATCGGGCCTCGACGTGATGGACCGCAAGCTGCTGCAGGCCGTGCTCGTCAAGTTCGATGGCGGGCCCGTAGGCCTCGACAACCTCGCCGCCGCCATCGGCGAGGAGCGCGACACCATCGAGGACGTGCTGGAGCCGTTCCTGATCCAGCAGGGCTTCCTGCAACGCACTTCGCGCGGGCGCGTGGCGACGACGCTGGCCTATCGTCACTTCGGGCTCACGCGGCCGACGCCCGGCGCGGCATCGGATCTGTTCCCCGGTGAGTGACCGCCTCACGATCGTCGTCCCTTCGAACGCAGGGACCCAGGGTCTTCGCGGGCACGCCACTGGATTCCTGCCTTCGCAGGAATGACGGGATGGAGCCCTTTACGTTCACGTTGCGCGTTTACTACGAGGATACCGACGCGGCCGGCGTCGTGTACTACGCGAACTACCTCAAGTTCATGGAGCGCGCGCGCACCGAGTGGCTGGAGTCGCTCGGCTTTCCGCTCGCGGCGTTCGAGCAGGCGCACGGCGTCGCGTTCGTCGTGTACCGCGTCGAGATGGACTTCCTGCGCCCCGCGCGCCTGAACGATGTGCTGACGGCCACGGTCGAAGTGCTCGACCGAAAGGCGGCCACCCTGCTCCTGCGCCAGGGCGTGCTGCGCGGTGCCGAGTTGTTGAACCAAGCGCAGGTGGCGCTCGCCTGCGTCGATGCACGGGCCCTGCGGCCGCGGCGGATACCCGAACCGCTCGCGGCGGCCCTGGAGAACACGCTGTGAACGTACACACCGACCTTTCGTTCCTGAACCTCGTCGTGCACGCCTCGGTCGTCGTGCAGGCGATCGTATTGCTGCTCGCGCTGCTCTCGCTGTGGTCGTGGTGGCAGATCTTCCTCAAGATGTTCCAGCTGCGCCGCACCACGCGCGAGACGGACCGCTTCGAGGACGAGTTCTGGAAGGGCGGCGAGCTGAACGATCTGTATCAGCGCGCGAGCCAGGCGCGCATCGGCGGCGGCATGGAGCACATCTTCACGGCCGGCTTTCGCGAGTTCGCCAAGCACCGGCGTCAGGGCAGCTCGTCCGCCGTGACGCTCGACTCCGCGCGGCGCGCGATGCGCGCCGCCTATCAACGCGAGATCGACGTGCTGGAAGCCAACCTGGCGGGGCTCGCGACGGTCGGCTCGGTGTCGCCCTACATCGGCCTGCTCGGCACCGTGTGGGGCATCATGAACGCATTCCGCGGCCTGTCGAACGTGAGCCAGGCAACGCTCGCCAACGTCGCGCCGGGGATCGCCGAAGCGCTGATCGCCACGGCGATCGGCCTCTTCGCGGCGATTCCCGCCGTGGTCGCATACAACCGCTACACCCACGACGTGGATCGGCTCTCGGTGAGGTACGAGACGTTCATCGAGGAGTTCTCGAATATTTTGCAGAGGCAGGGATGAAGCAAGGGATCAGGCGCGAGGAGCGAGGGGCGAGGGAGCGTTCGTGCCAAATCGCCGCCGTTGCACCTGACTCCACTGTCCCTCGCTCCTCGATCCTCGGTCCTCGCCCGTAGCTTCCATGCGCCGCCACCGCAAGCCCATCAACCAGATCAACGTCGTGCCGTACATCGACGTGATGCTGGTGCTGCTCGTGATCTTCATGATCACGGCGCCGCTCGTCGCGCCGGGTGAGATCCAGCTCCCGACCGTGGGGAGCAAGCTGACCGTGCCGCAGCAGCCGCTCGAGGTCACGTTGCGCAACGGCGCGCTGTACCTGCGTGATCGCCAGCTCAACACGCCCGAGCAGCGCGTCAGCCGCGAGGACCTCGTCGCGCGTGCGCTCGCCAAGCAGCAGCAGGGCGACCAGCCCGTCGTCATCGCCGCCGACCGCAACGCGAAATACGAGGACGTGCTCGCGGTGCTCGACGCCCTGCAGCGCAGCGGCGTCAGGCGCGTGGGGCTGCTCGCGCGTCCGCCCGGCGTCTAGAGCGATGGTCGCGCGCGATCGCACGCTCGCGCCGCGCCGCGTGCGCGGCAAGTGGATCGCGCTCGCGCTCGCGATCGGCGTGAACGTGCTGTTCGTGCTCTTCCTCGTGTTCTCCGTGTCGTGGCAGAACCGGCCCGCCGCGCCGATCAGCGCGGACCTGTACGCGCCGCCGGCGCCGCAACCGAAGCCGCAGCCGCCGCAGCCGCAGCCGGTGCCGCAACCACCGCCACCGCCCCCGCCGCCTCCGGAGCCCAAGCCCGAGCCGCCCAAGGTCGAGCAGCCGAATCCGCGCGAGGCGGAGATCGCGCTCAAGGCGAAGCAGGAAGCGGAGCGCAAGGCGCGCGAAGAAACCGAGCGCAAGGCACGCGAGGAAGCGGACCGCGAGCGAGTGCGCAAGGAGCAGGAGAAGAAGGAGGCCGAGCAGAAGGCGCGCCAGCAGCGCCAGCTCGATGCCATGCGTGCGCAGGCGGAAAAGGAGGCGCAGCAGCGCGCGAAGGCCGAGCGCGAGGCCGACCTTCGGAAACAGGCCGAGCGCGAGCAGCAGTTGCGGGCTGCCGCCGAGAGCGAGCTGCGGGAGCGTGCGGCGCGGCAGGCCGAAGCAGGCGCGCGCAGCCGCGCGCAGGCCGAGTGGATCGACCGGATTCGCGCGAAGATCAAGGGCAATCTCACGCTGCCGCCGGACATGACGGGCAACCCGGAAGCCGTGTTCGACGTCGTGCAGCTTCCCACGGGCGAGATCATCGACGTGCGCCTGCGCAAGTCGAGCGGCGTGCGCGCGTACGACGACGCCGTGCAGCGCGCGATCCTCAAGTCCTCGCCGCTACCCCGGCCCGATCGGCCGGACCTGTTCCAGCGTCAGCTCGAGCTGCGGTTCAGGCCGGTGGATTGAACGCACGACCTTCGTTGCCGCCTCGTGGGGCGACGGCAGATCCCTGGCCTTCGTCAGGCATCAAGGCGTTTACGCAGCCTGCGTTATTCGCGCGCCTTCTTTTCTGCGATCTGTATCGCGGCCCAGCTCCAGTCCGCGCGCTGCTCGACCAGGTGCCGTAGCACGATGGTGTAGAGCGAGCGGCCCGTGGTCAGCAGCACGTGCCGGCCCTCGGCGTATTCCTGCGTCGGCACGATGAGCGTCTTCACCGACAGCGGCTTGTCCGGTCGCGACGGCGGCGGCAGGTAGATGCCGTCGAAGCGCGCACCGACGGTCGACACGTCGATGCCGTTCACGACGAATCCCATGTCGTCCTTCGCGTCGCGCCTGGCGTTGAGCTGCACGGGCACGATGCGCTCCGCGATGATCGAGACGCCGGCCTCGACCTCGTCGTTGGACACCTTGTTGAGACGACGCACGACGCCGAGCACCCAATCGGAGAGATCGGACTGGCGCACGGCGACGAGCGCGCCCAGCATGAGCGACTGGCCGATGCCGCCCGCGGCCGAGATGCGCAGGCCCGCGACACTGCGGTCCTTGACCTGCCACATCGGATCGGAGAACTGCGACAGGCTCATCGCGAGCGAGTCCTGCTCGTCCTGGGCAGCGCGCTTGACACGCGGCCCGTCGGCCACGGCATGCACCTCGATGTATTCGGTCGCAGTGCCGTGCTCCTGCGCCCCATCGTTCAGGTCCTTGGCGATGAGCTGCTGCACGATGCGGGTGAGGCCCACGCGCACGCGCGCTGCAACCGTGCACGCGACGCGCGGATCGCGGCGAAGGTCGGCATTGAGGTTCGGCGCAACGGCGGGGCGCACCTTCTCGAGAACGGCGACGCGCTGCGAATTGATCGCTGCCGCGGGACCGGCATCGGTATCCTGCGCCTGGCGCAGCGCTGCGACCGCGCGCTCGAGCTGCTCGGCAAGCGGCGTGGTGTCGAGATATCGCAGCATGGAGCCGGAGTCCTGGCCCGTGCGCCGCACCATGCCGATCTTGCCGGCGAGGTCGACGAAGAAGCCTTCCATCGAGCGCGGCACGGCGTCGAGCGTGAGGCGCCGGCTCCAGGCCCGGAGCTGAGCGCTCGCCCAGTCGAGCTCGAGCGGCGACAGGTTGCCGGTGTTGAGCTGGTGGATCAGCAGGACGAACAGGTACTCCTGCTCGATGGTCCATTGCGTGGCGTTGGGACCCGCGTGCCCGAGCGTGGTGGGCACGCGCTCGATCCCGAGCTCGGTTGCACGCAGGTACGTGCGGTGCAGGTCCATCCACTTCGCCGGGATCCAGCGCTCGAAGCGACTGACGCGCAGCTTGGCGTCGGTGCCGTAGTAGTGCAGCAGGCGCGCGAACAGCACCGCGACCTGCGCTTTCCAGCGCGGGTTCGCCGGCTGGCGCAGCGCTTCCTCGAGGGCGCTCTGGTACGCGTAAATGAAGCCCTGCGACAGCTCGAAGACGGCCGACCAGAGGCTCTCGGCCAGCCGCGCCGCGCTGTCGACGTTCTCGACGTATTGCTTGATGAGCTGGCGCCGGTCGGCGCCGAGCGCGGCGTCCAGCAGCTGGATCGCATGCGCCCGCGCGACGTCGACCGGCTTGCGCGACTGGCGCATCGCGTCGAACGCGCGCATCACGGCCTGCTGGCGGCCGACGACGTCCAGGGCGGGCAAATCGCGCAACCACGCGCCGACGGTCTTGGTCGACGTCAGCGGGTCGGCGATTTCCTTGGTACCGGGAGTCAGGAATCCGAACATGGCGGCGCTTGCAGTACACCGGCCGAGCCTGCGCGCCAACGCTCGGCGATGGCATCGTGCGCGCTTTTATTGTCTCTGAAGCAGGGTGTCGACATTTATAGCCCAATCGCGCGCGCCGCGCAAAATTCTCTCTTGTTGCCTGCAGCAAATTCGCGCACGCGGCGAATCGGCAAGGGTGTTCGCTACAATTTCACGTTATTGCGCATGCTCCCTGCGCGCGCATCCGCGTCGCGCCAACATTGTCCCGAAGGGCACCCTGATGCAGACCCGTTTGCTTCGCCGGCTTTCGACCGTTCTTCGGCCATTGCACTGCCTTGCAGGCGCTGTGGTCATAATGCTCGGCATGCACGCCGCCTGCGCGCTCGCGCAAGGCACCGCGCCATCCACCAGTGGAGAGAGCAAGTTGAGTGCCACAATTACGTCGCTGCAGAAAATAGATGTAAAACAAGGCACTGGCGCCGAAGCACAAAGCGGCAAGCCGGTGGTCGTGCATTACACTGGGTGGCTTTATGACCCTGCGCAGCCGAGCGGCAAAGGCGCCAAGTTCGACAGCTCGCTCGATCGCAACGTCCCCTTCGGCTTCATCCTCGGCGCGGGCAAGGTGATCAAGGGCTGGGACGAAGGTGTGGCGGGCATGAAAGTCGGCGGCGAGCGCACGCTCATCATTCCGCCGGACATGGGCTACGGCGCGCGCGGCGCGGGCGGCGTCATTCCACCCAACGCCACGTTGATCTTCGACGTGAAGCTGCTCGAAGTGAAGTGACCGAACGGTCGAGGAGCTGCATCCGGTGATGCTTCCGCGCGAAGGCCGCCCGCCCGCCAAGCGGCGCGTCGACTATCGGTCGCCGGCGTTCCGGATCGATTCGCTGCACCTCGCATTCGACCTCGATCCCGAGGCGACCGAAGTGACGGCGACGCTCGCGTTTCAACGCAACCCCGAGGCCGCGCCCCAGGATCGGCGGGTGCCGCTCGTGCTCGACGGCGAGCACCAGACCGACGTGCAGGTGGCGCTCGACGGCATCGCGCTGCCGCCGTCGCGCGTTCGCCTCACCTCGACGCAGCTCGCGCTCGACGAGATGCCCGACCACGGCGTGCTCACGGTGCGCTCGCGCATCGCACCGGCACGCAACGTCGCGCTCGAAGGCCTGTACCTGTCGTCCGGCGTGTTCTGCACGCAATGCGAGCCGGAAGGGTTTCGGCGCATCACGTACTTCCCCGACCGGCCGGACGTGCTCGCGCAATACACCGTGACGCTGCGCGCCGACCGTGCGCGCTATCCGATGCTGCTGTCGAACGGCAACCTGGTCGACTCGGGCCCGCTCGCAGGCGGAAGACACTACGCCACCTGGCGCGACCCGTTCCCGAAGCCTTCGTACCTGTTCGCGCTCGTGGCGGGCGATCTCACGGCCGCCACCGACACGTACACCACCGCGTCGGGCCGCACGGTCGAGCTGCGGATCTACTCGACGGCGCGCAACCTGCCGCGCTGCGGGCATGCGATGGCGTCGCTCAAGCGTGCCATGCGCTGGGACGAGGAGCGCTTCGGCCGCGAGTACGACCTCGACACGTTCATGATCTTCTGCGCCGACGACTTCAACATGGGCGCGATGGAGAACAAGGGCCTCAACATCTTCAACAGCCGGCTGGTGATCGCCGACGCCGCGACGGCGACCGACGACGATTTCCTCGCGATCGAAGGCGTCGTCGGCCACGAGTACTTCCACAACTGGACCGGCAATCGCGTCACCTGCCGCGACTGGTTCCAGCTGTCGCTGAAGGAAGGTCTCACCGTCTTCCGCGACCAGGAGTTCTCGGCGGACATGGGATCGCGCGCGGTGGAGCGCATCGGCGCCGTGCGCTTCCTGCGCTCGCGCCA